>JAFTIZ010000019.1 GCA_017456645.1 Oscillospiraceae bacterium
CCCCGGTAACGGAGCCACCGGTAACAGAACCCCCGGTAACGGAGCCGCCGGTAACAGAACCCCCGGTAACAGAGCCCCCGGTAACGGAGCCACCGGTAACAGAACCCCCGGTAACAGAGCCCCCGGTAACAGTGCCACCAGTAACAGAACCCCCGGTAACGGAGCCACCGGTAACAGAACCCCCGATAACGGAGCCACCGGTAACAGAACCCCCGATAACGGAGCCACCGGTAACAGAACCGACTGCAACTGACCCCACTGCACCTGATGCTGACCAAGGAAAAACAGACGCAAAGGATTGCACTTGCTGGTGTTGCCGCTTCTGGTGGCTGCTATTCCTTATGGGGATAGCTGTGAACTGCGCGGTGATTTGGGGAGTTCCCCCATTGCTGCGTAAACTGAAAAACAAAAAATGACAGATTCAGAAAGGGCAGTCGTTTGACTGCCTTTTCGACTTGCTATTTTGACGGGTATGTTTTATAGTATTGGAAAAGACGAGGTGAGCATCCATGCGTATGTATAAAAGATGGGCAGCACTTTTGCTTGTGCTGCTGATCATTGTTTCTATGACAGCCTGCAAAGAAACATCTGCAGGGAACACAGAATCCTCCGCACCCACGGAGTGGCCACAGACATCTGCAATGCCGGAAACAGCAAAAACGGCGTTTATCCAAACCGGCGATTATCTTTCAGGCCTTGATACTTCTGTAATCGGTACCTTCGGCAGCGAGTGGGTGATCATTGGCCTCGCCCGTTCGGGAAGACTGGACGAGAAGGCCGCAACTGCTTACAAGCAGGCAATAGCGGAATATGTGGCGACTATTGGCTCTCCCAAACTGCATAAATCAAAATGCACCGATACCGTTCGCGTGATTCTTGCGTTAACCGCCATTGGAGCAGATGTGACCGATGTAGGCGGCTATAACCTGCTGGAAGGTCTGACGGAAATGGACTATATAAAAAAGCAGGGCAATAACGGACCTGTTTGGGCGCTGATTGCATTGGATAGCGGCAACTATGCCGTTCCCACGGCGGCAGATCCTGCCATGCAGGTTAGCCGTGAAAGCTTGATCGATTACATTCTTTCTGTGCAATGTGCAGACGGCGGTTGGAGCCTCGCTGGCTCTGCCTCAGATTTGGATGTGACTGCTATGACATTGCAGGCACTGGCACCCTATACAAAGGACGAGCGGGTAAGCAGTGCTGCTCAGAATGCATTAACCTATCTGTCCAAGGCTCAAGCGGAGGATGGTGGTTTCGTGGGCTATGGTGTCTCTACCAGTGAGACCTGTGCCCAGGTGATCGTTGCACTGACTGCCTTGGGCATTGACCCGGCAAAGGATACTCGCTTTATTAAAAATGGGAAAACGGTTGTGGATAAGCTTTGCAGCTTTGCTGTTGAAGGGGGCGGATTCTGTCATATCCAGGATGCCCCCAAGGTAGATGGTGTTGCCACAGAACAGGGATACTATGCGTTGGCGGCTTATGAACGGTTACTGACAGGCAAAACCTCCCTGTACGATATGAATGACTAAAAGTAACATCCGGCAGTTCGTATGAACTGCCGGACATGTTTTTTAATAATAATCGGAAAAACATTGCACCTTCCGGAAAAGTATGATAGAATATATGCCGAAAATGGAATAATACAAAAGTCATGGCAGATGATTGGAATGGGTATACCCCAGCGGTACCAAGCCGCCGTAGGTGGACAATATGCCGCTTGATTTCATTGGGTTTCCGAGAAGAAATCAAGCAGATGGCGTCCAGAGCCGGAATACGAGCTGTGACTTTCGCACCGGATGGCTCTTGGGGACTGCCGACCGGTCTTGTTGCTATACTTAAGAGTCCCGCTATGGGACTCTTTTTGTTTTTTGGAGGCTTTTTATGAAGAAAAGGAAAATGGCTAATTTCATAATGGTCTTGGCGATTTGTGTGATTATGGTTGCCGGAATTGGTTTGGCATTTTATTTGCAGAAAGATCCTGCACCTGTAACACCCGAGGGAACCTCTGCGAGCTTCACGGATACGCTCAGCGGTGAGTATACCTGTACCGTAGAAATCCGTTGCGATACGATCTTATCCAATTTGGATAAGTTGGAAGAAGGTAAAGCACCCTACGTTCCCGCAGACGGTATGATATTAAAGGAAACAACTGTTTCTTTTCAGCAAGGGGAAACTGCCTTTGAAATTTTGAAGCGTGTTTGTGAGAATGCCGGAATCCAAATCGAATACAGCTGGAACGCTTTGTATGACAGCTACTATGTAGAGGGTATCAACCACCTTTATGAGTTTGATTGCGGTCCGGAATCCGGTTGGATGTATCGGGTAAATAACGGATTCCCTAATTACGGTTCTTCGTCTTATGCGGTTCAGGACGGGGATAAAATCCTTTGGATCTACACCTGCGCAGGTCTTGGTACCGATGTGGGCGCACCCCGGGAGTAAGCCATGAAATATGACGCTTTTTCCAAATGCCACCCGGCGGTGAACTTCCTCTTTTTTGTGGGAGCCATCGGTATGTCGGTGGTAATCCAGCACCCGGCATATCTGCTTGCCGGAATCATAACAGGAGCAATCTATTACCTGCTCCTGAACGGCAAAAAAGGTTGGAAGACCATACTGAGTCTGCTGCCTATGTTTATGATTCTGACTGTCATCAATCCGCTGTTTAATACCTTGGGTGCAACGCCACTGTTTCACATTGGAAGCAGACCCTATACCCTGGAAGCCCTGTTTTATGGTGCAGCCCTTGCCAGTATGTTCGTCATTATGATGCTCTGGTTTGGCTGCTACAACAAGGTGCTGACCAGTGACAAATTTACCTGCCTGTTTGGTAATCTGATTCCGTCGATTTCGCTGCTTCTTGTGATGGTATTCCGGATGGTGCCTAACTTTATTCGAAAGACGCAGCAGATTATCGGAGCAAGAAAGTCCATCGGCAAGGGCATCAGCGAAAATGCAACCACCAAGGAAAAGCTTCAGGACGGCGGCACCGTCTTGGGTGCCCTGACAAGTTGGGCACTGGAAGGGAGCGTCGTCACCGGTGATTCCATGCGCGCCCGTGGATATGGTACAGCAAAGCGCAGCAGTTTTATGATCTACCGTATGACTGCGACGGACTGGATATTGCTGACGGTTATGACACTTTTTGTTTCGTTAACGATTATGGCAGCCAGTTTTGGACAGTTTGCTGCTGCGTTCGTCCCCAATGTGTCCATTGCACCTGTTTCCTGGGGACTTGTTACCTATATTTGCTATCTTCTCATTCCCACTGTTTTACACGTAAAGGAGGCTTTTGCATGGCACATTTCCAGATCAAGGATTTGACATTTTCTTATCCCACTGCCAAAGCTAAAAAATCCCTGGACGGTGTAAGCCTGTCCATTGAAAAGGGTGAGTATATTGTTCTGTGCGGTAAGTCCGGCAGTGGTAAGACGACCTTACTCCGGCAGCTGAAATCCGTGCTTGCTCCTCACGGCAAGAAACAAGGCGAGATCCTCTTTAACGGAACACCCCTTGAGCAGGTAAGTCAGCGGGATCAGTCTGCCAAAATCGGCTATGTGATGCAGAATCCTGACGATCAGATCGTCACCGACAAGGTGTGGCACGAATTGGCTTTCGGCTTGGAATCCTTGGGTTACGACCAGAAAACAATGCGTGCCCGGGTTGCGGAAATGGCTTGCTACTTTGGTATTGCCGATTGGTTCCACAGAGATGTTGCCAATTTGTCCGGCGGACAAAAGCAGCTTCTGAATCTTGCCTCCATTATGGCGATGCAGCCGGAAGTCCTGATTTTGGATGAGCCTACCAGTCAGCTGGACCCCATTGCGGCATCTGATTTTTTGAATACTGTCCGGAAAATCAACATTGAATTGGGTACAACCGTCATTATTACTGAACACCGTTTGGAAGATATTTTCCCCTATGCAGACCGGGCAATCGTGATGGATGGCGGTAAGGTCATTGCCGACGATACCCCCCGCAATATCGGCAAGCTCCTGTATGAACAGAAAAACGATATGTTTGCGGCTATGCCTACCCCTGTCCGTGTGTTCTACGGTTCAAATGGCAACGGCGATTGTCCCCTGACCGTCCGGGAAGGCAGAACATGGCTCAGCAAAACCTATCCGGAACCTACGATATCTACTCTGCCTGCGGAGGAACTGGATGATGAAATCGAGAATCCCGCGTTGTCTTTGAAGGAGCTGTGGTTCCGCTATGAAAAGGACAGCCCGGATGTGCTTCGGGGTGTATCGGCAGAAGTACCCATGGGAAGTCTGTATGCTATTGTAGGCGGCAACGGTGCAGGCAAGTCTACTACCTTAAAGGCGATTTGCGGCATTTGCAAGCCTTACCGTGGCAAGGTGAAGGTGTTCGGAAAGCCCATTGAAAAATACAAAGCTACAGAGCTGTTCGGCGGCTGCCTTGCTATGCTGCCCCAAGACCCCAAGAGCCTGTTCGTCAAGAAAACTGTCCGGGAAGACCTTGCGGAGATGACGAAGGATGAAAAGAAGATCGCCGAGATCGCAGCCATCTGTGAAATTGAAGGCTTGCTGGACAGTCACCCCTATGACCTCTCCGGCGGTGAGCAGCAGCGCTCCGCCCTTGCAAAGGTACTGCTAACTGAGCCGAAACTGCTGCTTTTGGATGAACCCACCAAGGGTATCGACAGCTTCTTCAAGGAGAAGCTTGCAGCTATCCTTTGTAAGCTGAAAGAACAGGGGATCACCATTGTTATGGTTTCCCACGATGTGGAGTTTTGTGCGAAGTATGCGGATATGGTATCCATGTTCTTTGACGGTCAAATTCTGACTACCGATACACCCCGGCGCTTCTTCGGCAATAACAGTTTCTATACAACTGCAGCCAATCGTATGAGCCGCCATGTGTTCTCCATGGCAGTAACCGCTGAGGATGTGGTGGAGCTGTGCCAGCAGAACAGGGAGGCGCAGGTATGAAAAAATCCCATATAGCCACCCTTTTGGTATTTCTTCTGCTGATTCCCGCAACATTGTTTCTGGGCACCAAATTGCCGGGCCGAGGCTTTTATATCACCGGAACAGCCATCATCATCGAACTGATGATCCCGTTTTTTATGGCATTTGAGGGAAGACGCCCCCAGGCAAGAGAATTGGTGGTTATTGCGGTGATGTGCGCGTTGGCCGTTGCTGGTCGGGCAGCAATCCCAATTCCCAATTTTAAGGCGATTTTTGCTATTATTATGCTCACAGGTATTGCATTTGGCCCGGAAGCAGGTTTTATGGTAGGTGCGATTTCTGCTTTTGCCAGCGACTTCTTCTATCAGTTAGGACCCTATACACCATGGCAGATGATGGCTTACGGAGCAGGCGGTATGCTATCTGGCTTCTTCTTCGCCAAAGGCAGACTTCCCCAAAAGCCGCTTACCATGGCAGTATTCGGTTTCTTTGCTGTGATTTTGTGGGTCGGTCCTTTGCTGGACTGCTCACATATCTTCCTAATGCTATCGCAAGTAAATTGGAGCGGTGTGCTTGCAACCTTTATTTCAGGATTTTATGTGAATATCACCCAGGCGATTTGCACTGTCTTGGTGATGCTGTTTTTGGGCAGACCTCTCTTGGAAAAATTAGACCGTATTAAGGTCAAGTACGGTATGATGGAGGACGAAAATGGGCTTTGAAAAGTGTCATCCCGCGGTCAATTTCATATATTTTTCCGCTGTGATCGCAGGGACGATTCTTTTTAATCACCCGATTTTTCTGCTGATCTCCTATGTATGCGGCTTTTTATACAGTATCAAGCGGGGTGGCTGGAAAGCACTGGCCTTTAATGCTGTATTAATTCCCTTGGTTGCAGCATTTGCTTTGTATTACATCAACTATAACCATTTTGGCGTGACAGTGCTGCGGCAGAATATGATCGGCAACAATATGACCGTGGAAAGCCTTGTGTATGGCTTTGTTTTGGGTGTTTCTGCAGCCGGTGTGCTGATGTGGTTTTCCTGTATCTATTCCGTGTTTACCACGGATAAGGTGGTGTACCTCTTTGGCAAAGTCAGTCCCCGTCTTTCTTTGTTTCTGGCGATTTTGCTTCGCATGGTGCCAAGGATCAAAAAGGAAGCCAAGAAGATCAATACCGCCCAGAGAGGAATCGGCAGAGGCGCAAACCAAGGCAATATTTTTCAGCGGCTGCGCAACAGCATTCGTATTCTTTCCATGCTGATCACCTGGACGATTGATTCCCTGACCCTTGCTTCGGAATCTATGCGCAGCCGGGGCAGCTCTCTGCGGGGGAGAAAAGCCTTTTCTATCTACCGCTTTGATAACCGTGACAGAGTCTATGTGGTTATCTTGTTTGCCTGTCTCACACTGACGATGATGGCTGTCATGCTAAAACAAACGGATATCCTCTATGATCCCAGAATCATTATGACCCCGATTACGGCTATGTCCTGCCTGTTCTATGCAGGCTATGCCGTCTTTTGTCTGATGCCCATGGGCTTGGAAGTGTGGACGCAGTATCGTTTTTGGAAAGCAAGGAAGACACTATGAAAAAGGAAAATATCTATCTTTCTACCATTGCCACTGACGCTGCGAAAACCGCAAAAGAATACGGCTTTGGCTTGGAAATTGCCGAATACTGCACCGCATGGAATATGGATGAACAGTTTCCCCAAACGGATGCTGAAGTCCGGGAAAAACTGACAGGTATCGGAAATTGCGTCCTGCACGCGCCTTTCAACGAACTGTTCCCCTGTGCTATTGATAAAAAGGCAAGGGCTTTGGCTGCGGAACGGTACCGGCAAGCTATCAACCTTGCCAAGAGCTATGGTGCAACGAAGGTTGTTGTTCATGGTGGATATAACCCCAGAATCTATTACCCAGTGTGGTATGTGGAGCAATCCATACTGTTCTGGCAGGATTTTTTGAAAGAAGATCCTGGTGTAGAGATCGTACTGGAAAATGTTTTGGAAGAAACACCGGATATGCTTTTGAATATTGTGAAGGGTGTGGACGATAAGAGGCTTCGTCTGTGTTTGGATATCGGTCATGTGAATGCCTATTCTGAGATTCCTGTGATGGCTTGGCTGAAAGTGTGGGCACCGCACATCTCCCATTTTCATATCCACAACAATGATGGTTCAGGCGACCGGCATAATGCCCTGGATGACGGCACCATTCCTATCAAAGAGCTGCTCGAACACGCAGAATATATGTGTCCCAATACAACCTATACGCTGGAACTGTTGCAGGATGCGCCATCTGCCCGTTGGTTAAAGGAAAATGAATTGCTATGAATTTGAATGAAGTGATTACAGCTGTCCGTCCATTAGACGAAGCTGCGATGGCAGTAGCTCAGGAGCGGCAGGCGCAGCTTGCCAAGCCGCCCGGTTCTTTGGGGCGGCTGGAAGATTTGTCCGTTCAGCTTGCGGGCATTACCGGGAAGGTACATAACAAAATCGAAAAGAAGCATCTTTTGGTATTCGCTGCTGACAATGGCGTTGTGGCAGAGGGTGTGTCCTCAGCACCCCAAAGCGTGACCCTGATGCAGACCATCAATTTGACCCGGCATAAGACCGGTGCATCCACACTCTGCAAGCATTTCGGCTGCAGCATCACCGTCTGCGATGTGGGTGTCAACGCCGACATCAAAGAACCCAAGGTGCTGAATAAGAAGATCGCCTACGGCACACAAAATATTATCCATGGCCCTGCCATGACCCGGGAGCAAGCAACGCAGGCAATTATGACCGGTATAGAACTTGCTCAAACTACCAATGCGGGTGTGATCGGTATTGGCGAAATGGGTATCGGCAATACTACTACTTCCTCTGCGGTGTTAGCGGTTCTGCTGGGTGCAGATGTGGACGCAGTGACCGGTCGCGGGGGCGGTATTACGGATGCCAGCTTTCTGAAAAAGAAACAGGTCATTAAAACCGCTATCGATGTGAATAAGCCCAATAAATACGATGTGATCGATGTGCTGGCAAAGGTGGGCGGTTTCGATATTGCTGCTATGTGCGGAGCTTTTATCGGTGCAGCGGCGACCCGTCGCCCGGTGGTGATTGATGGATTCATTTCTGCTGTGGCGGCACTATGTGCCTATCAGCTTTGCCCCAATGTGAGAGGATATTTGATTCCCAGCCATGCATCCTATGAGATTGGCTACAAGTTGGCAATGGATGCTATGGGCTTGCAGCCTTTGTTCCTACTGGGGATGCGTCTGGGGGAAGGCAGCGGATGCCCGCTGGCATTTGAGGTGCTGAGCGCCGCATGCGCCATAATCAACAATATGGCAACCTTTGACCAGGCCGGCATTGATGACGGCTACCTGGACGAGATCCGCCAGGGCGACAAGTTTACGGTGGAGGGTGCGCAATGACCATATTTATCTCCGGCGGTGCCAAGAACGGAAAATCCACCCTGGCGCAAGACCTGACAGTTGCCCTCTCCAAGGGTGGAAAGCACTACTATGTGGCGACCATGATCTCTTCCGGTGCCGAAGATGACGATCGCATTCGACGGCACATTGCTGACAGGGAAGGCATGGGTTTTGAGACGGTGGAGTGTTTCCGTAATATTATGGATTGCTTGAAAATCGCCGACAAAGATGGTGTATTTTTGGTGGACAGTGTAACGGCTCTGATCCAGAATTCTTTGTTCCCGGTAGAGAAAAACTACGAGATGGATCTCATCGTAGCAAACCGCTGCGCGGAAGAATTGGTGGAATTTGCCCGCACTGTCCGCCATGGGGTATTCGTCAGCGATTATATTTATTCGGATGCTGAGCGGTATTCCGAGAGTACGGAAATGTACCGCAAGTGTCTGGCTGATATTGACCGCCGCTTAGCGAAAGTCTGCGATACCGTGATCGAAGTGTCCGCCGGGCAGTTTATTATCCACAAAGGGGATCTGCGTGTATGAAGAAATACTTATATGCCTTTGCTATGTGCCAGAGCATGTTCTGCGCCATCCCTGCACCCCAGGCGTGGGATGAAAAGGCGAAGGATAAAATGCTTCTCTTCCTGCCTGTTGTCGGCTTGGAGATCGGTGCGATCTGGGCAGCCCTTGCATGGCTTTGCAGGCTGCTGAACCTGCCTGCGCTGGTTGGCGGACTGATTCTTTGTGCCTACCCCTATATCGTCACCGGATTTATCCATCTGGACGGCTATATGGATGTAACCGACGCGGTGAAAAGTTGGCGGGATCTGGAGCGCAGAAGAGAAATCCTGAAAGACTCCCACGTGGGCAGCTTTGCAGTGATCGGGATCGTTTTGCTGATGCTTGCACAGTTTGCACTTTTTGCATCCGTGCCTGCGGAAGCGAACTTTTTGATTCTGATCTTTATCCCGGCAGTGAGCCGGTGCTGCAGTGCTTTGGCCGTGACAGGGCTCAGGCCTATGTCCACAAGCCAGTATGCAGACCAAAAGAAACCGAAATCCCACATAGTTATATTGAGCATTATGCTCTGCATCTTCCTTGCAGCAGGCTTTCTGCTCTGTGGCAAGTACGGTTTTGCACCGGTTGGCTGCCTGGTTGGATACGGACTTGCTCTGCTGCGTGCCTATAAATCTTTGGACGGTATGAACGGGGATATTTCCGGCTATGCCTTGACTGTTGGCGAGCTCTGTGCCGCAGCTGTCTATGCGCTGATTTAGGAGGTAACTATGATCTTAATTATCGGCGGAGCCTACCAAGGCAAGCTGGATTTTGCAAAAGAAGCGTTTGGTATCACGGATGCTGATATGTATACCTGCAAGGGCGGTCAGATTGATTTCACCAAACGGTGCATCTATAAGCTCGAAGAATTCGCTGCCCATCACAATGATCCCATCGGATATTTTGAATCCCACCGGGAAGACTGGCAGGATAGTATTCTGATCCTGCAGGATATTTTTTGCGGCGTGGTGCCAATGGGCGCAGAGAATCGTGCCTGGCGGCAGCGGACCGGCAGACTGGCGCAGTATTTGAGCCGTGAAGCAAATCAGGTCAGCCGGATCTTCTGTGGATTGGAGCAGAGACTAAAATGACCATCTATCTGATTCGCCACGGAAAAACTGAGGCCAACGAAAAGCACCTCTACTGTGGCAGTACCGACCTGCCCCTGTCTACTGCTGGCAGACAAGAATTACAGAGTGTCCGCTACGGCATCCAAAATGTCCGCTTCCTTACCAGCGGTATGAAACGGACAGATGAAACTATGCGTATTCTATTTGGTGTTGCTCCCTATAAAATCGATTCCCGGTTTCGGGAAGTGGACTTCGGCATTTTTGAAATGCATAGCTACGATCAGCTAAAAGATACTCCAGAATATCAGGCGTGGCTTGCTGGTGAGAACGAAGCCAACATTCCACCCCTGGGCGAAAGCGGCGCACAGATGAAAGATCGTGTGCTGCGGGCGTTTTCCGAAATAAAGGAAGATAGCTGCATTATCACTCACGGCGGTGTCATCGCTGCCATTATGGAGCACCTATTCCCCAATGAAGATAAGAACCGCTATGAATGGCAACCCAAACCGGGATGCGGCTATGCTGTAACCGAACACAGCTATAGAACATTACCATAATCAAATATCGTCTAAATGACCAATCCCCAGCCATACAGCTGGGGATATTGTATACGCACACATATAATTTTAGAACATTAGCATTTTGCGATGCTATTTGGAATTAATCTTTTTAGCTGCCTTATCTCGCTCCATCGTTTCTATAAATGCACGTCGCATAAAGACATTTAGGGATTCTCCAGTATTTTGAGTATGTAAAATAATTGCTTCTTTTTCTTCTGGAGAAATACGAGCTTGTAAAAATTCTTGCTTTGCACGATATTTTTTATCCGCTTTTAACTGAGCATCTGTTTTGGCCACATTTACCACCTCTCATACAGTATATCTAGTTTATCGCAGGGCGTCAAGTTGCAACTAAACATCTGCATGTATATATTTTACAAAAAGTTTGAAGGAAATAAAAATATATAGTTGACACCTGCATGTAGGTATAGTATAATACAGATAGAAAATAAAACAACGGCAGTGCAAGGGAGCGGCAACTCCCATGCACCTGCGCAGGTGGTACTAGCACCTACACAACGGGATTACCCCGCACCGCAGAGGTATTATACTCTTTTTGCGACATTTTTGCAAGAGGGAAAGTGCATCTTTGTAAGGTTTTCCCGGCTGTCATATTATGATCTGCACCGTGTAGAGCTATCAGCCCTGCACGGTGTTTTGTTTTCTCTATATCAAATTTAGGAGGAAACAATATGGAAAACAAGAGATTTTTGACAGCCAACGATGTAGCAGAGTATATGGGCATTTCGGTGCCTATGGCCTACAAGATCATTCGTCGCCTAAATGACGAACTGGTAGCCGCCGGATATATCATCGTTTCCGGTCGCATCAGCCGTAGCTATTTTGAAAAGAAGATCTACGGCGGTATCGCGTAGGAGGTGAGCATATGCCTGCTTATAAGGAAAAGGATAGAAACACCTGGACGGTCAAATTCAAGCACAGAAATTGGAGTGGCAAAATCAAATGGGTCACCAAAAGAGGTTTTGCAACAAAACGCGAAGCACTGCAGTATGAGCGAGACTTTCTGGCCCGTAAGAGCGGCGATCTGGATATGTCTTTTGCAGATTTCGTCCAGGTCTATCGGGAAGAACGTGGTGCCCGGATCAAAGAGAGTACCCTGTCAATGAAGGACAACATTATCGATACCAAGCTGATACCTTACTTCGGCGAAAAATGTATGCGTGAGATCACCACAAAAGACATTATGCTTTGGCAGAACGAGCTACTGACTTATCGAAATCCCAAGGACGGAAAGCCCTATTCCAAATCGTATCTGAAAACGATCCATAACCAGTTGAGTGCGATCTTCAACCACGCAGTCCGTTACCATAAGCTTTCGGAAAACCCTGCAAGAACAGTTGGTAATATGGGCAGTGAAAAAGGCATTGAAATGAAATGTTGGACCCGTGAGGAATATCTGAAATTCTCTGAATATATGATGGACGATCCTGTGGGCTACTATTATTTTCAAATGCTCTATTGGTGCGGTCTACGTGAGGGTGAGGCACTGGCACTAACCATCGACGATTTTGATTTTGCAAAGAAGACAGTTTCCATCACAAAAACCTTTCAGCATCTGAAAGGGAAGGATGTGATCACCGAGCCCAAAACCCCGAAGAGCAATCGAATCGTGGAAATGCCGACATTCCTGGTTGAAGAGATCCAGTATTATATCGAGAAGCTGTATGACAAAAAGCCCGATGATCGTCTATTCCCGCTGTCCAAGAGCTATCTCTACCGCAAGATGGAGCAAGGCAGTAAGGAGATGGGTTTGCAGCGTATCCGCGTGCATGATTTGCGCCACTCCCACGTGTCCCTGCTCATTCATATGGGATACAGCGCAGTGGCAATTGCAGAGCGAATGGGTCATGAGTCTATCGATATCACCTATCGGTACGCCCATCTGTTTCCCACTGTACAACGGCAAATGGCTACGGATCTGAATGCGTTGCAGGAAGGAGGTGATAAAAATGTCTGCTAAGGCTCGCGATAGACAAGGACGATGGCGTTGTAAGACGATCGGTGTTCGGGTATCTCCTGAAGAAAATGCCGAGATCGACGCATTGGCGGCCTTATCCGGGATGTCCAAACAGGATTATTGCATTCACCGTATGCTGCAACGGGATGTTGTGGTCATCGGAAATCCAAAAGTGCATAAGGCACTCAAAATCCAAATGGAACAGCTCTGCCAAGAGTTTAGCAAACTGTGCAGCGTAAATGATGTCAGCGCAGAGGCATTGCATGTTCTGGAATATCTTACAAAATTATATAAAGGCCTAGAGTACTAACAACAACGAAATCTCCTCTGTTTGCAATACAGGGGAGATTTTGGCATAAAAAAGCAACATTAATCCGCAATTATGAACTTTTTACGAACTTTTGCGCGGATATATTGACAGTAAAGACAACAGTCGCTATACTAAAATCAAGTAAATATAGAAATGTGGAGCCGGGGTATCGTATGCTTATTTGATACACCCGGGATGTGACGGAGCTGGATCACTCCTTTGGGAGTAGAGAGATCCGGTTGGAGATGATGGGATGATTGATGCGGCTGACCGGAATTTCCTTATTCCGTGCAGCCGCATTTTTTGTTACATAATTAATTCTGAAAGGATGATTGATATGATTGTTGAAGCCATTAACAAGCGAACCGGAAAGACCGTGAAAATTGAGGAGGCGTATTCCGGGCAGCGCCTTACCTGTCCGTACTGCGGTGTGGAAGTACATCCGGTGCTGGAGGTTGCTACGCCGTTCTTCCGCTGTTACGAAGGAGGAAAGCACACCAACTACCTTTGTGAGCAGCTGGAGAGAACAAACAGGGCATATGATCCTAAATTAACGGACATAATGCAACTGTTTGACAATCTGTTTAACCCGGTCAGAGAAAAAGAAGTATCTCCTTGGGGACCGGAAGAGGATGAGGATCCTGGTGTGCTTGATCCGGAGGATGAGACTATAGATGGAGACGAGCACACGCAGGCACCCGAAGATGGCACAGATGACGATGACGATGGTGAAGCTACTTCTGGACCTGTGATCGTACCCTGTAAAACGTTAAGCCAGCTTTGGAAAGCCGGTATTCATAAGTTTGGACCTTCTGAGCGTATCGGTTCGCACTTGAGATCCGACATTTTCCTGTGGTACAAGGATTTTGACCGTTTCTTTGCTCGCAATACATCCTTAGAGGAACGAGTGATTGCAGTTCGTCCCCAGTGGCCGATCAACAGAGCCAACGCCATTCTCTTTGCGTCCTTTAGCGGCATTCGTGGAACCAGCCAGTATAAAACGAAGTATTTTATACTGGTGTTCCGGGATCGCAAGGAATACAATAAGGCTTGCAAAAAGCTGTTCAGCCGCAGCACAGATGATGCCGGAGCAAGCCGAACGAAAGCGAAGTATGATATGGTGTTGGTGGCCGGTGACTGGACAGAATTGGATAAATCTGAATACAGTGCCTACGGGGTAAAAAGCGGCGAGCATATTTACGGCGCGCAGATATCGGATTTCTATTCCAGGAACCAAATTTTCCCTATTCCCCAGCAGAAACGCAAAGAAAAGTGATCCTATAGCGAAAGGCAGCCGAGTGATTCGCACTCGGCTGCCTATTCTTATCTTTTGGTATAGACCTTATGATACTGCTGCTGCGTATCTACAAAACGATCGTACTCGGTTTCCTTCACCTTGTAACGCCGGCAATTTAATTGGATTCGCATATTTTGAGGACGGACAGAAAGGGAAACTTTAATATTGTCTGTGGGCTCATTGGTGATAATGTGCATCTCGGTTTCTGCAGAATCCACCGGTATTTGCACACAGCCGGTACGCTGCAGCTGCAGCCGCTCTCCCACATCAATGCGCTCGGTCTGAGCGAAGTCACTGTTGACCAAAGGTCTGCGATCCATTTTCTGCTTAATGGCAAACAGCTTTTCTTCATTTACAAATTCGTTTCGGGTTTCGTAAGGGTCATCAATATCGTGGCCGATCACATACTCAATTTCCGGTTCACTCAAACCGAGAATGTGTAAGTGTGTACCAAAATTACGGCGAAACAGATAGGCCGTGGGATCCTTCCGATCCTCAAAGGGTAGGCTGTCCTTCTGGGATACCGCTTCGTCCTGAAGATCCTCGCTGATGGAGGCCATCTGGGAAGCTTTAATTTTGATGCTTTGGAACAGAACACGGGCAGCATTTGTTAACTCCCGGGCGGAGCATCGAACATCCCACCGGTCATTGTTGCACACAATGGGGTAATCGTCGATGGACTTGCCAAGCTGCGACTCTATATACTGACGCCGCTCATAAATCAGAGCAGCAACCTTATCAGGTACCGGGATAATGCGGTCTGCATTCCTGGTTTTTCCGCCCAGCTTACCTGCACTGGTGTCATAGCCGGTGGTTTTGTAGATCCATATTACCGGGCAGTCAGGATGGGTTTGCATTGGCTTGATATCACCGTAATCCACTGCGCAGGCTTCCGCATTACGCAGGCCCAGAGAATACATTAAAAGCAGACCCATATTTTGACCGGATTGCAGCGGATCAGAAAGGAGAGCCTTGGCTACTGCCTGCTCTTGGGGGATGGTCAGTGATTTGCAGAGCAGCGCCTGATTGGCCTTTGTTTCCTCGCTTCCGGTGGTGGCTTCGGGGTTTAAGCTGCTTTCCCAAAGAACATTATCACATTCCCCGTGTCTGGCGGCTGTTTCCACAACGTAGTATATCAAACGGCGAAAATCCTGCAGGGTGCTTTCCTTGTAGGGCATATACTGTTTACCCTTTGTATCCTGACCCCGCCTGATCAAAGTCTGGATTACTGCATCGTAATCTTCCTGGGTATAGGCGCTTATCGGGGTCTCATCGTGATTCCCAAGCAGCGGAATGATCTGATTGCAGTACCTCAGGTGGTTGCTTCTTTGTGTGGAGTCTGCTTTCCAGTGTTCCTCAAAGTCTTCATAGTAATCATGATAGATTCCGTAAAAGGTGTGCTCTTCGCCAATGAAACATTTCCACTCTGTCATAAACGGCCATCCTCCTTTCCTGTGTCATATACGGCAATACTGCCGGTTGCACCGTGGTCACATTCGATCAAAACATCAATATAGCTTCCGGGCACCTCTTGGGTCGAGGACAGGGTGATCGAAACAGCATTATAATGATTCTTTTTGCGGTCCGAATGAACGGTGGTGTTGCGGGTAAATGTCGAAGTTTCGGATGTGCTTTGCACGGCATTCTGCATACCGGTTTCGTGGTTATGGGTCCATCGGTTCAGCTTTTGGACCATCCCATACTGGACCAGATCGTTTGTGTAATCACAGTAATGCTGAGAAAAGGTATCCGGGGCCTTGTTGCCCACAACATAGGATAATTCTCCACGGTTAAAGGAGCAGGTGTGGTTTGCCCGGTGCTTAAAATTGCTGTAGAAAATATCACCCTGATACTTGTTCATATCTACAACGATCTCTTTGTCACCGTCACCGGGAAGGACCAGCTCCTGGGTGGGAATGTCGGCCTTTTCAATCAGAGACCGGCAAACCCGGATAGCAGCATCATATTTGCAGAAGGGCGGCTTGGAAAGTACCGCAAGAGTCTTTTTGTTGTCGGGCATTATGACCGGCAAATGCTGCAGTTCTGCTTCTGTAAAGCCGCACACAGCCTGCAGATAGGTTCTTCGGCTATTCAGCATATCTGCCAGAAGCGGCGCTACCGGGACTTTTCTGCAGGCAGTGCCGTCTGCGTGGTAGATCACTGTGCCTTCGTCCGAAAGGAACTTGTACACCAAAAGGCGGTATACCTTCAAGCCGGGAATGGTCTCAAAATCACCCCAAGTCAGAGCACAGACTTCCCGGGTGCTCATTCCGGTAAACAGTTGGATCGGACCAAGGAGAAGGGTACTGTCTTCCTCAAAAAGCAAAGCCTTTCTTGTACCAAAATCCGATTTGCCTTCTTCACGAACATAGGCAAGGATACGGGCCTCCTCTTCAAAGGTGAAGGTCTTTTTCGTCAGCATATTTCGCAAATTGCGCAGCTCTTTGGATGCCCGATTGCTGATTTCCGGCAGAAGCGCAGGGATGGGGTTCGCCTGGATATAATTACTTTCCTCCGCAACCCGCATAATGATACTTAACTGCTGCCAGTACTTAACCACGGCGATGCTATCCTCTGGGATGACAGTCTGCATTGCGTTGCGGTAATCCTCATCGCTGGCATTCGCTGGGTAGAGTGCGGACAGCATATTCTTCTCGGGGTTGAAAAGAATGTTCCGGGCAATTTCGTCGCGGTAGTCCCGCCGTGCCAGCAAGCGACTGCGGCAGCAAAACCAGATGGTCTTGAGGGAACATTGGCCGATGCGCTCACCATAATAATCCAGCATATCTCCTACGATATACGGGCAAATGGCATCAGTATATGGGATGCTCTCCATTTTGCTGATTACGGATTCCCGATCCTTGCAGCGCAGACCCTTCTGTGTTGCGGGAGAATTCCAGACTCGTCTGTCCTTCTTATTTTGGGATACCGTTTTTCCTCTGTAGTAGGCCTCGCCAACATAAACACCATACCTGTCCTGGTGCACAGTATAGTACAGCGAGATCTCATTGGAGAACTGATAGACAGATGGCCGCTTGCGGTGCTTGACAGAGTCCGGGTCGATTTTGGCTTTTTCAAATGCCTCCTGAAGTTTCACGAGGGTCGTTGGCTTTTTCAGCTGTTGCTGGGTTGCCTGGATATATTCTTTTTCAACGATAAGTTTGGTCCCGTCCTTGTCGCACTGGGTAAAGAACACAGGGATCGGTGCATTGGGATCGATGCTACGTCCTGCGAACAAAAGCATTTTCTTTCTGGGTTGGGTAACCGTGGCGTTGGACGCAATTGCAATGACCTTACCGGGGAGGAAACCCTGATCCCGTAGGAGCGCACAAATGTTATTATCAGATGCAGATATAAAGGTCTGAGGAAGTAATGCAATAAAATTTGCCTGATCGTTACCGGCAGAAAGCATTGTGCCAATGTCGAATTTTTCCTCTGTGAATGGGGATACGATGGCGATCAGGTCAAACCTTTTTGCGTAGCCTGCAATGTCAGAAAAAATACAGAACTTCAAGTTTTTGAATTCCATTCGATAGGCGGTAGCCACATAGATATTCGGCACGGCAACATAGCATTTACATACGTATTTTTTTGCTTTTTGAGACCACGCAAGGAGAAAGTCGGGTCCCGGATTTACGATTAGAACTTGAGACGCGTTCCGGGCCAACAACTCAAACTGCTGCAGGAAGAAGGAGCATTCAAATCTGCCGTCGTACTTACTTCTGATCTTAAAATCAGATCTCTGTCCAAATAGTCCCGGGAAGGGGTAGAGCGCTGCGCGGATGACATCACTGGGCCTCTCGTTCCGGATATCTTCAACCATATTAAAGGTCGATTCGGTAATGCTGATGCCTTCTGCGGAATTCTGCTTTCCTTTGATTGCTTGCTGGAATTCCAGCCAGGGATTAAATGCATCCTCAATCTGTGTGCGGTGCTTGTTATATTGGCAGTAGTTCGCAAGGAGCCTAAGACCGGAAACCTTGTGCTGCCGGTAGAACCGAATGGTATCCACCAGCTTGGAACTGACCGTTCCTTTTAGCTCTGGCATATGATTGTAATACACGGCTTGCCAGCAATGAGTGAAATTGTCCTTAGCAAGTTCAAAGGAAGTATAGAGTTCCTTGTTTTCCTCATAGAAGCTTTCAATCTTGGATTTATCAATTTCCGCAATTGGTAGCTGAGACTCCTTTGCGGATCTGAGGATCAGATAAAGAGCATAGGCTAATCTTTCATGATGTCCTTTGGGGAATATAGACACAAGCCTATCCCAGTCTGCAACCAGGAAGGGTGCAAAGGATTCAAAAAACAGTCGGCAATCTTTATCCATACCTGCCGAGACAAGCTCACTGCAAAGTGCGAAAAAAGCGGCACTGTCATAGTAGGGTTTCCCATCAGGGGGCAGCAGCTGATACCGGGCAATCTCCGCGTCAAATTCTGCCGAGTGAATCCCATCTGTGTAATCAGGGTTTCCGGAGTGCTCTATATTGAGCTTTGCCAGAGCGTAGCAGCGGACAATATCCTCGTAATGATAGATATCTATATTGAGTGCGGTGAGCTTTTCCAGGATAGAATGACAGATATCGCTCATTATAAAACACCTCCGTAAATATAGTTTTGAGCCGATAGAGATTGTAGAAAAAATGTATCTTTACAACAATCTTACCACTTAAAATAAATCTTTGCAAGTATATATAGAAAAACACAAGTGGGAAACTGTTGGTCAAAAGTTGGTCAAATTCAAAATGACAGTTTTTGAATTGTGTAAAACAAGAACAAAAAAACACCGTAATTTGCGGTTTTACCCGAAAATTACGGTGTTTTTCTAACTATTCAAAGAACCGCGCAGCCACTTAGGCTCATTCCCATTCGATGGTGCCCACGGGCTTGGGGGTCAGGTCCATGAGGACGCGGTTGATGCCTTCTACCTCGGTGGTGATGCGGCTTACGATTTTGTGCAGGATGGGGTAGGGGATTTCTTCGATGGTGGCGGTCATGGCGTCGGTGGTGTTCACCGCGCGGATGATGGCGGGCCAGCCCTCGTAGCGCATTTCGTTGCGGACGCCCACGCTCTTGATGTCCGGGATGGCGATGAAGTACTGCCACACCTTCTCCGCCAGGCCGCAGTTGTCGAACTCCTCCCGCAGGATGGCGTCGGCCTCCCGCAGGGCGTGGAGCCGGTCACGGGTGATGGCACCCAGGCATCTGACGCCCAGGCCGGGGCCGGGGAAGGGCTGACGGTAGACCATGGCATGGGGCAGACCCAGGGCCTCGCCCACCACACGGACCTCATCCTTGAACAGCAGCTTCACGGGCTCCACCAGCGCCATCTTCATATCCTCGGGCAGGCCGCCCACGTTGTGGTGGGACTTGACGGGCTTGCCGCTTTCCTTGGCCTTGATGGACTCCAGAATGTCGGGGTAGATGGTGCCCTGGGCCAGGAAATCGATGCCCTCCAGCTTGGAGGCTTCCTCGTCGAACACGTTGATGAACTCGGCGCCGATAATCTTGCGCTTCTTCTCGGGGTCAGAAACCCCGGCCAGCAGGTTCAGGAACCGGTCGGTGGCATCCACGTAGATCAGGTTGGCATCCAGCTCCTTGCCGAAAATCTCGATGACCTGCTCGCTCTCACCCTTACGCATGAGGCCGTGGTTCACATGGACGCAGACCAGCTGCTTGCCGATGGCCTTGATCAGCAGGGCCGCCACGACGGAAGAATCCACGCCGCCGGAAAGGGCCAGCAGCACCTTCTTATCGCCCACCTGGGCACGAACCGCAGCCACCTGCTCCTCGATGAAGGCCTGAGCCAGCTCAGGGGTGGTGATGCGGGCCATATCGGCGGGCCGAACATTATTCTCCATAGGAATTACCTCCATATCTTCAGATAGGTTCATTTTATCGCAAGTATTCCGGTTTTTCAATATTTTTTTATGCGGCGGGAAAGATTTTGGAAGTTCCATAATTCAGAGGGGGGAAAATGGGGGGCGGATATGTCGAAATTGCAAAAAAACGATGTCATTGCGAGGACGAAGCCCGTGGCAATCTCCCTCGGTGATGCAGAAACCTTGGGAGATTGCCACGCCAGTGTGCGCACTGGCTCGCAATGACAGCTATTATGAGGGATTATTCTGTCTTACCCTTAACCAGCACAGTGGCGCTGATGGGGGAGAGCTTCAGCTTGCCATCGGTGATGGTTTTCAGGGCCTTGGTGCCGGCCTTGTCGCCGTTGATGCAGATCTGCCAGTCGCCGGCAGCCACCTTGTGGTCGTAGAGGTTCAGCTCCTTCTCCTGGGGATTGGCGTTGAAAATCACCAGGATGTTGTCCGCCACCTCATCGGCCACGGAATCCTTGCCCTTGATGTTGAACAGGACCAGCTCGTTGGTGATCCAGCGGTAGTGGACATTCTTGGCAACATCTTCCTTGGTGGTCAGCCGCAGGGAGGCGTGGGCCTTCCGGAAGGCGATCAGACCTGCGTAATACTCCACAGTGGCACGGCGGTCGGCTTCATCCAGCCAGTTCCAGCGGATGGCATTGACCACGTCGGGGGCGTTGTAGCTGTTTTCCACCCGCTTGCCGTTGGCGTCGATCTTCTCCCGGAGGAATTCCTCACCGGCGTGGATGAAGGGGATGCCCTGGCTCATCATGTAGATGGCGGCGGCAAGTTTGTTCATCCGGATCAGACCCTCCCGGGAGGCATCCTTCCGGGTCAGGGCCAGCTTGTCCATCAGGGTATAGTTATCGTGGCAGGACACATAGTTGACGGTCTGGGTGGGGTTGGGGCACCACCACACGTCACCGGCGAAGCAGTGGGACAGGGGGTCCTCCTTGCCCTTCAGGCCGGAGGCGAAGCCCACGGTCTTGCCGTTCTCACCGGCCAGCAGATTCCGGATATCGTCGCTGAAGTAGGCAAATTCCGGGGTCCGGTGGGCGTTGGGCTGGGTGGCCATATGGTTGCCGGGCTCCACGGCGGTGTTCAGGGTCCAGCCCTCGCCGTAGAAGATGGCGTCGGGCATATCGGCGTGAACCGCGTCCACCAGGGCGTTGATGGTGCCGGTATCCAGCAGACCCACCAGGTCGAAGCGGAAGCCGTCGAAATGGTACTCCTTGTTCCAGTAGACGATGGAGTCCACGATGAACTTGCGGACCATGGGCCGCTCGGAGGCGGTATCGTTGCCGCAGCCGGAGCCGTTACTCCAGCTGCCGTCGGCGTTGGACCGGGAGAAGTAGCCGGGGACGATTTTGTTGAAGCAGAAGGTGCCCGCCTCGAAAACGTGGTTGTACACCACGTCCATGACCACGCTGATGCCGTTATCATGGAGGGCCTTCATCATCTGTTTCATTTCCTGCACACGGACGGCGCCGTTGTAGGGGTCGGTGGAGTAGGAGCCCTCGGGGACGTTGTAGTTGATGGGATCGTAGCCCCAGTTGAACTGGGGAACATCCAGGCGGCTCTCGTCCACGGAGCCGTAGTCATACACCGGCAGCAGGTGCAGGTGGGTGATGCCCAGGCTCTTGATGTGGTCCAGGCCCGTGGGGTTGCCGCCCAGGGTCTTGGTGCCGGTTTCGGTCAGACCCAGGAACTTGCCCCGGTTGGGCTCGGAGATGCCGGAGCCGGGGTCGATGGACAGGTCACGGACGTGGAGCTCATACAGCACCGCGTCGGTGTAATTTTTGATGGGGTTGGGGTTCTTGTCGGTATCCCAGCCGGCGGGGTTGGTGGATTCCAGATCGATGATCATGCCCCGCTTGCCGTTGACGCCGGTGGTCCGGGCGTAGGGATCCACGGCCTCGGCTTCGCCGCCGTTGACTTTGACAAGATAAGTATAGTAGACCCCGTTCTGATTGCCGGGGGCCACGCCGGACCAAACGCCCTTGTCACCCCGGGACAGCTCGATGGTGCCCAGACGGTCGAACTTGTCGGCGTTGCCGGTGCGATACAATGCCACCTTCACATCCTCGGCGGTGGGGGCCCAGACCTTGAAGGAGGTGGACTTCTTGCTCCAGGTGGCACCCAGGTCCTTGCCGTCGTAGGTGAACTCGGAATTGAACTTCCGGGAGGCATAGACGGTGGTGGTCTTGATGGGGTGATCCACGCCCTCGAAGCGGAGCTTATAGCGGTAGAGGGTGGTCAGACTCAGGGGCTTGGTGGGCTTGATGGCATAGCCGCCGCAGCCGGAGGTCACGGAGGAAATGCCCACAGCGCCGTCCCGGCCGGTGATGTCCAGCAGGCGGATGGCATCCTTGGCGCCGCCGATGATGGGGGCGGCGGTGCGGACATGGATGAAGCCGGTGTCGTAGTCCAGCTCGGCGGACATAATCTTGTTGGTGATCCGGGCATCCTGGCTCAGGGCCAGGCGGCAGCTTTCAACACCGGACTCCACGAAATAGTGGACGGTGCCGCTGCCCAGGGTGGACACGTCGATGCGCCGCTCGTTATACTCCTGGCACTCCCAGTTGCCCTTGCGGAGGATGAAGCTGACGCTGGTGGTATAGCGGCCGTCCACCACCATGGTGGCGACCATGCAGCCGTCCTCTTCTGTCAGCTCATAGCCCTTGCCGCCCACCTCCAGGGTCCACATCCAGGCGTTCCAGCCGGCGTAGTTGCCATCGGGCCGGTGGTAGTGGAGCTTGACGGTGATGTCATGGCTCATAGCCGGTGCCTTGCCGGAGATGCCTTTGCGCTTGAGTAAACCAAAAAACTTGTTTTTCATAGGTAAAACCCTCTCAAGTTCATAATGATACACTTACATTATAATGGAATGGAAACGTTTACGCAACAGGTATTTTTCAGGATTTGAAAGAAAAAATAAATGTCCCCCGCGGTGGTCGAAAAAGAATCATTCATTAACATTGGAAGCACCCCTTGCCCCCCTCATTTATGAGGGGGGTGCCCCGAAGGGGCGGGGGGAGTATACCATTCACAATATTTCGGACTCCCCCCGACCTTCGCTTCGCTCGGCCACCCCCCTCATAAATGAGGGGGGCAAGGGGGGATAATTTTCTCCGGAATCTCCAGTATTTGTCTTGCAATCATGCATAGATATGGTATAATTAATTGTGTAAAGTTGTTCAAATTCCACAAAAACAAGGAGGAACATATATGAAAGCAACATTCAAGCGCATGATGTCCGGGCTGCTGGTCCTGGCGTTGGTGCTGTCGGTGTGCGTCGGGCTCGCCCCTGTGGCCAGGGCCGCCACTTCCACCGGCATCAAATCCGGCAACGTGGCACTGGGCAAGTCCGTGGCCTTTGCCTACGGCACCGAGGTCACCGCCGACTCCGCCTGGGGCGCCACCGCCGTCAAAAACGGCCTGAGCGTCCTGACCGACGGCATCGCCGACTCTCCCAACTGGTGGGTCAACGGCGGCAACCCCTACATCGGCCTGAAGGATTCCGTCCTCTCCGGCCCCTACATCTTCTCCGTTGACCTGGCGGCCAGCTATGTGGCGGAGCAAATCAGCCTCTACAGCTACAGCCGCCCCTCCTGGGGGGTCAAGCCGCTGGAGGCGGTCACCTTCACCATCTCCGCCGACGGCTCCACCTGGGAGACCCTGGGCACCGTGACCCTGGCGGAGGCCATCAAGACCACCGTCATCGACCCCGGCTACACCGGCGAGGAAGCGGTGGTGGAAATCTACGAGTTCGCCCTGAATGTATCCGCCACCGGCCGGTATGTCCGGGCCAATTTCGACACCAATGCCGCAGGGCTTGTGGGCATCGGCGAATTTGAGGTCTACGGCCAGAAGGCACCCTCCCTCATCACCTCCGGAGCCACCATCACCTACTTCGGCCATGGCACGGAGGTGGGCACCGATGCCAACTGGGGCAGCGCCGCGGTCAACGCAGGCCTCAACGTCCTGACCGACGGCGTGGGCAATTCCCCCAACTGGTGGGTCAACAACGGCAATCCCAATATCGGTCTGAAATCCGATGTACTGCCCGGCGACTATGTGTTCAATATGGACATCGGCGGCCAGAGCAGCATCAGCCGCATCAGCACCTACTTCTACAGCCGCACCGCCTGGGGCGTGGATGCGCCGGATTCCGTCACCTATTCCATCTCCACCGATGGTACCAAGTGGACGGAAATCGGCTCCGTGGACAAGGCCAACGCCACCACCACCGCGCTGGTGGACGAGCGCAACCCCGATGACCAGGCCCCCACCATCTACACCTTCACCCTCCGGTTCGAGGATACCGATGCCCGGTATGTGAAGGTCACCTTCGGCTCCAATGACCTGGGCCTGATTGGTTTGCAGGAGATTCAGGCCTACGGTGTCAAGAAAACCATCACCAACCTGGCCCTGGGCCGGGCTGACCACATCGATTATCAGGTCACCGGCGGCGGCACCGGCTACGAATCCACCGGCACCACCAAGTCCGATGGCTCCCGCTATACGATCACCGAGGTGGAGAATGCCTCCCTCTCCCGGCTCACCGACGGCACCATCGTCAACGCTTCCGCGGTGACCTATCCCTCCAACTGGGCCTCCCAGGCCTGGAACAGCTCCGGCACCATTATGAGCAAGTACCTCCAGATTTACCGCAACGACTCCCGGATCATCACCCTGGACCTGGGCGCGGTTCGCAACGTGACCGGTATGCGGATGCATTTCGGCGCGCTGGAGAGCATGGGCTTCTATATGCCCACCAATGTGACCTGGTATCTGTCGGAGGACGGCGAGAATTTCTATGAGGTCGCCGATATTTGGAATTATCAGGCCACCTCCGATGCCAACGACTCCAATATCTCCGGCACTGCCTTCCGGCATGCCTGGTATTCCGCCAGCGGCATCAGCTATAATGCCCGGTATGTCAAGCTGATTTTCCCGGTGAATGTCTACATCCTCACCGACGAGCTGCAGGTCTTTGGCTGCGAGGAGCTGAGCAGCTCCGCTCCGGCTCTGGATACCTGCCCCAAGTATGATCCCCTGGAAAAATATGTGGGCCACTTCGCCAATGCCGCCCAGACCGGCGGCGTCCGGAACGAATTTATGGCCTACTGCGGCTGGTACATCAATTCCGACGGCTCCGAGGTGTACAAGACCCACAAGACCGTCAAGGAATACATGACCTCCATCGCCTATATCGATGAGAGCGGCGTGCCTCAGGACTGGCTCTTCGACGACCACACCGTCATGGGCCACTACTATACCTCCAGCGGCACCTTCAATTCCTACAAGGCCGGCTACACCTCCGGCAAGTATTATGCCAACCAGAACGACTGGTACGAGTGGCTGTGCTATGCTTTCGGTAAAGATATCAATGGCAATGATATCACCATCGATGGGGAATCCGTCATCAACCTGGAGGCCCTGGAAGAGGCCGCCCGGATTGCCAAGGAGACCCTCAACGATCCGGATTACAAGGTTGGCGTCAAGCTGGTGCTGTATCCGGCGGTGGAATACCAGGAGGATTGGGGCACCATCGATGGGGAGCACATCGACTTCACCATCTCCGGCTGCGGCTCTCAGGAAGTGGCTCTTGCCAACCGGGCCAAGGCCTACCGGTGGTATGTGGATCAGGCGGTGGCCATGTGGGAAAATGCCGGCTTCCAGCATCTGGAGCTGACGGGCTTCTACTATTATGAGGAAACCATCCACGAATCCACCGACCGCATCGCCAAGGCCGCTACCCAGGCTCTGACGGATATCGTCCATACCCACGCCACCCCCACCACCAACACCAAGCCTGCCTTCGACAGCAATGTGGGCGGCCACCTGTACATCTACCAGCTGCCCTTCTATCAGTCCGAGGGCTACTGGAACTGGGCGGAATACGGCTTCGACTATGCCCTGATGCAGCCCAACTACTCCTTCTATGATATGTACACCCTGACCCAGCTGAAGGAGTGCGCCGACCTTTGCACCTACTACGGCCTGGGTATGCAGATGGAGTTCGGCGGCACCGCCAGCACCACCTATCACCAGAAATTCGAGGATTACCTGAACTACGGCAAGGAGTATGGCTACCAGAGCGCCGTGGTGTCCTGGTACATGAGCACCTGGGGCTGCTACTCCATGGCCTACAATAATAACAGCACCCGGTATCTTTACGACATGGTCTACGACTTCGTCAAGGGTCAGACCATCCCCACCTGTGCCCATCCCGACCACACCACCGACGGCCGCTGCATCACCTGTGCCGCCGAAGTGGCGCACACCTACGCCGACGGCCTGTGCAGCATCTGTGGCCGGAATCAGTATGTGTCCTCCGGCCAGTGCGGCGACGATGCCACCTATACCCTGGATGAGCTTGGAAATCTGACCATTTCCGGCACCGGTGCCATTTGGGACTTCGGTGTCTACAGCAATTGCCCGCCCTGGAGCGGCAATCTGGTAACGAAGATTTCGATTGGCTCCGGTATCACCACCATCGGCACCTGCACCTTCTATCGTCACATTGATACCACCGAGGTCAGCCTGCCCGATACCCTCACCGAGATTCGGGAGCAGGCATTCTACTACTGCGAGAAGCTGACCCAGATCGACCTGCCCGACGGCCTGACCACCATGGGCAAGCACGCATTCGAATACTGCACCGCCCTGACCGCCATTGAAATTCCCGAGAGCCTGACGGTGGTGCCCTGGAGTGCCTTCTCCTGCTGCTATGCCCTGAAGGATGTGACCCTGCCCGAAACCCTGACGGAGATCCAGGGTTGGGCCTTCTCCTATTGCAGAGTTATGACCGAAATCGCCATTCCCGCCTCTGTTACCGCCATCGGCGAGCAGGCCTTCCGCTGCTGCTATGAACTGGAAACTGTCAATATCCCCGAGGGCGTGCAGGTTATTTCCAGCAATTGCTTCAACGGCTGTGAGAGCCTGGCTGCCATCACCATCCCCTCCACCGTTACCCTGATTGACGAGCACGCTTTCCACAACACCGCGCTGCAATCCCTGGAGATTCCCGGCAACGTGGTGGAGATCAGGGACCATGCCTTCTCTTACATTGAGGCGCTGAAGTCTGTGACCATGGCTGCCGGACTGGAGACCATCGGCGGTTATGTGTTCTACGACTGCTACAATCTGGAGAGCGTGACCATTGCTAATACCGTCACCTCCATCGGCTCCTATGCCTTCACCAGCTGCAAAGCCCTGACTGAAGTTGCGGTTCCCGATTCCGTCACGTCCCTGGGCTTCGCCGCCTTCCGGGATTGCGTCAGCCTGGAAAACGTCACCCTGTCCAACAGCCTGACCACCATCGAAGCCAACACCTTCTATGGCAACGACAAGCTGAATAATGTGGTGATTCCCGAGGGTGTTACCGCCATCTACGAGTACGCCTTCGTCGGCTGTGATGTCCTGACGGACATCTCCTTCCCCAGCACCCTGACCACCCTGGGCTACAATGTCTTTGACGACTGCGACGGCATGACGGAGATGACGATCCCCGACACCGTCACCACCATGGGCACCGGGCTGTTCTATAACTGCGATGCCCTGACCAAGGTCACCCTGTCCGCCGGGCTCACTGCCATCCCCGACTACACCTTCAACTACTGCCCGTCGCTGGAGGAAGTGGTGATTCCGGACAGCATTACCGCCATTGGTGTCCATGCCTTTGACGGCTGCACCGCTCTGACCACCCTCACAATCCCGGCACAGATTACCTCCATCGGCGACTATGCCTTCATCGGTAGCGGTCTGACCGAGATCACTTTCCAGGGCGATGCCCCCAGCTTCGCCGAAAATGCCCTCAATGATATCACCGCCACGGCTTCTTACCCCGTTGCCGCAGCGGGCTGGACGGAGGATGTGCTGCAAAACTACGGCGGCACCATCACCTGGGTGCCCTACGGCACACTGGTGAAGCCCACCATGACCGTCACCGGCACCAGCCTGTCCTTTGAGGATGAAATCTTCTACAATATTTATTATACTGTTGACGATGCATCTTCCGTTGTGGAAATGGGCTTGGTGACCTTCACCGAGAAGCTGGCCGATGGCACCCACGCTAATGCCGTGGATATCATTCCCGGTTACGTTTCCGGCGGCGGTGAGTACATGGTTCACACCAATGGCATCCCCGCCAAGAACATGGGCGACGCTGTTTACTTCCGGATCTACGCCAAGCTGACCGACGGCTCCTACGTCTACGGCAACGTGGCCGGCTACCATGCCGTGGCCTACGCCAAGTCCATCCTGGCCAAGTCCACCAACGCCAACATGAAGGCCCTGGTGGTGGCCATGGTCAACTACGGCGCGGAGGCCCAGCTGTACTTCGGCTACAACACCGACAGCCTGATGAACAGCTTCCTGACTGCCGAGCAGCAGGCTCTGGTCGCTGCCTATGACGAGAGCATGATCGCCAGCGTGGTTTCCGCCGACAGCGCCAAGACCGCCGCCTTCCCC
>JAFTIZ010000034.1 GCA_017456645.1 Oscillospiraceae bacterium
TACATAGATTACTACAATAATAGGCGCATCAAGGCAAGATTAAAGGGCTTGCCGCCTGCATTACACAGACAGCAAGCCCTTTCAACAGCTTAAACAATTTGAGTTAGAAATATTTGTCTAACTTTTTGGGGTCACTTCAAATTCGAAGGCGGTTTTAATTTGGTTTCTCTGTGAATTTGGGATATTGGATATTGAACTTTCTATTGACGGATACTTGCATTTATGGTAGTATATATGGGATAATGGCTGAGAATATGGCTGTTTTTTGAACAATTTGTGAATTTAGAATTCAGGAGGAACAGAATGAGTAATTTTAAGAAGTTCTTTTCGTTGCTGCTGGTCGTTGTCATGGTGCTGTCCATGTTCGCCGGCTGTAATGACTCCGGTAGCCAGGGAGGCACTGAGCCCAGTGAGAACACCTCCGGCGAGACCGGCACCTATAGTGTTACTGTCAAGTCTGCCGGTGGCATGAAGATGGAAGGTGTTACTGTTTACATTTTCCGTGATGAAGCCAAGACTGATATGGTCGATTACGGCGAGACTGATAAGAACGGCAAGGCATCCTTCGATCTGGCGAAGGGTGGCACCTATTACATCGGTCTGGATGGCCTGCCCAAGGGCTATGAGGTGAAGGATACCTATGGCTTCACCAGCAATTCCGCTCAGATTACGGTCAAGTCCTCTGTGATCACGGACGAGACGCTGTCCTCCGTTTCTTCTCTGAAGCTGGGCGATGTCATGTATGACTTTGAGGTTACCACCCCTGCCGGCGAGAAGTTCAAGCTGTCTGAGGAGCTGAAGCAGAAGGACATGGTCCTGATCAACTTCTGGTATACCACTTGCACTTGGTGTATCAAGGAGTTCCCCTACATGGAGGAAGCTTACCAAATGTATAAGGACGACGTTGGTATCATCGCTGTGGATTATCTGGATGACAGCAACGATGCTGTTGCGGCTTTCCAGAGCACCTACGGTCTGACCTTCCCTATGGCAACCTGCCCGTCCAACTGGTTCAGCATTTTTGGCACTCAGGGTGCGCCTACTTCTATTATCGTTGACCGTTACGGTGTGATCTGCCACATCGAGGAGGGTGCTCTGACCAGCCTGCGTCCTTTCACCAGCATTTTCGAGCACTTCACCGGTGATGATTACGAGCAGAAGGTTCTGACCAGTCTGGATGATATCGTTACCAATGTCAAGCCTACCTACGATATGCCCAGCTCCGACGAGATCGGTGCTGTGATCAATAACGGCGATGTTCAGGTTTCCTACCGTGGCGAAGAGAAGGATGAGTATGCATGGCCCTTCATTATCACCGAGAAGAATGGCGTATCCTGCATCAAGTCCTCCAACTCTTTGATCGAGGCTTCCTATTCCATCCTGTACGCCGATGTTACCCTGAAGGCCGGTGAAGCCATTGGCTTTGATTATCTGATCTCTTCTGAGCGCGGCGCGGATGTGCTTCATGTTATTGTTGATGACGAGCCCATCTACACCATTTCCGGCGTTTCTGATGTGGAGGAGTGGAAGTCCGCATATCCCTGGGTCGCCGACAAGGACGGAACTTATGAAGTGGCACTTTGCTACATTAAGGACGATTCCACCGATGAGGGCGAAGATGCTGCATACATTAAGAATATGCGCGTCTGCAGTGCTTCTGAGATCGATGTGGATACTTATTTGCCTCGTCAGGCTGCCACTAGTGAGGACGGTTTTGAGTATCAGTATGTGGATGTGTTCTACAACTCCAAGGATGGATACTATCACGTGGGTTCCGTAAACGGTCCTCTGCTGCTGGCCAATATGAACGCCGGCTACACCGAGTTTAATGACAACAAGACTCTGTGGAACATCGTATATGACGATGCGCTCATGCTCGATGGTGAGTTGCTCTATGATAAGATGGTCAGCTACTTCTCGTATGCCTCCAACTCTTCTCTGATCGGCTATTGCACCGTCAATAAGGAACTGGCTGTTTACCTGAAGGCGATTGCCGATCTGGCTGGATTCAGCGACGACGAGAACGAGTGGCTGAAGATGTGTAAGTACTACGAGGCTTACGGTAAGAACGTCAAGCAGCTGCAGGATCCTATCAAGGGTCTGGCTCCGTTCTCCGCTTATGAGGCTAAGCTAGGCAAGAATATTTCTTCCAACAGCTTCTACTATGATACTGCTATCATCCCCAGAGGCAAGCTGGCTAAGTTCGTTCCCACCAAGTCCGGTGTTTACCGCATCACCTCCAGATCTGAGTCCGATCATGGTGTTGATGGCTGGATCTTTGACGGCAATCGTAACGAACTGCTGGTCTATGAGATGGACGAGCGCCTGTACAATGACAGCAACAACGTTTCTATGGTCTTCTACATGAAGGCTGGAGAGGCCTACTACATCGACATTGCTTTCTGGGATGTTTATGAGGTTGGCTATATCTACTACGATATTGAGTATGTTGCTCCTACTCTGCAGCACTTCCGTCTGGCTTCTCCCGGCTACTTCACCTATGACAGCAATGCCACCGGTGATGCCATGTACCACCTGATTGCCGGCGGCATCGATGTGGTTTTGGGTTCTGACGGCTATTACTATGAGGACCTGGGCAACGGCAAGCGCGGCAGTAAGCTGTATGCTGACTTCACCGGTGTTACCAGTTTGTTCTCCAACCCCATTTCCACCGTTAATTCCTATGATGAAAATGGCAATCTTATCCGTGATGACCAGGGTAATATCGTTAAGATCAAGGGTATGATCGACATGGGCGGCTTCGACTTCAGCAAGACTGAGGAGGATCTGTATATCCTTGGTGTGATGGCTAAGCATAACAATGACATTGAAGCTACCAAGGAATACCTGAAGAACACCTGGGGCGAAGAATATGACGCTAACGCCAAGCAGTATCAGATCGAGGACGTATTTGAGGGTAAGTATCACGGCGGCGGCGAGGATCTGACCGCTGAGATCAGCAAGTATTTGTCTAAGATGTACAGCGGCTCTGCCAAGGAGCGCGTTGGCTGCGTTGAGGTGGATGTCAAGCTGGCTGAGATTCTGCAGAAGCTGATGGATAAGTACACCTTCTCCGGTGTTGATCATTCCTGGGTTAAGCTGTGCTACTACTATGACTACCTGGGCCCTGAGGCTTGAGGCGGGGCTATATGAAAAAGAGCCTGTTTTTACGGTTTGTTGCAGTGGTCATAACTCTGGTTATGACCACCGCAATGACCGCTTGCAATCACAATGATCCTGCGCAAACGCAGGATCCTGATGTTACCTATACGGTCACAGTGGTCAACCGGGGCGATACACCCATTGCGAAATGCTCCATTGAAATCTATTCGGATGCTTCTCTCGAGAATCAGATCTATAAGGGTATTGCGGATGCTCAAGGTAAGATCACCTTTACTGCAAAGCCCTCTACAGAATATGTGGCTGTGCTTTCGAAGCTGCCTGCCGGCTATCACGTGGCAGAGCATTATCTGTTAAGAGGGCAGAGCACTACCATTGTACTGTCTGCCGCTGCTTTAACAGAAACTGATATGGATACGGTCAAGTATTCTCTGGGTGATGTGGTCATGGATTTTTCGGTAACCACTCCTGATGGGGAAGAAGTAACATTGTCCGGACTCCTGCAGGAAAAGAAGGCGGTCGTACTGAACTTTTGGTTCCTGAACTGCGATCCGTGTAAGATGGAGTTTCCGTACATTCAGCAGGGATATGAGCAGTTTAGTGATGATATCGCGGTGCTTGCTCTGAACCCCTATGACGGTACTGCTGAAGATGTAGCTAATTTTCAAAATACGAACGGTTATACGTTTACCATGGCAAAATGCGATAGCCGCTGGCAGAAAATGATGGACATTCAAGCATATCCGACTACAGTGATCATTGATCGCTTCGGCAATATCTGTCTGATCCACAGAGGTATGCTGAAGGATACCCAATCTTTTGTGGATATGGTAAGCTATTTTGTTCGTGATGATTACGAACAGCAATTTTTCAAAAGCGCCGGTAGAATTCCGGTGTCTGATAAGTGAAAAAGGAGAGTAATATTATATGAAGACCATGATGAAGATTTTGGCTCTTGTTATGGCGCTGGCCATGGTTCTGTGTCTGGTTGCCTGCACCGATAACGGCAAGCCTGCTAACACCGATCCCACTGGCTCCTCCGAGCCTGCCCCCAGTACCGATCCTACCACTTCTTCTGAGCCCGAGGCTACCGAGGACGGTAAGAAGGAATATACCGTTGTCGTGAAGGATGCCGATGGCAACCCTGTTTCCGGCGTGCTGGTTCAGATCTGCAAGGACGGCGCTACCTGCTTCACTCCTTCCAGAACCGATGACAACGGCTGCGCAGTCTGGAACCTGGAAGAGGCTACCGATTACTATGGCACCGTTTCCTCTCTGGAAGAGGGTATGCCTAAGGAGTATTTCGGCGATCAGTTCGAAGTGACCCTGGTATACACTCCGCCTGTGACAGAGTAATCCCATAAATTTGTTTTTCAGGAAAATACCCATCCCGGTTGGTCGGGATGGGTATTTTTTGCATATTTTCTCGTATAATTTGGATAATCCACAGTACACGGACAAATGTATTAGATTGTGTCTTTCGTCAAAATACATAACAAATACCGCTGTTCACAGTTTGTTTTTGAATATTATTCTTGCATTTATGTCAAAAATAAGGTATAATACAATTTGGTATACTGCGTATAGAATATCTTAAGAAAGGCGAAAAGAACAGATGAAGAAGAAATCCCTTAACAATGTAATTCGTGCATCTTGTATCTGCCTGCTCGTGGTTGCGCTGGTGATCGGTATCTTTGCTGTGCCCAACGGTGAGGTCTCCGGTTACAACGCTTCTTACATCGAGTTGATGGATAATGCTCCGAAGCTGAACCTTAAGGACTATCTGGATAGTTCGGTTATGTTTGAGCTTCCCAGCACCGTCAAGGATGATGATCAGATCTCCGTTATCATCACCGTTGACGTTGCTAACCTGATGGATGCATATGAAGCCGGTGACAAGACCATGAGCTTCAAGGACTATGCTCTTTACAGCGAAGAGGCTGCCGAGATCGACGAGCAGATCGCTGCCGAGCGGGCAAAGGTCCTGGCTGCGCTGGATGATCAGAAGATTGCTTACGCCACCGGTGATTGCTATAATACGCTGCTCAGCGGTTTTGAGATCTCTATTAAGGCGGCTGATTTTAAGGCTACCTGCAAGTCCTTGACCAAGGGGCAGGGCATCATCGTCAGCGAGGTCTACGAAAAGTGCGAGACTCAGCTGGTTGAGAATGAGGTTAATGTGTTTAGCACCGGTATTTTCAACAGCTCCGGCTGTGGCTATGACGGCAGCGGCATGGTCGTTGCGGTTTTGGATACCGGTCTGGACTCCAACCACACCGCATTCTCTACCAACAACTTCACCTCCAATAAGCTGGGCCTGACCTACAAGGACGTGGCTGCGCTGGTTGGCAAGACCGTCGCTAACAAGATGTACGGCGGCCTGACCGTGGACGATGTTTACATCAATGACAAGGTTCCTTTCGGCTACGATTATGCTGATAACGATCCTGACGTTTACTCCACCCACAATAACCACGGTACTCACGTTTCCGGCGTTATTGTCGGTAAGGACGATGTCATCACCGGTGTTGCACCCAATGCGCAGCTGGTGTCCATGAAGATCTTCTCCGATGTTTATGATTCCGCTATCAGCAGCTGGATATTGTCCGCTCTGGAGGACTGCGTCATTCTGGGCGTTGATGTGGTCAATATGTCTCTGGGTACTGCCTGCGGCTTTGCCCGTGAGTCTGATGAGGAGATCATGAACGGCGTTTACGACAAGCTGCGTAATGCCGGTATCTCTGTCATTGTTGCCGCTTCCAACAGCTATTCTTCCGCCTTCGGCTCTGAGAAGAACGGTAACCTGCCTCTGACCTCCAACCCCGATACGGGTACGGTCGGTTCTCCCGGTACTTACAAGGGCGTTATGTCCGTTGCCTCCATCAACGGTGAGGAGACCCCTTACCTGAAGTTCGGTGATAAGATCATCTACTTCGACGAGGCAAACAATGGCGCAGCCAAGGAGCTTGACTTTGTTAAGAACCTGCTGGGCGATGAGACCTCCAAGGATTTGGAATTTGTGGTGATCCCCGGTGTCGGACGTAGTGCGGACTATACCGGTATGGATGTTAAGGGAAAGATCGCGCTGGTGCGCCGTGGCTCTAACACCTTCGAGGAAAAGGCTATGATTGCCGAGGCGCAGGGTGCGGCCGGTATCATCATCTATAATAATGTTTCCGGTGATATCAAGATGAACGTCGGTGACGCAAAGCTGGCTGTCTGTTCCATCTCTCAGGACGATGGTAAGATGCTGGCTGCTGCCGGCGGTGGCAAGCTGACCATCAGTGTGGATCAGACTTCCGGTCCTTTCATCTCCGATTTCTCTTCCTGGGGTCCTACTCCCAGCCTGAATATTAAGCCTGAGATTACTGCTCACGGCGGTAACATTCTGTCCTCCGTCACAGGTGGCGGCTATGACCGTCTGTCCGGTACCTCCATGGCTTGTCCCAACCTGGCCGGTGTGGTTATCCTGCTGCGTCAGTATGTTGTTGAGAATTTCCCCAGCATCGCAAATGACAATGTTAAGGTCAATGAGATGGTTAATAAACTGATGATGTCCACCGCGGATATCGCGCTGAACACCAACGGTCTGCCTTACGCTGTGCGTAAGCAGGGTGCGGGTCTTGCGAACCTGACCAGTTGCCTGAACACTAAGGCCTACCTGACCACCTTCGATAAGAATGGCGACGCCATGGATAAGCCCAAGCTGGAGCTGGGCGACGATCCCAAGAAGACCGGCGTTTATGAAATGACTTTCGCCATTACCAACTTCGGCTCTTCCACTCTGGCTTATGACCTGGGCGGTTACGTCCTGACCGAGGGCGTCAGCGACACTAAGACCAATGCCGGTGAGACCACTGTTACCGAAGAGGCTTATGCTCTGGACGGCGCCATCGAGATCGTTTCCGTTTCCGGCGGCAGCGTCAATGGCAAGAACATCTCCGTTGAGGGCGGAAAGGAAGCCAAGGTCACCGTTAAGATCACTCTGACCGACGCCGACAAGGCCTATCTGGATACGTCTTTCAAGAACGGTATGTATGTCGAGGGTTTCCTGACTCTGGAGGCTACCTCCGGCACTGACGTGAACATGGGCGTACCTTATCTGGCTTTCTACGGCGATTGGACCAAGGCTCCCATGATGGACCTGGACTACTATGCCACCAATGCCGATGAGCTGGATGACGGCATTAACCCCGAGGATAAGACCATGGCTGACGCCTACGCCACTCGTCCTATCGGCGGCGTGTCTGAGGACTACGTCAGCTATCTGGGTTCCTACTACTTTATCCAGAACCCTGATGATATCGTGATCTCCGCTAACAGAGATTATATTGCCCTTTCCAATCAGGAGGGCACGATCCACTCTCTGCGCTTTGTGTGGGCCGGTCTGCTGCGTAATGCCGCAAAGATCGTGATCACTGTTACCGACGACACCACTGGCGAGGTCATCTTCGAGACGGTGGATGTTGATGTGCGTAAGTCCTACGGCGATGGCGGCTCCATCTATCCTGCTAACGTGGAGATTGAGTTCGATACCATGGATTACAACCTGTCCAACAACACCGAGTATACGGTTAAGCTGGTAGGTTACATGGACTACGGCGACGGCGGTCTGGAGACCAATGCCAGCAACGTCTTTGAGTTCCCGCTGGTGGTTGACTTCGAGGCTCCCACCGTTACCGATGTTCAGTACTACTATGAATACGACAAGACCATGAAGAAGAACCGTCTGTATGCCAAGGTCGGCATCTACGACAATCACTTCACCATGGCTTCTCAGGTAGGTTACATTACCACGGATGTGGATTCCGAGGGTAACAGCTCCGCCGCTATGAAGGTATTCAGCAAGTACATGACTCCTGTGTATTCTCAGCGCAACAGCACTACTTACGTGACTTACGAGCTGACCGATTACATCTACACCATTAAGGAAGAGGCGCTGAATGCCAACTCCTTTGTTCTGACTGTTTACGACTACGCTTTGAACATGGCCACCTACGAGATCGGTCTGCCCGACGACTACGTGGACTTCTACTTCGATGCGCTGGAAGAGGGTCTGACCCTGAGCCCCAACGAAGTTTTCTCGCTGGAGCCTCTGGTTCATCCCAACACCGAGTGGGCTGAGCTGTTGGAGTTTACTTCATCTAAGGCCAGCGTTGTTCGTGTTGTCAACAACAAGCTGGTTGCTACCGGTTCCGGTATGGCCACTGTTAAGGTTCGTGACCCCGCCACCAACAAGAGCTTGACCTTCAAGGTCACGGTCTTGAAGGAAGGGGATGAGGGCTACCGCCGCTACGATAAGCCTGTTGCCGATGTGTTTAATCTGACCGGCTACACCACCATGAAGGCCTATTACATGGTTGATAGTAATGATAAGCTGCTGGGCGATACCGGCGATGTCCGTTTCTTCGACGGAAAGTACTCTCTGTCCATGTATCCGTCCGAATCCGTGGCGCTGAGCTACGATCTGGACGCATTCTTCCCCAACGATACCAAGGTCGTCTTTGAGACCAGTAACGAAAACATCGTCCAGATCACGCAGGGCGGTGTGGTTACGGCCAAGAAGGAAGGCTTTGCTTCTGTTACCATCCGTGTTTTGATGGATGATAAGTCCACTTACTATTCCGAGACGGTCACCATTGAGGTCAAGGATCCCTACGTTTACAACGGCGGCATCCTGAACCACTACTATGGTAACGGCGGTCTGGTCAATATCCCTGCTGATCTGTCCCTGACCGAGATCGGTTCCTTCGCGTTCTCTAACTTTGATTATGTTCAGAAGACTCCGGAAGAACTGGCCATAGATGATCAGTCCACCAGCAAGCAGTGGTACATTGGTGAAAACACCATTACCAAGGTTGTCATTCCCGAGGGCGTTAAGAAGATCAGCGCCTACGCCTTTGCGCAACTGACCGCTCTGGAAGAGATCGTCCTGCCGTCCACTCTGGAATCCATTGAGTACGGTGCGTTCTACGGCTGTAGCAAGCTGCAGAAGATCACCTTCAGCGGTGAGAACAATCTGTTCATCATCAACCAGAATGCATTTGAAAACTGTGACCTGCAGGGCACCATCGACCTGACCGGCGCTTGCGTCATTTCTGACTATGCCTTCGCCGGCAACCAGGATCTGAAGGGCATTGTCACTGACGAGAGCCTGCTGTCCATCGGCCAGTACGCCTTCGCCGGCTGTAAGAGCCTGAAGGATGTGACCATTACTTCCGATAAGGTCAAGTACGGCGCATATGCCTTTACCGATTGCGAGGCGCTTGAGAGCTTCTATGTCAACGCCTCCGTTCTGCCTGAGGGTATGTTCTACGAGTGCGAGAACCTATCTAAGGTCACCATCGGCCCCGACGTTAACGATATCGGCCCCTTCGCATTCCGTACCACCAAGGTAGACACCTTCGAGATCAAGTCCGGCAATCAGGCCTTCAAGGTCCAGACCGGTAACGTGATTGTTTCCGCTGACGGCAAGACCCTGATCGCTGTTGCTCCCACCTTCCGCGGTGAGTTCAATGCTGAGTCTGTTGGTTCTGCTATTTCCGTCATCGGCAAGGGCGCGTTCTCTCACAACACTAAGATCACCGCTGTTTCTCTGCCCAATGTTACTGTGGTAGGGGAGTACGGCTTCGGTTCTTCCACCGGCCTGACCGATGTTGAGCTGGGCGAGCTGACGCAGATCGATGCCTACGGCTTCTTTGAAACGGCTATCACCAAGCTGCCTGACATGGCCGCTGATGTTACCCTCGGCAAGTACGCATTCTCTCACACCAATCTGGTCAGCGTCATCATCCCCGATGGCATGACTCTGCCTGAGGGCGTGTTCAGCGAGTGCCTGAAACTGAAGACCGTTATCATCGGCAACAATGTCAAGATTGGCAATTATGCCTTCTCCGTGGATAAGGATAACAGCTTCTCTATCGAGCACTATGACGAAGACGGTGAGAGATACTTCTACTACAAGTTCAACTCTGCACTGACCAAGCTGATCATCGGTGACAATGCCGTAATTGGCAAGAATGCCTTCGCCTTTGCTACCGCCCTGGAGTCTGTTGCTCTGGGTGAGAATGCGATCATCGGCGACAGCGCCTTCTATAACAACAGCAGCCTGAAGGATATTGATCTATCCAAGGTTCAGTCCATCGGCAAGTATGCTTTCTCCGGCGACGAGTATAACGTTTGTCTGGACGACAGCATGAGCGTTCCCGCGGTTTCCAAGGATGGCTATTACATTACTCAGGCTCATGCCGCTAAGCTGAAGGTCGTGGATCTGAGCAGTGCCACCTCCGTTGGCGAGTACGCATTCGCTCTGTGCAGCGAACTGAAGGAAGTTGTTCTGGGTGAGAATATCACCGAGATCCCCACCTACGCCTTTGCAAGTTGTGAGGATCTTGAGAAGATCGATCTGAGCAAGGTCGTCACCATTGGCGACTACGCTTTCCAGGAGACCGAGAAGCTCCAGTCCGTGGACCTGTCCAGCGCTCAGGACATCGGCAAGTACGCTTTTGTTAACGGCGCTGTGCTGTCCAATGTGACTCTGAACTCCAATGGCTCCAACATTGCTGAGGGTGCCTTCTGCTACTGCGCTAAGCTGGCCAATGTTGAGAACCTGCAGTTCGCTCAGGTCATCGACAGTTATGCTTTTGCCTATACCGCTCTGACGGAAGTTGATCTGACCGCAGCGATTACTCTGGGTGACTTCGTGTTCCTGAAGGAAGAGTTCGCTCCCTTCGCTGTCAAGCTGGGCAACTCCCTGACCAGTATTGGCGACAACCCCTTCGCTATGTGCCAGATCAAGCCCTTCAGCATCGAGCAGGTCGTGAACTTCAACGGCGTGGACTATGTGACTCAGGTCTACACCTACGACATTACCGACACCGTTAAGATCATCGACGGCTCTCTGTACAGCAAGGTACCCAATGGCTACGAGCTGATCGTTTATGCCGGCACCGAGCATTCCAATGTTCACATTGCTGATGGTACGATCCGCATCACCGGCTATGCATTCGCTTGCAGCGATGTGCAGATGGTGACTCTGCCTTATACGGTTAATGCCATCGGCCACAAGGCCTTCTACGGCTGTAAGGATCTGAAGTGTGTTGTATTCACCAGCTACGATGCTCCCATCCTGGAGGAGGAGTTCGATAAGTCTTACTACGAGTCCTTCGAGCATATCCCCGGCACCGGTAACTACGGTGAATACACCGATTACGATGGCACTGAGGTGACCATCACCGGTATGGCTCTGATTCCCTACTACATGTGGAATGCCAACAGCGGTCAGTACTACAATGTGTTCTACGGCGCCAACTTCGTTGATTACATTGGCTACGTGGATAATAAGCTGACCATGGTCAGACCCGTCAACGGCCAGCACTATGATACCTATATCCTGAACCAGTACTTCAACCTGACCATCAACGGCGCCGCCGGTGCGGATGACACCACTCTGGCTGCTATTGCTGCCATCAATGCGATCCCTGAGCGCGTTACCTACGAACACAAGGCCATCGTTGAGGCTGCCCGTGCCGCCTACAGCAAGATCGCCACCAAGGAACAACAGGCTCTGGTCACCAATTATGACGTGCTGATCTCTGCCGAGCAGCGTATTACTGCTCTGGCACCCACTCCTGAGGAGCCCCCCGTTGTCGATGAGGTGATCAAGACCGGTGCCCCCTGGCTGGCCTGGGTCGTGATTGCTCTGGGCATCGCCGGTGTTGCGGTTGCCGTTTACTTCGATCGTAAGGGCGGCAAGAAGAAGGATACTCAGCAGACTCCTGCCGCTGAGCAGGCTCCCGAAACTGTGATCCCCGAGACTCCTGTTGAGGAAGTGCCCGTCAACGAAGAGAACGTTTCCGAGGAATAAAAATGAATACCGGGCAGGGCAGGGCGCCTGCTCTGCCCGGACCGAATCAACGAAAAGGATGATGCGGAAAAATGAAATTGAGAAATAAATTGGTTCTGACATTATGCCTGCTTCTCGTTTGCGTGGTATTGATCAGCGGCTGCTCCGCTGAGAAGTCTCCCTATGACGTGAACGATGCACAGAACTACAATGTCAGTGTCAAATTTGATGCCAATGGCGGTTTGTTTACAACAAACACGTCTGTAATCACGGATTCCTTTAATATTTCCGGAATGCAGACGAATAATGCCGGTCAGGTGGAGATTCCTCTTCTGGCACCCAATGACAGCCAGCGCGGCAAGGAAGGCTTCAACGCCTACAATGCCGGTTATTTCCTGGCTGGCTGGTATGCTGAGCGGGTGGAAAGCACCGATGCGCAGGGCAACAAGGTTTATACCTACTCTGATAAGTGGGACTTTTCCACGGACAAGCTGAAGGTTCATTCCGGTGGCAGTTATTCTTCTTCTACTCCGGTTCTGACCCTTTATGCTGCCTGGGTTCCCATGTTTGAAATTGAATTCTACTGCGTGGATTCCGGAGAATATCTGGATACCATGAGCTTTGATCCCGGTACCGTTGACAGCATCTCCGTGCCTGCATGGAACATGGAGACCGGTGCCATCGATATGAATGATTTCCCCGCAAGAAACGGATACACCTATAATGGCGTGTATCTGGATCAGGAAGGCACTCAGGAAGTGACCTCCGATACCATTATCCATAGCGGCAAGGTCGACTATGAAACCGGTACCTGCTCCGACAAAACCATGAAGCTGTATGTGGATTGGCTGGAAGGGGAGTGGTTCCATATTTACACTGCCGAGCAGTTCGTTAAGAATGCTAAGCTCAGCGGCAACTACGTGATCCATGAGGATCTGGATTTTGAAGGCGTTATCTGGCCCACTACGCTGATTCATGGCGCATTTAGCGGCACCATTCAGGGTAACGGCCACAGCTTCCGCAATATCGAAGCTGCTCAGAATAACAACTCCAAGACCGTTTCCGGTCTGTTCGGCCAGATCAAGCAGTCTGCTCAGATCACGGATCTGACAATCGAGAATGCAACTTTCACCATTAAGAAGGGTGCTCGTGTCAGCGGTGCAAGCTTTGGTCTGCTGGCCGGTCAGATTGACGAGGGTCTGAATCTTTCCACCCTTAAGATCGTTAGCAGTACCCTTCAGATCGACTCCAACTGCGCCTTCCTATCCGACGATTATTCCATTGGCCTGATCACCGGCGGCGGTAGTGAGGCGGGCGTCGATGCCTCCGGTATTACCTGTGTTGCTAGTGGCGAAGAGCCTGAGTCTGTGAAGATCACCATGGATGGCAATGCCATTCGCGTGGAAAAAGTTAGTGAATAATTTTATTTACATAAAGGAGTGTCACACATGAAAAAGAGAATCTTGTCTCTGGTACTGGCTGTTGTCATGTGCCTGAGCATGGGCTCCATGTTTGCCGGCTGTAATCAGACGTCTGCTGTGGATGCCTTCGTTATCATGACCGAGCCTCTGGACGGTCTGTTCAATCCTTTCTTCTACACCTCTGGTCCTGACGGCACCATTGTCGGCATGACCCAGATCGGCATGCTGTCTTCCAAGTATGTCAACGGTGAGATCGAGGTCGCTTACGGCGACAACGAGGCCGTTGTCGTTAAGGATTACGACATCACCGAGAATGCGGATACCACCGTTTACACCTTCGTTCTGAAGAACGGCATCAAGTACTCCGACGGTCACCCCCTGACCATGGAGGACGTTCTGTTTAACTATTACGTCTATCTGGATCCCGTTTACACCGGTTCCTCCACTCTGTACTCCACCGACATTGTCGGCCTGACCGAGTACCGCACCCAGACCATTAGCTCCGGTTCCAACGACAGCGATGACCGTATCACCGCTGACGCTTCCAAGAGAGCTCAGAACCGTATTGCTGAGCTGCTGAACCTGTTTATCTCTCTGAAGAAGGCTTCCTCCACTAGCGAGGTTTCCTACGACGAGATGAAGGCTGCCATTCAGAATTATACTGTTAGCTCTGGTTATCAGTCCGCGGTTTCCAAGGATGCTTCCTCTGTTACCAACAAGCAGCTGCTGGCTGACTATGAGTACACCCTGAAGCTGTTCAAGGAAGAGCTGGGCACCGACTATGTCAGCGCTCAGGAGTCTTACATTGACGCTCCCTATACCTCCCACGATGAGTTCAAGGACGAAGTGTTCTGCTTCATGTTCTACGAAGGCTACGTGGATGTTGAGTACGCCGAGGGTGCTAATGGCAAGGTCGACAAGACCAAGATCGAGTCCATGACCAAGATGTACCCCGATGCTGTTAATACCAAGGAAGCTGCCATCGATTACATCTATAACGATAAGATCGCTCGTGAGTTGGATTACGTGCTGCAGTACTGGGGCACCGCCGGCACCCTGACCACCGAGTATACCGCTCAGGCCAAGGAAGTCATCCTGCATGAGAATGTTGCCGACGACGGCTCTCTGGCTGTTAAGAACATCTCTGGTATCGTTTCTCTGGGTCACACCGATGCTGCCGGTACCACCATCAGCGTCAATGGCAAGGACTATACCATCGCCTCCGGTCACAACTCCGACGGCACTGTTTCCAACGCTGACGAGTACGATGTCCTGCAGATCACCATCAATGGCATCGACCCCAAGGCGATCTGGAACTTCGCCATTTCTGTCGCTCCTCAGCATTACTACGGTGAGGGTAGTAAGGTCGGCATGGACATCGCCAACGATCAGTTTGGCGTTGAGTTCGCTTCCTTTGATTTCATGCAGACTGTTATCCAGTCTCCCAGAAATGTTAAGCTGCCTCTGGGCGCCGGTTCCTACAAGGTTACCGACTCTAACAACAGCGATTCTCCCGCTCAGTCCGACTTCTACAAGGACAATATCGTCTACTTCAAGGCTAACAACAACTTCGAGACCGTTGGCGAGGGTCTGAACAATGCCAAGATCGAGAAGATCCGTTATCAGGTCGTTAGCTCTAACAACGCCATTTCTGCCCTGCAGAACGGCTCTGTTCACTACATCTCTCCCTCTTTGACCACCAAGAACTACGAGGATCTGTCCAACCTGAAGTCCAAGGGCTACGAGATGATCACCACTGATCAGCTGGGCTACGGTTACATTGGTGTCAATGCTTCCAAGATCAACGATCAGAATCTGCGTAAGGCCATCATGTGCGCTATGAACACCTCTCTGGCGCTGGACTACTACCGCGCCGGTACCGCTGAGCAGATCTACTGGAACATGTCCACTGTCAGCTGGGCTTACCCCAAGGGCTCTTCCGCTAACGATAATGGCAAGGATTATCCCCAGATGGGCAAGTGGAGCGATGAGATCGCAATCAACAACATTAAGAAGTACATGGAAGCTGCCGGCGTCAGCGAGGGTGACCGTGAGCTGCGTGTTACCTTCACCATTGCTGGTTCCACTCTGCAGGATCACCCCACCTATAAGGTCTTCCGTGATGCTGCTACTCTGCTGAACAGCCTGGGCTGGGAAATCACCGTTGTCTGTGATACTCAGGCTCTGACCAAGATCAGCACCGGCTCTCTGGAAGTCTGGGCTGCTGCATGGTCCTCCGCTCTGGACCCCGATATGTATCAGGTCTACCACAAGAACTCCACCGCTACCAGCACGCTGGCTTGGGGCTACAACTACCTGAAGACCAGCGGTACCGATGAGGAGCTGGACATCATGGACAAGATGAGCGATCTGATCGACGCTGCCCGTGAGACCAACGACAAGGCTACTCGTGCTGAGCTGTACGAAGAGGCTATGGGTTACGTTCTGGATCTGGCCGTCGAGCTGCCTGTCTACCAGCGTGATGTTCTGTATGCTTACAATGGTAATGTCATCAACAGCGATTCTCTGCCCGATGATGTGAACCCCTTCTCCAGCCCCCTGGACCGCATTTGGGAAATTGAGTTCGCCAACTGATAAAGGGCGTGGCTTATGTTAAAATACATTTTAAAACGAATTGGATATTCCATTCTGGTTCTGCTTGGCGTATCGCTGATAATGTACTTCCTGGTCCGGTTGATGCCTGTTGACTATATCCAGAGCAAGATCGACCAGATGAATCAGGGCGGCGCTACTGTCCAGCTGGATACGCAGTTCGCCATGTACGATACCTATGGTCTGGAATATCCCGATAAGCTCATTGAAGCTAAGATTGATGATCTGATCGAAAAGGGTCAGCTGGATGAGGTTGCGCAATGGGAAGCCATGCTTGGCGGCGACTCCGGTTGGGCTCAGGCTGAGAAGATATTCAAGGGCTATTTCACCTGGCTGGGCAATTTGCTGCGGCTGGATCTGGGTGTCAGCTTCAAGTACGGCGTTCCCGTTGCGGATAAGATCGCGCAGCACATGGGAACATCGTTTATGATCGCCCTGATTGCGACCATTTTTGAGTTCATGATCGCGATTCCGCTGGGTATCACCGCTGCAACGCACCAGTACAGCATTCGTGACTATGTGGTCACTGTGCTGGTTATGGTCGGTATCTCTCTGCCGTCCTTCTTCTTCGGCAACGTGCTGAAGAACTGGCTGTCCCTGCAGCTCGGCTGGTTCCCGCCCCAGGGTCTGGTTGATGCGACTATGAGTTATTCCGGTGCCGCGCTGCTGCTTGACTACGTCCGCCATCTGTTTATCCCGATTTTGACGGTCGTGATCCTGAGCATCGGTGCCAGAATGAGAATGACCCGTACCAATATGCTGGAGGTCCTGAATTCGGACTATATCCGCACCGCACGGGCCAAGGGTCTGAAGGAGAGCGTGGTTATCAACAAACACGCTTTCCGCAACACCCTGATTCCTCTGGTTACCTCTCTGGCAGGTCTGCTGCCTTCTCTGTTCTCCGGCGCTATCATTACCGAGCAGGTCTTTGACCTGCCCGGTATCGGTAATGTTGCTCTGGTAGCCATGCAGATCGGTGATATTCCCTTCATCATGGGCTACAATATGTTCCTGGCGGTCCTTAGTGTCATCGGTGTTCTGTGTGCAGACGTGATGTATGCTGTGGTCGACCCCAGAGTTAAACTTGAGTGAGGAGGTGCAGTATGGACGAACTTGAATTGAAAGAGAATAACACTCAGGAGATCGTAGATACTGAAACCCCTCTGGACAAAAATGTCCGGCTCATGTCTCCCAACCAGATGCTCGTTCGCCGGTTCTTCCGGTCTAAGCTTAGTATTCTGGGTCTGATCATGGTGGTTGGCCTGTTCCTGTTCTGCTTCCTTGGTCCCGTTTTCTATACCCAGTGGGGTGAGACCCAGCTGGATAAGAGCGGCAAGACCGAGTATGCAACCTCTGTACATACTTATACTGTTGACGGTGTTGAGTACACCATCCATCAGACTACCGAGACCCATCTGATCGACAACTTCCTTGCGGAGCCTTCTACTGTGCATCCTCTGGGTACTGACGATCAGGGCTACGACGTTCTGGCCCGTCTGATGTACGGCGGCCGTGTGTCGCTGCTGGTCAGCTTTATGACCGTTATCCTGATGACCATTTTCGGTGTCATTATGGGTGGCTTGTCCGGCTATTTCGGCGGCTGGGTCGATAATATCATCATGCGTGTTTGCGACGTTCTGATGTGTTTGCCCGGTGTTCCGATCCTGCTGATCCTCAGCTCCGCTATGGACGGCTGGGTTGCGCTGGATCTGGTAGAGGAGGAGATGAGAATTTATATTCTGATGTTCTTCCTGACGGTCATTTCCTGGTCCGGTACTGCCCGTCTGGTCAGAGGTCAGATCTTGAGCCTGCGGGAGCAGGAGTTCATGACGGCCGCTGAAGCCATGGGCTATTCCACCGCCAGAAAGATCTTCAAGCACCTGATCCCCAATGTCATGCCTCAGCTGATCGTTCAGATGAGCTTGAGCCTGGGCAGCATGATCCTCTACGAGGCAACGCTGTCCTACTTGAATATGGGCATCAAGGCGCCCTACACCGCCTGGGGCTCCATGATCAATATCATTACTACCAATCAGGATATTCTGCAGAACTATCCCAACGTCTGGGTGCCTGCCGGTGTTTGCATCGTCATCGCCGTTTTGGGCTTCAACTTCGTGGGCGACGGCCTGCGTGACGCACTTGATCCGAAAGCGAGGAGATAATTGATGGCAAAAGAAAAGACTAAGAATTATCTCTCCGGTAAGGAGATTCGTGCTATTTCCAAGGCCAACGCCAAGGAAATGAAGCGTCTGGAGGCTTACAAGAACCGCAAAGCCGATGAGTCAGAGTTCCTGTCTGCCATGAAGGACGACGAGAACATTCTGGAGATCGAAGATCTGCACACCTTCTTCTTTACGGAGCAGGGTGTGGTTAAGGCCGTCAACGGTGTTTCCTACAACGTGCCCAAGAATGCCGTTGTTGGTGTCGTGGGCGAGTCCGGCTGCGGCAAGAGTGTTACCAGTATGTCCGTTATGCGTCTGATTCAGGGTCCCACCGGTCAGATTGTTGACGGCTCCATCCGTTTTAAATCCAGCGATTACAAGCGCGACAAGAAGGGCAATCCCGTGGCCAATGCCAACGGCGAGTTTGAGACCGAGGAAAAGGTCTACGACATCGCCAAGATGCCCATCCATGAGATCCACCGGATCCGCGGCAAGCAGATTGCCATGATCTTCCAGGAGCCTATGACCTCTCTGAACCCTGTGTTTACCATCGGTCAGCAGCTGGATGAGGTTACTCTGCTGCACGTTCCCGGTGCAACCAAGGAAATGGCCAAGGCCAAGTCCGAGGATATGCTCCGTCTGGTCGGCATCATTCCTGAGAACGTTTACGGCGCCTTCCCTCATGAGCTGTCCGGCGGTATGCGTCAGCGTGTTATGATCGCCATGGCGCTGGCTGCTGAGCCCCGTCTGATCATCGCTGACGAGCCTACCACGGCTCTGGATGTGACCATTCAGGCTCAGATTCTGGATCTGCTGCAGGACATCAAGAACAAGATCGACGGCTCCATTCTGCTGATCACCCACGATCTGGGTGTCATTGCGGAGATGGCTGACTACGTTGTGGTCATGTATGCCGGTAAGGTCATTGAGAAGGGTACTGTGTTTGAGATTTTCCAGGATCCCCGCCATCCTTATACCATCGGTCTGCAGAAGTCCAAGCCTACTATGACTCTGGACGACAATACCGAGCTGTACAACATTCCCGGCAACGTGCCCAACCCCATCAATATGCCGTCCCACTGCTATTTTAAAGAAAGATGCGCCAAGTGCACCGCTAAGTGCTCCGGTGAATATCCGGGCATGGTGCAGGTGAGCCCCACTCACTTTGTCGCATGTCATCTGTATGACGAGGAGAGTAACAATGTCTGAGAAAAAAATGGTTGGTACGGTTGAGACTCCCGTCTATGATGATGAGGCGCTGGCTAGGGCTTATCGGGAAAAGCGTGCCAGACAGATCGAAGAGGATTGTGCTCAGCCCTTCGATCCTGATTGCGTGCTGGAAGTGCGCCATCTGCGTAAGTGCTTCCCTCTGAAGACTACTATCTCCGGCAAGGTCACCAAGGAACTGGTCGCCGTTGACGATGTGTCCTTCAAGCTGAAGGCAGGTGAAACGCTGGGTATCGTTGGTGAGTCCGGCTGTGGCAAGACCACGGCAGGCCGTGCCATCTTGAAGCTGCACCAGCCTACCGGCGGTCAGATCATTTTCGATGGTCAGGATATCACCAACTACACTCCCAAGCAGATGCGTGAGATCCGCAAGCAGATGCAGATCATTTTCCAGGATCCCTATTCTTCCTTGCCTCCCAGAGATACCGTCGGCGGTATTCTGTCCGAGCCTGTGGAGGTTCATAAGATCGTTCCCAAGGATCGGATCAAGGATTACGTGCTGGATCTGATGGACAAGTGCGGTCTGCGTGATTACTATTTCGAGCGCTATCCCCACGAGTTCTCCGGCGGTCAGCGTCAGCGTATCTGCATTGCTCGCGCATTGTCGGTTAACCCCAAGTTGGTTATCTGTGACGAGCCGGTTTCCGCTCTGGACGTGTCCATTCAGGCGCAGATCATCAATCTGCTGAAAAAGCTGCAGCGGGATATGAACCTGGCTTACGTGTTCATTTCTCATGACCTATCCGTGGTTAAGTTCATTTCTGATAAGATCCTGGTTATGTATCTGGGCGCCGTTATGGAGTTTGGAACCAAGGAGGATATTTTCAGAAATCCTCTGCATCCTTATACCAAGGCACTGTTCTCTGCAGTTCCCAATCCGGATCCTACCGCAAAAATGGAACGGATCAAGCTGGAGGGCGATATTCCTTCTCCTGCCAATCCGCCTAAGGGCTGCCGGTTCCACACTCGCTGCCCCTATGCCAAGGAAGTTTGCAAGCACGTGCCGCCTGAGTATTTGGAGCATGAGCCCGGTCACTTTGCTGCATGCCATCTGCTTGAGGAGCAGAAGTAAGCTATGAGCAAGAAAAAAGAAAAAATCACCTATGTGGACGACGGACGCACCATTGCGGATATGTCCGGTGTGGGTGGTGGGTCGCGGTTGAATGACCGCAATCCCTACCGTCCCAGTCCTAAATTCAAGGACGTTTGGAAAACCTACTGGAGTGCGGTGCGAATGATGTTCGTTCCTATGCTGGTGGTCATCGCCATCATTGGTGTCATCTATCTGCTTGCTTATCTTGCACTTGCGTATTTAGCCTAAAAAATACCGCCTTCCACTTGGAAGGCGGTATTTTTATGCGTTTTAGTCTGCCAGAAGTTTGTTGATGACCTCGCTCATTTCCTCGTAGGTGGTGGAGCCGATCATCTTGTACTGGATGACACCTTCTTCATCAAGAATGATTGTAATGGGCCAGGCGGAAGTGCCGCCAAGGCTCTTGAAGAAGGGATCGTCTTCACCGTCACGGCAGTGGACGAAGCCTGCATCCGTAGGCAGGTTTTTGTTGATCCAAGTAGGGATATCCTCTCCAAATTCTTCGTAGGAGTGGACCACGACGATCTCAACATCGTCGCCGTAATTGGTGTGTAGATCCGGGAATTCGGTCTTCAGCTCATGTACGCAGGCGCTGCAATAGATGTACCAGAAATTTACGACGGTGATCTTGCCGCGGCTGTCGCTGGGCTTAATGGTGCCGTCTTCGAAATACAGAGGCATCTCATAGTCGGGACACAGATTGCCGACCTCGCCGCCGGACTCCACCGGTGCGGGATCCTTGTGGATTACATTGTAGTAAACCAGAGAACCGGCCAGAACCGCCAGCATGGTAATGGCAACCACCAGTCGGGCGATCTTGGTTTTCTTGGGCAGGGGAGTGCCGGGGGCATCACAGGGATCTGCGTTGGGCTTTTTGGTTGCGGGTTGGCCGCCGACTTCGTTGGGCGCAAGCAGGATCTTCGGGCCTTTGTAGGTGATGGCGTTGGTGGGACAGACGTTGACGCATCGACCGCAGCTGATGCATTCGTGATCGCCAACCTTCTTTACGTCCATCAGGCATTCGCCGATGCACAGTCCGCAATCCACGCATTTGGACTTATTCAGGTTCATGCCCAGCAGGGAGATCTTATTGAACAGTCCATAGATAGCGCCGAGGGGGCAGAAGAAGCGGCAGAAGAACCGGTAGATAAAGACCATACCAACGAGGAAAACAACCAGCAGCAGGAATTTCCATGTAAACAGAGGGCCAAGCATGGCCAGCAGGTTTTCGTTTTTGATATTGGTCAGAAGACCGCCGGCACCCAGCAAAGTGCCTGAGGGGCAGATGTACTTACAGAAGCCGGGCAGCGGCATCTTCCCGGAATAGAGCAGGGGAATGATGATTACAAATACAACAAGAATGATGTACTTGAGATAGGATGCTATGCGTGTGAAACGGTTTTTCTTAAGCTTCGGTGTTTTAATTTTGTAGATCAGATCCTGAATCAGACCGAAGGGACACAGGAAACCGCAGATCCAGCGGCCAAACAGGAAGCCGTACAGAAGCAGAATACCGAAAATGTAGTAGGGGAGCTTGGTGTTGGTTGCGTTCAAGGCATTCTGCAGTGCGCCCAGGGGACAGGAGCCGGCGGCGGCCGGACAGGAATAGCAGTTCATGCCGGGGACGCAGGCGAATTTGGCATCACCGATGTAGATGTAGCCGTTGCCGAAGCCTTTCAGGTTAGCGTTGGTAAGCAGGGCGGCATAAAGCTGGATGATCCTGCGCTTGGTGGGCTTATGCTCTGCCCACCATTTCCGAAGACCGGTCTTTGGCTTGATGGTTTCGGTGTTATCATTATTCATATTCAGAGTTGCATCTTTTTTCATAATCAACCCAATCCTATACACTCAGTACAAATCTTTACGGCCTTGGTCAGCACGTCCTGCGCACTGCCGTTAAAGATACCAATTACGATAAAGACCACAGCCACGCCAAAAACAGCCCAGCGAATAATGTTGATGGGCATGGGTTTTTCGTTGACTTCCTCAGCGACGGGCTGAGCTTTGCGCTCGGCAATGATCTGCTTGTAGATGGCGGTTTCCCGTTTCAGACTTGCGGATGTCAGCACGGTGCAGAGGTAACACAAAGCCAGACCAATCACAGCCGCGGGCATGACGATCAGGGATGCTGCAAGAATCTCAGCTGTGGGATCTACGCCGGAAAAATTGTTCGTATTGAACAGGTAAATGCCGGGGTAGATCAGCAACGCTGCAAAAAGCACAGCGGTAACAGCAGGGAAGACCTTGCGCAGAGTTTTCTCCTTGCGAATGGAAGCGGCTTCGGTATCCGTCGGGGTGCCGGCTTTGGCGGCCAACTTTTGCATGGTGATCTGTTCGTCCCGAACAGCTTTGGTCTTTTCTTTATCCGCAGGCAGCAGGATGCTCAAAACCACGCCACCTACCACTGCGCCGGCGCTAAGCCAGATCAGAACCGCCATTTCGGACAGCTTTGCCCCGATGGACTCCCGTGAATAAGGCCTGGGGCCGCTGTTGTAGATATCCAGACATGACACCATCATGGCAACACCAAACGCGATGACGATCAACGCCGTGATGCAGCCGTAAATCAGGTGTATCTTTTTGATTTTATCCTGTGTCATAGGCATACACTCAACCTTCCGTAAAGATGCAATAATTATATCACAATGTGCATAATGCGTCAAGATTTGGTATCCGTACATCGAATATTGACTTTTCCCGAAAGGATTGATAAAATACAGAAAAAGGAAATTTGGGAGTGGTTAGCATGGCTGAAACCTATTGCGGCATATTTTGTGATTCCTGCGGCCAAAAAGCGCAGCTGGAGTGTCCGGGCTGCCGTATGGGACCCGGAAGAACCTATGGTGGAGATTGCGATATTTCGAAATGTTGCAGTACGAGAGGCCACCATTCCTGCGAAACTTGCACCACTGCGTCTACGTGTATCAAGCTGAAAAACAAGCAGAACGTAGCTCAAGAGCGCTTAAATAGACACAACCAAGATCAGACAGTGCTTCGCCAAAAGGTTCATAACAGTGAGCTTCTGGGTAATTTCTTAAATATTCTGTTCTGGGTTCAGATCGTATCCATCATTTGCGGAGTTGTGATGAGTGTGCTGGAAAATGATCCGGATTATAGACTGATCGGCGAGAGCGTCAGTTGTGCTTTTGCGGTTATCTATGCCTTGATCCTCGTTCGCGTCGGCCCTGTATCTTCTTCTTACCGCATCGCGGGTGTCTGCCGCTTGATCGGTTGTGCATTGACGTTCGTTTCTGCACTGTCTTATGATGATTTTTGGGTTACCCTTCTTGGATTGATAGCGCTGGTTCCCAGCTATATCGCCCAGTATCAGGAATTCATGGGCAGTTGTGAGGTAACGGAGCCCTATGATCAGGAGCTGTCGGAGAAATGGAAGAGCCTGTGGTTCTGGGCACTCTTTGGCTTGGTTGGTATGGGCGTTGGTCTGCTGCTGACTTTGCTTGGAGTTATTCTCGGCGCAATCCTTGTGCTCGTCGCTTCGGCTGTAACCATTGTGGTAGAGGTGCGTAAGTTGATCATTCTTTATAAAACTGCAAAGCTGTTCCGGGAATACCATGAAATTAATCAATATTCCGTTTAATTTTCTTGAAAATAGTACTTGATTTTTCTTTTTTACCATGTTATAATACATCGGTCTGAAATCAAGGTGAGTCCTCTGCGCAGTTTTGACGCATGAACGCCTAATATTTAAGGAGGACAAAGAAATGGATTTAGTTAAGGCTCTGAATAGCCAGTACATGAAGGAAGAGCTGCCCGAAGTTAAGGTCGGCGACACCGTTCGTGTGCACGTTCGCATCAAGGAAGGCTCCCGTGAGCGTATCCAGGTGTTTGAGGGTACCGTCATTGCTCGTAAGCACGGCGGCATCACCGAGACCATCACTGTCCGCCGTATTTCCTACGGTGTCGGCTGCGAGAAGGTCTTCCCCCTGCATTCTCCCAATGTGGCCATGATCGAGACCGTCCGTAAGGGTAAGGTCCGCCGCGCCAAGCTGTACTATCTGCGTGATCGTATGGGCAAGGCTGCCAAGGTCAAGGAGAGAGTCTAATCCGCAATTTTATAAAAAAAGAGGGGAGACCCTCTTTTTTTATTTCCTCAAATAAAATGCCGCTCGATTTTGAGCGGCATTTTTGTAAATTTCCCCTTTCCTTTTGCTTTTGAATCGTGTATAATAAATTTGTATTGTTGCGCCCATTTCTGGCGTTTTAATCAGATGTGTCCGGAGGGATCGGTTTGAGCAGAACATATGGCAGATTTGAATCGAATAATCCCGTTCCGCGGCGTAGAAGAAGGGCTCGGAAGCTGACAGGAAGTCAAGAGTTCGTTCTTGGCATGGATGCCATTTATATTGCCGCTCTGATTTGGACGATCTATATGCTGTTCTTTCGTGTTGTGGTCGTAGTCGGCCCGTCCATGTACGATACCCTGATCCACGGAGACCGTTTGCTGCTGGTCAGCAGCCTTGTATATCAGCAGCCGCAGCAGGGCGATATCATTGTGTGCAGCAAGGAGTCCTTTGAAGACGGTACTTGTTTTATAAAACGGGTCATCGCCATAGAAGGGCAGGAAGTGGATATTGACTTTGAGCAGGGTATCGTTTACGTCGATGGTATAGCTCTGGAGGAGGATTACATTTACACCTCCACCAATCGCTATGAGGGCGTAGATTTTCCCGTAGTCGTTGAGGATGGTCATGTCTTCGTTATGGGCGACAATCGGGCAAATTCCACTGACAGCCGCAGCCCCTACATTGGGCAGGTGGACACCCGGCAGATCGTTGGCAAGGCTGTATTTTTGATCTCACCCGGCGACAATAATGGAACGGAAGAACCCCAGTACAGCCGAGTTGGCTGGATCGATTGAGAAATTAGAATTCGGAGGAAAAGGAATTGGAATTGTTTCGCAAAAAGAATGTAACGGAAACTGAGGAACCTCAGCAGAAGCGCACCTGGCAGCAGAATCTGGTGCTGGATCTTAAAGAGCTATTCTACGTTTTGGCTGTGTTTATGATCATTTATATGCTGTTTTTCCGCGTTGTGGTGGTTGTCGGCCCCTCTATGTACAATACGCTTGTTAATGGCGACCGGCTGCTGCTGATCAGCAGTACCTTCTACACCGAGCCTAAGCAGGGTGACATCATCGTAGCCAGCAAGAAGTCATTCGAAAATGGTGAATGCATTGTTAAGCGCGTGATTGCCACCGAGGGTCAGACTGTGGATATCGATTTCCAGAAGGGCATCGTCTATGTTGACGGCGTTGCGCTGGAGGAAGACTATACCTATACGGCTACCACCCTTTTTGAGGGTGTCAGCTTCCCGCTTTATGTGGAAGAGGGTCATGTTTTCGTACTGGGTGACAACCGCAACAGCTCCAAGGATAGCCGAAATCCTCAGATCGGTCTGATCGACGAGCGTGAGATTTTGGGCAAGGCGATCTTCCTGATGGCTCCGGGTGTGGATGGCACGACGGAGTATAATTTCTTTGATCGTTTCGGAGTGATCGAGTGATGGATAAGGATCAAATGACAATTCAATGGTATCCCGGTCATATGACCAAGACCCGCCGCCAGATCGAAGCCGATTTAAAGCAGGTGGACGCGGTGTGTGAGATCGTGGATGCCCGTATCCCTATATCCAGCCGGAATCCGGATATTGATGCCATTTGTGGCAGCAAGCCTCGCATCATGATCCTGAACCGCATAGATCTGGCGGATCCCGATGCCACAGCCCGTTGGGCTGCCTACTATCGCAGCCAAGGTCGCGCCGCTGTGCCTACGGATTGTAAGAGCCGCAAGGGTATCAACGCCTTTACCCCTGCTGTTCGTCAGGTCCTGAAGGAGAAGCTGGAGCGGGATGCGGCCAGAGGTATGAACCGCCCCTTGCGGGTTATGGTCGTGGGTATTCCCAACGTGGGTAAATCCACGCTGATCAACCAGATCTCCGGCAGAAAGGGCGCTAAGGCGGAGAACCGCCCCGGTGTTACCCGCGGCAAGCAATGGGTCACCGTGGATGGCGGTCTGCTGCTTCTGGATACCCCTGGTATCCTTTGGCCGAAATTTGACGATCCCAATGTGGGTATGATGCTGGCCTACACCGGCGCGGTGAAGGAAGGTATTCTGGATATTGAAGAGCTGTCCTCTTTCCTGATGGAACTGCTGTGGAAGCGATATCCTCAGGCTGTGAAGGAGCGCTATGGCATCGATGCCGAGCCGGATACCCCGGGCTATGAGCTGCTGCAGCTGGCCGGAAAAAAACGTGGCTATCTGCTCGCCCGTGGTGAGATCAATACGGAGCGCATGGCGAAGGTGCTTTTGGATGAATATCGCAGCGGCAAACTTGGCCGCTTTACGCTGGAACTGCCGGAGGATATAAAATGAGTGAGATCAATATGTGGCAGATCGAGGGCGAACACTTCGCCAACGGCATTAAGATCATCTGTGGCGTGGATGAGGCTGGCCGAGGCCCGCTGGCAGGCCCTGTGTGTGCCGCGGCAGTGATTTTGCCGCCCTATGCCGATATTCCCGGCCTGAATGATAGTAAAAAGCTTACTGACAAGCGCCGTCGGGAGCTGTATCCGGTTATTCTTGAGCAGGCGGTCGCCTATGGCATCGGCTTTGCCAGCCATGAAGAGATTGATGAGATCAATATCCTGCAGGCCACATATCTTGCTATGGAGCGCGCTATTGCTCAGCTGTCCGTGAAACCGGAGCTGGCGTTGATCGATGGAAACCGTGCCAAGGATTTTGGCGTTCCCGTGCAGACCGTGGTCAAGGGTGACAGCCTCAGTGCCAGCATTGCCGCGGCTTCGATTCTTGCCAAGGTCACCAGAGATGATCTGATGCTGCGTGCGGCGGAGGAATATCCTGCGTATAAGTTTGATGTTCATAAGGGCTATGGCACAAAGGCTCATTATGAGGCGCTGACGGAGTATGGCCCCAGCCCGATTCACCGCATGACCTTCCTAAAGAAATTCTATGGGGAAAAATAATATCAGCGGAGCCTGGGGCGAAGCGCAGGCTGCCCTGTATTTGCAGAAGAAGCACTATCGGCTGGTTGCGGCAGGGTACCGCAGCCGGTTCGGTGAGATCGATCTGATCGTTTCAGATCGCAAGTATCTGGTCTTTGTGGAAGTAAAGCTTCGCAAGAACAGCAACTTTGCCAAGGCTTTCGAATACGTAGACCGGCGCAAGCAGGATCGTCTGCGCATTACCGCATCGATCTATCTGGCTGAGCATCCCACAAAGCTGCAGCCTAGATTTGATGTGATCGAGATCTATGCACCGGAGGGCGCGGACACCGCAGACCCTCAGTTTTTTCATATGGAGGATGCCTTTCAATGAGTTTTCCTGTATTTGATTTGCACTGCGATACGGCGTTCGCCCTTCTGGGCGCTGACCACAACAGCGCCGGCAGCCTGAAGCAAAATGAATGTCATATCGATCTGGAGCGGGCGAAGATATTGCCCGGCTATGCCCAATGCTTTGCCTGCTACACCACATCGGATATGTATGAGCGGCTGGGTGTTTCGCCTATTTTGATGTTTGAACGGGAGCTTGCCACTATCCAGCGGGAGGTGGACAAGAACAGCCGCAGAATCGGCATCGCCTATACCCCTGAGCAGATCGAGGAAAACCGGAAGAAGGGCAAGGCGTCTGCCATCCTGACGCTGGAGGGCACTGCCGGTATCGGCTATGATCCTGAGCTTCTGCAGGATCTGGCGCTGATTGGTTTCCGCATGGCGACTCTGACGTGGAATGAGTGTAATCCACTTGCCGGCTCTCATCTGACCGGCGGCGGTCTGACGGATCAGGGCAGGGAATTCGTGAAGGAAGCTCAGCGGGTGGGTATCTGTGTGGATGTTAGCCACCTGAGCGACGAGGCGTTTTGGCAGGTCATCGACATGACCGATGCGCCCATCGTTGCGTCTCATTCCAACAGCCGCAAGGTTTGGGATACCAGCCGGAATTTGAGCGACGATATGTTCCGCGCCATTTGCCGCACCGGCGGCGTGGCCGGCTTGAATGTATATACTGACTTTTTGGGAGACAAACCCGATCTGGACACGATCTGTGACCATGTTTTACACTGGTTGGAGCTGGATCCCGATTGCCGCCACATTGCGCTGGGTGGCGACCTGGACGGCTGCGATCGCCTTGCTGAGGGCTTTGATGGCATTCAGAGCTATCCGGCTCTGGCGAACCGCCTACTTCAGCGTGGTCTGACCGAACGTAACGTAATGGATATTTTCTGGAATAATGCGATGGGAGTGATCACGAAATGCTGTATGTAACCACCCGAAGCAAGAAAGATGCCTATACTGCCGCTCGAACCATGACGTTGGATCGGGGCCCTGATGGGGGATTGTTTATTCCTTACCGTGTGCCCATGTTCACGCAGGAGCAGATCTTGGAGATGAGCCAGCAATCCTTCGGTAAGTGCGTTGCGGATATCCTGAATGTGTTTTTCGGCACGAAGATCAGCGGTTGGGATGTGGATATGATTCTCGGCCGTACGCCCTTTAAGCTGAAGAGTATGAACTATCGTATTACAGTTGTTGAGCTGTGGCACAACATGGATCATCATTATTCCAGAGCTATATATTCGCTGGCTCGGCGGCTCCATCCCGATGGAGATATCATCGGCGGCGCCGGCGATTGGCCCCAGATCGCAATCCGCGTTGCTTTGCTGTTCGGTATCTTCAGGGAACTGCTGCGTAATGAGCAGGTAAATTTCGAAAAGCCAATGGATGTTGCGGTTCCTACCGGCAATTTCTGTGCCCCGATGGCGGTCTGGTATGCCCGTAAAATGGGCCTTCCCATTGGCACCATCATCTGTGGCTGCAATGAAAACAGCGCCCCCTGGGAGCTGCTGCACCGTGGTGAGCTGGATACGGGTGTTGTTTCCGTCTCGACCAATACGCCTGAGGATGATTTGGCGGTACCCTTTGGCCTGGAGCGGCTGATCTGCGAAACCTGCGGTCAGGAGGAGACGCTGAATTTTGTATTCAGCTGCACCGAGGGCGGAACTTACATTCCTTCTGAGCGCGCCTTTGCTTCTATGCGTCGCGGGTTGTTCGCTGCTGTTGTCAGCCGCGATCGTGAAAATACCATCATTCCCAGTGTATATCATACAAATCAGTATATTCTCGATCCGTATTCTGCGTTGGCCTACGGTGCGCTCTCTGACTACAGAGCCCGCAACGGCAGCAGCCGTTCGGTTCTGCTGCTGTGTGAAAGAAGCCCTATCTGCAGCAGCGAAACCGTTGCCAAAGCCATGCAGATTCCGGTGTCGGAATTGAGTAAACGTATTTCTGAAATGTAAGGAGGCATCATGGCGCTGTACGCGATCGGCGATCTACACCTGAGTCTTGGAGCCGAAAAGCCCATGGATGTGTTCGGTGGCAATTGGGTCGGATACATGGACAAGCTGAAAGAAGGGCTGTCCGTGATTCAACCGGAGGACACCACAATTCTGCTTGGCGATCTCTGCTGGGGATTGTCGCTGGAGGAATCGCAGCCGGATTTCGCGTGGATCAACGAGATCCCGGGACGGAAGATCATTCTGAAGGGCAACCATGATTACTGGTGGAGTACCGCCGCTAAGTTTAACAAATTTTGTGAGAACAACGGGTTTGAAAACCTGTTTATCCTCAATAATAATTACTATGAATACGATGGCTGGGCAATCTGCGGCACCCGTGGCTGGTTCTTCGAGGAGGAGCGCAGCGGCGAGCACGATGAAAAGGTATTCAAGCGGGAGCTGCTGCGGCTGGAAGCATCGCTGAAGTCGGCAGGGGAGTTGCCTAAGATGGTTTTTCTCCACTATCCGCCCCGATACAAGGGCTATCAATGCGATGAGATCCTGCAGCTGCTGGAAAAGTATGAGGTGCGCCGCTGCTTTTACGGTCATCTTCACGGCCCCAGTCATAAGCTGGCCATGGAAGGTCTGTGGGATGGTGTAGAATTTCGGCTTGTTTCCGCAGATTTTCTAGATTTTAAGCCATTTACAGTAATTTTATAAAGAATTTTTGAAAAAAGAGTGGACAAGTACGGTATTCTTTGCTAGAATAGTACAGTTGTAAATTACATAAGTTCCGCAGAATATGCGGACTGAAACCAGGAGGATTACAAAGATGAATGTGAAGAACATTGAACGCAGCGGCAATCAGGCCACTATCACCGTCGAGATCGACAAGGAACTGATGGAGAAGGGTGTCAACGCCGCTTACATGAAGGCTCGTAAGAACATCCAGATTCCCGGCTTCCGTAAGGGCAAGGCTCCCCGTAAGATGATCGAGTCTCTGTACGGCGCTCACGTTTTCTATGAAGACGGCCTGGAAGAGATCTTCCCCGAGGTCTATGAGGAAGCTGTCGTGAAGCAGGATGTGAAGGCTGTCGGCCGTCCCAGCCTGACCGATATGGACATCAGCGAGGATGGCGTTGTGACCATCACTCTGACTACCGATGTGTATCCCGAGGTCACTCTGGGTGATTACAAGGGTCTGGAGGTCGAGAAGACCGAGGCTAACGTCACCGACGAGCAGGTTCAGGCCGAGCTGGATCGCATGGCTCAGAACGTTGCTTCCACCGAGACCGTTGACCGCGCCGCTCAGATGGGCGACACCGCCAACATCGACTTCGAGGGCTTTGACAACGGCGTTCCCTTCGATGGCGGCAAGGGCGACAACTTCGACCTGAAGCTGGGTTCCGGCTCCTTCGTTCCCGGCTTTGAGGAGCAGATCGTTGGCATGACCGCCGGCGAGGAGAAGAACATTGACATCACTTTCCCCGAGAACTATCACGAGGGTCTGGCCGGTAAGCCTGTCGTTTTCCACGTCAAGCTGAACAAGGTCACCGAGACTGTGGTTCCCGCTCAGGACGATGAGTTCGCCAAGGACGTTTCCGAGTTCAACACTCTGGAGGAGCTGAAGGCTGACATCCGCGCCAAGGCTCTGGAGGCTGCCGAGAAGCAGATCAACTCTGCTTTCGAGCAGGCCTGTGTTGAGAAGGCTGCCGAGAACACCACCGTTGATATGCCCAAGGCTCTGATCGAGGCCGAGCTGGACACCCAGATGGAGCGATTCGGCTACCAGCTGCAGATGAGCGGCTACTCCATGGAGGCTTATGCCAAGATGATGGGCGGCGATGTGAACACCATGCGCAATGCCTTCCGTCCCGCTGCCGAGAAGCAGGCTAAGATTAACGTCACTCTGGAGAAGATCGGCGAGGTCGAGAACATCGAGGTCACCGAGGACGAGATCAATGCCGAGTTCGAGGCTCTGGCTTCCCAGTACCAGCTGGAGCTGGACAAGGTCAAGTCCATGGTTCCCGCTGAGGAGATCACCGCCAGCCTGAAGACCCGTAAGGCTGTGAAGGTCATTGTCGACAGCGCTGTTGCTGTCGCCCCCAAGGCCGAGTAATTGACGATTGAGGAATATCCTTCCTCATTAGTGGTTAGAATGTTTCAACACCCTTGAAAGGAGACACGACCATGCCTTTGATTCCCTATGTAGTAGAGCAGACCAGCCGCGGTGAGCGCAGCTATGATATTTTCTCCCGTCTGCTCAATGACCGTATTATTTTCCTGTCCGAGGAAGTGAATGACGCTACCGCAAGTTTGGTAGTTGCTCAGCTTCTGTACCTGGAGGCTCAGGATCCGGATAAGGATATCCAGTTCTATATCAACAGCCCCGGCGGCAGTGTGACTGCCGGCATGGCCATCTATGATACCATGCAATACATCAAGTGCGATGTGGCCACCATTTGTGTGGGTATGGCCGCATCCATGGGTGCATTCCTGCTGTCTGCCGGCACCAAGGGCAAGCGCATGGCGCTGCCCAATGCCGAGATCATGATCCACCAGCCCAGCGCCGGTACTCAGGGTCAGATCACGGATATGGCCATCCATATGAAGCGTCTGCAGACCATCAAGGAGCGGATGAACCGCATCCTGGCTGAGAATACCGGCAGATCCATCGAGGAAGTTACCGCCGCCTGCGAGCGTGACAATTTCATGTCCGCTGAGGAGGCTAAGAACTTCGGCCTGATCGACCGCGTTCTCGATCGCCATTGATCGACTAAGAAAGGCAGGAACCTGCTTCATGGCTAATCACGATGAGCAGCAGCCCATTATTCGCTGTTCCTTCTGCGGCAAGCGGGAGGGGCAGGTACAGATGATCGCCGGCCCCGGTGTGTATATCTGCAGCGATTGCGTTCAGGCATGCAGCGAGCTTCTGCTCGACCAGCCTGAGCATCCCGCTCTGCAGAATCCGGGTCTGGAGAATCTGCCCACGCCCATGGAGATCAAAACCTTCATGGACAGCTACATCATCGGGCAGGAAGATGCGAAGATCGCTCTGTCCGTGGCTGTGTACAATCATTATAAGCGCATTTATCTTGCTGCGGACTCCGATGTGGAGCTGCAAAAGAGCAATATCCTGCTCATTGGCCCTACGGGCTGTGGCAAGACCCTGTTTGCCCAGACTCTGGCGAAGATCCTGAATGTGCCCTTCGCCATTGCCGATGCCACCACTTTGACCGAAGCCGGTTATGTGGGCGACGATGTGGAGAACATTCTGGTTCGTCTTCTGCAGGCGGCTGATTTTGACGTGGAACTGGCTGAGCGGGGCATTATTTACATCGATGAAATGGATAAGATCGCCCGCAAGAGCGAGAATACTTCCATTACCCGCGATGTGTCCGGCGAGGGTGTTCAGCAGGCTCTGCTGAAGATTCTGGAGGGTACTGTTGCCAGTGTGCCGCCTCAGGGTGGACGCAAGCATCCCCAGCAGGAAACCATTCAGATCGACACCACCAACATTCTGTTCATTTGCGGCGGCGCTTTTGACGGTCTGGATAAGATCATTGAGGCACGTACCGATAAGTCTGCCATAGGCTTTGACGCACCGGTGGAGAGCCGTAAGAATCGGGATGTTGGCAAGCTCTTTGCTCAGGTTGAGCCCCACGATCTGCTGAAGTTTGGCATTATTCCCGAACTGGTAGGTCGTATGCCGGTGATTACCTGCCTGGAGAGTCTAAAGAAGGATGATTTGGTTCGCATTTTGGTTGAGCCCAAGAATGCTCTGACTAAGCAGTATCAGAAGCTGCTGGAGATGGATAAGGTTGAGCTGGAGATCCAGCCCGAGGCTCTGGAGACTGTTGCGCAGAAGGCCATTGACCGCCAGATCGGTGCCAGAGGTCTGCGTGCCGTTATGGAACAGGCCATGGTCAAGATCATGTATTCCATCCCCTCGGATCTGTCCATCCGTAAGGTCATCATCACTCCTGAGTGCATCAACGGTGGCGAGCCGGTGATCGAGCGCACTCCCAACGACCCCCGGAGCAAAATAAGCTCCAAAAAATAAGATTTATACCATAAGGGGGTAGATTTCTACCCCCTTTTTCGCTCTATTTGAAGGAAGGTGATTTCCATGAGCGAGCAGATCATTTCCGGGCGACTCCCGGTTCTGGCCCTGCGTGGATTGGTGGTTTTCCCCGGACAATCCGTGCATTTTGATGTGGGTCGGATGAAGTCCGTTAAGGCGCTGGAGCAGGCCATGAAGGACGGTCAGTATATTTTCCTTGCTCCTCAGAAAAATATCATAGACGATGATCCGGATCTGGATCAGCTTTATTCTGTCGGTACGGTTGCCAAGGTCAAGCAGATTCTCAAGCCTCAGGGTGAGGTTCTGCGTGTTCTGATCAACGGTATCTGCCGTGGTCGCATTGCCCATCTGTATCAGACAGAGCCCTATCTGGAAGGTGATATTCAAGCCATTCCAGAAACGGAGGTTGTGGACAGCCCCCGCAATCATGCTCTGTGCCGTGAGGCTAACGCTTTGTATGCTGCGTATTTGGAAATGTCGGAATTTCCTGCCCAATCGGTGCATCTGCGGATGCTTTCCAGCTTTGAGCCGGGCTATCTTGCCGATTGCATCGCACAGAATTCCGGCATTGATTTTACCGATAAGGCAAAGCTCCTTTGCAATATGAACCCCGTTCGCCGGCTGGAAAGCGCACTGCGCCTGCTGACCCGTGAAATGGAGATTCTAAAGCTGGAAGGGGACATCCAAAGTCGCACTCACGCCAGTATCGACCGCAATCAGCGGGATTATTATCTGCGTGAGCAGATGAAGGTCATCCGCGAAGAGCTGGGCGAAGAGGACGAATATACGGAATTTGCCGAATATGAGAAGAAGATTCTGCAGCTGAACCTGGGGAAGGAGTCCGAGACCAAGCTGCGCAAGGATATTTCCCGCCTGAAAAAGCAGCCTTTTGGCTCCGCGGAGGCATCCGTCCTGCGCAATTATCTGGATACTGTGCTGGAACTGCCCTGGAACAAGCCTACTAAGGAGCGAGTCAGCGTGGATGCCGCTTCCAAAGTGCTGGAAAAGGAGCACTATGGTCTGGAAAAGGTCAAGGAGCGCATCCTTGAGAGTATTGCTGTTCGCCAGATGGCACCGGAAATGCCGCCCCAGATCCTTTGTCTGGTCGGACCTCCCGGCGTCGGCAAAACTTCTATTGCCTATTCCATTGCCCGCAGCCTGAACCGCAAGATGGCACGCATTGCTCTGGGCGGTGTTCGGGATGAGGCGGAGATCCGCGGCCACAGAAAGACCTATGTGGGCGCTATGCCCGGTCGCATTCTTACCGCGTTAATTCAGGCAGGCAGCTGCAATCCGCTGCTTTTGCTGGACGAGATCGATAAGATGGGCTCTGATCACCGTGGCGATCCCAGCGCAGCGCTGCTGGAGGTGCTGGATGCGGAGCAGAACAAGACGTTCCGGGATCACTATCTGGAGATTCCTTTTGATCTGTCTGACGTTATGTTCATTACCACGGCCAATACGCTGGATACTGTGCCCCGTCCGCTGCTGGACAGAATGGAGATCATTGAACTGGGCTCCTATACGGACGAAGAAAAGCTGATGATCGCAAAGAACCACCTGCTGCCCAAGCAGATGGCAAAGCACGGCATTAAGAAAACGCAGCTGAAGGTGTCCGATGATGCCATTCGCGAGATCATTGCCTGCTATACCCGGGAGTCCGGCGTGCGTAATCTTGAGCGCAGTATTGCGGAGATCTGCCGCAAGGCCGCCATGAAGTTTACGTCTGATGAGGAACTGAAAAAGGTTGCTGTTACCGGCGGCAATGTGCCTGAATTTCTTGGCGTTCGCAAATTCTTGCCTGATCGCCTGCCCGGTACGGATCAGGTAGGTCTGGTCACCGGCCTTGCGTGGACAAGCGTGGGCGGTGAGACTTTGGAAGTGGAAGTCAATGTGATGGACGGCAGCGGTAAGCTGGAGCTGACCGGTAATCTGGGCGATGTCATGAAGGAATCTGCCCATGCCGCATGGAGCTATATCCGTGCCAATGCGCAGAAGCTGGGCGTGGCACCTGATTTCTACAAAACCAAGGACATCCATGTTCATTTCCCTGCCGGTGCTGTGCCGAAGGACGGCCCTTCTGCCGGTGTGACGGTGACTACCGCCATGGTTTCCGCGCTGACCAATACTCCCGTGCGGCGGGATATTGCTATGACCGGTGAGATCTCTATTCGCGGTCGGGTTCTGCCCATCGGCGGACTTAAGGAGAAAACCATGGCAGCCCTGCGCCACGGTATTTCTACTGTGATCATCCCTGAGGATAATCGCCGTGATTTGGAGGAAATCGATCAAACTGTCCGCAAACAGTTGAATTTCATTACCGCAACTACGGTGGATACGGTGCTTTCTGCCGCGCTGAAGCGCAGCGGTGAGGTCATCGCTCCTATTTTGACGGACATTCCCGCGGAAGTGAAGCATCGCAACCGCAGCAATATCCAGCAGTGAGGTGGCGCATATGAATTTTCACAATGTTGAATTTCTGATCTCCGCGGCAGCGCCTAAGGATTTTCCTGCCAACCGCCTGCCTGAGATCGCTTTTGCCGGCAAGTCCAATGTTGGTAAATCCTCCGTGATTAATCGGATTCTCAACCGCAAGAATTTCGCGCGGGTAGGGGAGAAGCCGGGTAAGACCATCCACGTCAACTACTTTACCATCGACAAGAAGTGCTACTTCGTGGATCTTCCCGGCTACGGCTATGCTCAGGTTTCCCGGTCTGAAAAGGAACGCTGGGGCAAGCTGATGGAGGATTATTTTGCTGCCGGTCGTATTGATCTTGGCGTATTGATCGTGGATCACCGTCATGCACCTACTAACAACGATATTACCATGGCTCGTTGGTTCATCGATAGCGGCTGCCCCTTTGTGGTGGTGGCAAATAAGTTGGACAAGGTGAAAAAGAGCGAGGTTCAATCGAACCTCGCCACCATTCGAGAGGATCTGGAACTGCCGGAGGGCACGCCCATTATTTCTTTCTCCGCAGAAAAGGGCAACGGCAAGGATGAGCTGGTTAAGCTGATCCTCGCCGCTGTTAAGGAGTGATCTCATGATTCTTGAGATCCAAGGGTGGAAGTTTGAAATTGACATGGCAGCCACCATGGAATACTCTGCTAATGAATCGAAGGATCATTGCGATTGCGCCTATTGCCGCAATTTCTACGCAACTGTAGACGGAATTTACCCACATTTACGTCCATTTTTGGCGCAATTCGGTCTGGATATCGAAGCGCCGGATGAGTTGATGCCTTTTGATATGGATGACCGGATGGACTATGACGCAGTATACGCGGTCGCTGGTCGCATCTTGCATGCGGGTGATGAGCTTCTTAAAGTTGACGGCCTGCGTGTCGCACCGGAGCTTGATTCTCAGATCAATCATTCTCAGCTTGAGCCATGCTTTTATCTGGCCATCGACAGTATCCAGCTCCCGTGGGTTCTCAATGAACCAATGAAAGATGTGGTTTCGCCGGCTAACTTTCCGTCTTTTCTCAGGAAAATGTGGAACAAGCTACTGGGTCGGCAGCCGCAGGAAGATATTACATCGTAAAATATCCCACAGCCTTAGGCTGTGGGATATTTTGCGTTTAAGCGTTTTTGATCTGCTTCAGAGCTTTGGCCAGCTGGTCGGGGCAGGAGGTGGTTTTCATGCCGCATTTGATGCCCTCGATGCGGGAAATGACATCGTCAATGTCCATGCCCTCAACAAGAGAGCCGATGCCCTTCAGGTTGCCGTTACAGCCGCCGAAGAACTGGACGTTGCTGAGCTTGTTGTCTTCGACCTCAAAGGAGATCATCTGGGCGCAGGTGCCCTGAGTTTTGAAAGTGTACTGCATATATTGTTTCCTTTCTAAATTAAATCGACTAATTTTGCGCCGACTAGCTGCGCCAAAGCATCAGGCGGCAGGATCATCTGATGCCCTCTGGCACCAGCGGATACGGCGATTTCATCCCACAAGACGCAGGTTTCATCGAAGAAAGTGGGGTATTTCTTCTTCATGCCCACGGGGCTGCAGCCGCCGCGAATATAACCGGTCAAACCAAGCAATTCCTTCACGGCCACCATTTCGATCTTTTTGTCACCGGTGGCTTTGGCTGCCTTCTTCAGATCCAGCTCACAGCAGACCGGAATACAGAACACGTTGATGCCCGTGCGATCTCCGCGGGCGACCAGCGTCTTGAAGACCTGTTCCGGTGGCATCCCAACTGCCTTGGCGGCATGATTACCATTCAAGTCATGTTCATCAAATTCGTAAAAGGCTTCCCGACAGGGGAACTTTGCCTGCTGAACCAGCCGGACGGCGTTTGTTTTGTCAGCCATAAATATCACCGTACCCATTATACGATATCGTCGCACAGGTTTCAAGTGTGAATTACTGTATGAAAATCGGATATCCTATGGAAAAACAACTGGAGGTATGAACATGAATGACAAACACGATGCAGAAATGAAAAAAGAGGAGCGGGAGCAGATTCTGGAGCTAGGCTCCGATGTGACCCGATCCAGCAAAGGAAATATTTACACCTTGACCATCATCGGTCAGGTGGAAGGACATCAGGTGGCCCCCGAAACGGTGAAAACCACCAAGTATGAGCATGTTTTGCCACTGCTTGCAGGCATTGAGGAGAGCGATGACATTGATGGCTTGTTGCTGCTGCTCAATACAGTGGGCGGCGACATTGAGGCCGGTCTTGCCATTGCGGAAATGATTGCCGGAATGAAAAAGCCGACAGTTTCGCTGGTGCTGGGTGGGGGACATTCCATTGGCATTCCGCTGGCGGTCTGCACGAAGAAGAGCTTTATTACGCCAACAGCCAGCATGACCGTGCATCCGGTTCGGATGACCGGTCTGGTGGTTGGCGCACCCCAGACGTTCCGGTATTTCCAGCGGATTCAGGAGCAGATCGCTGATTTTGTTACTACCAATTCCAAGATATCCAAAGAAGATTTTGAGTCCTATATGATGGCAACAGGGGAGATGGCAACGGATGTGGGTACGATCCTTTACGGCAAGGAAGCGGTTGCTTCCGGCTTGATCGACAAGCTGGGTGGCTTGAACGATGCCCTTTCAGCGCTGCACAAAATGATCGCAAAAAATGGAAAGTAAGAAAAAATGCTTTTGGGGTGGAAATTTCTGTTCAAATGTGCTATGATAAGATGAAATCTTTGTAAAGGAGGGGTAGCGTTGCCTGAGAATTTTCTGTACAACCTGATTTATTCCCTTATCGCCGGCTTGACAGAGTTTCTTGGTGTCGATGCTGCTTCTCACAGATTGCTGCTGGCCTTTATGGCCGGTCAAAATCAGGCGGATCCCGCCTTGTTGCTTGCCCTTCGGATAGGCGTGCTGGCAGCGGTGATCTTTAGCTGTCGGAAACGGCTTCAGCATCTATGGCGGCAGCGCCGCATTTCTCTGCGCTCCCGTCGCCGCCATAACCGCCCCCTTGATCCGGTGGCGCAGTTAGATCTTCGGCTGCTGAAAACCGCGGCTATTCCCGTTTTGATCAGCATTTTGCTGTATAGCAGGGCAGAGGGGATGATCACCGGCTTGCTGCCGCTGACCCTTGTTTTGGTACTCAACGGTATTTTATTGTTTCTGCCGAGGCTGTTCAGCCAGGGGAACAAGGATGGCCGTTCGGTCAGCCGGCTCGATGGCGTTCTGCTGGGTCTTGGTGGCGCGCTGGCCGCTGTTCCCGGTTTTTCCACAGTTGGCTCTCTGTTTAGCATAGGCTCTGCCCGCGGGCTGGACAAGAACTATGCGCTGGATGTGGCTCTGATTTTATCCGTTCCGGCGCTTGTAGGTCTATTGGTGTTTGATATCGTTACTGTGATCGCAGCAAAAGTTGCGATCGATCTGATCGGCTTGCTATTGCATCTGCTTTACGCGGCGGTTGCGTTCGGCGGTGGATGTCTTTCGATCCTGATCGTTCGCAGGATCACCCTCAAAAGCAGCTTGACCGGCTTTGCCTACTACAGTTTGGGCTTTGCCCTGTTTACCTTTGTTCTATATCTGATGATCTAGGAGGCTCTCATGGCACAGAAAAATAAACCTTCTCAGGCAGAAAAGGCCGCAGCGGAAGCAAAGCGGAAGTCTAAATCTTCCAATAAGTCTGCCGTCAACACATCTGTCGAACAGAAAACTTCTTCAAAGTCGACCGAGAAGAAACAGGATGGATTTCAGTTTCCGATCCGGTTTGTTACATCCATAATTTGCATTGTGCTGTTCATTTTGTTCCTTGTCATGCTGTTCAATCCCGATGGTGCGCTTGTTAAGCTGATCTATGGATTTGTTCTTGGCATGATCGGCCGCGTTGGCTTCTATGTATCCATCCCCGCGCTGCTGTACTTATTTATTATCCATGCCTTCAGCAATAAACGCCCCATCACCATGCGCACCATCTGCCTGATCAGCTCCATTCTGATCTGCGGTTGCCTGCATCATTTGAGCATTCAGACCGGCGATCTCGGTTCCGGCGGTCAATTTATTGCAAATCTGTACGTTGGTGGCGCTACGGGTAACACTGGCGGCCTTGTCTGTGGTCTGATTGCCATGCTGCTGCGCTGGCTGTGCGGCAATGTGATCTCCTACATCATTTTGATCGTTGCGGGTGTGTTTACTATTCTTGCATCCATGCAGATCACCATTCCCAGCTTGGTTCGTGCGGTTGAGAACCGTCCCAGAGCCGATTGGGAGGACGAGGAGGCAGAGGAAACGCAGCCTGAGCCCGCTGCTATCGTTGTCAATCACCTCGCCAGAAAGCGGATCGAACGCATAGAGAACCGCCGCAGACAGAAAGAGGAAGAACCCAATATCGATATTCCTCTGGATGGCGAGCCCAAACGGAAAAAGAAGGATCCCCCCAATCCTAAGGCGGATGGGATGATCCGTCAGATCGATGAAATCGACACCCCTGTTGGCGCTGCGGAAGTCCATGTACCCGGGGAGCCGGTGTCCGAGCCTGCGGATACCATGTTCGGCGTACCCGGAAGCACCCCCGGTAAGCCTCCGATGGAGGAGTTTGAGGAGGATATGGATGACTTCTCTGCCGGAATGCCCCGACTCATCGACGAGGTCGAGGATATCCCTGCTGCTGTTCCCCCTGCACCGGTTGAGCCGGCTCCCGGCAAGGTGACTGCCAAGGAGGCTGCTGCCTCTGCTGTTGAGGTGGCTGCTGAGATTGCGGAAAATGAAGCCATGGAGAAGCCGGTATATTGCTTCCCGCCCATTGATTTGCTGAAAAATGCAAAGGGTGGTGCAGCGGATGGCACTGCGGAAATGCGAGAGAACTCCCGCCGGCTGAACGAGACTCTTGCCAGCTTTAAAATTGAGGCTCACATCATCAATGTGACCCGTGGCCCCAGCGTCACCCGTTACGAGGTTGAGCTGGAGAAGGGCGTTCGCCTGAACAAGCTGACCACGGTTGCGGATGACATCGCCCTGAGCTTGGGCGCCTCCGGTGTCCGTATTGCCGCGGTTCCCGGTAAAATCTCTGTGGTTGGTATCGAAGTGCCCAACCGCGCGGTGACCACCGTTTCTCTGCGAGAGGTCATCGACTCTAACGAGTTCAATAAGGCTAAATCCAAGTCCAGCTTTGCGGTGGGTAAGGATATCGGCGGCAATTGTATCGTTGGTAATATCGCCAAGCTGCCTCATATGCTGATCGCCGGTACCACCGGTTCCGGTAAGTCCGTGTGCATGAATTCCATTATCATCAGCTTGCTATACAAGGCCAGCCCTGAGGATGTGAAGCTGATCATGGTCGATCCCAAGATGGTCGAGCTTGGCATTTACAACGGCATTCCCCATCTGTTGATCCCTGTTGTTACCGATCCGAAGAAGGCTGCTGGTAGCCTACAGTGGGCTGTCAATGAAATGATGCGCCGCTATAAGTCCATGTCCGATGCCGGTGTTCGGGATCTGGAAGCCTACAATTCCATTATGGAAAGCGAAGAGGACGGTCATAAGCTGCCTCAGGTCGTTGTGATCATCGATGAGCTGGCTGACCTGATGCTGGTTGCAGCCAAGGAAGTGGAAGAATCCATCTGCCGCATTGCTCAGATGGGTCGTGCCGCTGGCATCCATCTGATCATTGCCACTCAGCGTCCTTCTGCCGATGTTATCACCGGCCTGATGAAGGCGAACATTCCTTCCCGAATCGCGTTTGCGGTTGCGTCTGCTATGGAATCTCGTATCATTCTGGATACCCAGGGTGCTGAAAAGCTGGTGGGTCGCGGTGATATGCTCTTTGCCCCCATCGGCAGCGGCAAGCCTCTGCGTGTGCAGGGCTGCTTCGTTAGCGACCCCGAGGTTGAGGCTGTGGCGACCTATGTCAAGGAAAATTACATCAATAACTACGATCAGTCCGTCATGGAGGAGATCGAGCGTAAGGCGGCGCAGGCCGGCACCGGCAAGGCAACTGTGGCTGATCCTGATCCCAACGATGACGAGTTGGACGGCGACGAGATGCTGCCGGCAGCGGTGGATGTCATTCTGGAGACCGGTCAGGCCTCTGTGTCTATGCTCCAGCGGCGGCTGAAGCTGGGCTATGCCCGTGCTGCACGTATTGTCGATGAGATGGAGGAAAAAGGCATTGTTGGTCCCTTCCAGGGCAGCAAGCCTCGCTCCATTCTGATCACTAAGGAGCAGTGGGAAGCTATGAAGGGCGGCACAGCTGTTCGTTCGGATGTTTCGTCCATGTCCTATACTGAGGGCGTTCCTGAAGAGTTTGACTAATGTAAATACAAGGCGGACAGCTTTTGCTGTCCGCCTTGATACGTTTATAAGAGATTGAGTGCCTGGGTCAGAATCGCGTTGGCGGCATCTTCCTTGGATTGGAGTGGAAGCTCCACCGTTTCATTTGCGGTTATCAGGGTGATAATGTTGGTGTCCACGCCGAAGCCGGCACCGTCCTGCTTCAAGTTGTTGGCGCAGATCATGTCAACGCCTTTGCTGACAAGCTTTTTGCGGCTGTTTTCGACCATGTTCTGAGTTTCCATGGAGAAGCCGCAGATAATCTGTCCACTACGGCGGTTTTCGCCTAAGTATTTTAAAATATCTTGGGTTCTGGCTAGAGGAATAAACAGCTCGCCATCCTTTTTCTTCATTTTGTCATCGTTGTACTGCGCCGGTGTATAGTCAGCCACGGCGGCAGCCTTGAAGATCAGATCGGCGTTGGGTGCTTCGGCAGCCACGGCATCAAACATCTCCTGAGCGGATACCACATTCACGAGCTTGACAAAGGGCGGGGGAGTGATGGCAGTAGGGCCGGTTACCAGTGTGACCTCTGCGCCCCGCAGCATGGCCATTTTTGCGATGGCATAACCCATTTTGCCGGTGGAATGATTGGTCAGATACCGCACGGGATCCAGAGATTCCTGCGTAGGACCGGCGGTGACAAGCACATGCTTGCCGGCAAGATCCTTGGGCATGGCGAGGGCGCGCAGGATGTACTGCAGCAGCTCCTCCGGCTCAGGCAGCTTGCCCTTGCCGACGGCACCGCAGGCAAGTCTGCCGCTGGCAGGCTCGATGACCTCCCAGCCGTAGCGGCGCAGAAGGGCAAGATTATCCTGCGTCACGGGGTTTTCGTACATATTGGTATTCATAGCCGGTGCGATCAGCTTTGGACAGCGGCAGGCCAGCGCGGTGGTAGTCAGCATATCATCTGCCAGACCGTGAGCCAGCTTGGCGCAGACGTTGGCGGTAGCCGGTGCGATGATCATCAGATCCGTCCGCTGCGCCAAAGAGATGTGCTCCACCTGATGATTGAAATTCCGGTCAAAGGTGTCTACCATTACCCGACGGCCGGTGAGCTCCTCAAAGGTTAAGGCAGTTATGAACTGGGTGGCGTTTTTCGTCATGACCACCTCCACAGCGGCATGCTGCTTGACCAGCAGGGATGCCAGTGCGGCTGCTTTGTAAGCCGCGATTCCGCCGGTTACGCCCAGTAATACAGTTTTTCCTTTCAGCATAGGGCTTCCTCCGTGTTTGTTATATGGTCATTATAACCCACATCGGCTGATCTGTAAAGTGTCCAAAAATTCTTGCATTCTACGCAAAATGCTGGTATAATGTCTGCGGTTTCATATTGAATATGCGCTGTATCTCTTTGGGAACGGCAGCAGGAGGTAATTGAATATGACAAAAAAGTCCTCGGGCACCCATAAGCTGGTGACCTTAGCGATGCTCAGTGCAATTATGCTGATTATGTCCTTTACGCCCCTTGGGTATCTGAATATCGGCCCTCTGGCGATCTCTCTGAATATGATCCCCGTGGGCATCGCGGCTATTGCCCTTGGCCCTACCGGCGGTGCTGTACTGGGTGCTATGTTTGGTATTACCAGCTTTCTGCAGTGTATTGGCGTGGGCGGAACCAGTGCCATGGGCGTGGTTTTGTTTGAGATCAGCCCTGTGCTGGCGTTTATCCAGCGGTTTTTGCCTCGTTTGCTGGCTGGTCTTTTGTCCGGCCTGATCTACGAGGGCATGAAGAAGCTTTCTAACACCACGTTCGCCGGCTTCGTTACCGGCTTTTCTGCCGCACTGCTTAATACAGCGCTGTTTATGCTGGCGCTGGTGCTGCTGTTCGGTCATACGGAGTATATGCAAGACCTGATCGGCGGGAGAAATGTGATTGTGTTTATCTTCGCCTTCGTTGGCATTAACGCGGCGGTGGAGATGATCGCCACTACGGCGGTGGTGGGTCTTGTGGGCAAGGTTCTCAATCAAGTTGTACTTTCCCGGAGGTAAATGCTATGCTGCTTGCTATCGACATTGGTAATACCAATATTCTCATCGGCGGTTTGAAGGACGGCAATATTGTTTTCAAAGCTCGAATCGCTACCGATCGCACCCGCACTTCCGATCAGTATGGCGTGGAGATCAAGAATATGATCGAGGCGTTTGGTGCCAAACTATCCGATATTTCCGATTGTATCATTTCTTCTGTCGTACCGCCGGTCTTTAATTCTGTGTGTACCGGAGTGATCAAGATTATCGGTAAACAGCCTATGGTGGTCGGCCCTGGTCTAAAAACCGGATTGAACATTCATGTGGATGTGCCTTCTCAAGTGGGCAGCGACCGCATCGTTATCGCTGTGGCAGCACTGGCGGAATACAAAACACCGCTGATTCTGATCGATATGGGCACTGCTACAACCATTGAGGTAGTAGAGCCTGAGAATGTGTATTTGGGCGGTGTGATCTTCCCCGGTGTGAAGGTTTCACTGGATGCTCTGACCAGCCGCGCCGCACAGCTGCCGGGCATCAGCCTTGATAAGCCCCGCAACGTTATCGGCAAGAACACCATTGATTGTATGCGTAGCGGCACTATGTACGGCAACGCCGCCATGATCGACGGTATCGTTGACCGGATCGAGGAAGAGCTTGGACACAAGTCTACCTTGATCGCCACCGGCGGTCTTGCGCAGTTCATTACACCGCTGTGCAAGCGCAAAATCATTGTGGAAAAGGATCTTCTGCTTAAGGGTTTGTATATCCTGTATCAGAAAAATAAAAAATAACGTATGCTTATGAACTGCACCCCATTTGTTAGACAAGTATGATATAATACTTGTACTAAGAAATGGGGTGTTTTTCTATGCCAAAAGGAGTACCTAACAAACGCTACACACCGGAGTTTAAGCAGATGGTTGTGGAAACTATGATGCGAGACAAAATTAGCTACTGTGAAGCAGCACGGCAATTCGATGTGTCAAATCACCACAGGGTTGCAGATTGGGAACGGATTTATCTTATGGAGGGCCCTGAGGGATTGTACATTGAGCGCCGTGGCCGCGGCAGCAAAGGTCGCCCGCCGAAATTTCCCAAAGAGGTGGAAGAAGATCTGCTGAAAGAGGTTCAGCGGCTGAGAGCGGAGAATGCATACCTAAAAAAATTGCAGGCCTTGGTTCTGGAGAGAGAGCGACACCAGAAGAAAAAATGATGGTGATCCAGGAACTAAGGCGAGAATATAAACTGGATATGCTGCTGGAAATCGCTCAATTGCCCCGGTCAACATTCTACTATCATAGTAAGCAGCAAAGCAAAGAGGATAAGTATGCCCATGCCAAGGCAGAAATCGCTGTAATCCACCATGAGAACAAGGGTAGATACGGCTATCGTCGTATTACAGATGAACTGCATAACCGCGGAATTTTACTGAATCATAAGACTGTACAGCGGTTAATGAAGGAATTGGGGCTAATTTGCCGTGTTCGGATGAAGAAATACCGTTCCTACAAGGGCGAAAAGGGTACTACTGCGGACAATGTACTGGATCGTGAATTCCGTGCAGAAAAGCCGAACCAGAAATGGGTTACCGATGTAACAGAGTTCCGCCTGTTCGGTCAGAAGCTGTATCTATCTCCAATTCTCGATCTGTGCAGTGGTGATATCGTAACTTATACATTATCCGACAGTCCAAATCTTTTGATGGTAACAACTATGCTGGAACAGGCATTTGCGAAAATTCCGAATGATACAAAACTACTTCTTCATTCTGATCAAGGCTGGCACTACCGGCACAAGAAGTATGTTCAGATGTTACAGGACAAGGGCATCCGCCAGAGCATGAGCCACAAGGGTAACTGTTATGACAATGCTGTAATGGAAAATTTCTTCGGTCATCTAAAAAGCGAATTACTCTATCTGCAAGAGTTTGAGTCCATGGAACACTTCAAACAGGAATTGATTGAATACATAGATTACTACAATAATAGGCGCATCAAGGCAAGATTAAAGGGCTTGCCGCCTGCATTACACAGACAGCAAGCCCTTTCA
>JAFTIZ010000020.1 GCA_017456645.1 Oscillospiraceae bacterium
AGTGCGCGACGGGAGATCCTTAAGAGGGCGTCTTTGGCGCGCGGGAGCGCGACACTCAGCGCCTCTTAAGTCGGCTTCTTTTCGTACTTTTCTTGCCGAAACAAGAAAAGTACATCGTTTTCCTAAACATTCATTTATCTCCCCATTGCAATTATCCTGAAAATCGGTTAGGATATAGCAAAAGGAGGCTGACTATGCGCTACACCGACTTGATTTTTGACCTGTACGGCACGCTTGTGGATATCCACACCGATGAAAACGACCTGGTTTGGGAGAAAACCGCCTTTTACTTCGGCTTTTACGGCGCTCACTACACCACCGAAGCCCTGAAAGCCGCCTTCCACGCAGAACTGCGCGCCCGAGAGGCCAAGGCCGGCCAAAGCTATGAATGCTTTCCGGACATCCCCTTCGAGCAGATCATGGCAGCCTTGTTCCGGGCAAAGGGCGTAGACGAAAGGGCTGACGAGCTGGGCATCAACGCCGCTCAGCTGTTCCGGATCTCATCCCTTGAATACATCAATGTGTACCCCGGCGCGCTGGAGGCACTTGCGGCATTGCGACGCAAGGGTTACCGGCTGTGGCTGCTGAGCAACGCCCAGCGGATCTTCACCGAATACGAGCTGCGGCATCTGGGGCTGGGCGAGCAGCTGGACGCCATTTACATCTCTTCGGACTACCGCTGCCGCAAGCCCGACAGCCGCTTCTACCGCGCCCTAATGGAAGAACAGGGGCTGACGATCGAAAACTGCCTGATGATCGGCAACGATCGGCACACGGACATCGCCGGCGCCAAGGCGCTGGGCATGGCTACCTTATATATGCACACCAACCTGACGCCCCCCGACCAGCGCGAAGCCGATCCGGCGCTGCATCCTTCTGTGACCCCCGGCAAAGAATTTGAGTACGAGGGGTGCGATTGGAGTGAATTGGCGCAGATCATTATGAATATGTAAAAAACTGCCGCGAAAGCGGCAGTTTTTTGCGTTTCACATAATTCCGGCAAAATGTTAAAGAATAATTCAAAAACGTCCTCTTGACTTTTTTAGCACTCTCTGGTATAGTGTGCTTAGCACTCAAAGGAAATGAGTGCTAAGAAATGGAGGAACGGTTCATGGAACTGTCTGAGCGGAAAAAGAAAGTACTGCGCTCCGTCGTAGACCTGTATATTCGCACCGCCGAGCCGGTGGGCTCCAAGGCCATCACCGAGCTGCCGGATATGAAGTATTCCTCCGCCACCATTCGCAATGAAATGGCGGATCTGACCGCCCTCGGTTATCTGGAGCAGCCCCACACCAGTGCCGGCCGCATCCCCTCCGCCGCAGGCTACCGCCTCTACGTCGACGAGCTGATGGCGGATTACCGCCTGAGCATCGATGAGACCAAATCCATCAGCACCGCCATCGAGGAAAAGATGAAGCAGGTGGACAAAATGGTGGAAAAGGTCGCCAAGCTGGTATCTCAGGCCACCGACCTGCCGGCCATCTCCGTAGCCTCCCGCTACGGCAGCGCTACGGTCAAGCGGTTTGATCTGATCTTGGCCGGGCAGGGGAGTGTGATCCTCGTGATCATGCTGTCCTCCGATGAGGTGGTCAACAAGCTGATCAAGCTGCCGGTGAACATCACCGAAACGGATCTGAAGCTGCTGGGCGCGGTGCTCAACGCCGCCATGACCGGCATCACCGCCGAGGAAATGACCGCCGAGCTGCTGGAAAAGATCATGGGCGCCGCCGGTGCCGCCGCGGCTCTGGTTCCCGTCATCGTGGATTTCACCGCCGATACTCTGCGCCGCCAGAGCAGCACCAACATAGCCATCGCCGGTCATTCCCGTCTGCTGGGTCTGCCTGAGTACCGGGATGTGGACAAAGCACAGAAGGTGCTTAGCTCCATCGATGAGGATGCTCTTTCCGGTCTGCCGGCTGTGATGCAGAACGCAAATGGCACCAAGGTGCTGGTGGGCCCTGAAAATGTGGCTCAGGAATTGAAAGATACGTCCGTGGTCATGACCAAATTCGACATTGGTGACGGTCTGCAGGGCATGATCGGTGTGGTCGGCCCTACTCGAATGGACTACGCCAAGGTCACGGCACGGCTGAGCTACTTTGCTGAAAGCTTGTCGAAGATGTTCGCAAAACCCGAAACACCCCAGCTGCCGGAAGCGCAAGCTGATGAGGAGGCATAAACGTGGCAAAAAAGAAGAAAGAAACTCAGGAGCCCATCGCTGAGGAAGTGATGGAGCAGACAACCGAGGCAGCTGCCGAGGAGGCCGCCCCCGAAGTAAACCCCTGGGAGGAAAAATACAACGCCGAGCGGGACGCTCACCTGCGGGTCGCCGCGGAGTTTGACAACTTCCGCAAGCGCACCATCAAGGAAAAAGAGGCATCCTACGGCAACGGCAAGGCCGACGCGGTAGCAAAGATGCTGCCCGTCTACGACAATCTGGAGCGGGCGCTGAACCAGCCCACGGAGGATGCCGCCTACAAAAAGGGCGTGGAAATGACCATGAACGAGCTGGTGAAGATCTTCACCGCCCTGGGCGTGGAAATTTTCGGCGACGTGGGCGATGCCTTCGACCCGAGCCTGCACAACGCCGTCATGCACATCGAAAACGAGGAGCTGGGCGAGAATACAATCGCGCAGGTCTTCCAGAAGGGCTTTAAGATCGGCGATAAGGTCGTCCGGTTCGCCATGGTGCAGGTAGCAAATTAAAAATTACAAATTTGGTAAACAATATTTCTATATATATTAGGAGGAAAACATTATGTCTAAGATTATCGGTATCGATCTGGGTACTACCAATTCCTGCGTGGCTGTTCTGGAAGGCGGCGAGCCTGTTGTCATCGCCAACGCCGAAGGCGCCCGCACCACTCCCTCTGTTGTGGCCTTCTCCAAGACCGGTGAGCGTATGGTGGGTCAGGTGGCCAAGCGTCAGGCTGTCACCAATGCCGACCGCACCATCGCTTCTATCAAGCGCCACATGGGTGAAAACTACAAGGTCAACATCGACGGCAAGAGCTACACCCCTCAGGAGATCAGCGCCATGGTGCTGCAGAAGCTGAAGGCTGACGCCGAGGCCTATCTGGGTCAGCCCGTCACCGAGGCCGTCATCACCGTTCCCGCTTACTTCTCCGACGCTCAGCGTCAGGCCACCAAGGACGCCGGCAAGATCGCCGGTCTGGAGGTTAAGCGCATCATCAACGAGCCCACCGCTGCCGCTCTGGCTTACGGTCTGGACAAGGAAAATGAGCAGAAGATCATGGTCTATGACCTGGGCGGCGGCACCTTCGACGTTTCCATTCTGGAGATCGGCGACGGCATCGTGGAAGTTCTGTCCACCTCCGGTGACACCCACCTGGGCGGCGACGACTTCGACCAGAGAGTCATGGATTACCTGGTTGCCGAGTTCAAGAAGGCCGAGGGCATCGACCTGAAGAGCGACCGCGTTGCCATGCAGCGCCTGAAGGAGGCCGCCGAGAAGGCTAAGATCGAGCTGTCCGGCATGACCTCTACTTCCGTGAACCTGCCCTATATCACCGCTGACGCCACCGGCCCCAAGCATCTGGACGTGACCCTGACCCGGGCCAAGTTCAATGAGCTGACCGCGGATCTGGTGGAGCGCACCATGAAGCCCGTCCGTCAGGCTATGTCCGACGCCGGCCTGAAGGCTTCCGACCTGCACAAGGTTCTGCTGGTTGGCGGTTCCACCCGTATCCCCGCTGTGCAGGAGGCTGTTAAGAGCATCACCGGCAGCGAAGGCTTCAAGGGCATCAACCCCGACGAGTGCGTGGCGCTGGGCGCTGCCATTCAGGGCGGCGTGCTGACCGGCGACGTCAAGGACGTTGTCCTGCTGGACGTTACCCCCCTGTCCCTAGGTCTGGAGACCATGGGCGGCGTGTTCACCCGTCTGATCGACCGCAACACCACCATCCCCACCCGTAAGAGCCAGATCTTCTCCACCGCCGCTGACGGCCAGACCACTGTTGAGGTCCACGTGCTGCAGGGCGAGCGTGAGATGGCTGCCTACAATAAGACTCTGGGCCGCTTCCAGCTCAGCGGCATTGCTCCCGCTCCCCGCGGCGTGCCTCAGATCGAGGTCACCTTTGACATCGACGCCAACGGCATCGTCAACGTATCCGCCAAGGATCTGGGCACCGGCAAGGAGCAGAAGATCGTCATCACCGCTTCCACCAACCTGAGCCAGGACGACATCGAGAAGGCCGTTAAGGAAGCCGAGCAGTACGCCGCCGAGGATGCTGCCCGCAAGGATGAGGTCGACACCCACAACAACGCCGAGCACATCATCTACCAGACCGAAAAGACTCTGGGCGAGCTGGGCGACAAGATCAGTGCCGATGAGAAGGCTTCCATCCAGTCCGCTGTTGACAACCTGAAGGAAGTCAACAAGGGCACCGATGTGGCCGCCATCAAGGCCGCTACTGAGGAAGTCCAGAAGGCTTTCTACGCCGTCAGCGAGAAGCTGTATCAGCAGGCCAACCCTCAGGGTAACTGCGATCCCAACTGCGGCGGCAACTGCGGCAACGACGGCCCCGTGGACGCGGACTACGAGACCGTTGACTAATGGATAAACTCTAGGGGCGGCAAAAACCGCCCCTAAAGATATGAGATACAAGATATTCCTGATATTATCTCGTATCTGTGCAAGAGGTGAATTCTATGGCAGAGAACAAACGTGACTACTACGAGGTGCTGGGTGTTGACAAGACCGCCAGCGCTGAGGAGATCAAAAAAGCATACAGAAAAAGCGCCATGAAGTACCATCCTGACCGCAACCCCGGCAACAAAGAGGCCGAGGAGAAGTTCAAGGAGATCGGCGAGGCCTACGAAGTCCTCTCCGATGATCAGAAGCGCTCCCGTTACGATCAGTTCGGCTTCGCCGGCGTGGATCCCAACTACGGCGCAGGTCAGGGCGGCTATGGTAGTTACGGCAGCGGTTTTGGCGGCTTCGGAGATTTCGGAGATTTGGGCGATATTTTCGGCTCCTTCTTCGGCGGCGGTGGCAGCCGCGCCCAGCGGCAGAACGCCCCCCGTCGGGGCGAAAACGTGGGTGTCCGGCTGGATATCACCTTTGAGGAGGCCGCCTTCGGCTGCGATAAGGAGGTTTCCGCCCGCCGCATCGAAAACTGCACCGATTGCAAGGGCACCGGCAGTGCCGACGGCAAGATCGAAACCTGCAGCCAGTGCCGTGGCACCGGTCAGGTCAAGACCGTCCAGAACTTCATGGGCATGCAGATGCAGTCCACCACCACCTGCCCCAGCTGCAGCGGCCGCGGCAAGATCACCAAAAACCCCTGCAACACCTGTAAGGGAAAGGGTAAGGTCTACCGCACCCACCGCCAGACCGTTCATGTACCTGCGGGCATCGACGATTCGCAGGTGTTCCCCGTGTCCGGTCAGGGCTGCGTAGGCTCCAACGGCGGTGCCAACGGCGACCTGCTGGTGGAAGTACACATCAAGCGCCACCCCATTTTCCAGCGGGAAGGCACCACCGTCTATTGCGAGGTGCCAATCACCTTTACGCAGGCGGCGCTGGGCGCGGAAATTCAGGTTCCCACTCTGGACGGCAAGGTCGCCTACACCATTCCCGAAGGCACCCAGACCGGCAGCATCTTCACCCTGAAGGAGAAGGGCATTCCCAATGTCAATAACCCCCGCCGCCGTGGCGACGAGCGGTTTATGGTCACCGTGGAGACTCCCACCAAGCTGACCAAGGAGCAAAAAGAGCTGCTGCGCCAGCTGGACGAGGGTCTGGATGGCAAGAGCAGCCCCAAGCGGAAGAAATTCTTCGATATCGTGAAGGATTTCTTTGATTAACACTGGTAAATGATTATTCACACGAGCATCAAAAGCGTACTGCGGTCAAGGCAGTACGCTTTTTCGTTGACACGGCTTTTTGACTTTGGTATACTAAGGAAAAACAGACGGAGGTCTTGGCTATGAAACGCACCGACTACATTTCCTGGGACGAATATTTCATGGGCATCGCCATGCTGGCCGCCAAGCGCAGTAAGGATCCCAGCACCCAGGTGGGCGCCTGCATCGTTTCAGCGGACAACATCATCATCTCCACCGGCTACAACGGTATGCCCAAGGGCTGCTCCGATGATGAATTTCCCTGGGATCGGGAGGGGGAGCAGACCAAGTACCCCTACGTTGTCCACGCGGAGCTGAATGCCATTCTCAACGCCAACGGCCGTGACCTTCGAGGCAGCCGGGTCTATGTTGCCCTGTTCCCCTGCAACGAGTGCGCCAAGGCCATCATCCAGAGCGGCGTGAAGGAAGTCATCTACCTGTCCGATAAGTACGCCGACACCCTGGGCACCATGGCCTCCAAGCGGATGCTGGACGCCGCCGGCGTGAAATACCACCAGCTGCAGACTGATGTTTCCTCCATCACCCTCAGCTTCATTCCCCCCGAAAAAATGAAATGATCCACCGCCGGAGCTGCACCCCAGCTCCGGCGAATGCTTTACTTTTGGCCGAAAATCTGCTACCATAGTTTATAAAGGAGGCGATGGCGTGAAAACCAAAAAATTGACGGTTCTGGCTCTGCTCAGCGCCATTGCCCTGACGATTTTCGTCATGGAGTCCCAAATTCCGCCGCTGGTGCCCATCCCCGGCGTGAAGCTGGGTCTGGCTAACATCGTCACCGTGTTTGCGGTGTTCGCCTTCCGCGGACGGGACGGCGCGGCGGTGCTGGCGGTGCGGATCTTCCTCGGAGCGGTGTTCGCCGGAAATTTCAGCACCATTTTTTACTCTGCCGCCGGCGGCGCGCTGGCGATCCTGACCACCATCGGCCTGCGCAGGCTTCTGACCAACAAACAGCTGTGGGTGGCCGGCGCCCTGGGCGCGGTGGCACATTCCATCGGCCAGATGGCCATGGCCGTGGCTCTGACGGGAACGCCGGGGCTGCTGACGTGGCTGCCTGTGATGATCGTTTGCAGTATCATTACCGGCATTTTTACGGGACTTTGCGCCCAATTTGTGCTGAATAGGGGAGAAAAGCTGTGGAAAATTACTTCCGAATGAATATGGAAAAACGGGATATCGATGCCATTTCCAATCTGGGTCTGGCGCACATCGGTGACGCCGTTTATGAGCTGCTGTGCCGCAGCTATCTGTGCGCTCAGGGCGGCAAGAACGTGGGAAACCTCCACCGGCAGACCGTGGCGCTGGTTAAAGCGCCGGCGCAGGCGGCATTTATGGAAAAGCTGCTTCCGGTACTGACGGAGGAGGAGCTGGCCTACTACCGGCGGGGTAAGAATTCCCATGTCCATGCCGTTCCCAAGGGCGCTACGCCGGCGGAATACGCCAAGGCCACGGGTCTGGAGACCCTCTTCGGCGCTCTGTACCTCAGCGGTCAGACCGACCGCCTCAACGGACTGTTCCATTCGATCATGGATGAAATTTCAGAAGATAAATGATTGTATAGGGAAGCGATGTACTTTTCTTGTTTCGGCAAGAACGTAACACACCCCGACCCTAAACAAAAATTACCCTCACCAACTTACGGAGGAAAACTATGGCCTTTGATGCCTTTTATTTGACCTGTGTACTCAACGAAATACGTGCTCTGGGAGAAGCCCGGGTGGAAAAGATCCACCAGCCCAGCCGTGACACGGTGATCCTGCACCTGAAGGGCAGGGAAGCGAGAGCCAAGCTGCTCATTAATCCCAACCCCGCCGCGCCCCGTCTGCATCTAACGGCTGCCAGCCCCGAAAATCCTCAGGAACCGCCCATGTTCTGCATGCTCCTGCGCAAGCATCTGTCCGGGGCGCGGCTCATCGAGGTGACCCAGCCGGAGATGGAGCGCTCGGCCACCTTCACCTTCTCCTGCATCGACGAGCTGGGGGATCCCGTGCGCAAGCAGCTGGTGGCGGAGCTGATGGGTCGCACCTGCAACCTCTACCTGCTGGGCCCCGACGGCCGCATCCTCGATTGCCTGCGGCGCGTTGGTCTGGACGAAACCAGCCGCCGGCCGGCTCTGCCCGGCCTGAGCTACCAGCAGCCGGAGCCCATAACCAAGCAAAACCCGTTGAATTGCGATTTTGTCGAGATTTTATGTAAACCCGGCGCGGATATTTTAGCCGACCGGCTCATGGACGAGCTGGGCGGGCTGTCGCCGCTGGTGTGTCGGGAGGCGGCTCTGTTCGCCGCTGGCGATACAGACGCCCGAATGGATGCGCTGGACGTGGACACCGCCGGCGAAAAGCTGGCTCTGTTCTTCGCCGAGCATTTGAACCACCCCACGCCCTGCTTCTACGCAGCCCCCGACGGCACGCCCAAGCAATTTGCCTTCTGCCCCATCCGCCAGTACGGCAGCTATCAAGCCGCCGACGGCTTTTCGGCCTTGCTTGACAGCTTCTACACCCTTCGGGATCAGAAGGATGCCATGCGGCAGAAAAGCCAAACCGTCCGCAAGACCGTCACCAACCTCTGCCAGCGCTTGACCCGAAAGCTGGCCATTCAGGAAAAGGAACTGACCGCCACCTACGATCGGGAGCGGCTGCGGCAGCTGGGCGACATCGTCACCGCCAACATCCACCGGATCACCAAGGGTCAGACCGTCCTTTCCGCCGAGGATTTCTACGACGAGGACATGAAAACCATCGAGATCCCCATTTCTCCCATTCTATCTCCCCAGCAGAACGCGGCAAAATTCTACAAGGATTACGCCCGCATGAAGACCGCGGAAAAGGAACTGACCCGGCAGATGGAGATCGCCGGGGATGAATTAAACTACCTGCGCAGCGTTCTGGAGGAGCTGAACCGGGCTTCCACGGAGCAGGAGCTGGAGGAGATCCGGCAGGAGCTGCAATCCGGCGGCTATCTCAAGGCGGACAGCGGACGCAAGCGGGTCAAGCAGAGCAAGCTGCCTCCCATGCGCTTTGAGTCCACCGACGGCTACCCCATTTATGTGGGTCGCAACAACCGGCAGAACGATGAGCTGACCTTTAAACTGGCCCGCAAGGACGACCTGTGGCTCCACGCCTCCAAGGTTCACGGCTCCCACGTGATCATTTCCTGCGGCGGCACCACGCCCCCCGATGACACCGTGACACAGGCAGCGCAGCTGGCGGCCTACTATTCCGAAACCACCGCCGGTCAGAACATTCCCGTGGATGCCACCTCCGTCAAGCAGGTCAAAAAAGTGCCCTCCGGCAAGCCGGGTATGGTCATCTACCACTCCTACCGCACCGTCATCGTCAACCCCTACGCCGACATCGTCATCGACCCCCTGAACGCTGAGAAAAAGGACAATTCTTAAGGAGGTTACCCTTATGAGTAAGCCCAAGCCCAATTACATGACCACCTTTGGTGAACGGGTCAGCTACTGGACCTACTTCGTCGGTCAGAACGTTTATTACAACATCACCGCCGCCTTCATCTCCACGTATCTGGCCATGCAGGGCGTGGATCTGGCCAAGGTCGCCCTTGTGCTGCTGATCGTGAAGATCTGGGACGCGGTGAACGATCCCATTTTCGGCTATATTTTTGACAAGGTCAAGTTCAAAAGCGGCCTGAAAAGTCTGCCGTGGCTGTGCATCGCCACCGGCCTGATCCCCATCGTGACCATTCTGCTGTTCTCCATTCCCTCCGGCTTCAGCGAGCTTGGCAAGCTGATCTGGTTCGGCGTGGCCTATGTGGCATGGGACACGGTGTACACCCTGACGGATGTGCCGGCCTACGCCATGCTCAACACCATGACCGACAATCTGGCCGAGCGCAACACCCTGCTGTCCGTCAACCGGGTGTTCTCCGGTGTCGGCGTGCTGATCTACGGCGTGGTTCTGCCTCTGCTGATCAGCGAGGATGTGGGCATGAGCGCCACCGAAGCCATCGCCATCATGGCTGTGTTCAGCGGCATGACCATGCTGCCCCTGTGCATCCATTGCAAGGAGCGCAACTATAAGCCTCAGGAGGAGGAAGAAAACTTTACCATCAAGCAGATGCTGCGCTATCTGGGGCAGAATAAGTACCTGCTGACCTATTACGGCGGCTATATGGCCACCGATGCCCTGAAGACCTCCGCGGCGGTGCTGCTGTTCGTGTCCTTCTATCTGTTCGGCAATTCGCTGTATGCCATTTTGCTCAACGTACTGAATATGGTGCCCGGCGTGTTCGCCGCCATGGCCATGCCCACCCTGCTGAAGAAATTCGACAAGTTCAAGCTGCTGTTCTGGTGCAACATCGTCAACATCGTGCTGGGACTTGTGATCTACTTCGCCGGTTACCAAAATTCCACCTTCTTCCTGATCATGACCTGCATCCGCACGGTACCCATGAGCATCGTGGGCATTCTGGCATTCATGTTCACCCCGGATTGCGCCGAGTACGGCCAGTATAAGTCCGGCATCAGCGCCAAGGGCATCACCTTTGCCATCCAGACCTTCTCCGTGAAGATCACCGGTGCCGTATCCTCGGCGCTGGCGCTGTTCCTGCTGGGACTCTTCAGCTGGATCAGTGTGGAGGCCGAGAGCTTCGAGGAGCTGGCGGCCATGGGTATCCAGCAGAGCAACGGCGCGCTGAACGGCCTTTGGATCGTGTACGCCCTGGTGCCGGTCATCGGCATGATCATTTCCACCTTCTTCTATCTGGGCTACAAGCTCAACGATAAAGATGTGCAGATTATGGCAAAATGCAACGCCGGTGAGATCACCCGGGAGGAAGCCGAAGCCCTTCTGTCGAGAAAATATTGAAAAAACGGGCGGCTGCCATACGGCAGCCGCCTCTCTTTTTTTGGAGGTAAATGATTGTTTAGCGGATTATCACACATGCCATTCGTAGGGCGGGGCCATGGCCCCGCCGCAAGAGTTCGATTATTGAGCCGTATGATATTTGCTGTAATCGTAAGGTTTTTGAAGGGATTTTACTGCTCGATCAGCCAAAGTGGTCGGCGGGGTCATGACCCCGCCCTACGAAAAAGTTGTGTTGTAAACAATCATTTACCCTCTGCCATGGAATACACAAAACACACCCTCACCTTTGATTTACGAAAAATTCAAAAATTGGGGGCAGACAAGCGGGGAATAATGTGATATACTATCATGGGTTATAACCTTTTTCAAAACTGTGTAAAGGAGGCGTATCCTTTTGAAATATTGGCGCGGATATTTGGTCGCGGCGATCTTAGGTGTCATCACCTGGGCCTTGACCCAAATGGCTGATCGGTATTCCGTCCTTGTGGACATGGTCTACCCCTATCTGACCCGCACTGTCCAGAGCTTTCTGGCCTCCTGGACCGGCGGCGTGGACTTCTGCGTTTGGCAGGTCGCGCTGGTGCTGATGCTGGTGGTTGTGCTGGCAACCATCGTGCTGATGATCGTCCTGCGCTGGAATTTTGTCCAGTGGCTGGGCTGGGTTCTCACCGGCGCGGTGCTGGTGGGCTTCCTGCATACCGGCGTTTACGGCCTGAATTACTATGCCGGCCCTCTGGCGGACGATATCCGTCTGGAACTTTCGGAATACACCCTCGAAGAGCTGCAGGATGCCACGGTCTACTACCGGGATCTTGCCAACAAGCTGGCCGACGAAATGCCTCGCAATGAGCAGGGCGACCTGCAGTATTCCTCCTTCGCGGAGCTGGCCGGTCAGGCAGGGGAGGGCTTCGATGTTCTGACTTATGATCAGTGCTACTCCGTATTCGCCGGCGCAACCGATCCTGTCAAGGAGCTGGGCTGGGCGGATATGTACACCTCCATGGGCATCACCGGCATGACCATGCCCATCACCGGTGAGGCCGCGGTCAATCCTCAGACTCCCTCCGTGGGTCTGCCCTTCACCATGTGCCACGAAATGGCTCACCGGATGTGCATTGCCGTTGAGCGGGACGCCAATTTCGCCGCATATCTGGCCTGCCGTGCCAATTCCAGCCCAGAATTCCAGTACAGCGCCTATTTCATGGCCTATACCTATTGCTATAACGCACTGGCCAGCGTCAATTCCACCGAGGCCTCCATTGCCACCGCGCGGATCGCCGCCGGCGTGAATGAGAATTTCTCCCACGATCTGGCTGCTTATTCCCGGTTTTTCCGGGAAAATTACGACGAAAACGCAACAAATCTGGCAAACACCGTCAACGATACCTATATCAAGGTCAGCGGTGACGGCAGCGGCATCAGCTCCTACGGTGAGGTCTGTGACCTGCTGGTGAACCTGTATATTCAGGAGATCATCCTGCCCGCCCAGAAGGAGGACGCCAAGTCCACCTTCGATCCCTACGATGAAAATCAGGTAGATCTGGAGGGCATCGTCGGCGCGCTGCCCAAGGAGGATCCATGATGTATGAAACCCTCACTGCCGGTCTGCCGGAGCTGGGGCTGAGCCTCAGCGATGACACCGCCCGACAGCTGTGCGCCTTCGGCGCGGCGGTGGTCAAGCAGAACGAGGTCATGAACCTGACCGCCATCACCGAGCCGGCGCAGGTGGCCAAACTGCACCTGCTGGACAGCCTGACCGTGCTGAAAGCCGCAGACCTGAAGGGTAAACGACTCATCGATGTGGGCTGCGGCGCCGGTTTCCCCGGTGTGCCCGTGAAGATTGCCTGCCCCGAGGCCAAGGTGACCCTGCTGGACTCTCTGGGAAAGCGGATGGCATGGCTGGAGCAGATCCTGCCCCAGCTGGGCGTGGAGGCCGAATGCGTCACCGCCCGTGCGGAGGAATTTGCCGCGAAACGTCGGGAAACCTACGATTTTGCCACCAGCCGTGCTGTGGCGCGGTTGAATATCCTGCTGGAGCTCACCGCCCCCTTCGTCAAAGTCGGCGGAGCGGTGCTGGCCATGAAGGGCTCTGCCGCCCGTGAGGAGCTGGCGGAAGCGAAAAATGCCATCTCCAAGCTGGGTCTGAAGCTGGAAACTGTGGAGGATTTCCCCATCGACGGAACCGCCCATTCGGTCATCATCCTGCGTAAGATCAAGCCCACGCCGCCTCAGTACCCCCGGCGCTACCCCAAAATCAAGCAATCCCCCCTGTAAAGCATCAGCCGCCCGGCTCCCCCCGGGCGGCTTGTTTTTTTGTTGATAAGATAAATGCTTGTTTAGCGGTGGGACGTGTTACTTTCTTGTTTCCGAACAAGAAAGTAACCAAAGAAATCGGCATAGGGGAGGCGCTAGTTGCTTCGCAAAATGCGCCCTCCCCTAAGAACCCCTCCCGCAACCTAGGATCTAAGGCGAA
>JAFTIZ010000021.1 GCA_017456645.1 Oscillospiraceae bacterium
CAAAGCAGCAAATCGGGGATCGAGCTCCTTCTGGCAACTGCATGGACCATCGTTCAGATTTTTGCCGCAGCGGCAGCAAAGACCCTGACAATCCTCCTTGCACAGCAGCTTGCTATCCAGATTCAGGACGAAAACCGTCCGCACAATGTCATCCAGATCGGCGCTGTCTCCCTCCAGAGGGAATACCCATTCATCTTCGTTTTCTTCGTTCGCCAGTTCCGTTACCAGAACAACATCGATGGGAAGCTCCACTTCCCGATCAAAGCTGGCGGCGCAGCGGTCGCAGGTGCCGTGGATGGTAGTCTGAATGCAGCCCGTCATCACAAGGACACCGGCAGTGTTTCGCACCTGACCTTCAGCCGTTACCGGCTCGGTCACGGGGAAGCTGTTGCCGTATCGAAGATCACTCAGGTCAACACTTGTGGAGAAAGGGATGGTCGCACCGGGACTGTCAATGATCTTGGATAGTCCTAGGAGCATAGTACCCCCTCCTTTTCACAGTCGTGCCTACATATTATATAGGCTTTCATAGCATTTGTCAAACATTATTTTCACAAAATCTTACCTTTTTATCCATGTAAAATCACAGCATCTTGTATGACCGGTTCTATTTCCTTTTTGCGGGACATACCCTAAAGCAAACCCATGGCAGGAGTGTCCTCTCCTGCCGGATGAGGAGGCTTGCTATGGAAAACATTTATCAGGATATCGCCGCGCGAACCGGCGGAAATATTTACATCGGCGTAGTCGGGCCGGTGCGCACCGGCAAATCCACGCTGATCAAACGGATCATGGAGGAGCTGGTGATCCCCGGCATCGACGATCCCTACCGCAGGGAGCGTGCGCGGGATGAGCTGCCTCAAAGCGGCTCCGGTAAGACCATCATGACCTCGGAGCCGAAATTCGTCCCTGAGGAAGCGGTAGAGATTTCCCCCGACGGCACCGCCAGACTTCGGGTTCGCATGATCGACTCCGTGGGTTACATGGTGGACGGTGCCGTAGGCGCCGAAGAGGATGGCGTTCCCCGGATGGTCACCACCCCTTGGTATGACTACGAGATCCCCATGACCGAGGCCGCCGAGCTTGGCACCAAAAAGGTCATGGATGAGCATTGCTCCATTGGCATCGTAGTCACCACCGACGGCACCGTCACCGACATTCCCCGTGCCGATTACATCACCGCTGAAGGCCGTGCCATTCGGGATATGAAAGCCACCGGCAAGCCGTTTCTCGTCATCATCAACTCCCGTGAGCCGGAGGGCAGCGCCGCCGCCTCGGTACGGGGCTACCTGAGCCGGGAGTTTGGCGTAGATGCAGCCATCGCCGACTGTCAAGCCCTAGACAACGCCGGCATCGCCCGTCTGCTGCAGGAGCTGCTGTACGCCTTCCCCATGCAGGAACTGCGGGTGTATCTGCCCCGATGGATGGACGCGCTGGAGCCGGAGCATCCTGTAAAAAGCGCCCTGTACGAAGCGCTTTTGCAGCGAGCCGGACAGATTTCCACCCTTGGTCAGGCAGAAATGACTCTTTCCTCCCTGAAGGATCTGGAGCAGGTCTTGGACTTTTCCATCCGCAGTGTAGACCTTGCCACCGGTACCGTTTCCTGTGTCCTCGGCTTCCCGGAAAGTTTGTTCTATGAGATCCTCAGCGCCAAAGCCGGCCTGCAAATCCATAGTGACGCTCAGCTGATCTCCCTGCTCACCGACCTTTCTAAGATTAAGCAGGAGTACGACAAGATCTCCGACGCCCTGTCCTCTGTAAAAGCCACGGGCTACGGTGTGGTCATGCCCACAGCGGAGGAGATGAAGCTGGAAAATCCGGAGATCCTGCGCAAGGGCGGCTCCTTCGGTGTCAAGCTGAAGGCCGGCGCGCCGTCGATTCATATGATTCGAGTGGACATCGACACAGAGATCAACCCCATGGTGGGCGACGAAAAGCAATCCATGGATCTGATCGACCGGCTGTCCAACGAAGCCCCCGAAAAGCTGTGGCAGAGCAACATTTTCGGCAAATCCGTCTACGAGCTGATTCAGGAGGGGCTGACCACCAAGCTGGTGCGCACACCGGAGGATGTACGGGCAAAATTCCGGGGCAGCCTGACCCGAATCGTCAACGAAGGCGCCAGCGGCCTCATCTGCCTGATTCTATGATCCAAACAATCATTTTCTTCTTCCGTATCCCTCTGTGCTTGACAATGGTGCTCCACAGATGTACAATAAAAGAAAAACGCAGGAGGATACCATCATGGGCTTCAAAAAGAGCGACTACATCTGGACCGATCGCAAGCGTTTTATGGGCATGCCCCTGAGCTTCACCCGCTACGCTATAAGCGACGATCGCCTGTTCATCTCCACAGGTTTTCTGAACCTGAAGGACGAGGAAGTGCTGCTATACCGCATTCGGGACATCAATACCCGCCGCACTCTGTGGCAGCGGCTCTTCGGCATGGGCTCCATTTCCGTAGTATCCTCGGATAAATCCACGCCCAGCCTGGTTCTGAAAAATATCAAAGATCCCATGCGTGTCAAGGAGCTGCTCCATCAGCAGGTGGAGGAGATGAAGATCCAGCGCCGTGTCCGTGTCGGCGAGATCATGACCGGTGACATTGATGACAGCGATGACGATCTGGATATGGATGACGAAATCTAATCAAATTCCCTTCGGGTGCGCAGCTGCGCACCCGATTTTTTATGCTTTACCTTGGCGGCAAAACGTGATATGATATAATGTAGACCACTATTGGGAGGAATCCACCAATGAATTTGCTTAACAAGCTAAAGTTCCCCTCTTTGACCAAAAACAAAATAATACAGAAGGCAACCCACAATTATTTGCTGTGGGCATTCCTTCTGCCCTTCCTCGGCATGCTGTCGGTGATGATCATCGGCAGATACGAGCCCTTCGGAAACGCCCGCTCCATGCTTTATTCGGATATGTATCACCAGTATTATCCCTTCTTCGTGGCATTCCGCAAAGCGCTGCTCAGCGGTGACTCCCTGCTTTACAGCTGGGATGTGGGCATGGGCATGGATTATCTGGGCCTTATCTCCTACTATCTATCCTCGCCGCTGAACCTGCTGTCCATCTTGCTGCCGGAGAACCTGACTCTGGAGTACTTCTCCATGCTGGCTCCCATCAAGCTGGGTCTTGCCGGCCTGTTCTTCGCCATTTTCCTGAAGAAAACCTTCAACACCAACGATTTTTCTCTATCTGTGTTTGGCGCGTTCTACGGTCTGTGCGCCTGGGCTTTGGGCTATCACTGGAACATCATGTGGGTAGACACCTTCGCTCTGCTGCCTCTGGTGGCTCTGGGCACCGTGTATCTGCTGCGGGATAAGAAATTCATTCTGTACACCATAACATTGTTCCTGTCCATTTACGCCAACTACTATGTGGGTCTGTTCACCTGCATTTTCGTATTTCTGCTGTTCGTCTGCTATGAGATCTGCCGGTTCCAAGGTTTCAAGCGGCTGTTTATGGATCTGGGTCGGATCGCCCTGTTCTCCGTTCTGGCCATCGGCATGACCGCTGTGCTGGAGCTTCCCGCACTGGCCGCCCTACAGAATACCCAATCCAGTGTCAACAAATTCCCCGAAACCTTCGACCTAAACATCGTGGATGACGCGCTGTGCGCCTCCGCTGCAGAGGCCTGGGCGCTGTATAAAGCTTCTGTAGAAGAGGGCGCCGGTTTCTTCACCCTTGTGAGTCAGTTCTTCACCGCCATTTTCAAGAGTATCCCTCCCCTGCTGGACGGTATGCGTCAGGTGGCCGGAAACATCGGCGGCAGCCACGAGCCCTCCTTTAAGGAAGGCCTGCCGAACCTGTATTGCGGTGTTGGCTCCCTTGTACTGGGCTTCCTGTTCCTGACCGCCAAGGAAGTTAAGCTTCGTGACAAGATCTGCAGCGTATGTCTACTGGTGTTCTTCATGCTCAGCTTCCTGATTCGCCAGCTGGACTATATCTGGCACGGCTTCCATTTTACCAATATGATCCCCTACCGCTTCAGCTTCCTGTTCAGCTTTGTGCTGCTGTACATGGCCTACCGGGCATGGCTGATGCGCGGCAGCTTCAAGCTGTGGCAGTTTATTGTAGCCGGTGTGCTCAGTATCGGCGTGCTGATGTGCTCTGAAAAACGTTTCTCCTTTGTGTTCCTGTCCTACAACATTTCCATTCTGCTGCTGATCCTCGGCATTTTCATCTACCTGCTGATCGAACGCAGAATGGACGAAAAGGAAAGTCAGGAGCTGGAGCCTCACATCCTCGAAAAACGCGAGGCCGCCCGCAGCAAGTACGGCACTCTGGCTCTGTTCACCGTCATGTGTCTGGAGCTGGTGCTGAACGTTGCCAACTTCGGTGTGCGCTTCCCTTACACCTCCGTAGCCACCTATCCCCGCAATAACGACGGCACCACCTCTGCCATCAACTATATGTATGAGCGGGAGAAATACTCCGACTTCTTCCGTGCCGAGGTGACCCACTCCCAAACCCTGAATGACGGTGCTCTAAACGGCTATGACGGCATTTCCACCTTCACAAGCTCTGCCAATGTCCGCATCACCGAATTTATGAAAGCCCTGGGTTATTCCGCCCGAAACACCTACAACCGCTACTGCTTCGAAGAATCCTCCCCTGTTTCCAATCTGTTCCTGAATCTGAAATATATGATCGAGCGGGATGGTGATGTGGAAGACAATTCCTACTTCGACGTGATCCACAATTTTGACGGAGCCTATCTGCTGGAAAACAACGCATACCTGCCCCTTGGTTTCCTGGCGGAAAGCACTCTGGCAGATTGGAATCTTCAGTCGCAATCCGCCCCCTTTTCTACCCAGAACGAAGTATTCCGTCTTGCCACCGGTGTTGAAGAGAATGTATGGAACCGGCTGCATCATGACCAGCTGACCGTCCTCGGCAGCGATCTGGAGCTGACCACCACACCCACCGGCCAGTACAGCAGCTATAACCGCTACACCGCTGAAACCGCCGGAACGGTTCGCTTCACATACCAGATCAACGAGGAAGGCTTCCTTTGCTTCTTCGCTAATATGACCGAATACAACAGCTTCCGGGTCTATAAGAACGGCAAGGAGCTGTACAGCGAGTCCATGAGTCTGCCGCAGATGTTTGCTGTCAGCGATGTGCAGATCGGCGACACCATTATTATCGATGTAACCTGCAAGAAAAATTCCAGCGGCACCATCACTATGACCGCCGCTGTGCTGGATGAAGAGGTTTTCCGCAAGGGCTACGACATTCTGGCCGCCTCCACTCTGGATCTGACCGAGTTCTCCAACACGCTTGTGGAAGGCACCATCGATTGCAACCGTGACGGTCTGCTGTACACCTCTATCCCCTATGACGGCAACTGGGAGGTGACGGTTGACGGCGAAGCCACCGAGCCTGTTCTGGTGGGCGATTGCATGATGGCGCTGAACCTGACCAAGGGCACCCATAATGTCCGCTTTGTCTACAAAAACAGCGCCTTCACCATCGGTCTTGTGATCTCGCTGGTGTGCGCCGCCGCCTTTGTTGGCGCGATCATCCTGTCCCGTAGTTCCGGAAAAAACAAAGGCAAATATGAATCTTGATAAAAAACCACGCCGATAGCCGTCGGCGTGGTTTTTTCTGCAGAACGCCCCGGGACGCATAACGCCCCGGGGCAAAACGAATTAAGATGCATTCAGCTCCGCTTCCTGAGAGCCCACCGTAACGTGATAGCTCTGACCGCTGACCAGCTCAGGTGCGCTGTAAATGATCACCGAGAATGCCAGCTCCGGCTCATAGCTGAGTAGTTCCTTGCCACTGCTGTCAGACACCGTGATCTTCACACCGGAGGACTGATTGTTTGCTCTGATCGCCAGAACACCCTGCGTGTTAGCGCTAAAGGTCTGAGCCATGCCCAACGCACCGGTGCCGATGAATACGCCGCCGGTAATCGATGCGCTGATATCATAATCCAGCGTTGCGGTGTCGCCGTTGTTGGGGCCGCAGATCACCGTATAGCCACCGGAGATCTGGATGCTGCCGTTGGCATCGATGCCGTCACCGGAAGCCTGCACATACAGCTCGCCGCCGCTGATGACCACACTGCCGTCGGAAGTGCCACCCATACCACCGGGGCGATTGCCGCCGGGCTGACCCATACCGCCAAACATCTGATCCCGGCCGCCTTCGCCGCTGCCGTCCACGCCGCCGGCGGCGTTCAAACCGTCATCTGTGGCGACCAGAGAGATCTTACCGCCGGTGAGCAAAATATTCTTCGCTTCAAGGCCCTCATAGCTCTGTGTGATCTCGATCTGTCCAGCAGTGATGTTCAGATCCGTCTCGGCATGGATGCCGTCATCTCCGGATGCCAGCTTCATCATGCCTCCGTTGATCACGCTAACCGTATCGGAATGCAGGGCATCATCGGCAGAATCCACTGTCAGAGTGCTGCCCTCGATCAACAGGCCGGCACCGGCTTTCAGACCCTTCATGCTGGTAGCGGTGTCCTCGGTTGCGGTCGTGGTTACCGCCCGCTTGGAAGGACGATTTCCGCCGGGGAACATTCCGCCGCCCATAAAATCTCCGTAATTGCCGGAGTTCTGCTTTTCGCCGTTTTCATAGCCGCCGCCTGCAAGGATGTCAATGGTTCCACCGCTGACCTGCATATGCAGCGCAGCGCTGACGCCGTCGCCCTCTGCCTCGATGTTCAGCACACCGCCGGAAATATACACAAAGCCGGTAGCTGCGTCGTTGGCATCCTCAGCGTGAATGCCGTCCATACCTGCATTCATGGTCAGGCTGCCGCCCTTGATGCGTATACTGTCATTGGCATCCAGCGCATGGGACGCGGATTGGATCGTCAATTTGCCATCCACAATAGCCAGATCATCCTTGCAGACGATTCCGTGACCGCCAGGAGAAACCACCGTCAGGCTTCCGGCACCGTTCAGGCTTACATCCGTCTTGGAAAACAGAGCGGCATCCACCGTATTCGTGTCGATCGCCGTAAAGCTGCCGCCGTTGGCAAGCGTGTTATCCGTCCCCTCAGCCAAGGTCACGAACACCTTGCCGGCTTCCCGAATATACAGCGCCGCAAAATCCGCGCTGGTAATGCTGGCGCCCTCCAGAATCAGGTGGGGCTTGTCCTTACCGGCATCCACGATAACGGAGCCGTCATCCAGCGTACCACGCAGAATATAGGTACCACCCCGGGTAATCGTGGCGGTAGAGCCGTCGATAATGACGGAATTGGCATTGCTGGAGATCCCACTACCCTTCAGCTCGATCACCGCGCTGTCACTCTCGGAATAGGTCGCAACCGCGTCTGCATCCGTAAACATCTGCGAGTCGCTTGACGCAAAATCCACCTCAACAGGCTCTGCGTCCAGCTCCCCGGGTACATAATCCGATCCGCCGGGCACGGTCGACGGTGTCTCAAGGACATTGCAGCCGCACAGCAGAACAGCCAATATCATAATGAATAGCAGGCATCTTTTCATATTTGCAATCACCCCTTTGTAGGATTAAGATATTATATCATACATTTCTGAATAATGGCTGAATTTTTTTCAATTTTTTTCTGCGGCAAGCCACAGTCCACCGGACTGTGGCTTTTGATCGTTCGAGCCTTCGTCACAAAAAAATAGGAGCAGATGCTTTTGCATCTGCTCCTATTTATGGAGCGGGTGACGAGGCTCGTTTACTTTTGCTCCCAACAGGGAGCAAAGTATTGTGTTGCCGCTGTCCAGCCAGCGGCAAGCCACAGTCCACCGGACTGTGGCTTTTGATCGTTCGAGCCTTCGTCACAAAAAAAAATAGGAGCAGATGCTTTTGCATCTGCTCTTATTTATGGAGCGGGTGACGAGGCTCGTTTACTTTTGCTCCCAACAGGGAGCAAAGTATTGTGTTGCCGCCGTCCAGCCGGCGGCAAGCCACAGTCCACCGGCCTGTGGCTTTTGATCGTTCGAGCCTTCGTCACAAAA
>JAFTIZ010000022.1 GCA_017456645.1 Oscillospiraceae bacterium
CGAAAAGAAGCCGACTTAAGAGGCGCTGAGTGTCGCGCTCCCGCGCGCCAAAGACGCCCTCTTAAGGATCTCCCGTCGCGCACTCGGTAAGAAGTTCGAAAGATAACACCCGGCAGGGCGAAAATCGGAACATTTTCGCCGTAGTTTCTGGGCTTCGCCTTAGATCCTAGGTTGCGGGAGGGGTTCTTAGGGGAGATCGCTTTTGCGAAGCAACTAGCGCCTCCCCTATGCCGATTTCTTTGGTTACTTTCTTGTTCGGAAACAAGAAAGTAACACGTCCCACCCCTAAACAATCATTTATCTTTGTCTTGATTTATTGTTGCATTTCGAGTAATATTTAAGTAAGCATTCAGCATTTTGCGCTATAATGAATGTGACATTCTGCAGAAACGGAGGCAGCGGCTATGGATGTATTCCAGCGCAGGGAGCTGAAATTCCTGATCAACCGGCAGCAGCACGATGCGCTTGCACAGCTGCTTCGGGAGAAAATGGTGCCGGACAAGTATGGCCGCAGCACCATCTGCAATCTCTATTACGATACGCCGGATTACCGCTTGATTCGCCGCTCTCTGGAAAAGCCGGTGTACAAGGAAAAGCTGCGTCTACGCAGCTACGGCCGGATCGGCCCCGGTGTGGATGTATTTCTGGAAATGAAAAAGAAATACAAGGGCATCGTCTACAAGCGCCGTGTCAAAGTGACACAGGAGCAGGCAATGGCATTTATGGAATACCGTGCGCCCTTGCCGGAAAACAGCCAGATTGCCCGGGAAATGGTCTATTTTCGGGATTTTTATAAGAATCTGGAGCCCCGTGTGTACCTGAGCTATGAACGGGAGGCGTGGTATGATCCGGTGGACTTCGGCTTCCGCATGACGCTGGATCAGAATATCCGCTACCGCACCGAAAACCTGAGTCTGGCAGAGCCTGTTGATGGCCGGCCGATCCTTCCGCCGGATCTGTGGCTTCTTGAGGTCAAGGCCTCCGGCGGCATCCCCATGTGGCTGACGGAGCATCTGAGCCGGCAGCACATTCACAAACAATCCTTCTCCAAGTACGGCAGAGCCTATATGGAGCTGCTTGAACAAAGATTATCCGAAAGTCGAGGTCGATCCTATGCTTAATTCTACATTCGCAAGCCTCTACAATGCCACCACGGGCATTACGTTGCAGGCATTTTTGATCTGCATCGGCGCTGCGCTGGTTCTGGGCGCGGTGATGGCGGTGGTCTACTGCTTCCGCACCACCCACTCCACCAGCTTTGTGGTGACGCTGGCACTGCTGCCGGCTACGGTGGCGGTGGTCATCATGATGGTCAACGGAAATCTGGGCGCCGGTGTGGCTGTGGCCGGTGCGTTCAGCCTGGTTCGCTTCCGCAGCACCCCCGGTACCGCCAAGGAGATCGGCGCCATTTTTATGTCCATGGCGGTGGGTTTGGCCTGCGGCATGGGTTATCCGGGCTTTGGCCTGATCTTTGCGGCCATCATGTGCGCGGTGAGCCTGCTGTACGCCCTGATTGGTTTCGGCGGCCCTCGCAAGGGAGATCTGCGCCGTGTGCTGCGGATCACGGTGCCGGAGGACTTGGATTACGCCACGATTTTTGATGACCTGCTGAGCCAGTACACCACCCGTGTGACGCTGATCAATGTTAAGACCACCAATCTGGGCAGCCTGAACCGTCTGACCTACGAGCTGACCCTGCGCAGGGCCGGCACGGAGAAGGAATTCATCGACCAGCTGCGCTGCCGCAACGGCAATCTGGAGATCAGTATATCCATGCAGCCCACCGAGAGTCGGGAGATTCTTTAATTCTGTTAATAGATTGTTCAATATGTGTCGGAGGAATGCCTATTCCTCCGACATTTCTTTTGTTTTTATGGGTAAATATGGACAAAAAACCGCTATATATCAGACAAACCTTGATTATTGGAGGCATCTGTGATATAATTCTTTAAACTGCGCCAATATGGCCTGTCGTGAAAAACGGACGTTTTTCAGACGGGCAACTGTACTCGAATTACGGATAGAAATCTACAGGAAAGGAACTGAGCAGATGCGTAAAAGGACCCTGCGGCTCCTGGCTATGGTGCTGGCGCTTCTTCTGATGATCTCGGTGGTTCCCACCCCTGCCGCGACAGCGGCGCCCACTACGGGAGAAGAAGTTATTCAGCAGATCAAAAGTACATACAAAAAAGCAAAAGCCTACTACGGCTGGGATTCCTTTGACGGTTACTGTGGCGCGCTGGTTAATGTGCAGCTGCACCTTCTGGGCATCACCAAGGAGGTCATCGGCGCTGACGGCAGAGATGCCTACGATGCCTTCAAAAATCTCACCGTCACCACCGGCGGCTACAGCGTCAAGGCCTATCCGGCCAAGCTGTACACCCTGAAGGCTGCTCTCAATGAGATCACCAAGAACGGCACCCAGGATGCCTACAACATTCTGGTGGGCTTCGAGAAGACCCGCTCCGTGCTGGGTCGCCGCTACGGCCACGCCTGCGTGATTCACGCGATTCTTGATGGAACGGTTTATTTTGTGGAAAGCTATGATGCAACCATCAACGGCGTACGCTATCCCGAGGGCACACCCCTGACCGCCACCATCGAGGAATTTGCTGCCTACTATGCCAGCACCACCACCCAGTTTGACGGCGTAATCCACTTCGGTCTGAAAACCTATGCTGACAGCTGCAAGCGCTATCCGTCCAATGCGACGGGAATGGCCGCGGCCGAGACCGAGCTGTGGAGCGAGCCCTGCGAGAATGCGGTGCAAAGCACCTCCAAGCTACTGGGCACCACCGCTGCCGGACAGCAGCTGAATATCACCGGCTTGTATTTGAATACGGAAGGGGAATACTGGTATCAGCTGGATGAAGGCGATATCGGCTACATCCGTGCGGAGACTGTGACCATCAGCCGGCTGCGCTACGATGATGTGACCCTGACCGGAGCGGTGGCACCTACGGCGCTGGTGGAGGGTAAATCCTTCAACGTTAAGGGCAGCATTATGTCCCAGCTCAATTCCATTTATTCCATCCGCGCTCGGGTCTACAGCCCCGATATGGATCAGATGGTTCAGGTGCTGAACGCCACGGATACGGTGCAGGGAAAGGCCTACAACCTTCTGCGCAGCTCCATCTCCAGCGGCTTGGCTTTCCGCAGCCTGACGGCGGGACAGTACCGCTATGAGCTTGCGGCGATTGTGGGCAATCACTATGTGGAAGCGGGTCAGCTGATGACCGGCTGGGACACGGTGATCCTGTGGTCTTCTGATTTTCTGGTGCTGGAGCAGAAGAGCAAAGTCAGCACCATTACCTTCGACGCCTGCGGCGGCGTTGCCGGTCTGGATCAGACCGTGGTGCTGGCCGATCAAAGCGTGGGCACTCTGCCGGTGGCACAGCGTCCCGGCTATGTATTCTTGGGCTGGTTCACCCAGTTGGAAGGCGGCGAACGCATCACCGCCGACTTTGTTCCCACGGAAAATACTGCCTGCTACGCCCACTGGGTCAGCCAGGAGAAGCTGCGTGAGCAGTGGATGGCAGACGGTAACTGCTGGTATCTGTATTCCGACGGCATCTCCACCATGGTCTGCATCGAGGTGGAGGGCAGCCTGTATTATTTCAGCTCCTTAGAGCCTATGTGCCAGAGCTGGATGGTTTGGACGGATACCGGCGCTGCGTAAAACCATTAGTTTTTAAGGAGTGAAATGAAAAATGGATACCCCTGAGCAGCATTTGAATGACACTCAACGATATATCTTGCACGTCCTGCGGGAAGTGACCCGTGTGCTGGATGAGCTGCAGATTCCCTATTTCATGCAGGGCGGCACCATGCTCGGTGCCATCCGCCACGGCGGATTCATCCCCTGGGATGACGATGTGGATCTTGGCATTCCCAGAGCCGACTATGACCGGCTGCTGAAGGAAGTGTCTGCCCGTCTGCCGGAAAATCTGGAGCTGCGGACCTATGATGACGAAACGGATCATCATTACTATTTCGCCCGCATCGTGGATACGCGCTACCAGATTCGCCGCATGGGCAGTCTGGAGGAGCGTCTGGAAAACATTTGGGTGGATCTGTTCCCGCTGGATGGTATGCCCAACGGCTTTATCAGCCGTCAGTGGCATAAGTTCCGTCTGCTGATGACCCGGCTGAAATTCCATCTGTCCTGCTTTGAAAAGGTCAACATCAAGCGGCCCGGTAGACCTTTGGTGGAGCGGATCATCATCCGCATCGCTATGCTCACCCGGGTGGGCAAGTGGTTCAATACCCGCAAGCAGCTGGATAAAATGGATCGGCTGCTGAAGAAATATCCTCCGGAAAACTCCGAATATCTTGTGAATTTTACGGGACAAACCTCGTATAAGTTCAATGAGATGTTCAAAAAAGAGGTCTACGGCGACGGCGTGGAATATGCCTTTGAGGATATGACCCTTGTGGGCCCGGAGCAGTATGATGCCTACCTGAAATCTCTGTACGGCGACTATATGACGCCCCCCAGAGTGGAGGATCGCAACGCCCACGCGGCGGAGCTGGTTCCCGTCAAGGAGGTGCAGTAAGTGCGTCTGCAAGACATTGCCAAGGGCGGCGGCGACGGCCGGCTGACCGTGCTTTCCGAGGAGGAGCTGAAGAGCCTCCACGCTATTCTGCTGGAGATTTTGGACGATGTCCACAGCATCTGCGCCGAAAACGGCCTGCGCTACGTCCTCATCGGAGGCAGCGCCATCGGTGCGTTGCGCAGCGGCGGCATCATCCCTTGGGATGACGATATCGACATCGCTATGCCCCGTGCTGATTTTGAAACCTTTACTGCCATCGTCCGTGAGCGCTGGAGCGAAAAGTATTCCATGCTCCACCCGCAGGATCCCGATAATTTCGGCCGTGTCATCCCCAAGATTCGTCTGCGGGGCACGGAGTACCGCACCATTCTGGAGCAGGATCTGACGGACTGTGGCATTTTCTTAGATATTTATACCATCGAAAATGTGCCTGATAATCCCATCGCACGCACTTTTCAGGGCGTGATGGCCATGGGCATGGGTTTTGCGTTGGCCTGCCGGCGGCTCTATCGGGGTCGTGAATGGTTCCGCCAGTTTGACGGCGGCTTTACTTTCAAGGTCAAGTGCGCGCTGGGCTTCTGCCTGAGCTTTGCCAGCTATGAAACCTGGGCTCGCTGGACGGATTACTGGCACAGCCGCTGCAAAAATGAAAACAGCAATCTGGTTTCCATCCCGTCGGATGTGCGCCATTTCTTCGGAGAACTCAATCCCAGAGATGTGCTGTGCAACCCGGTGGAGGTGCCCTTTGAGGGTCGTACCAGCTTTGTGCCCACGGAGGCGGACAGCTACCTGCGCTCAATTTACGGTGACTATATGCAGATCCCTCCCGTGGAAAAGCAGGAGCGGAACTGTTATCTCAAATTCGATCTGGGCGACCGCCGCAGAGGAGGGAACTGACATGATCAACTTCACAGTGGGGCCTGTTCAGTCCAGCCCGGAGGTTCGCGCCATCGGCGCTGAACACGTGCCCTATTTCCGCACCCCGGAGTTTTCCGCGGTGATGCTGGAAAATGAGGCGCTGATGCAGCGCTTTGTCAAAGCGCCGGAGGGTGCCCGGACGGTGTTCATCACCGGCTCCGGCACCGCGTCCATGGAGGCTGCGGTGATGAATGTGCTGAGCCCCGCCGATAAGGTGCTGCTGGTCAACGGCGGCAGCTTCGGTCAGCGGTTCTGCGAGCTGTGCCAGATCCATCAGATTCCGTTCGAGCAGATCAAGCTGGATACTGGCAAGGCCTTGACGGCTGATCATCTGGCGGCCTTTGAAAACAAGGGCTTTACCGCGTTTCTGGTCAATATCCACGAAACCTCCACCGGCGTGCGCTATGATGCCGAACTCATCGGAGATTTTTGCCGTCGCAACGGTCTGGTACTAATCGTGGATGCCATCAGCTCCTTCCTTGCCGACGATTTTGATATGGCCGCTATGGGTGCTGACGTGATGATCACCGGCTCCCAGAAGGCGCTGGCCTGCCCGCCCGGTATTTCCGTGCTGGTGCTGTCGAAAAAGGCTGTGGAGCGCATTGAGCATAACGACGTGCGCTGCATGTATCTGGATCTGAAGAGCGCACTGAAAAACGGTGAGCGGGGTCAGACCCCCTTTACCCCTGCAGTGGGTACGCTGCTGCAGATCCACGCCCGGCTGAAGGGGATTGAGGCCATGGGCGGCGTGGAGGCGGAGACGGCGAAGATCGCCGCGCTGGCGGCGGATTTTCGCAGCCGCATCGCGGATCTGCCACTGGAGGTTTGCTCCGAGTCCCTGTCCAACGCGGTGACCCCGTTGATGACAAAAAACTGCTCCGCTTACGATGTGTTTACGGTGCTCAAGGACGAGTACGGCATCTGGGTCTGCCCCAACGGCGGAGAATATAAAGACAAGATCTTCCGGGTCGGCCACATCGGCGACCTGACGGTGGAGGATAACCGCATCCTTTCCGATGCCCTCCACGATCTGGTGAAAAGAGAAATTCTTCGATAAATTAGACGATGCACCGGCCTGTGGCCGGTCAGTTCAAACGCCTTCGGGCGAGAGGAAACAGGTAATGAAAAAAGTTATCACATATGGTACCTATGATCTGCTTCATCACGGCCACATTGCGCTGCTGAAGCGGGCAAAGGCTCTGGGCGATTATCTGATCGTCGGTGTGACCGCCGACGGCTTTGATAAGGAACGGGGCAAGCTCAATGTCAGCCAATCGCTGGCAGAGCGAATCGAGAATGTCCGTCAGACGGGCATTGCCGATCAGATTATTGTTGAGGAATACGAAGGTCAGAAGATCTCCGATATTCAGAAATACGGCGTGGACATTTTCACTGTGGGTTCCGACTGGGTTGGTCAGTTCGACTACCTCAGTGAGTACTGTCAGGTGGTGTACCTGCCCCGCACCCGTGGCATCAGCTCCACGGTTCTGCGTGCCAGCGCCAAGCCCTGCATCAAAATGGGTATTCTGGGCGTTGAGGGTATGGCGGAGCGGTTCTATAACGCGTCCAAGGTCATTTCCGGCATGGAAATGGCGGCGGTCTTTGATGAGGATCCGCAAAAGCTGATGAAATTCTGCCGCGGCAAGGGCAAGATGGCTCCGATGGAATCTGAAACGCAGCTGTTTACAGAGTGCGACGCGGTGTTTATTAACTCCTCGCCGGCGCTGCACCATCAGCAGATCCTGGCTGCGCTGGATGCCGGCTGTCATGTAATCTGCAATCCCCCTATGTTCCTGAGCATCAAGGCGGCGGGGGAGTGCTACGCCAAGGCCGATGAAAAGGAGCTGGTGCTGTTTGAGGGCATCAAGACTCTGTACTTCCCGGCTTTTGAGCATCTGCTTTTGCTGGTTAAAAGTGGCCGCATTGGCACGGTGAAGGATATCGACGTATCCTGCAGCCAGGTTCCTGAGGACATGGACGTTGTGTCCAAGGACAAGTATAAGGGCAGCTTCTACGATTGGGGTCCTACGGCACTGCTTCCCATCATCAAGACCTACGAGACTGAGTGCGTGGATTGCCAGCTGATCAATTTCGAGACCGATGATTTTAGCTATTTTACCCGGGGTCTGCTGCGCTATCCCAATGCCACCGCCGCTGTGCGGCTGGGCAAGGGTATGAAGGTGGAAGGGGAGCTGATCATCACCGGCACCAAGGGCTATCTGTATGTGCCTGCTCCTTGGTGGAAGCCGGAGTATTTCGAGATCCGCAGCGAGGATCTTCGCAACGTCAAAAAGTATTTCTACAGCTACGAAGGCGACGGCTTGCGGTATATGATCTACAGCTTCCTCCATATTGTCAATGACTCTGAGCGAGTGCCGCTGCACACCCGTGCGGAGGTGCTGCGCACCACAAGATTGCTGGAGAAGTTCAACGAAGGTCAGTACACGACCCTAGAAATGTAAGAAAGGAGAGATCGGTGTGGAAAAGCCAAATTTGCTGAGCCTGCAGGAAACGCAAGCAGTTTATCTGGAACTGCTGGGTGAATTTGACCTGCTTTGCAAGGAATACGGCCTGCGCTATGATCTGTGCGGCGGCTCTATGCTGGGCGCTGTGCGGCATCAGGGCTTTATTCCCTGGGATAATGACATCGATCTTTCCATGCCCCGTCCGGACTATGAGCGGCTGCTTCAGCTGAAGTTGGAGGGTAAGCTCTCCATGCCGGCACATCGGGATCTGGTGTCGGATCGGGACGGATCCTTCCCCCGGCATTTTGCCCGATTCGTTCGCCACGATGTCAAGCGGGTGGCGGATATGGCCGAGGAGTGGGATTGCCCCTACATCGGCATCGATATTTTCCCTCTGGACGGCGTGTCCGGAGAGGATAAGGCCTTCCGCCGTCAGGTCAACAAGATCCGCCGTCTGCGGCGCTTCCTGCTGACATCTGTGGAAAAGGCCGGCACCAGCCGCCGCGGCAAGGTCGCGGCCATGGTGAAAAATCTGTACCGCCCCGTTCTGCGAGCCATCGGCTGCTTCCGTTTTGCCCGTATGCTGGACAAGGAGTGTCAGCGCGTAGACTATGAAACGGCAGAGTATGTGGGCATCATCAGCGGTATGTACGGCCTGAAGGAACGCTGGCGCAAGGAAGATATGCTGCCCCAGCAGCAGTTCGATTTTGAAGGGCTTCAGGTTCCCGGCTTTGCTAACTATGATATTTATCTGACCAATCTCTACGGAGATTATATGAAATTGCCCCCGAAGGATAAGCAGGTGCCCCATTGCGACGAGGCCTGCCGGGTGGACGTAGAATAAGGAGGACAAGTCCATGAATGTAGCAGTGATCATCGCCGGCGGCACCGGCAACCGCATGGGCCAGAATATCCCCAAGCAGTTCATCAACGTTTATGACAAGCCCGTTCTGATCTATACGCTGGAGGGCTTCCAGCGCCACCCCCAGATCGATGCCATCGCGGTGGTGTGCATCGACGGCTGGCATGATATCCTCCGTGCCTATGCCAATCAGTTCAATATTACCAAGCTCAAGTGGATCGTTTCCGGCGGCGCCACCGGTCAGGAATCCATCCGCAACGGCGTTTACGCCCTGGAGGGCATTTGCTCCGACGATGACATCGTGATCATCCACGACGGCATCCGCCCGCTGGTGGATGCTTCTGTCCTCAGTGATGTGATCGTCAAGTGCGGCCAGTACGGCAACGCCGTGACATCCATGCCCTACAATGAGCAGATCTTTGTGGTGGATGACGAGGTTTCCACCGTGAAGTATATCCCCCGTGAGACCCTGCGCCGGGTGTCCACCCCTCAGGCCTACAAGTACGGCAAGCTGAACTGGGCTTACCATAAGGCTTTTGCTGAGGAGATCGGCATCTACGGCTCTGCTTATACCAACACCATGATGGTGGAACTGGGCGAGCGGTTGTATTTCGCCGCCGGCTCCGACAAGAACATTAAGCTGACCACCAAGGACGATCTGGAGCTTTTCAAGGCCTACCTGAAGTCCGACAAGGACAATTGGTTGAAGTGATATGAGTATCTTTGAAAGCGAACTGTATCTGCGCGATGTCCACACTGTGGCGGCTCTGGAGCTGCCCTGGGAGCAGCTGCGGGGAAGCAGCATAATGATCTCCGGCGCAACGGGTATGATCGGCAGTTTCCTCATTGATGTGCTCATGGAAAAGGGGCTGGACATCACGGTCTATGCTCTGGGAAGAAATGCTGAAAAGGCCAAGGCTCGTTTTGACCGCTGGTGGAATGACAGCCGCCTCGTCTTTGTGGAATGCGACATCAACCGTGGCATTTCGCTGGATGCGGATAAGGTGGACTATGTGTTCCACGCCGCCAGCAATACCCACCCCGTGGCCTATGCCACGGATCCCATCGGCACCATTACCACTAACATTATCGGTACGGACAATCTGCTGCGCTTTGCGGCGGAGCATGGCACCCGCCGGGTGCTGTTCGCCTCCTCTGTGGAGGTCTACGGCGAAAACCGGGGTGATGTGGATCGGTTCAGCGAGGATTACTGCGGCTATCTCAACTGCAATACCCTCCGTGCCGGCTACCCCGAAAGTAAGCGCGCAGGCGAGGCGCTGTGTCAGGCATACATCCGCCAGAAGGGGCTGAATGTGGTGATTCCCCGTCTGGCCAGAACCTATGGCCCCACTATGCTCATGTCCGATACCAAGGCACTGTCCCAGTTCCTGAAAAAGGGCATCGCCGGGGAGAATATCGTGCTGAAATCCGAGGGCACTCAGCTGTTCTCCTACACCTATGTAGCCGATGCGGTCAGCGGTGTGCTGTACTGCCTGTTCCACGGAGAATGCGGCGAGGCCTACAACATTGCTGACGGCGGGTCGGACATTATGCTCAAGGATCTGGCCGCCATCATCGCTGGCTTCGCAGGTAAGCAGGTGGTCTTTGACCTGCCGGATGCCACAGAGCGCGCCGGCTATTCCACTGCCACCAAGGCAATTATGACAAGTGACAAGATTCGCACTCTGGGCTGGCGGGCGCAGTACCCCATTCAGGCTGGTTTGGAGCGCACACTCAGGATCTTAAAGGAAGATAGACAATGAATTACTATATTCGCATCAAGCCCGCCAAGCGGGAAACTGCCGGCTTTAAAGCGCCGGAGGATGTTAATAAGATCTGCGATTCCATGGGCATGAAGCCCATTGATTTCCCTAAATTCCCCAATGAATATTCCAAGCTGCGCAAGCGGCTGTGGCTGTATACCGTGGTGCCTATGAACTGGCTGAAGGTGCTGTTTCGGGCGAAGAAGGACGATGTGGTGTTTTTCCAGCACCCCATGTACGCCAACCGCCTGATCACCCCTATGGTAAACTTCATCCGCAAGCTGAAAAAGTGCCGCTTTGTGGCGCTGATTCACGATCTTGAGTCCCTGCGTAAGGGCATCGGCGGCGTTGTAGGCTATAAGCAGGATCGGGAGGAGTATTCCGACTCCGTTATGCTGGACAGCTTTGATAAAATCATCTGCCACAACCCTTCCATGCGAGCTTACATGCTGGAGCATGGCTTCAGCGAGGAGAAGCTGCTCACTCTGGGCATCTTCGACTATCTGTGTGACGACAACGGCCGCAAGCCGGAGCTGGCGCAGCAGCCTTATGTCGCCGTGGCGGGCAATCTGGCTCCCACGAAATCCGGCTATGTGTACGATATGGATGTGTCGGATATTTGCCTGAATCTCTACGGCATCCATTTTGATCCGCAGGCGTTTCAGGATAAGCAGAACGTCAGCTACAAGGGGGCGTTCCATCCCGATGCCCTGCCCGGCAGTCTGGAGGGCAGCTTTGGTCTGGTGTGGGATGGCCCTGTGAGCAGCACCTGCGCCGGAAATACCGGCGAATACCTGAAGTATAATAACCCCCATAAGACATCGCTGTATCTGGCGTCCAACCTGCCGGTGATCATTTGGTCGCAGGCGGCGCTGGCTCCGCTGATTACAGAAAACGGCTTGGGCATCGCGGTGGATTCTCTGGATCAGATTGCCGATGCCGTGGGTAAGCTGTCCCCGGAAGACTATGAGAAAATGGCTGAAAATGTCCACGCCATGGGCAAAAAGCTTCGGGGCGGTCATTTCTTCCGCACTGCCGCGCAGCAGGCGATCAACGATTTGAAACGGTGATGGAGTAAAATGACACGAGATTTGAAGTCGAAATTGACTGGAGATCTGAAATCAAAATTAACCGGAGATTTGCTATTTTTTATCTCTTATGGGCTGTTTCTGGTTACATCTATCCTCAACGCTTCGTTTTTTTACAAATACTTTGTCGGCAAGCCCTATATGCGGATCCAGAGCCTGTGCATATTTCTGCTGCTCATCTATGAAATCTGCAGCAATGGCTGGCGTAAGCAAAATTGGCTCGGCTTGCTGGTCTGCACGGTGCTGGGATGGATCACCATCCGGGTCAGCCCGGCCTATGCCCAGCGGCAGGTGGTGTGGATGTTTGCGTACATTTACAGCGCCCGGAACATCCCCTTCGCTAAGATCGCCCGCTTTACCCTGAACGCAAGCATCGCTGTGGTGCTGGCGGTGGTGGTCAGCAGCTTCTTCGGCGTGGTGGAAAGCATCGCTGCCTACAAAAACGGACGCATTCGTGAGTATTTGGGCTTCCGGTATGCCTTGTATTTGCCGGGTCTGCTGCTGAATATGACGGCGCTTTGGGTCTATGTGAAGAAGGATACGATTACGGTAACCGGCACTCTTGTGTGGGCTGTGGCCAATGTGCTTGTGTTCTGGCTGACAGATTCGCGAATCTCCTTTTTCATTGCGGAGGCGCTGCTGGCGGCCGGTCTGCTCATGCGGTATTTCCCTAAGGTGCTGGATAAGCTGAAGGTAATTTGGGCGCTGGCGGCAGGCTCCTTTGCGCTGTGCACCGTGTTCTCCTTGCTGATCACGGTGCTGTACGACAGCTCGCTGCCGTGGATGCGCAAGCTCAACAGTATGCTCGAAAGCCGCCTGCGGCTGGGTCACGCATCGCTGCAGGAGTTCGGCGTGAAGTGGTTCGGGCAGGAGATTCTGTGGCTGGGAAACGGCCTGGATGCTTACGGAAATTCCACGGTTGGCACATACAATTATGTGGATTGCATGTATGTGAAGATCCTGCAGCGCTATGGCATTGTGTTTGTGGTGCTGTGGCTGGCGATGATCTGCTGGGGTATGTACCGGATGTACAAGCGCAAGGAGTACCATATCCTGCTGATCAGCGCCACTGTGGCGGCGCATTGTGTGCTGGACGATTTGTCGCTGACCTTGCATTATAATACCTTCTGGATGGCCTTGGGTGTGATTCTGATGAATCCGAAGATGCTGGATTGGAATGGTAAGACCACGCAGATCGCTCCCAAGCTGGAGCCTCAAAATGAATAGAATTAGCCGGGGATGCGTTTGCATCCCCGGCGATTTGTTTTGCGAATGATTACTCCCAAAGGTAGACCCGGGTCTCGTAGGGGCGCAGCCCTTTGCGGCAGGGACGGGCGTAGTTGTTCAGGATCAGCTTTCCGCTGGCTGCATCAAAGCCCTTGGGCAGCCGTAGGGACACGGGATGATCGGCAAAGGAGCACAGTACCAGCAGCTTCTGCCCCGGCATCTGCCGGGAGTAGCAGTAGATATTTCCATCCAGAGGGAAATGCTCCTGATAGCTGCCATAACGGACAACCGCCAGCTTTTTGCGCAGGCGGATGGCCTTGCGGTAGAAATTCAGGATGGAGTCAGGATCCTGCTCCTGCTGCGCCACATTGATCTGCGGATAGTTGGGGTTTACATAAAACCAAGGTGTTCCGGTGGTGAAGCCGGCGTTTTCGGCATCGCTCCACTGCACCGGAGTCCGGGCGGAGTCCCGGCTGGAGCGCCACAGCCGCTGCAGCCGCTGTTCGGGGGTCTTGTTGGTGGCGGCGTTTTCATACTGCCAGCGGGTTTGGACATCCTCGTACATCTCAGGGCTCTCCGGCTTCCAGTTCAGCATGCCGATCTCCTGACCCTGATACACGAAGGGCGTACCCTTCTGGAACAGATAGGCTGCCGCTAGCATTTTTCCGCTTTCCTTCCAGAATTTTTCGCTGCCGTAGCGGGAGATGATTCGGGGATGATCGTGGTTTTCCATGTAGAGCATATTCCATGCCTTGCCCTCCAGCTTATACTGCCAGCTGGAGAACGCCCGCTTCAGCTTCCGTAGGTCAAATTTGGTGGGCATATAGTCGGAGAAGAAGCAATCGGCGCACTGACATTGGAACTGGATCATCATATCCATCTGGCCTTTTTCTTCGTCGATGTATTTCAGCGCCTGATCGGGCCAGACCAGCGGTGCCTCCGCCAGCGTGACGCAATCGTAGTGATCCAGCACATCCCGCTTAAACTCCGACAGGTATTCATGGATGTGAGGGCCGTGATTGTAAAGGGGCATGCCCTTGTAAATGGGGAACAGCCGGTCATCGGGCAGGCCTTCGGGCTTGGAGATGTAAGTGATCACGTCCTCTCGGAAGCCGTCCACGCCCATGTCCAGCCAGAACCGCAGAATCTTCTTCACTTCCTCCCGCACAAGAGGGTTATCCATATTCAGGTCGGGCTGTTTTTTGGCGAACAGATGCAAATAGTACTCTCCGCGAACTTCGTCGAAGGTCCATGCTTTGCCCTCGAAATTGCTGTCCCAGTTGTTGGGGAGCTTGCCATCAGGACGGGCGGGTCGCCAGATGTAGTAATCGGTGTAGGGCTCGATGCGCTGGCGGCTCTTTTGGAACCATTCGTGCTCATCGCTGGTGTGGTTCACCACCAGATCCATCAACACCTTCATGCCACGCTCGTGGGCACCGTGGAGAACCTTTTTGAAAGCCTCCATGCCGCCGTACATGGCATCGATGTCCATATAGTCGGCAATGTCGTAGCCGCAGTCCGCACCGGGGGAGGGGTAGAGGGGAGAGAACCAGATGCCGTCGATGCCGAGCTGTTGCAGATAGTCCAGCTTGTCATAGACGCCGTACAGGTCGCCCATGCCGTCACCGTTGCCGTCATAAAAGCTTCGGGGCCAGATCTGATAGAATACCATGTCCTTGTACCAGCGGTTTCGTTCCATGTTTGTGCCTCCTTTTGGTCGTTTTTCTTCCTATTCTGCTCCTACTATACCACGAAAAAGTGGTTTCGTCACCATTTATCTCGTTGACAGAGGTTTTTTTCACAGCTACAATAGAACCAAGAGGTGATACGAATGATCTTCCACGAAAATGGTATCTTTCATCTGAAAACGGAGCAGTATTCCTACCTGCTGAAAATCAATCGCTGGGGTTTGCCGGAGCATCTGCACTTTGGCGCACCGGTGCGGACAGAGGACGCGGCCGGTTTCGCCTGCACCCCCGGCATCGGTTGGGGCAGCAGTGTGCTGCTGGAAAGTTCCGATGCCGGCAGCTGCGTGGATGCCCTGCCGCTGGAATGGAGCGGCTCCGGTCGGGGCGATTATCGGGAAACGCCCATTGAGCTGGACGGTAAAGCCACGGATTTTCGCTATACAGGCTTTGAGATCGTTCCGGGCATCGTGCCTATGTCCCTGCCTCAGGCGAAGGACGGCGGCGAGACCCTGATCCTGACGCTGGAACAGCAGGGCGCACGGCTGAAGCTGTACTACACGGCCTTTGAAACGGCGCTGACACGCCGTGCCGTGCTGGAAAACACCGGCGACAGCGGCCTGATGCTGACCAAGCTTATGAGCCAGTGCGTCGATCTGCCCGGCAGCTATGAGATGACCACCTTTGACGGCGGCTGGATCGCGGAAATGGGCAAGCATACTGTGCTGGTGACCGCCAGCCGCATCGTCAACGAAAGCACCACCGGTGCATCCTCCAACCGGCACAATCCGGGCTTTTTGCTCAGCGAGGTCGGAGCGGGGGAGGATCACGGTCGGGTCTACGGCTTCAATCTGGTGTATTCCGGTAATCACTATGCTTCGGCTCAGCGCTCCCTGCAGGGGCTGACCCGTGTCATGCAGGGCATTTCCGCGGATCATTTCGCAATCGAGCTGACCCCCGGTGGCCGTTTTGAAACGCCGGAGGCGGTGCTTTGCTGGTCGGATGCCGGCTTCAACGGCCTGTCCCGGCGGATGCACAGCTTTGTCAATGGTCACATCGTGCCCAAATACTGGCGTTACCGCCACCGTCCGGTGCTGTATAACGATTGGGAAGGCTGCATGTTTGATTTCGATCACCGGCGGCTTATGGGTCTGGCGAAGAAGGCTAAGAGCCTCGGCTGCGAGCTGTTCGTGCTGGATGACGGCTGGTTCGGCAAGCGAAACCATGACAAAGCCGGTCTGGGCGACTACAAGGTAAACCGGAAAAAGCTACCCATGGGTCTTGAGGGTCTGAGCAAGCAGGTGCGCAAGCTGGGCATGGAGTTCGGTCTGTGGTTTGAGCCGGAGTCCGTGAATATGGACAGCGATTTGTACCGCGCCCACCCTGACTGGGTACTGACCGATGATTTCGAGCCGGTTCTGGGGCGGCATCAGCTGTTACTGGATCTGACAAAGGCGGAGGTTCGGGACTATATTGTGCAGAATGTATCCACCATTCTGGATAAGGCCGGAATCACGTATGTGAAATGGGACATGAACCGCCACAGCGTGGCGCTGGGCGCAAAAGCCCATGCCTACATTCTGGGTCTGTATGACGTGCTGGGTCGCATTTTCGCCCCCCGTCCTCAGATCTTGCTGGAAAGCTGCTCCTCCGGCGGAAACCGGTTTGATTTGGGTATGCTGTGCTTTGGCCCGCAGATCTGGTGCTCGGACAATACCGATCCCATTTGCCGGCTGGATATTCAGGGCGGTCTGTCTTATCTGTATCCCCAATCCACCTTTGGAGCCCATGTTTCTGCTGCGCCCCATGCCCAGACCCTGCGCTCTACGCCCCTGACCACCCGGGGCAACGTATCTTTCTTCGGTGTGCTGGGCTATGAGCTGGATTTGAAGCATTTGCTGAAGGTCGAGATCGAGGAAATTAAGGAGCAGACGGCGCTGTATAAGCGTTACCGCAAGCTGTTCCAGTTCGGCATCTTCCGCCGGTCGGAGAACGGCTGGCAGGTCAGCGACGGGCAAACGACCATTGCCGGCGTGTTCCATAAGCAGCTGCCGGCCGCACCGGGGTATGAGCAGCTTCGAGTTCCGGGCCTGACGGCAAATCGTCCGTACAAGCTCCGTTCCCGTGCCCAGGGGCTGCGCATCGGGCAGTTCGGCGCGCTGGTCAAGCACGTGGCACCGGTGAAGCTGAACCCCAACGGTTTTGTGCTGCGCACGGCTGATCGGCTGGCAATGCTGCCGGACGGAGAGCAAACGGTGACGGTTTCCGGCGCGGCGCTGGAGGCGGGTATCATGCTGCAGCCGCTGTTCCGGGGCACCGGTTATGACAAGAACCAGCGCACCCAGCTGGACTTCGGATCTAATCTGTACATCATTGAGGCAGAAGAATAAATAGCTCACTACATAAAAAGGCGCTGTTGAACAATTCAACAGCGCCTTTTGGCGTATGGAATTTACACGATCCGGCGGGCGACGACCACAAGACGGCCCTGCTCCATGGATTTGTCACAGGTGGACAAGGTGATGAGCTTGTCGCCGTAGACCGGGGTGATATCGGTTTCGTAGTAGGAAAGCAGCTTGCAGCTATTTACAAACCTGTCGAATTCTGCCGCATCATCGGCGTCATCGAACAGATGATAGTTGAAGCTGTCGGTGCGGTTGACCTCGGTCTGGAACACAGCGAAAATCTCGTAGGTGTGCTGCTCGGTCAGGGTATCGAAATGAATGTAGCGGTGCTCGTCCCAGAATTCCTTGCTTTTGTATTTGTGAAGGTCGGCAAACATGGTGCCGTTGGTCATCTTGTGACCATAGATGGTGATATTATCTGAGGGCTTGTTGACATCGCAGGCCTCACGAACGTAGATGGTGCCGCAGGTGGCACTGCGCTTCAGGAAATTCCGGCGCAGGTAGTAGTTGGCCTGATAAGGCGATTGCACCACGGGATAGCGGATGACCGTGCCGGGGATTTCAATAAAGCCCACCATATCGTTGTTCAGCTCATACAGAGCCCGGTAGCCGTAGAGAATATCCGACTCGGGGTGGAAGGGGGGCGGAGTTGCGGAATCTTCGGGCTCGGTGGGTTCGGTGGCCTCGGGCTCGGTGACCTCGGTGGGCTCAGTAGCCTCGGTGGCGCCCGTGGGGATCTGGGGACGATCCATAGTGGGCATGGTATGCAGGACATCATCGTAGAAATCCTGCTCCTGAGCATCGGTTATGAACTTATAGGCGATCATGCTGCCGCATGCGATGATGACCGCAATGAGAATGCCAATGGTCACCCAGTACACAATGCGCTTGATGTTGCGTTTTTCCTGCATGGGAATACCTCCTATGGTATTTGCTTTGACATCATACCCGATTTTTGGGAAAAAGTAAAGTCTTTCCTATGACTTTGCTGTGAATTTACTGTAAACGATGGGATTATCTTAGGCGTTAACGGTGAAATGAACGGTCACGGGTGGGATTTGACCGGTGGAAACGGTCAGCTTTACCTCGCCGGCAATGCCGGTGGTGCGGATGTATGTGCCGCACATACCGCCTTCAGCGGTGGCGATTTCCGGCCCCACCAGCCGGGCAGGACCCTCCAGCTTGAAGCGGACGGGCAGCTGAGCGTAGGAGGCGGTGTTGCCGAATTCATCCAGAATGCGCACACGCACCGCTGCTATGTCATAGCTGCAGCCCTCGTTCAGGACGGTATGGCTGGCCTTGACCTCCAGATGAAGAGCGGCGGAGGGACATCGGGTAGCGGAGGCCACCACTTCACCCTTGCTCTGGGCATCGAACCGCCAGACCGTGGCCTCACCGCCCCAGTTGCCGATGTATTTGCCGTAGAGCTGTACTGCCTCGTCCATGGTGATCTTGTAGCGCACCATAGCCCAGCCCATCCGGATGTAATCGGCAGGGGATAGACCGATCACCCCCTTTTTGCCGAGGGTCACCAGACATTTTCGCAGCAGCTGGGCCTTTTTGGGAGAAAAGCTCTCCTGAGTTTCCAGCAGGCAGCCAACTGTGTCCTCTACTTTCATAACACCGGGGCTGTGACTTACCAGCTTGCTGACGAAATTGCCGTTTTTATAGAGGCAGACCTCCTCGGCGTTGGTAAACACGTAAATATCGCCGATGTTGCCGCCGGCATAGTCGCCGATGTCCATGGGGCAGCCCACCTCCAGCACCGGCGTGTCCGCCTTCTGGCTGGCATAGACCGCTGCGGCAAGCTTGGGATTGCGGAAGGCATCCATGACGCCGTGATAGCATACCCGGTCGCCGGAGCCGAAATCCTTGTGGGTGGGGTAGTCGAACATACACCAGCCGAAGCAGCCGGCGTGCTCGCCGGATCTCACCGCTGCGTCCAGTACCTTTGCGTGGCGCAGGGCATGCTCCTGCCGCTTTTGCCACGGATCGAAGGCTTTGGTGGGGAACATATGGCCGTTGTGCTCAGAGATTAGATAGGACTTGTTTTTGTTCGGTGTCACGGCCTTTTTCGCCATGGCACCGGCATTGCTGCCGGTGTGGGAGAAATCGTTGTAGGCGTACACATCCTCCAAAAGGCTGCTCTTTTGCAGATACCGCACGCCGGAGGTGGCACGGCTGGGATCCAGAGAACGGGCAATGGCATTGGTGCGGCGGTACAGCGCATCGTCGTCGATGCTCTCGTTGATGCGTACGCCCCAGAGGATGATGCTGGGGTGGTTGCGGTACTGGGTCACCATTTCCTTTACATTTTCGCAGGCCTGTTCCTTCCAGCCCTCGTCGCCCAGATGCTGCCAGCCGGGGATTTCTGTAAATACCAGCAGACCCAGCCGGTCGCATTCGTCGATAAAATAATGGCTCTGAGGATAGTGAGAGGTGCGCACGGCGGTGCAGCCCAGCTCATATTTCAGAATGCGGGCATCCTCGCGCTGCAAAGCCTCCGGCGCGGCATAGCCCACGTAGGGGTAGCACTGATGCCGGTTTAAGCCCCGCAGGAAGGTCTTTTCGCCGTTGAGGTAGAAGCCGTCGGCCTTAAATTCGGCGGTGCGGAAGCCAAACTTGACCTCTACCTGATCTCCGGAAGACCGGTTTGTCACACGGCATAGATACCGGTTTGGTGCATCGATACTCCATGGCAGGGCATCGGGGATGGAGAACTCTGCCGCTTCTGTGGTGTTTTGAGCATCCAGAATCTCGCCGGTTTCCGACAGAATCTCCACGCGGCATTCGCTGTCTGCGGTAACACGCACACATACGGTGGTCAGGTCGGGGGTGGTGACGAACACATCGGATACCATTTCCTGCCCCCGAACGTCCAGCCAGACCTCCCGATACAGACCGCCGTAGGTCAGATAATCGATCACATAGCCAAAGGGTGGAATTTCGGGATTTTCTGTGGTGTCCAGCCGGACGGCGATGCGGTTTTCCTGACCAAAGCGGACGTGATCCGTGATCTCCACCCGGAAGGCGGTGTAGCCGCAGCGATGGGTGGCCAGCTCCGTGCCGTTGAAATAAACGGTTGCGATGTGCGCCGCGCCATCGAATTGTAAAAACAGCCGCTTGCTCCGCATGGTTTCGTCCGCAGTTATGGTGCGGCGGTAGCCGCAGACCATCTGATAGGCCTTGTGATCGCCGTAATGCAGCGGCATTTCAGCGGCAGTGTGGGGCAGCCGCACCGCCTCGGCGGTGCCTTCGCCACGGCCGAAGGCCTCTGTCCATTCCTGCGTGAATTCCCAGCCGTTGCACAAACCGGTCATCATAAACATCCCGCCTTTCATATACTTACTATTATCATAGGGAAGAAACGGGCGGCTGTCAACGGCTGAATGGTTACAAAATGTATCCCAGGAGTTACAAAATGTAATTTTCTAATTGACGAACGGTGTCGAATGGTGTATAATTCAGCTATGTTTAATTTGCAACACATTTTGTACATGGTCATTTCCGGCGCTCTGACCGTGGCGCTGCTGGCGCTTGCCCGAAAATACGCCGTGAACGATGAAGTCAAAAACCGAATACTGAAATTTTTCGCGATCATTACCGTTGTGATCCATTACAGCAACCTTTGGGTGGACTATTTTGTTTCAGGAGGAACTGCCACGGTGGAGAATAATCAGATTCTCCCGGTCTACCCGTGTAACGTTGTTATGTGGATGCTGCTGGTGGCATCGCTGCTGCGGGACAAAAAGCGACTGCTGTTCCAGATGCTCAGCGAGTTCTGCTTCTACGGCGGCACGATCTGCGGCGTGGTGGGCATCGTGCTGAATGTGAATTTCGGCAACACCCCGACACTGGCGGATTACGACATCCTCAAGGGGCTGCTGAGCCATTCGACCATGCTTGTTGGCTGCCTGTATATGCTGGTTGGCCGGTTCATCAAGATCCGTGTTTTCAATGCCGTCAGCGTGGCGGCAGGACTGGGCTGCTTTGTGATCTGCGGTGTGGCGGTGAATGCGCTGTATGAGGCCTTCGGCATGACCCCGCCGGACGGCATGTTCCTGAAATCCAATCCGTATATCAGCATTTCGCCCATTATTCTGGGCGTGCTGGCGGTCGTGCTTCTGTTCTGCGGCCTTGCGCTGTGGGAAATGCGCCTGCCGGAGGAGGAGCGCTGGTATAAAAAACTGCATCTGAGGAATTGATATGAGAGAATTTCTTTTCAAACTGTTCAGCATGTCCTATTTCGACACCGGGATCCAGATAACACCCTTCTCCGGAGCCCATATCGTGTACCTGATCCTGATCTTCGGTAGTATCGTAGGCGGCTGGTTCGCTCTGCGCGGCAAAAGCGTTAAGGCGAAGGAAAAGGCGCTGCGGCTGCTGGCATACGCGCTGGTGATTTCCTATCTGTCGGATTTCTTTGTCCATGATTTTGTGTACGGCGGCATGAATATCGACAAGCTGCCCTTCCATATCTGTACGGTGCTGTGTCCGCTGGTGGCCATCGCTCAGTTCAATAAGAACGGGCACAAGATCGCAGAGCCTGCGGCGGTTCTGGCGACCCTTGCGCCGATGATGTATCTGTGCTATCCTGCCAGTGTGGGCAGCGGTGAGCCGTGGTGCTATCAGGCGGTGCAGACCATGTTCTACCACGGTGTGCTGATGGCGTGGGGCATTCTGTCCATCGCGCTGGGCGCGGTGGAGCTGCGGATCGAAAAGGTTTGGAAAAGTGCCGCTTTGCTGGTTGGCATTACCCTCTGGGCCAAGCTGGGCAATCTGGCGCTGGAGCATAACTGGTTCTTCCTTGAGGAGGATGCCTTCTATATCGGTCTGGTGGCAAACGGCATCATTCCGAAATGGGTGCTGATGATCGTCAATCCGGTGGTGTTCTTCCTTGCGGTGCTGGCGGTTTATGGTGTTGTGTACGGCGTCCGCGCTTTGAGCCGGAAGAAAACAGTTGCGTGAATGCAAAAACGGATATCTTCGGATGTCCGTTTTCTTAAAATTTTTGCTTGCTATTTTGAAGGATTTGTATTATACTATGGGAGCATCACGCCGGTGTGATGGAATGGTAGACGTGACGGACTCAAAATCCGTTGGTGGCGACATCGTGTGGGTTCGAGTCCCACCACCGGCACCAAAAATAAAGGAGAGGCAAAAGCCTCTCCTTTATTTTTATGCCGTGGCGGAACTCGAACGATCAAATTCCACAGTCCGGTGGACTGTGGAACGCTCCCGTCCAGCCAGGAGCGACACCATAATTTTCGCCTTTGCGAAAATGCAAACGAGTCCCACCACCGGCACCCAAAAAACTACCCCCTCAATTGACACAAATGTATCAGCTAGGGTTAGTTTTTGTTGCATTTAAATAGGCCATATGTTATCATAATGCATAGATAAACCTATGCATTTGTTTGAAATGAGGGCGTTTTATGATTTATACACGGGAATTAAATGCTGCAAGCAAAGGACGAGACACTAGTTCTATTTTCCCAAGAATCCTTGGGCTATGTATATTGACCCTATTATTTGCGATTAGTATTATGATATTCATTTCCGGAATAGAATGTGGTTTGCCTATGCTTTGGCTGTTGGCTCTTGTTATCGCAATCATAATTATTTGGATCGGATACCGTTTGCTGAAAAAATTTGTAGAACCTACAGTGGCTGTCCAGAAAATGTTTGAAGAAAATGATGTGTTTGTTGATCCACCTGCATCTCGTAATACAGAACAATTAGCTTTAGAATTATTTAATGGAGAGTTAAAACCGGCGTTACGACATATTGCAGAGTCTCCTGATTTTTACTTCCATGAACGACGTGATTATATGTCTGAGTGGTGGGATTATGAGAAAGCGTATATTAGAAAACTATATGGAAAAGATCCTCTCCGGGTGGCAGAGTTTAACAAGACAAAAGAGTTGACATTAGAGATGATAGAACAAGCAGGTTTCCGTCTCTGTGGGGAGGAATCTTTTGAACTTGTAAAGGTAATTTGCAGCCAAAAAACGCAACCGTCATATTTAGTTGACGGAGATGATGCTTACCGTTTACACTTTGGAGAATACGGAAGCTTTGAGTGTCCAATTGCTTTGTACCAGAACACCTATGTGGGTGATGGCTTTTACATTGTAAGAGGTCCTTTCAGTGGAGTGATTTGTTTAGTCTATCCGACAATCGAATGGCACTTACATGAAGATCTCTTGGATATACTTCAATAACCAGAGAATGACGGTAGCTGTAAGCGATCCAGTCGTTTAACGTATGCAACGCATTGCTAATTAGTGTGGTATTGTATCAAATAGTAGAGTATATGCCAAAAACCGGGCATTCCCTATTGGGGATGCCCGGCTTTGGCTGGATAGGGTTTGCGGAAGATATGACAAATACCATACTTTTCCGGTAAATTTCGTAAATAATTACAAATTGAAACTTTTAGCAGTATATGGTACAATGCCCATGACCGATACTTTTACAAAGAGAGAGGGATCTGACCATGGAGCTTTGGACATCGGAACATATCATGACGCTGTTGCCTTCGCTGGCGGTGATGCTGGTGATCGGCTTTGTTCTGCGCCTGGCGCTGAAAAATAAGCCGGTGGAGGTTCGCATCATTCCGTTGCAGGTGCTGGCGGTGATCATCGTGCTGCTGGAGATCGGCAAGCAGGTGCTTTCCTTGAAGCAGGGGTACGATCTGTACCATCTGCCGTTTCATTTCTGCTCGCTGTTTATTTTCTCCCTGCCCGTTATGGCGTTTTATAGGGGCAAGCATTGCGAGGTCGTTCGCGGCGTAGGCGCTGCGCTGTGCGCTTCTCTGATGCTGCTGATGCTGATCTACCCCAATCTGATCTACAGCGCGGGCAATATCCGTGAGTTCTTCACCAATTTCTTCTCTTTCCATACTGTGGCGTTCCACAATGTGGTGATGCTGGCCTTTGTGCTGATTGTGGCGCTGCAGCTCCATGCGCCCGCTCCCAAGGGAGAGCCCAAGGCGGCGATGCTGTTCACCATGGGCTTCTGCGTGGTTTCTGCCACCATGGCGCAGCTGCTCAAGACCAACTATGCCAATTATTATTCCTGCAACATTCCGCCGCTGGAGGCTGTGCGCTTGAGCCTGCAGGATGTTCTGGGCTACGGCGTGACGCAGGCACTGTATATTCTCATTGTGTCGGCGCTGAACGTGCTGTTTGTGCTGGGTTCTTACTGGGTTTACCGGGGAGCCCGTGCCCTGCTGGCAGAGAAAAAGAAAGAAACAACTGTATAAGATTGACCGCGGCAGATCATCTGCCGCGGCCTGTTTTTAATGGTGATGGTGGTGATGACCGTGGGTTTCGGCTGCCTGCAGCCGGCAGGTCTGTTCATGGCAATGCTCGTCTTCGGCTTCCAGCTCCAAAGTCGCATGTCGAATACCGTGTTCGGCAAGCTCGTGCCGCACCTGATCCTTGATCCGGTGGGCATCGCCCCGGATGCGGATGTGCATGGTGGCGCAGTGCTGCATGCCGTCAAGGCTGCGAATGTGGATGTGGTGCACGTCCAGCACGCCCTCGATGCGGGTCAGATGCTCGGTTACGCTTTCCACGTCAATGCCCTTCGGGGTCTTTTCCAGAAACAGATCCCCGATGGTTTTCAAATTCTTTGCGGCATGACACAGAATAAACACCGCTACACCGATGGACAAAATGGGGTCGAGAATGGCAAGGTTTGTAAAGCGCATCACGATGGCACCGATCAGCACCACAAGCCAGCCCAGCACATCCTCCAGCATATGCAGGTTCACGGCCTTCTGGTTCAGGGAGTCGCCATCCCGGGTGAAGATGGCGGCAGCCAGATTCACCGCCACGCCGATCACCGCAAAGAGGATCATGCCATCGTAATCGATGGGAGTGGGGCAGAGGATGCGGTTTACGGCATTGTAAATGACCGCGGCGGAGCCCAGCAGCAGGATCACGGTGGTAAAGAGGCTGCCCAGTACGCTGTAGCGCAGGTAGCCGTAGGTGTGGCTCCGGTCAGGGGGCCGCTTGCTCTTGCGCTCGAACAGCAGCGCGATGCCGATGCTCATGGCATCGCCGATGTCGTGAATGGCATCGGAAACGATGGCCACACTGCCGATGAGCAGACCTCCGGCAAATTCAAATACGGAAAACAGCAGGTTCAGCACAAAGGCGATCAGGATATTTCGTTCGGTTTTCATAAGCCCTCCCGGTTGATTTTTGAAAATAATTGAGGTATAGTATGTACGATAGCATACAACCTGTTCGATAATATTGTAAATTGAGTCAGATTCTTTTTCAATATATGCTTTCGGCAAACTGTACGTTACGGAACAAATTCGCAAAATTGTATGGAGGGACTATGGACAGACGGCAGAGAAAAACCAGAAACGCTATCTTCGAGGCATTTATCGCCTTGCTATCGGAGCATAATTACAGCCAGATCACCGTGGGGCAGATCATTGAGCGGGCGGACGTGGGTCGCGCCACGTTTTATGCCCATTTTGAAACCAAGGAATTTTTGCTAAAGGCGCTGTGCGAGGAGCTGTTCGCCCATGTATTCCGGGAGGAGGACGGCACTCAGGATGCTACTGCGCTGTTCCGGTGCGATGCCCCAGACTCGGTGTTTGTGCATCTGCTGCAGCATCTGCAGCGAAATGACAACAATATCCTGCAGCTGCTGCGATGCCGGAACAATGAGCTGTTTCTCGGCTATTTTAAGGAGAACCTGAAGAATTCTGTCCGGCAGCACCTGCCGCTGTTTGCCCACAGAAAAGCGCCCCAGCTGCCGGAGGATTTCTGGGTAGAGCATATCGCCGCCACCTTCACGGAAACCGTTCGCTGGTGGATCGAAAACGGCATGCGGCAGCCGCCGGAGGTCATTGCGGAATATTTTGCACTTGCTGTATGATATTGTGTGAAAAATTTTATTATTTTTGATAGCTTTCTTTGTTAAACTGTGATACAATAGCCTGTGAAACTGGGGAACTGTACCCCCGTGACGAAAAAAGGCACTTCATGCCGGGAAGGGTGGATATCAAATGAATCAGAAACCGGTTCAGGGCTTTGTGGATCTGCACACCCATATCCTGCCCGGCGTGGATGACGGCGCGAAGGATCTTGCGGAGGCGCTGGAGCTGCTGACCATGGCATGGGAAAACGGCACGAGCCATGTGGTGCTGACGCCCCACTATCGTGGGCGCTGGCGCAGCAATACGCCTGAATTTCTTCGGCAGCGCTTTGCGGAGCTGTCCGCGGAGGCGGCAAAAATCCTGCCGAACCTGACGCTGTACCTCGGAAATGAGGCGGGAAACGTGCCGGAGGTGGGCGAAAAGGTGGCTGAGGGGCGTGTTCTGTCCCTGAATGACAGCCGCTATGTGCTGCTGGAATTTGATTATACCTGCTCACGCATCCAGCTGATCAACGGCGTGATGGATGTGATCGGCAGCGGCTATACCCCCGTGATCGCCCATGCGGAGCGATATGAGATCTTCCGCAAAAATAAAAAACTGGCCTATGAGGTTCTGGAGGTCGGCGCGCTGATCCAGCTCAACGCAGACAGCGTGCTGGGAAAATGCGGCCTGCTGGCCAAGCTGTGCTGCAGCCGCCTGCTGAAGCGTGGAATGGTGCATTTCATTGCCTCCGATGCCCACGATCTGCAGGAACGGCCGCCGGTGCTGCGGGAGTGCTTTGAGCATGTCAGTAAGCGCTGGGGCGAGGAGTACGCATGGGAGCTTCTGCGTGACAATGCGCTGGCGATACTCACCGGCCAATGGCGCTGAGAGGAACGGCTATGGCTGAAAAGAAATCCTTGAAGCTGAATTTTATCATGAATGCGATATTGACCATGTCGTCATTCTTGTTTCCGCTGATCAGTTTCCCTTATGTGTCCCGTGTTTTGGGACCTGAGGGCACCGGCAGAGTAGATTTTGCCACCTCCCTGATCGCATATTTTCTCATGTTTGCCCAGCTGGGCATTCCGACTTACGGTGTCCGTGCCTGCGCCAAGGTGCGTGACGATCGGCGGCTTCTGACCAAGACGGCCCATGAGCTGCTGATCATCAATCTGGTCATGAGCATGCTGTCTTATGCGGTGCTGGCGCTGGGTCTGATCTTTGTACCCGTACTGCGTCAGGATCGGATGCTGTACGTGGTGGTCAGCCTGACGATCATTTTCAATACCATCGGCATGGAGTGGCTGTATAAGGCTCTGGAGCAGTACACCTATATCACGGTGCGCTCGATTATTTTCAAGCTGGTGGCGCTGGTGGCTATGTTCGCCCTGATTCGCACCAAGGGCGACTATATGATCTACGGCGGTATTACGATTCTGGCCTCCTCGGCCTCTTATCTGATGAATTTCTTCCATGCCCGCAAGTATATCAGCTTGCGACCCATGGGCGGTTATGAGTTTAAGCCCCACCTGAAGGCTGTGATGGTGTTCTTCGCCATGGCCTGCGCCACCACGGTCTATACCAATATGGACAAGGTGATGCTGGGCGTGATGATCTCTCCCGACAGCGTGTACGTGGGCTACTACGGTGCGTCCACGCGGATCAAGAGCATTCTGGTCAGCATCGTTACGTCCTTGGGCACGGTGCTGTTACCCCGGGCTTCCTACTATGTGCAGCATGGAAAGATGGAGGAGTTCCGCAAGATCAGCCGCAAAGCGCTGAATTTTGTGGTGCTGGCGGCCACGCCGCTGATGCTGTACTTCATCTTCTTTGCCCGTCAGGGCATTCTGCTGCTGTCCGGCGAGGAATATCTGGGAGCGGTGCTGCCGATGCAGCTGATCATGCCGACCCTGCTGTTCATTGGCCTGACCAACATTCTGGGTATTCAAATTCTGGTGCCCACGGGTCGGGAGAAACTGGTGCTGTACTCGGTGATCGTGGGCGCGGCCACGGATGTGGTGTGCAACCTGCTGCTGATCCCGAATTTCCAGGCTGCCGGCGCGGCTTTGAGCAATATGATCGCCGAGGCGGCGGTGCTGATCTTCCAGATCGTGGTGCTGCGGCATGAGGTGCTTGAGGCGTTCCGATCCATTTCCTACTGGAAGGTGGGCGCTGGCCTGCTGGCAGGCACTGCCGCGTCGCTGTGGGTGGCAGGTCTGGGACTGGGCAGCTTCCTGTCGCTGGTGCTGTCTGCCTGCCTGTTCTTCGGCGCCTACGCTCTGGTGCTGCTTCTGACGAAGGAACAGCTGGTTATGGAGCTTTGCAAGCAATTGGGCAGGAAAATTTTCAAGCGATAACGCAACGATCCGGCATCCCGTGTGCGGGATGCGAAAAGGAGTGTATGCCTTATGAGATACGATTATCTGGTGGTTGGTGCCGGCCTGTTCGGCGCGGTCTTTGCACAGCAATGCAAGGCTGCGGGCAAGACGGTGCTGGTTATCGATAAGCGAGCCAACATTGCGGGCAATGTCTATACCGAAGAGGTGGAGGGAATCAATGTCCATGTGTACGGCGCCCATATCTTCCACACCAACAACAAGCAGGTTTGGGATTATGTAAACCAATTTGCGGAATTTAACCGCTTCACCAATTCCCCTGTGGCCAATTACAAGGGCGAGTTGTACAGCCTGCCGTTCAATATGTACACCTTCAACAAGATGTGGGGCGTGGTAACTCCGGAGCAGGCTGCCGCCAAAATAGAGGAGCAGCGCGCTGCTGCCGGCATCACCGAGCCGAAAAATCTGGAGGAGCAGGCCATCTCTCTGGTTGGCACCGATATTTATGAGAAGCTGGTCAAGGGCTACACGGAAAAGCAGTGGGGTCGGGATTGCAAGGAGCTGCCTGCCTTCATCATCCAGCGGCTGCCCGTGCGGCTGACTTTTGACAATAACTATTTCAACGCCCTCTATCAGGGAATCCCCATGGGCGGCTACACGAAAATGGTGGCCAATATGCTTGAGGGGATCGAGGTGCGGCTGAACACCGATTACCTGAAAAACAAAGCTGAGCTGGATGCGCTGGCGGATAAAGTGGTCTATACCGGCGCCATTGATGCGTATTTCGATTATCAGCTGGGTACGCTGGAATACCGCTCCGTTCGCTTTGAAACGGAGGTACTGGATATCCCCAATTTCCAGGGCAACGCCGCGGTGAACTACACCGATCGGGAGACCCCTTGGACCCGGATCATCGAGCATAAGTGGTTCGAGTTCGGCACCCAGAGCAAAACCGTCATCAGCCGGGAGTATTCCTCTGAGTGGAGCAAGGGCGACGAGCCTTACTATCCGGTCAACGACGAGCGCAACGGTGCGCTCTACCTGCGGTATAAGGAGCTTGCGCAGCGGGAGAAGAATGTGATCTTCGGCGGCCGTCTGGGCGAATACAAGTATTACGATATGGACGCGGTCATCGCCTCCGCGTTGGCTTTGAGTGAGGCGGAATTATTTAGACAGGAGAAATTGTTATGAAAACAGCGTTGATCATCATGGCAGCGGGCATCGGTTCCCGTTTTGGCGGCGGTATTAAGCAGCTGGAGCCTGTGGGTCCTATGGGCCAGATCATTATGGATTACTCCATTCATGATGCCATCGAGGCCGGTTTTGACAGGATCGTTTTCATCATCCGCAAGGATATCGAGGCGGATTTCCGGGAAGTCATCGGTGACCGCATTGAGGCCGAGTGCGCCAAGCGGGGCGTCAGCGTGGCATATGCCTTCCAGAGCCTGCAGGGTGTCCCTGCCGGAGTAGAGGTGCCGGAGGGCAGAACCAAGCCATGGGGCACCGGTCAGGCGGTGCTGTGCGCTAAAGAGCTGGTAGATTGCCCCTTCGCAGTCATTAACGCCGACGATTATTACGGTAAGGAAGCCTTTGTTAAGCTCCATGATTTCCTGTGCAGCAGCTGCGCTCCGGGTAAATACAGCATGGCGGGCTTTATCCTTAAGAACACACTGTCGGAAAACGGCGGTGTGACCAGAGGCCTGTGTCAGGTGGATGCCAATGGTTATCTGACCAATGTGACCGAGACCCGCAACATCGTCAAGACTGCCGATGGCGCTGAGGTCAACGGCGAAAAGGTGGATCCCGACTCCTATGTTTCCATGAATATGTGGGGTCTTGACCCGGAATTCATGGTGACACTGCAGGAGGGCTTTGAGGAGTTCTTCCGCACTGCCGCTAAGGAAGATCCCCTGAAGGCAGAATATCTGCTGCCTATTTACATTGGCCGGCTGCTGCAGCAGGGCAAGGTGTCCGTGCAGGTGCTGGAAACCAGAGATAAGTGGTTCGGCGTTACTTACCGGGAAGACAAGCCCGCGGTGGTGGAGAGCTTCCGTCAGCTCATCGAAAACGGCGTTTACAGCCCGGAGTTGTTTGATTAACCGGAAGTAATTGAAGATTTTCCCATTGTGGCCATTATGAATCTATTGCAAATTGAGAAATGATGTGTTACAATACTCAGGATAAAATGGGGAGTTCCAGAGCGAAGGAGAAATTATGGAGAACCAGAACGAAATTGAATTTGACTTGATGCAGTTACTGCGGTACCTGTTCAAGAGAGTTTGGATCATTCTGCTGGCAACGGCGATTTTTGCCGGCGCGGGCTATGTCATCAGCAAGAAGACCACTGTGCCCCAGTATACGACTAGCTGCCGAGTGTATGTGTACCAGAAGGAAGCGGGCTACAGCTACAACGAAATCCTTGTGTCCATGTACATGAGAAACGACTGTGAGATCATGATCACCGGTCGTAATGTTTCCGAGCGCGTTGTGGACGAGCTGGAGCTGAATATGAGCGCCAATGCGATTAGTGCGGGACTTAAGGTAACCTCTGAGGACGATTCTCGTGTTTTGGATATTTCCTATACGGATACCAATCCTATGCGCGCGGCGGCAATCCTGAACAAGGTTTGCGATGTGGCGGCGGAAGAGATCGAGAACCACATGAATGTGGACGCGGTCACGACTATTTATTCTGCCGAGGTTCCCACGACTCCCGTTGCTACAAATATCAATCGGGATGCGCTGCTGGCCGGTGCGGTTGGTATGGTTTTGGCTGCTGCTATTCTTATTGTGCTGTTCCTGATGGATGATACCATCCGCAACGAAGACGACGTGGATCGTTATCTGGGTCTGAGCACGTTGTCTGCGATTCCTGTTTCTGAGGAATTGGCCACTGAGAACAAGGTCAATGACCGTGCCAAGAAGAAGGGCACAGCACGTTTTATCAGGAAGTAAGGGGGAGACAGTTGTGGAAAAAATAGCAGTCAGTCATCTGTATCCCAAGGAATTCCGTGCCAGTGAAGCACTGAAGACCCTGCGCACCAATCTGACCTTCAGCGGTTCGTCCGTGCGTGCCATCGGCATCACCAGCTTCGGCGCTTCCGCCGGCAAGTCCACCATTTCTCTGCAGATCGCGTTGGCTTTTGCCCAGACGGGCAAGCGGGTGCTGCTGCTGGATGCGGATATGCGAAAGAGTGTTCTGCCTAATCGTCTGCGTGTGAAGGGCAAAATGGAAGGTTTGAGCCATTACCTTTCCGGTCAAGCCAACGTCAGCGAACTGCTGTGTGAGACGGATGTTCCCAATATGTACATCATGTTTGCCGGTACCCGTGTGCTGAACTCTGCTGAGCTGCTCAGCAGTGAGAATTTTGCTAAGCTGATCCCTGCCCTGAAGGAAGTGTTCGACTACGTTATTGTAGATACGGCACCTCTGGGTCAGGTTATCGATTGTGCGGTCATCGCACAGTATCTGGACGGCGTGGCCATGGTCGTGGATGCCACCGGTAACAGCTATAAGCTGGAGCGCCGTGTCAAGAACCAGCTTGTCAAGGCTGGCGGTAAGGTGTTGGGCGTGATCCTGAACCAGGTGGATATCAAGGATCAGGCCGGTTACTACGGCTACGGCAGGCGCTACGGCGGATATTACACCAGCGAAGAGAAAGAATAAACTGCGGCGCGCGGGGAGGAGTCTCCGCGCGCCGATTATCTGAAAAGGGGAAAGAACCATGAAAGCGTGGCAGCATTTTAAGACCATTACTACCCACCGCTGGATCGTTAGAGGCGCCTGCTTCCGCATGGGTCTGATCTGGCAGGGCCTAACCCACGATTTGTCCAAATACTCACCTACGGAATTCTGCCAGGGCGTCCGGTACTATCAGGGTGTCCGCAGCCCCAATGCCGCAGAGCGGGAGGAGAAGGGCTACAGCGAAGCATGGATTCACCATAAGGGTCGCAACCGCCACCATTATGAATACTGGACGGATATGAATTCCAAGTCCCGATGCTATGAATCTGTGCCTATGCCTCGGCGGTATCTGGCGGAGATGGTGGCTGATAGAATTGCAGCCTGTAAGGTCTACGAGGGTGAATATTATACGCCGGAGTCGGCGCTGCGCTACCTGATGCGCAGCAAGGAAAAGGATCTGATCCATCCCCAGACCCGCAAAGAGCTGGAGTTTCTGCTGACTATGCTGCGGGATGAGGGAGAGGAGAAAACCTTTCATTACATCCGCACTCGTGTCCTGAAGGGAAAGCCCTTCCCTTGGGAGGAAGAGCCCGGTAATCATTGACATAGGTCGGTTTACTGATTCGTCACACATTGAGCGAACCATAGCGCTATAATGTTTCTGTCGAGAATTGATGGATTGACGTAAAGAGAAAATTATGATATTATTTATCATGAGATGTGATTCCGATGTTAGCGGATCGGTGTTATGAGGTATGTGTTTATGGAAGCATATAGCGCAGTCAAAGAAAAAGAAGAATATAAAGCACCTGAGCTAGTGGTTCTGGATCGTAAGGAGTTGCTGCGCTCCAAGCGGGGCTACTGGGCACTTCGCCGCGGACAGGATATTTTCTTTTCCGCGCTGGCTTTGCTGCTGCTGTGGCCCATCATGCTGATCATCGCACTGATCATTTACATCGATGATCCCCACGGAAGTCCGGTGTTTTCCCAGACTCGCTGCGGCCGGGATGGCAAGCTGTTTAAGATGCATAAGTTCCGCAGTATGTATGTGGATGCCGAGAATCAGCTGGGTGATCTGCTGAAGGATAATGAGATGGACGGCCCGGCTTTTAAGATGAAGGACGATCCTCGGATCACCCGTGTGGGTCGGTTCATCCGTAAGACCAGTCTGGATGAGCTGCCTCAGCTGTGGAATATCCTAAAGGGCGATATGAGTATCGTCGGCCCCCGGCCGGCGCTGCCCCGTGAGGTGGAGCTGTATAATGAGCTGCAAAAGCAGCGGATGTACGTAACTCCCGGCCTGACCTGCTACTGGCAGATTCAGCCCAAGCGTAACGAGATCAGCTTCGATGAGTGGATGGGGCTGGATCTGAAGTACATTCAGGAGCGCAGCTTCCTGGTGGATTGGAAGATTATTTTCAAGACCATCGGTGCGGTCATCCATAAAGAAGGCGAATAATTTTACTTCTCCTGGGCAAGCTAAAATTGCCCGGGAGAAAAAGTTTTAGAATGAGGAAAAAAGTGCTTGACTTTTTCCAAAAGATGCGTATAATAATCTTGCGCCTGAGATAGAGGATTTGTGTAACGGTAGCACACCGGACTCTGACTCCGTTTGCGGGGGTTCGAATCCCTCATCCTCTGCCAGTTGAAACAACCATAGTAATTCGAACCCCCAAGGGTTAGAACACTATGGTTGTTTTATTTTTTGCATTGCAATTAGCGGCTTTTTCAAGCCGCGAACTTTTTATTCAATTGGACACTTAATTCAAAACTCTCGAAATGCTGTGCTTAAAAATCGGAAAACAGGAAGTTCGAACCCCCATGTCTAATTCAAGGATTTTCAAAAGGCGTTGCTACTCTAGCAAATTCGTCTTCCTTCTGCTGAGGTGTCTTGTATCGCAGGGTTTCGTGAGGTCTCTCTGTATTATAGAATTGAATATACTTATCGATTGCCGCTCTGAGTTCCCGCTCAGAGCGGTATTTTCCTCTATACAATTCTTCACGCTTCATCGATGAGAAGAAGCTCTCCATGACGGAATTGTCATAAGGAACACCGGGTTTTGAAAAGGACTGAGTGACATTGCGTGCACTTAAGTAGTTCATAAATACCCGCGCACGGTAATTGCCACCCTGATCAGAATGGAATACAAGTCCCGCATTGGGGCGCCTTGATTCGTATGCCATTTTGAAAGTTTCCTTGGTAAGATGAGTGTTGTTGCTGAAACCAACCTTGTAGCCAACTACTTTTCTGGAATAAAGATCGATGATTACGCAAATGAAGTACTGCTTTTCTTTGAAGCGATAATATGTCACGTCGCTGACCCAGATTTGATTTGGTCGATCTGTTTTGAATTTTCTTTTTACAAGATTCTTGCATTTACGAGATTCATCTTCGAATTGCTTTTTAGCGCCGGAACGAATACTCACTAACCCCATTTCTTTCATCAGTTCGGAAACAAAGCCTCTGGATACGACTTCCCCTTGATCTTTCAAAATTGCTGTAATTTTAGGAGCACCGAACACCTGGTTGCTGTCATAAAATATAGCCATAATTTTATGACGCATTTCTTCCCGGCGCCTTGCTGCGACGGTGTTTCCTCTCTTACCTCGGTTTATGTAGTTATAGAAAGTACCTCGTGGTACATCCAAGGCCTCGCACATAAGGTGAACACTATACTTCTCGTTTTGATAGAGTTCATCTAGGATTTTAAGCTTGTCAGCCAAGGGCATATCGATAACACCGCTTGCTGTTTTCAGAACCTCCAGCATACCTTCTAGCTTAACCACTCGTTCTTTTATCTTGAAATATTCACGAGGATCGAGAGCTTTGTTGTTTAAATGCTTTTGCTCCTGTTCTGCCACTGCTGCCTTGGCCTTTTTTACCCATAGATAAAGTGTACTTCTGGGAATGCTCATTTCTGCCGCAACAGCAGGTATGCTTTCTCCGTTCAAACATCGCTTTGTGATTACTTCCCTCATTCTTTCCTCATAGTTGTGCTGGTTCATAGTATTACCTCCAAAATAAAAGTAGGCTTTTGGGCCGAACTTTATTATAAGAGCATCAGCACAATTATGTTGTGATGTATTCCCATCTCTATTGATTTCTGATATAATAAATGCAACATTTCAATTGATAGTTTGTTAGAGGTGAAGCTAGAATGAAAACGAGCAGTTACTCTTTTCAAAAATCAGATATCGGTGCCCAGTCTGCATGGAAGGGCTTTTCTGCCCAAACGTTATATATCGCATCAAGAATTATTAGCGATCAGAGTAATTCGATGTTCTTTCCTGAGGATATTGAAGATCTTGTCGTGAAATGTAACAATAATGTTGTAGAGGCCGTTCAGGTCAAAAACATTACTGCTGATTTAACACTTTCATCACTTGCTTCTACAAAGACTTCAGCACGCGGAGATGGCTTCTTTAAGCGAGTATGTAGCCTGCATAAGCAGTATCCTGATTTTAACAGCGTACGGGTTGTATATTTCAACTCGCTCGGAACGGAGTTAGATGAGTTCAAAAGAGGAGTATCCGGTGCAGAAGAGCGGATTCAGCGAAAACTAATATCAAATCACGGTATTGATGCTGATGATGCAGAATGGCTTTTGTCTGCATTCATATTCGAAAAATGCAACTTAGATGAACTAAACAGTTGCATAAGCGAGCAAATACACAGTTATCTCCCTACAATGGTTGCTCCGGATATGGCTAAATCCCTGTTGATTCAGTACATCTCCAATCTATCACATAACAAAGGATATACATCGCTACACCTATGGCAAGAGGAAATTCACAGGATTGGAACAAACATTGCAGCTATCGATGGATACTTCAAGGTGTATGGGAAATCTCTGATTCGGTTAAGTGAGTTAAGCACGTCTAAGAATAGTGAGCAACTTAGAAATGAATTTATGCAAGGCGTTTCTGCCCATCCAGCTCATATTCGTGATGAATTGGACTTTCGTAGAAACGAGTGGATTGCCGAAATTCAGACTGCATTAAATAATAGTGGAGTCGCACTAATAAAAGGTGTCTCCGGGCAAGGAAAAACCGCCCTCTGCTATCGATACCTTATTGATAACTATCCTGAAGAATTAGTTTTCTGTATTCGATCTATCGCAACGGAGACCCAAGCGTATGATTTAGTTTCCGCACTCGAATCATTGGCAAAACACGCACCGGACATTGCTGTCTATATCGATGTCCAACCCGGCGAGAATCAATGGGTGTTCTTATTGCAGGAACTTCAATTGAGAGGTTTATCTGTACCAGTTCTGATTTCCATTCGGGATGAAGATTATAATTTAGCACGACTGAATGGTAAGTTTGTAAAATTTGATACTGTGGAGTTATCTCTTTCGGAGCAAGAAGCACGCAATATATATGATTCATATACAAAAGATCAACCACATCCGGATCATAGAAGCTTTGAAGAGGCCTGGCAAAAATTTGGCACACATGGACCGTTGATTGAGTTCATGTACCTGTTGACAAATAGCCAGACGCTTACGCAAAGATTGAACGAACAAGTTGACGCCCTTCTCCTAGAACGAATTCCAGATTCTTGGTTTGATATATTGCAACTTGTATGTCTAACTGGTCGCTTAGGGTGTTCTGTGAATCTTCGAACACTTAGAACGGTTATCAACTGCGATACTGTTAATGCCGCCATTAAGCGATTCAGCGATGAGTATCTGATTAAAATCTCCGATAATGGTGCACAGATTGAAGCTTTACACCCTGTTCGTGCACAAATTATTTTTGATGTGTTGAATGAGCGAATTGACAACAATCAGGACGATGTAGTCGTTGCAGCCATAAACTGTATTGAATCCTCCAATATACGTTATCTTTTATTTGATTACTTTACATCCAACGAATATACGCAAGCGTTTATTTATCGCTTGGCGACCACGCACTTTTCCGATTGGACCGCATATGCAGGCGTGCTAAATGCTATGTTATGGCTTGATGTCAAGCGGTATGTTGATGCAAATATGCCCTTTATCCAGGAATTAATTAAACAACGCGGCAAAGGCTGGCTGACATTCATCCCCATTGATGTGACCGGCTTGCTGCGTCCTAACGAGTTAATAGCCGAAGGGCTGATAAATATGCCCGGAGTAAATAAATCTGCATTGCAGACTGCTATCCAAGAAGTAAAGTCATCACTTACTGCCATGTGCATTGACTATCAGGCAACAGATATCTTCGTCGGCAATTGCATCTTACCCAATAGCCATCCGCAACTTGATTCTGAATGGGCTAACTTGGGCTATTCACTGTTCTGGCTGTCAAATCGCAATGTTACAGTGGATAATTTCCTTGATATCAAAGCCTTTGAAAAGAGTATGTACATAGGAGATATTCAGTCCAAGGCCGATTGTCTGCGTGGTATAATAGAACATGAAGCATTTGCTGACTGCTATTCCGTTGCTAAAGAAATTCTGGTGTCAAGGATCATCAATGCCTACCAAGTGATTTTTTACGAAGATACACCTGATATCCTGTACTGCAAATTTGTTCCCCCAATGTTTGGAAAGCTAGGCAATGATGAGAAAAGAACTAACCACTTCAACCAGCATTGGCGATTAAAAATGCTGGCACTCCTTCAACAAATATATCCACAAAAAGAGTATATTGATATTGAATTGCTAGGCGTTGATTTGCATGGCGATTTAGGCATTGAACCTCTCGATTACAAACTGCACATTCATAAAGAGAACAGAAGGAATAGCTGGATTACAGATATCAATGCATGGGCAAAAACACGAATAGATTATTATAATCGCCCCAATTCATGGAAAGAGTATGTGGAAAGAATTGATTGCATTAGAACTATTGCTAACCAATTGGTTGTTGAAATCATCGGATTCATAGATTTCCTGTACAAAAAGCGAAGATTCAATAAAGATAAATGGGATCGCGTTGTAGAGAAGCGCAAGCAATTCAATGCATATACTTTTGGTGACAATTTATTGCCGATATCTGTGGTTGACCCTTACTGCTTATATAGAGAAGATATGTCAGAAGATACGGCAGGTGAAACACAGTCTCCCATTGTTAGTGTTAGATATGTTGACAAATACAAGAAGTTCAGAAAAAGCTATTCAAAAACATTTCAATCACTAGATAACTTTTTCCAGCAGTGCGAAGAAGTGCTTACTGTACGGGTCCTTAACAAATCCATTGATGGTGTAAAAAAACCACAATTAGCAATATACAACCTCTTTGATTCAGCAAAGAACATTGTGGGATTCCAAACAGAGTATCAGAATCTGTTTTCTCTGTACAGCACCCTAGATACAACATTTGCTACACGAGAGGTAGAGAGTCTCTTGGTTCTCGTAAATATGTGGTCTGAGGTATTAGCTAATGCGCCAAGAGGTTTTTCGCTGTCCTATGAAGCTAAGCAAAGACACAAGAAATCCTTTGATTACTTCAATCATGTCATCTCTAATTTCACAAAGGCATCCAAAGTCGAGATGTTCACGAATACGGATACTGCATACTTAATATTTTTCTTTGATCCAATGAGCGGCGCTACTCTGGAGCAAGAATATGCTAACGCAGTTACTGCACTTCGGGAAGCCTGCAAGGATGCTATACCTTACTCTAGTGAACGATGGCAAATTGAGACGCAAGTCCCAGAGTTGGTATATGTTCCATTGTATCACGGTGTACCTCTTTCTTCCGGTTTCTCCATTCCGACATATAAACTATTGGATACAACAGAGGAAAAAATTGCGTCATCTTTGTTTCCTGTAGGAGAGTGTGAGGGTCTTTACTGCCATTTAAGAGTCAATTCTTCCGCCTTGATTCAATGGAAAAAAGCTATTAGTCAAGTTGGAACCATTCGATTGCTATTGCAGCAGTATAATTTAGTTTTGGCAGCGCCCAGTACGGCCACATGTAAAGAAGGTTTTGAGACATATCTGTCTGCATTGGCTTCTGCTCTTGAAGATATATTTAACGATTTTTCTGATGTTTCAGGTGTTATTGATGATCTCCAACAATTGCCTGATGGGCAGGTTGCGGAATTGCTAGGCATGATTGCCCCATTCTTCAAGAGTATTACATCAATTCCTGAGAAACTTTCTTCTCGTGAAAACCTAGCAGACATAGAAGAAATGGCTAACAAGGCGGCGGCTGCAATGGTGCTGTTGCAACCAAACGCGGTAGATTCTGCGACAAGTTAATCTCCCCAACATCTTTTCGTAGCTTTCTAATGGATTGATTTCAATACCCTGGCACAATACAGAACCGATTCATTTCGACCAACCTCTGATTCTACCCATAAAAGTGGTTAAAATCATTCTATTTCTATTTAAAACAAAACTTTTTCTGGGGGTTGCTTGCCTCATTTCTACTTCGGCGATTCATTTCGGTCAACCTTGCCAATAAAAAAGACCACCCACTGGGTGGTCTTTTTTATTGGCAGAAAAGGATAGAGATTCGAATCGATCTAAATGCAACAGTCCGGTGGACTGTTGCTTGCCACCGGCTCGACGGTGGCAACACATTGATTAAATCGAATCTCTCATCCGCACAACACCACCCATTCGGGTGGTGTTAATTGATTCTTTTTGGATACAAGGATTAAATGCCAAAGGTGCGCATCATGCCTATAAGAATGGCCGAACGTAACTAGATGCTCTATTTAAATGACTTAGGTTTGCTGGTTAAGCCAATAAGATAATCTGCGGATAGATTATAATACTGGCATAGTTTTACGAGATCGTCAATCTTTAGCTCTGCACGACCGGCTTCGATATGGTTGTAGCCCTGCTGTGATTTGTTCAGCACCTTGCCGATCTCGGCTTGGGTAAGGTCGCGATCCTCACGAACGTTGCGTATTCTGGTTCGGTAGTCCATTGTATCACCTCAGGATGCTTAGTAGGGAAATGGTAACATACTCATAATTTGAGTATTGACAATTACTCAAAGATTGAGTATTATTTGGTCAGGAGGCACCTTCGGTATGACTATACGGAAGAAGAATATTCTGCTTGGCGCAGCTGCATTGACATTGGGAGCGATTTTATATATTTTATTTCGAGGCGATTCGCATGTTGGTCAGTTGTTTTCGGGAAGCGCTTGTGTACAAATGCTTCGTGGTTTGGTTCGCCCATTGACTTGTGATGTTCTGAGATTTTATCTTCCGGATCTTCTATGGGGCTTGTCCTTGAGTTGCGGCCTCTCGGCGATCTGTGGGGAAGAACAACCCGATGTGTTTATGTGTGCAGGTGTAGCTTTTTCCTGCGGTTGCATCTGGGAATTGCTTCAGCTCACGGGTGTAGTCAGCGGAACAGGGGACGGTATGGATGTGCTGATGTACCTCCTTGGGAGCGCAATTTGCGTTCAATTTAACGTAAAGGAGAAAAGTATGAAAAAAATTAATGCGTTACTGATGGCTCTGCTGATTGCGGCGTTTGCCGTGTTCGCCCTTGGCAGCGGAGAAAGCACCAACAAGGATCAGGGCAAGGATTCGGCTAAGGGTGATGAGATCGGCAAGTACTCTGTGGTCATCGACAGTTGTAGATTGGCGAAGGATTATGAGGGCAATGCTGTGGTAATCGTCAAATATGTATTTAAAAATGTGGGGGATGATGACGCAGCTGCGTTTTATGTAACCTTTGATGATACTGTCTATCAGGATGGTGTTGGCCTGAATGAGGCATATATTCTGGACGAAAGTGCAAACTACAGTGCGGATAATCAGCGCAAGGAAATCAAAAAGGGCGCATCGATTGAGGTCGAGGTGGCTTATGAGCTGAACGATACCACCACGGATATTGAGGTGGAAGTGAAGGAACTGTTTAGCTTTGATGATACAACCATTACAAAGACCTTCTCCATTGCATAAAACGAACTACGAGAAAGCACCGGGCTTGTTGCCCGGTGCTTTTTGTGTTGAAGATTTTTGCATTTTTGGTAAAATGAATGCAACCAAGGTCTGTTTTTTACGAGTAGATAAGTACAGGAGGTGATCCGGATGGAGGACAGCAAGATCGTGGAGCTGTACTGGCAGCGCGAAACCGCTGCCATCGGCGAGACCCAACGCAAGTACGGCAACTATTGCCTTGCCATTTCCCGCAATATTGTGCCTACGGAAGAAGACGCGCTGGAGTGCGTCAATGATACATATCTGGCGGCGTGGAACGCAATTCCCCCGGCCAGACCTGCCACCCTATCTACCTTTCTGGGCAAGCTGACCCGCCGGATTTCCGTTGACCGCTGGCGCTCGCTCAGCGCCCAAAAGCGGGGTGGCGGCACCATGCCCCTTGCGCTGGAGGAGCTGAGCCGGTGTATCCCCGGAGGGACGGATCCTGCCAAAGAGGTGGAGACCAAAGAACTGGCCGCGGTGCTCAATCGGTTTCTGGACACCCTGCCGTCCGGAGAGCGAGGGGTATTTTTGATGCGCTATTTTGAAATGGCGGATCTGAAGCAGATCGAAACGCGGTTTCGGATGAGCAGCAGCAAAACCAAATCCATACTCCACAGAACACGCAAGAAGCTTCGGGACTATTTGTCGAAGGAGGGGTATTGATGGACGCGAACCAACTGTTGGATGCCATTGGCATGGTAGATGACCGTTTTTTGGTGACACAAAAGCCCTCCGCGGCACCGGTTCGCCGCAGGCTGATCGTGCTGATCGCGGCGGTACTGGTGCTTGGGCTGACCGTGGGCTCGGCGCTGGCTGTCAGTCAGGAACTGCCCCAGCTGACGGAGATGTTCATTCGGATTCTGGATATTCAGACCCATGAAAAACCGCCTGAGGGCAGCCTTCCGGTTATGGCCCCGTCTGCTCCGGAGGAAACGAACCCGACCGTCCCTGAACTGCAAAGCATCAACGTGGTGGATATTGACGGTCAGGTGTATGCCCATTATTTCCGGGGTGAAGGAAGTGTTCAGCTGTTTGAGGGCGGATTTTATACCTACACGTTGCTTGGCGAGGCGTTTGCGCCGGAAACCTTCGCGTTCTGGGAATTTCAAAAGAATGGCGTTGTTCAGGTGGAAAGCCGGCGCGTGGATACAATCCTGCCCTATGACGGATACGAATTCCGGATTCTCTTTGACTATGCGGTGCTGCAGGATCAGCTGTGCGTTATGATGTGGAATGAGTTGATCATCGGTGACCTTTCCCGAAATGATTGGTTTGTGCAGGCGGTAGAGGGGCGGACGGATGTGGTGCTGCTGCAGCTGCCTGTATCCATAGGCACGGATTATACCAATCACTATTTCTTGTTGGATCTGGAAACACTGGAAGTGACGGCTCTGTTCGATCCGGCTCTCGCCAGATCCATTCGGATCGATTGGCTCACACCTACGGAGGATCTGCGCTATGCGTTGATCAACGGAGTGGAGGAGCAATCCGTAACGGCTGACGATTGGCTCGTGGATCTGAAGCGGATGACGCTGACGAAGGTGGATGACCTGCTGGGCTTCACCGCACCGTCGCCCTATTTCATGGATGACAGGACGATCATCACCGAGCAATGGCTGGGGGATGGTTTTGTCAATATCGTCCGATACGATATCCCCACAGGGGGACAGACTGTGCTGCTGGAGCGGGTGACCCGGGCGAATGCTTCGGGCGGTTATGCGAAGATCAACAAGGTGTTTGGTCTGCTGTACGCCGAGGATGACAGTGCGGAGCTGATCGACCTGCGGACAGGAGAGCGGAAGCCACTGACCGGTCTGGGCCTTGTGGGCAAGACGATCAAGGGAAGTCCAAACGGAAAGTATATTCTGATCGCACAGCCCCAATGGGCGACAGATGAGGTCACCAGCAAATGTTACCCCAACCTTGGACTTCTGGATCCGGTGAAGGGGGAAATGAAGCTCCTGACGCGGGATATTAGCGGCACTGCGGAATACCTGCGTGGCTGGCTGGATGACGAAACCGTAGTCCTCACTACGCGCAATGCCAATGGCAGCTACTACGTGCTGGTATATGAGTTTGTACAATGATCCAATCCCCCGGCGGGCTGTGGTCTGCCGGGGGATTGTGGTGCCGTACCTTGCATTTTCTAAATGTCTATGCTACAATAGCTGACAGAAAACGACAAAGGGATGGGTTTATGGATATTTTTATTAGCTACAGCTCCAAGGAATACGAAAAAGCCTGCATGATCAAAAAGGTGTTGAATGAAAACGGCATTTCTACATGGTTGGCACCGGGTGACATTCCTCCCGGCTCCAATTACACCCGCGAGATTCCTCGCGCAATCCGTAATTGCAAGGTGTTTCTTCTGCTGTTGTCGGAAAATGCCCAGAATTCCATGTGGGTCAGCGCGGAACTGGAGAATGCATTTAAAAATGAAAAGCCGATTATTCCCTTTGCGTTGGAAAACTGTATATTGCGGGATGAATTCGACTTCCTGTTGTCTCGGTGCCAGCGCATCGAGGCTTATGAACGCACCGCGGATGCGCTGGAAAATCTTATACGCCGGCTGAAGGTGCTGGTTGGAGCAGATGATAGTGCTGCTCCCGTGGTCACGGCTATGCATTCAGTGGAAAAAGTCACCCCTGTGGAAACGGTTTCGCAGCCGGAGGAGAGTCTGCCGGCTAATAGGGAGTACAAGGTCATCCACTATGAAAACGGTGCGACCTACGAAGGCGAAACAGTGAACGGCGTGCGCTGGGGCAAGGGGAAGTATACCTCTGAGAACGGTCATATATACGAGGGTGATTATGTCAACGGCAGACGCACTGGCAAGGGTAGGTATAGCTGGTCTGACAACAGTTACTACGAGGGAGATTTTCTGGATGGTGACTTCCATGGCAAAGGCCGCCGCGTATGGCGCAATGGAAATGTCCATGAGGGCGACTATGTCAAGGATAAGCGCACCGGCAAGGGGAAACTGATGTGGCCCAGCGGTAGTGTTTATGAGGGCGATTTCATAGAGGACAAGCGAACCGGCAAGGGCAAGTATACCTGGCCCAGCGGCAATTACTACGAGGGTGACTTTGTGGACGGTGATTTTCAGGGCAAGGGTCGGTTTGTATGGCACGATGGCGATGTCTACGAGGGTGACTTCGCAAAGGACAAGCGAACCGGCAAGGGCAAGTACAGCTGGCCCAACGGCGATGTATATGAAGGCGACTTCCTGGATGGTATTCGCACCGGTCATGGTGTGTTCAGCTGGGATGCTACCGACGGAAGGTACCGCAAGGAAGGTACATGGGATGCTGGTCAGCTGGTGAACGGCAAGGAATTTGATGCCGACGGAAAGGTAATCGCTGAGTATTGCGATGGTCAGCGTCTGAAACGAGACTAAGCCGTAAGAATGCACCGGGTTTTTGCCCGGTGCATTCTTTTTTGATATTTTCGTTGAAAAAAGGAGATTGATGTGGTAAAATCAGAACAAAGGAGCGATTAACTGTGGAATTTAATGACATTTATGATGAAAACAGAAACCGCACCGGTCGGGTACACCGGCGTGGCCGACCCTGGAGACCGGGGGAGTACGGCCTTGTGGTGTGCGTCTGGGTTTATGACGGACGGGGGCACATTCTGCTGACCCGTCGGGCTCCGGGCAAAAGCTTCGCCGGCACATGGGAAAATTCCGGCGGCGCGGCTCAGGCAGGGGAGGACAGCCTCAGTGCCATCTGCCGGGAACTGCGGGAGGAGACCGGCATCTGTGCCGAGCCGGAGGAATTTGAGTTTCTCCATACCGTCCGGGATCGCAATTGCTTTTACGATCACTACTGCCTGAAATGGCAGGGCGCGGTGGAGGATGTGGTACTTTTGCCCGGCGAGACCGACGGCGTTAAGTGGGTCACATTTGATGAGATTCACCGCATGATCGCCGCGGGGGAGATCTGCCGCATCATCGCGCATCAGTTTCTGGAGGAGGAGCAGGCTCTGCTGAGCCGACAATCTGCACAATAATTACTCTGAAATTTTGGATACCACGCTAGCGGGTTCTTTCTTGAAAAATTATATTGTTCGGGTTATAATGAAAAAAAGCGTTTTTTGAGTACCGGCAAAAACGCTCTTTTGCCGGGGCCAGAAAAGGCTTTTCTTTTTTGAATTCACAGACTTGGAGGATACCCTTATGATTGAAATTATGCATCTGCCCGTGCGCCATGGTAATGTCCCCCTGCGTTTTGCCCGTGGCCATTTTGCTACTAACCATAGCCATATCAATTACTACATCGATATTACATATCCCAAGGCTCGCCTGAGTGAGGCGCAGGCTGTTGCCAAGCAGCTGGTAAGCAGCTTTGTCAATAATACTCCTGTGGATACCGTTCTGTGTCTGGACGGCACCATGGTCATCGGCACCTGCCTGGCTGAAGAGCTGACCAAGAGCGGCTTCCACAGCATCAACACCCACAACACCATCTACGTTGTGCAGCCTGAGTATAACTCCAACTCCCAGATGATCTTCCGGGATAACATCCAGAACATGATCCGCAACAAGCACGTTCTGATTTTGATGGCATCCTGCACCACCGGCTACACCGCCAACAAGGGCATCGAAGCTGTGGGCTACTACGGCGGCGAGGTGGTCGGCGTTGCGGCGCTGTACAGCGCGGTGGACAGTGTCGGCGATCTGCCTGTGCGCTCCGTGTACAACCTGAGCGACCTGCCGGATTACGCCAGCTACGATTACAAGGATTGCCCCTACTGCAAGAAGGGCAGAAAGATCGACGCGCTGGTTAACTCCCACGGCTATTCTTCTCTGTAAGATAAAAAGCAGCACCGCCTCTCCGGTCGGAGAGGCGGTGTTTTGATGTCTTAGTGTGCGCTTTCGATGGGGCGCAGGATGCAGTATTTACTGAAGCGGGTGTCGCTGGCATCACTGGCAGTGGTTATGAACAGCACGTGCAGGGCAGGCTCGTCGGTAGCGACCTGCTGGGCAACGGTGTCCGCTTCCTCCGCGGCGACACCCTGCAGATACACTCTGCAGTTGCCTGCCGGCAGGGGAAAGGCCGGGGAGGCGGCCATAAAGGACACGCACAGCTGCTCTGTAGCACAGGCGGTGGCCAATGTGGCGGCAGCCTGCGAAATGGTCAGCTCTTTATCACCGTCGAAGACGATCTTGTTGGTGTCAGGGAAACGGAAATCGTCATAAACCACTTCGTCAAAGCCCAGACTTTGCAACTCCTTGGTGATACGAACCAGATAGTTTAGGGTCTCCTCGGCGGCGGGGTTGAGCCAATAGTAGCCGTTGTCCATCCATAGAGCGCCGTCCTTGCCCTTTTCGGGCAGACCGCTGGGGACGTGGTAACGTCCGAACCAATAGTCACGAAAAGCAGGGAGCCGGGCAATGAGGTGCAGCTCCCGCTGAGCCAGCTCTTCAATCAGGGCATCAAAACGGGGGGCGAGGGTTTCGTAGGTGAATTTGTCGTCATCCTCATCGTCGATGCCGGTGGAGTAGTAGAACAGACCCTTGGGATTTTTGACATCGAACATCACCGCCGTGCCGGCGGGGAGTGTATCCAAAATGGCCTGTACATCGGCGAAGCGGGCATCATCCTTCAGATCCTCAAAATCGATGTAGTAACCCTGAATGCTGGTCTTTTCGATTTCTGAGGGGGTATCGTCTGTGACCGGTTCTTTGTAGTGGATGGTTACGTCGATGGTGTCTGTGTTGGGCACAGCCACCACGCCCTCCGGGAATGCGCCAAGGCTGAAATCCAGCTGCGCGCCCAGATCCCGATGATATACCATGTAGCGCGCCACCCAAACCATCCAGCACAGCCAGACCACGGCAGCCACGGCAGCAAAGATCAGAAGAAATTTTCCCGTCCGGCGGAGATTGCGCCGGGTGCGGTAGGAGATACTCATAGGCCGCTCCTTTCCGCGGTGACACAGCGCCAATCCTCTTTTTCACGGACGGAGGTAACGGTGAGCCCTGCGGCGGCGAGGGCGTTTTTTACGTCCGCCAGCCGGGTGTTCAGGATGCCGGAGCAGATCAGCCGGCTCTTGCCGGTCAAAAAGGCGGGAAGCACGGGGGCAAGGCCGATGATCACATCTGCCACGATGTTTACGAGCACCACGTCGTATTCCTTTTGGGAAATCTGTTCCATCAATGTCTTGTCGGCGGTGACGTTGCCGGTCAGGGCGGTGAACTGAGGTGCGGCAAAGCCATTGTAGGCGGCATTCTCCCGTGCGATGTCCTCAGCCTTGGGGTCAATATCGATGCCGATGGTGTCGGCGGCACCCAATCGCAGGGCGGCGATGGACAAAATGCCGCTGCCGCTGCCTAAGTCAAGGCAGTGATCGCCGGGGGTAACCAGCTCCTCCATGGCCTCCATGACCATTTGGGTGGAGGGATGGGCGCCGGTGCCGAAGGTCAGACCGGGATCCAGAATCACGGGGGCGCGGCCATCCGTGTCCGTGTTCGCCAGCCAGTAGGGCAGGACGATCAGCTTGTGGCCGATGGGCTGAGGGGGATAACTGTCCTTCCAGCTTTCCTCGTAGTCCACCTCCGGCAGAGAGGCGACGGTTTGGGTCAGACCCAGCTTTTCGGTCAGAGAGCGGAGCTTGTCCATACCGGCGGTGTCCGTGTCCTCCAGATACAGCTTGATGTTGGACAGACCCTCCAGCTTTTGCTGAAGGCTTTCGTCGATATAGTCCCAGTATTCCCGGTTTTCATCTAAAAATGTTTCAAATTCTGCCTGATCTTCAATGACCAGATCGGAAAAACCGCCGGCGGTCAGGGCGGTGGTGACAGCACCAATGCTGTCGGCAGTGGTGGGGATCGTTATTTCAAGCCATGCCATGGCAGCTAACCTCCTTGGGTGGCATTCTAATTTCGGTATCTCATTCATTCTAACCCATTCGGCGAAAAATGGCAACCGGGAAGGGGAGGTTATTTTGTAAATTTTTCATTCCCTACTTCCTATTTCGTCCCAAATGGTATATAATAAGCAGTAACGTTATGCAAGGAGTTTTGCTCATGATTCAAACCATTGCCCTTTTGCCCGGAGTGACCCTGCGTGTCTTTCCGGCAGAGCGGTTCAAGCAGGGCTGCCTGAGCCTGCAGTTCCTGCGCCCCATGTGCAAGGAAGAGGCTGCCCTGAACGCAATCATTCCTGCGGTGCTGCTGCGGGGCACGACGGCCCATCCGGATCTGCGTTCCATTACATTGCGGCTGGATGATCTGTACGGCGCTTCGGTGGGGGCGCTGGTGCGCCGCGCCGGCGACTATCAGACCGTTGGCCTTTACTCCAGCTTCATTGAGGATCGCTACGCCATGCCCGGGGATCGGGTGCTGGAGCCGATGCTGGATTTTTTGGAGGAGCTGATGCTGGATCCCATCCGGGAAGGCGAAGGCTTCAGCCGTGAATTTGTGGAAAGCGAGAAGCGCAACCTGATCGCCACCATCGAATCCGAGCGCAACGATAAGCGAGCCTATACCGCGGCGCAGATGCTGAAAAGAATGTGCGCCGGTGACTCCTACGGCGTTCCCAGATTGGGCGAGTGCGCGCAGGTGGAGCAGATCGATGCTGACAACGCATGGGCGCACTATCAAAAGGTTTTGCGTCATAGCCCGGTGGAGGTGTTCTACGTAGGCAACGGCGATCCTGAAATCGTGGCGCAAAAGCTGCGCCGGCTGTTTGGGCGCATTGACAGAGCCCCTGAGGCGCTGCCGGAGCAGACGCCCTTCCGTGACGGAGGCTGCGGCGGCGATTACACCGAAGCTATGGAGATCAGTCAGGGCAAGCTGAGCATGGGCTTTGTAACGCCTATTTTCAATAAATCCAAGGAATTTGCGGCTATGCAGGTGCTGAACACTGTGTTCGGCGCAGGCATGACCAGCAAGCTGTTTATGAACGTCCGTGAGAAAATGAGCCTGTGCTATTCCATTGGCTCCGGATATTACGGCACCAAGGGTATTATGACTGTGTCCGCCGGCATCGATTGCGACAAGGAGCCGGTGGTACGCGCAGAGATCCTGCACCAGATGGAGGCCTGCTGTGCAGGTCAGATCACCGCTGAGGAGCTGGCTGCCGGCAAGGAGGCGATCCTGTCCGGTCTGCGTGGTGTCCACGACTCGCCCGGTTCCATCGAGGGCTACGAGACCGTGGCGGCCATCAGCGGTCTGCCGCTGACGGTGGAGCAGTATTATCGGGCGGTGGAGGCGGTCACGGTGGATGCTGTGGCGGCTGCGGCTCGTACGGTGCGCCTGCACACCACCTATTTCCTGAAGGGGGTGGACGCATGAGAGAATATCACTACCCTAAGCTGGGCGAACGGCTGTATCGTGAGGTCCTGCCCAACGGTCTGATGGTGGTCGTGGTGCCCCGTCTCGGCTTTGCTAGAAAGCTGGCGTATTTTGTAGCGGATTACGGCGCGGTTCACCGGCGGTTTACGCTGGATGGCCAGACCTACGAAGTTCCCGCGGGCATTGCTCACTATTTGGAGCATAAAATGTTCGACCTGCCGGGTCGGGATGTGTCTGCGGAGCTGGCGGAGCTGGGCGCAAATGTCAATGCCTTTACCAGCTATGATATGACGGCTTACTATTTCTCCTGCACGGAGAATTTTGAGCCGGCGCTGAAGCTACTGCTGGAATTTGTGTCAACGCCTTATTTCACGGAGGAGTCCGTAGAAAAGGAGCGGGGCATCATCGATCAGGAGATCGGCATGAACTTGGATGCTCCGGATAGTGTGGTTTTTGAAAGCCTGATGGAGGGGATGTACCGCAATCACAATATCCGTGTGCCCATTCTGGGTACGTCGGAAAGCATCCGGCAGATCACGCCGGAGCTGCTGAGGCTTTGCCATCGCGCCTTTTACACGCCTGCCAACATGATCTTGTGCGTGGTGGGCGATGTGGATCCGGAGCGGGTAAAAGCCCTTGCACTGGAGCGGTTGGGCAGCGAAAAGCTGCCTGTGGGCGAAAAAGAGCCTCAGGCGGCGGAGGAAATGTCCGCGCCGGTACCGGTGCAGGAGAATAAGATGGAGGTGGCTATGCCCACGTTCCAGCTGGGCTTCAAATGCGAGCCGCTGGGAATGGGGGAGAGTGCCATCCGTCAGGAGGTCATCGGTGATCTGGCGGCGGAAGCGCTGTTTGGCGAAAGCTCCCAGCTGTACCTGCGACTGTATGAGCAGGGGCTCATCGATACGTCCTTCGGCGGCGGTTTTGAAACGGTGGATGGCTGCGCCATGCTGACCTGCGGCGGCGACAGCCATGATCCGGCGGCTGTGCGCTCTGCCATCATCAGCCGCGCGGCGGAGCTGGCGGAGCAGGGGATCGACGAAACGGATTTTATGCGGATGAAGCGCAGCGCGTTGGGTCGACGAATCCGGGATCTGGACAGCTTCGACAGCACCTGCTTCCGCATCTGCGCCTACCATTTTTCGGGCTTTGATTATTATGAATTCCCTGGTGTGTACGAAAGCGTCACCGCCGGTGAAGTGGCGCAGTTCCTGCGCCGCGCGGTCACGGCAGAGCGCTGCGCTCTGTCCGTCATCCGTCCACTGAAATAACATAAGGAGGAACAGCTATGAACTATTTTACCGAGATATCCTTTCCGGCAATCGATTTTGTCTGGAACCCGTCTTCCAGTTTTTTTATCGGCCCTCTGCAGATCCATTGGTATGGCGTTCTGATCGCTGTGGGTATGATGCTGGCGGTGCTGTATGCCTGCGGACGCAGCCGTGAATTCGGCCTGCATGAGGATGACTTGATCGACGGCGTTCTGTGCGTGGTGCCCTTTGCGGTGCTGTGCGCCAGATTGTACTACTGTATTTTCCAGTGGGATATCTATGCGGACGATCCGCTCAGCATTCTCTACATCTGGGAGGGCGGTCTGGCCATCTACGGCGGCGTCATCGGCGCGGCCATCGGCATTGCGGTCTTTGCGAAGATCAAGAAAAGTAAAGTCAATCTGCTGGCGGTTCTGGATATCACCAGCCTTGGCTTCCTGATCGGCCAATCTATTGGCCGCTGGGGCAATTTCCTGAACCGCGAGGCCTTCGGTGCGCCTACGGAAAGTATTTTCCGTATGGGTCTGCTCAATAGCGTTACCGGCATTGTGGAGTATTACCACCCCACGTTCCTGTATGAGTCTGTGTGGAATCTGGTGGGCTTCCTGCTGCTGCACTTCCTGTCCAAGAAGCGCAAGTTTGACGGTCAGGTGGCTCTGGGTTATGTGGCATGGTACGGTCTGGGCCGCACCTTCATCGAGGGTCTGCGGATGGACAGTTTGTACTGGGGCCCCGTCCGTGTCAGCCAGCTGCTGGCGGCGGTGAGCTGCTTCGCGGCGGTGGTGGTGCTAATCGTGGCGATGATGCGCAAGCCCGACCCCGCCAAGCTCTTTGTCAATGTGAAGGCGGCACAGCAGGCCACTGAGGAAGAAACGCAGGAAACCGAGGAACAGGAGGAAAGCGCAAATGGGTAAGTTTTTTGATGATCTGGGCAAGGCTGTCCAGAATGTTACCGGCAATATCAGCGCGGAATTTTCCGTAGCGGCTCAGGAGCAGCGGCTCCGTGAGGCCTATCAGGAGCTGGGTCGGAAGTATTTCGAGGCGGTGCAGGCCGGCACATCTACGGATGCCGGTGAATTTGCCACCCAGCTGGCGCGGATCCACGAATTGCAGGCAAGCATCGAGGAGATCCGCCGCAACCAGAATGTTTCCGACAAATAATGAAACCGGGGCACGTTATGTGCCCCGGTTTTTACTTCATAAACTTATCGATGGCCTGACAGAGATCGTCGATAGCACCTTCGTCACCGGCGGCTACGGCGTCCACCATGCAGTGGCGCATATGATCCTTCAGGATCACTTTGCCGGTGTTGTCCAGCGCGGAGCGCACCGCCGCCAGCTGGATCAAAACCTCGGAGCAATCCACGCCGTCCTCCACCATGCGCTTGACCTTTTCCAGATGGCCGATGGCGCGGGCGAGGCGGTTGATGACCGCTTTCTGGTTCTCATGGACATGGCCGTGGGAATGGGCGATGCCGTGGGCGTGAAGGTATGCGTGATCGTGATGTTCGTGATGGTCGGCCATGTGATTTCCTCCTGTGGGCGTTTTCTGGGATTATACCGCATTTCTTTCGGTTTCGCAAGCCCCTGCGGGGGATATCCGGGGAAAATAAATACTTTGACAACTGGGTGTAATACGATTATAATGTAAAAAAACGCAAAGGAGCGAAACTATGCACATTCACCACGATCATCTTGGCGGCGCCCATGACCATGCGCACAGCCATACCCATACCCACGAGCACACCCACGATGGCCACACTCACAGCCACGAGCATAGCCATGAGCACAGCCATGGTCACGCCCATCCCCATGAGCATGACCACCTCCACGGCGAGGGTCACACCCACGACCACAGCCACGATTGCGCCGGTGTCTGCGGCCATTGCCATACCCCCTGCGAGCATACCCCTATGGAGGAGCTGACCGCTCTGATGAAGTACATGGTCGGTCACAATGCCGCTCACGCCAAGGAACTGGCGGATCTGGCGGTTCAGCTGCAGAAGGCCGGTGAGCCCGTGGCCTACGAGCAGGTCATGGCGGCGGTGTCCGACTTCGAGAAGGGCAACCTGCGCCTCAGCGCCGTGCTGGCCAGCCTGAACGTGAAGTGAGGAAGTTTTATGTGCCTGTCTACTGTATATAAGAATGTGATGGAGCCTGCCTCCATCGTTATGAAGAATGTGACCGCCATCGAATGCCGTGACGGCAAGGTGATCATCACCGACCTGATGGATCGTCAGGTGGAGATCACCGGCACGCTGGAAAGCGCCCATCTGGTGGATGGTTACGTGATCGTTAAAGAGGCAGAATAATACCTTTACTATAATAAAAGGAGTGACAATATGGCAAAATCAATTTCTGACGTTCTGGCTCTGATCAAGGAGCAGGGCATTCAAATGGTGGACTTCAAGATGGTGGACATCAACGGCCAGTATCGCCACGTGACCATCCCCGCGGAGAATTTCTCCGAGGATATCATGGTCAGCGGCATCGGCTTCGATGCGTCCAACTATGGCTACGCTGTGGTGGAAAAGAGCGACATGGTCTTTATCCCCGATCCCGACACCGCAGTTGTAGATCCTTTCTGCACCATTCCCACCTTGTCCATGACCGGCAATGCCATGATCATCGACAACCCCGAAAACCGTCCTCTGCCCCAGTACCCCCGCAACATCGTCCGGGCTGCGGTGCAGCACATGAAGGATACCGGCGTGGCCGATACCATGCTGATCCTGCCGGAGTTCGAGTTCTATCTGTTCGATCAGGTGGGCTGGGAAGTCAGCGGCCGGGAACTCAGTGCGTGGGTGGATGCCAAGCAGTCCTACTGGAACAGCGCGGTAGAGGGGCTGGGCGTTGTGGTGCCCAAGCAGAAGAATTACCATATTGCCAAGCCCTTCGACACTTCCTATGAGTGCCGCAGCGAAATGTGCATGCTCATGAAGGAAATGGGTATCGACATCAACTACCACCATCCCGAGGTGGCCGCCTCCGGCCAGTTCGAGATCGAGCCCCAGCTGGGCGAGGTGGTGCACATGGCCGATGCCACCATGATGATCAAGTATATCATCCACAACACCGCACTGAAGTACGGCAAGACCGCCACCTTCATGCCCAAGCCCATTTACGGCGAGGCAGGCAGCGGTATGCACGTGCATATGCTGCTGCTGAAGGACGGCCAGCCCGTGTTCTCCGATGACAACGGCTATGCCCACCTGAGTGAAACGGCTCACTATTTCATGGGCGGTCTGCTGAAGCACATTGCATCTCTGTGCGCCCTGACCAACCCCAGCACCAACTCCTTCAAGCGCCTGGTGCCCGGCTTCGAAGCTCCCGTCACCGTAGGCTATGCCACCTCCAACCGCTCTGCGGTTATCCGCATCCCCGCCTACGCCAAGAGCCCCGACAAGCGCCGCTTCGAGCTGCGTAACCCCGATGCCACCTGCAATCCCTATTTCTGCTATGCTGCGATCCTGATGGCAGGTCTGGACGGCGTGAAGAACAAGATCGATCCTCATGCCAACGGCTGGGGCCCCTACGATATGAACCTGTATCACCTCAGCGATGAGGAGAAGGCCAAGCTGCACCATCTGCCCACCTCTCTGGAGGAGGCGCTGGACGCGCTGGAGGCAGATCACGATTACCTGACCGCCGGTGGCGTGTTCCCCGAGGAGCTGCTGAAGAACTTCGTTGCGGCTAAGCGTGCCGAGTGCCGCCAGCTGGCTGCCATTCCGCACCCTGCTGAATTTGAGAAGTATTATAATCTGTAAGAACGGCAAAAAGTCCGGGCTGGTTTCCAGCCCGGACTTTTGTATTTGATGGGGGAATCAGGTAAAAGAATGTTTAGGAAAACGATGTACTTTTCTTGTTTCGGCAAGAAAAGTACGAAAAGAAGCCGACTTAAGAGGCGCTGAGTGTCGCGCTCCCGCGCGCCAAAGACGCCCTCTTAAGGCTCTCCCGTCGCGCACTCGGTAAGAAGTTCGAAAGATAA
>JAFTIZ010000023.1 GCA_017456645.1 Oscillospiraceae bacterium
AATACCACCGCAGATCAATACATCCGCATTCAGCGCGGTAAGGACACCGGCTAACGCACCATGTCCGCTGCCGTTGGTATCTACGATCTGAGATGCAACAATTGTTCCGTTCTCCACGTCGTAGATCTTAAACTGTTCGGTGTGACCAAAGTGCTGGAAGATTTCCTCATTTTCATAGGTAACTGCGATTCTCATAGTATAATCTCCTTTTTTATTATTGTATTGTTGCCGATATTGGTATTTTTCACATGCATAATGACCGCAATCCAAGTTTTGGCCGTCACAGATCGTATAATCACCGCCTTCAATGTGTAAAGGTCTGCCTTCTACCAGAGCGGTAGCGATTTTCTGACGGGCAGTTTCATATGTTCTCTGGACAGTGGTGCGTGCTATTTGCATGAAGGCACTGCATTGCTCCTGAGAAAAGCCTTCCTTGTCAATTAAACGGATTGCTTCGTATTCCTCTACCCACAAAACAACCGGATCTTTATTCTCGTAGTCACTTATTGGATGGAATGCTTGTGTTTGCGGGTAATGACATACTTTTCTGCTTTTTACCGGACGGGGCATTCGCATCTCTCCTTTACTTGCTGTATACTAATTATACACTTGTTATGGGCATATGTCAACAACACCGCAGTTGTTCAAAATGTTAATTCTGCGTTGATTTTTGAAAATGAGCAAAATCTGCGACTGTGCAAAGAAAACGGCTGCCGGTATATTCTGCTGGAGGATTCGTACAGTATTGATTTAGAGAACATCGTAAAATAACGGATGGGATATGTCTAATAACGAACAGGCCGCCGATGCTTATGCATCGGCGGCATTTTGTGTCAGGTTCCTTGTCTGAGAATTTGCAGGTATTCTTCGTAGGCAAAGACTCGGTTGCGGGCGGCGTTGGTGGTTTCTTTCAGGATGCCCAGCTCCTGAAGCTTTTTGACAGCGGTGGCGGTGGTATTGTAGCTGATGCCAAGAGCAGCGGCGGTGCGTTTGATGTCGATGATGGGATGCCGCTCCAAGTAGTCAAATACAGCTCGGATATTATCCTTGCTCCGTGTGGGCTTAGGGAGCCGTGTGACGTTATTTTCGTGGAGACACGACAACTTCTGTGCAGACTCCAACGCGTCCTCTGCGGCGCTGCTGACGGCCTCCAGGAAAAACCGAACCCACTGCTCATAGTTGCCGCTTCTGCGAACCTCTCTGATACGATCGTAGTATTCGATTTGATTCTGTTTGAGAAAATACGAAACATAGATGACCGGCTTGCTCAGCAGTTTGCGTTCCATCAGGTAAAGCAGAATCAGCAAGCGACCAATGCGCCCATTGCCATCCAAGAAGGGGTGGATGGTTTCAAACTGATAGTGGATCAGGGCAGCTTGAATCAGTGGGTCGTAGGCCTCGCTGCCATTGATGTACTTCTCAAGCTCAGACATGGCATCTTCCATATCCTCTACATTGGGCGGAATGTACCGGGCGTCCTTCAGCGTACTGCCTGCAGGCCCAATCCAATTCTGACTCCGGCGGAATTCGCCGGGGTTTTCCTCTTGCCCACGGACATCTTCCATGAGGATCTCATGGGTTTCCCGGAGAAGTCGGTTACAAATCGGCAGAGAGTTCAGTCTGTCCAAGGCAAATTGCGCGGCCTTGACATAATTGATAACATCGGAAACATCCATATTGGTGTTGGTGTCCAGTTCGGGATCCAGAACATCCTCCAAGGTACACTGGGTACCCTCCATCTGGGAGGACATCAGGGCTTCCTTGCGGACATACATGGACACGAACAATTCGGTATTGGGGATCAGCTGCGCAGCGGTATCCAACTGCGCCAGACGGCGGTTGGCATCCACCAGCAGACGCAGCATTTCATCGTCCATCTCCAGCGCCGGCTCAGGCGGCAGGGGGGCAGGACGGAAAGAACGATATTCGGCTTCGCCGGTCATGTTGCGGATATATTCACCGGAACGGCTCATAGTTAGTACCTCCATGAATTTGAAATACTGATAAAATTATATGCCCGTTATTTCAAAAAGTCAATAGTTATTGAAATAACACAGGCGTAGAAACGGATGCAATTTCAATTTCTAATCCCTGAAATCGTAGTCGTGGTGGATGGCGACGGTGATTTTTTGAGGGACACGCTCTCGGTGCAATGTGTTGTGCAGGGGCAGATTAAGGGTGGAAAGCAGCTTCCGCCAGGAACGGGTATTGTAGTAAGCAGCGACGGTTTGCCAGCTGCGGGTATCCGGGCGCTTTTTCTCGCTAAATTCATATTGGCTCCGGGGCTTGATGCGGTTGTAGTCCTTGATAAAAGCTTTTGTGTATTTGGCTTTCAGTTCATCGAAGGTAGGCTTACGGGTGGGATAGTTTTGATCCAGCCACTGCCCCAGCGTCATATTGTACTTGTTTTGGATGACCATGTGGGGCGGCATGCCGGCCTTCTTAAAATCCGAGACCGTGGGCGGCATGCCGTTGTCCAGCATAAACTGCTCCACAGTATCCCGGATGGATTTGTCCGACCAGTGGATCAGGGGCAGCTCGTCGCTGAGATCCTGCAGCAGCTGGATGGCTTCGGCGTTCTCGCCTGTTTGATGTAATGCGGCGATTGCCTTGGTGATTGCTTGCTTTCTTGTCATAAGTAGAAACTCCTTTTTACTATTTCTACTTTCTACAATCATGGGATACGAGCAAGGTGGAGCATCGCCGTCGGCTGATTAACAGCTTTGTCAATGCTATTTATCTGTATGACGATCATCTGGTGTTTGCCGGCAACTATAAAGACGGTTCGAAAACCGTTACCTTTGCAGAACTGGAAGCCGCTGGCTTTGGTTCGGATTTGACTGCGTGTGCGGTACCAAAAAGAGGACTGCTGCAAAACTTTCATTTTGCAACAGTCCCTTTTTTGTCTGATCACAGCAGATCGGTCTTTTTGTAATGGTAATAGGCATTTACCAGGTTTCGGTAGCCAAGGGCTTTGATCTCTTCGTAGCGCAGATTGTAATTCGCCTTGGTGTGCTTGCCGGTGGCAATAAAGCGAATGCACTCCACTGAGTAGGCATCAAGAATGCTCAGGCTGGCCGATGTGGTGATGGTCGGGAAATACCACCGGCACCAGGTGACCTCGTGGTGTCTGGGGTTGTCGTAGAATTTCCGGTTAAAATGCCGGATATATGCCCGAATCGCCCGCTCGTTACAGGCACCGGTACGCTTTTTCCAGCGAACCAGACCGTGGGCCTTCCGGCGCATTTTGTCCTTCATCTTCTGCAGAGAGATGGGGGCAAGATCGATCTGGGTGCCGTTGACGCAAAAGCCCAGAAACTCCCATGGCTCGCCGGGGCAGGTGCGAAACTCTTTTTTGTGGTTTACCGTCAGATCCATTTTGCTCAAGAATTCCTTGATCCGCTGCTCGTACTGCGCGATCTGCCCGGCTGTTTCAGCAAAGACGATGATGTCATCGGAATAGCGGGCGTATAGGATACGCTGATCGGCAAACCAATGATCCAGCTCTTTCAGATACAGGTTCGCCAGAAAACCGGAAACCGGCACGCCGGCCATAATGCCCTTTTTGGGGAAAACGGTTTGCTCACCGCAACGGGCCGCAGGCTCGCAGAGCAGACCCTCCAAAAAGGAATACAGGCGCAGATCGTCCTTCAGGGTTTCACGCAGCATGGGCAGCAGCTTTTGGGTGCTGACGGAATTGAAATAGTCATGGATGTCCACCTTGTAGCTGTAAAGACCGCAGGTTTTTCGCCGTGCGGTCAGATCCGCAATGGCCTTTTTGACGCCGATGCTTTTGCGGAAGGAGTACAGATTTCGGGGGAACACATGATCGTATTGATGGAGCAGGTAGGAAACGGCCTTCAGAACATAGTTTTCCGGCCGGTCAAAAACGAAGACCGTGCGCTTTTTTGCGGAATGCTTCTTGTTCAGCTGCACCAGCTGAGGCACCGGCAGGGGAAGCCCCTGATTGATCCGCTCTACCACGGGGGCATATTCCTTTTGCTCTACGAATTTTGCCAGATCCCGTTTTTCGTGTGCGGAAATGTTCTCGTTTTCATGCTTGTACTGCAAAAAGGACTGCCAGAAGGCATCCGAGTTCAGTTTGCTCAGTAGATCCAAATCCATCACCTTTCAATCAGGGTACGGGCGCAATGCCCGTACCCCTATAACCAAACAGCCGAAGATATTAAACAACCGTTGTAAACGGTTACATGGCTGCACACAGAAAAGCTGTCTGCAAAGCTGTGATACATTTCTGTGCTTTGCCCGCCGCAGACGCAAAGCATTCGGCTGCTCGATTATCAAGATCGGAACGTTCTGCCTGCGATGGCTTGGTGAGCCGCAGAACACTGAAACGAGGGGCAAACGCTGCCCCTTTTCGCTATTGTAATCAAAGTGTTTGGAATATGCAAGGTTTTTTGTCAATTTCTGCAATTATTCAGGAGAGAAATTGCGGTGGCAATCTTTTTCGTCTTGTGGTACAATGGTAAAAAACCGGAAAGGGCGATGTCAATGCTGCCGCAGGCGTTTTTAGAGCGGATGGAACTACAGCTGGGGGCGCAATATCCCCAATATCTTGAAAGCCTTCAGCGCCCGCGGGCGGTGGCGCTGCGGTTTAATCCTCTGAAGGGCGAGCCGCCGGCAATGCCCTTTGTGCGGGACGCGGTGCCGTGGGAGCGCATGGGCTTTTACTATGATCCCGAGGCGCGACCCGGTCTGCACCCTTATCACGAGGCCGGCGTATACTACCTGCAGGAGGCAAGCGCCATGGCACCGGTGGCGCTGCTGGATCCTCAGCCCGGTGAGCGGATCTGCGATCTGTGCGCCGCTCCCGGCGGAAAATCCACCCAGATCGCCGGCAGATTGATGGGTGAGGGGCTGCTGGTGTGCAACGAGATCAACCCCAAGCGGGCAAAAATTCTGTCGCGCAACATCGAGCGGCTGGGTATCGCCAACGCACTGGTGACCAATGAGCATCCGGCGGTACTGGAAAAGCGATTCCCCGGTTTTTTTGATCGGGTGCTCATCGATGCGCCTTGCTCCGGCGAGGGTATGTTCCGTAAGGAGGAGGCCGCGGTGACCGATTGGAGTCAGGAGACCGTACAGATGTGCGCCGCTCGCCAGCGGGAGATCCTGCACTCCGGTGCTCAGATGGTGCGCCCTGGAGGACGGCTGGTGTACTCTACTTGCACCTTCGCTCCGGAGGAGAATGAGCAGACCGTGGCGGCGTTTCTGGAGAGTCATCCGGCTTTTTATCCGGAGGTTGTGTCTGCGCCCTGGTTTGCCGCCGGAGAGAACGGCTCCTTCCGTCTGTGGCCCCATCTACTGAAGGGCGAGGGTCACTTTGCCGCGGTGCTGCGCCGCCGTGGGGAGGAGGACGTGCCGGAAGTGAGCGTCAAGGCGGAAAAACCGCCGAAGGAATGGCTGGATTTTGCCAAAGAACTGGGCATTGACCTGCCTGACGGTCGGCCGGTGCTGTTCGGGCAGAGCCTGTACTGGGCGCCGCCGCAGATGCCGGACATCGCCCGATTGAAGGTTCTGCGACCGGGTTTGGAGCTGGGCGAGGTGAAAAAGGGGCGTTTCGAGCCGGCTCACGCCCTTGCGCTGTGGCTGGGTGATTGCAAAAACGCCATGTCCTTTCCGGCGGACAGCGCGCAGCTGGGAGCGTATCTCCACGGTGATGTCGTACCCTGTGACAAGCGGGGCTGGTGCCTTGTTCGTGCGGACGGCTACTCCATCGGCTGGGGGAAAGGTGACGGAACTGTTCTGAAAAACCATTATCCCAAGGGGTTACGGCGATAAAAAGTGTGAAATACCACTTTACATAATTTCAGCGGTATGGTATAATTCTACATTGAATAAAACTGTTTGCAAGGAGTGAACCATCCTTGGCTATATATGAGATCAACGGCGGCACCCCTCTTATGGGCAATGTCACCATCAGCGGCGCGAAGAACGCCGCCGTCGCCATCCTGCCGGCAACCCTGCTGGTTAAGGGTCGGTGCAGAATTGAAAATGTTCCGGATATCTCCGATGTTCGTATTCTGCTGTCCATTCTGGAAAGCATGGGCGCGGTGGTAGAAAAGGAAGGCTCCGGTGTGGTCAGCATCGATTGCACCAACATCCGTGAGGAAGAGCCCGATCCCGTACTGGTCAGAAAGATGCGCGCCAGCTACTATATCATGGGCGCTATGCTGGGGCGGTTCGGCCGCAGCCATGTGGCGCTGCCCGGCGGCTGCAGCTTCGCATCCCGTCCCATCGACCAGCACATCAAGGGCTTTAAGGCTCTGGGCGCGGCGGTGACGGAGACCGACGAATATGTGGCTATGGAGCCCGGCGCCAACGGCCTGAAGGGCAACCGCGTCAGTCTGGACGTGGTCAGCGTGGGCGCTACGGTGAATATTATGCTGGCGGCGGCGCTGCTGCCCGGCCAGACGGTCATCGAAAACGCGGCCAAGGAGCCTCACATCGTTGACCTTGCCAACTTCCTCAATACCATGGGCGCGCACATCACCGGTGCCGGTACCGACACGGTGAAGGTGTGGGGCGTGGAAGCCCTGCAGGGCGGCTGCTATGCCATCATCCCCGACCAGATCGAGGCCGGTACCTATATGGCCGCCGCGGTGGCCACCGGCGGTGACGTACTGGTGAAAAACGTGATCCCCAAGCATATGGATTGCATCACCTCCAAGCTGGCCGAAATGGGTGCGGAGGTTACCAATTATGACGATTGCATCCGCATCCGCAGCACCGGCAAGCTCAGCGGCGCTACGGTCAAGACCCGTCCCTATCCCGGCTTCCCCACGGATATGCAGGCACAGATCTGCGTGTGCATGGCGCTGGCAGGTGGCATCAGCCGCCTGACGGAGAGTGTGTACGAGACCCGTTTCTTTGGCTACTGCACGGAGCTGGAGACTATGGGCGCGGAGATCCACATCGACGGCAAGACCGCTACGGTCTACGGCAAGGACGGTCTCCACGGCGCTACGGTTCGTGCCAGAGATCTGCGAGCCGGCGCGGCACTGGTTATTGCGGGTCTGGCGGCGGAAGGCACCACCCGTGTGGAGAATATCCACTATGTGGAGCGTGGCTACGAGCGCCTCATCGAGAAGCTTACCGCCCTTGGCGCGAAGATCCGCCGAGTGGAAGAAAATTAAAAAATCGGGCGTGGAATGTTCCACGCCCGGTTTCTTTTCGTCCTTTTCTTGCCGAAACAAGAAAAGGACAACGTTCTCCTAAACAATCATCCATGCTACAGAAACACCCCCGGTGTACTTGGTACACCGGGGTGTGGTTATCGAACGGATTTTGCGTATTCCGAGGGAGTGATGCCGAATTTCTCCTTAAACTGACGGGAGAAATGGTGAACGGTGGAGTACTGCAGTGCCTCGGCAATCTGGGTGAAATTCATGGAGTTTTCCCGGATCATCTGCTTGCTTTCCTGCAGCTTCATCCGGCGGATGTATTCGCCGGGGGAGATCTGGAGCTTTTTGTGGAACAGCGCCGTCAGGTAGCTGGGGCTCACATTCACACGGGCAGCTACGGTGGGCACCGTCAGCTTCTCCCGGATGTGGGTGGAGATGACCTGCTGAGCCCGGCGGATAATCTCATTGTCGGAATGCAAAGAGTTGGAGGCCTTCAGCTTTTCGGCAGGGGCGCCATCGCTGCGCAGCAGAATCAGCAGCAGGATATTCAGCTGGGAAATGATGATGTCTGTGGAGTAGGCGTCCATGTGCTCCTGCTCCCGCAGCATCTGCTGTAGCAAAGTTACGGCAGCCTGGGGCGGCGAGATCTTCCGGTTCAGCAGGGGAGCCAGATCGCTGCCCTCCAGATCGAAGGAAATGGTAACAAATCGGGGCGCGACGCCGATATCGGCGTACTGCATATGCCATTGATCCGCACCGTAGATCACCATGTCGCCCTTGGACAGAGGCAGATCCACGCCATCGGCCACGCTGTGCAGACTGCCCTGATCCACGTAGGTCAGCTCCAGCATGGGATGCTGCTCGCCGGAGAAAAAGAAGCCCTGTTCCTTCTCCTGATAGAAGAAAGTGTACAGCTGGGTCACCTGCAGGTTGTGACGGATCAGCAGATCCTGAGGCCGGCAGGCGGACAGCTCCTGAGGCGCGAGGGCGGCATCGTAATCGGCACAGGCCGAGATCTGACGGAAGGGCGCAATGTAAAAATATACACCTTTGCGGATGCAGACAGTCTTATCCAGATAGAAATCCTGAAAATCGGTACCGTCGGTACTGACGGAAAGCACCGTCATACCACCGACGCCGTACAGCCACGTGTCGGCCTCGGCATGATAGATGGGGGCGTGTTCCTGACTGGATTCCAGCCGCTGACGGGTTTCGGAGCTGCCGGACTGATCCTTGCGCTCCGGAGCCACGGTGCCGAAGCCGCTGAAATTCAGTTGGTTCAGGTTTCGGATCATGGAAATACCTCAGTCAATAACGTAAAATGGGGTCGCTTCTGCGACCCCATTATTGTACTACAAATAGTTGAAATATGCAAATATTTTATCGCTGATATTCAAACTCAAAATCGTAAATATCCACCACGTCGCCGTCCTGAATGCCCATTTCCTCCAGCCGGGCAAACAATCCGCACTTGCGAAGCTGAAGATCGAAGTAGTTTCTGGACTCATAATCGTCGAAGTTGATATCCATGATCAGTCGCTCCAGCCAGGTGCCGGTGATGACCCAGGTGCTGCCCAGATGCTCAATGAGCAGATCCTCGGGGTTGCCGGCCTCCATGACGGGGGCGACATACTCCGGCTCGTAGATGGTCACGGGGGGCAGGGTGCGCAGCCGCTCGGCTACCACACGCATGAGATTTTTGGTGCCCTGCGTGGTGCCGGCGCTGATCTCATACAGCTGGCAGCCGGCGGCCTCTACATGGGCGCGCAGCCGCTCCAGATTGTCGCTGTCCGGCTCCATGATGTCGGTCTTGTTGGCGGCTACGATCATGGGACGGTCGCTCAAATCCACGCTGTAATGCTTCAGCTCGGCGCAGATGGCATCGAAATCCTCCACGGGATCCCGACCTTCGCTGCCGGATACGTCAACGACATGAACCAGCAGACGGCAGCGGTCAATGTGCCGCAGGAAATCGTGACCCAGACCCGCGCCCTCGGCAGCGCCTTCGATGATGCCGGGGATGTCCGCCATGACGAAGGACACACCCTCGTCAACAAAGATCACGCCTAGATTGGGGAACAGGGTGGTGAAGTGGTAATTGGCGATTTTGGGGCGGGCGTTGGAGGTGACGGACAGCAGGGTAGACTTGCCCACGTTGGGGAAGCCCACCAGACCCACGTCTGCCAGCAGCTTCAGCTCCAGAATGATGTCCCGCTCCTGACCCTTCAGGCCGGATTTCGCGAAACGGGGAACCTGACGGGTAGGGGTGGCGAAGTGGCCGTTGCCCCAGCCGCCCCGACCGCCCTTGGCGATGACAAAATCTTCACCGGTGGACATATCCACGATGATGGCGTTGGTTTCCGCATCCCGAACCACGGTACCACGGGGCACCTGAATGATCAGGGGCTCGCCCCGCTTGCCGCTCATGCTGCGACCCTGACCGTTGGCGCCGGCCTGGGCGGCATATTTGCGCTTGTAGCGGAAATCCAGCAGGGTGGACAGATTGTCATTGACACGCAGAATCACGCTGCCGCCGTGACCGCCGTCGCCGCCATCGGGGCCGCCGGCTGCCACGTATTTTTCACGGTGGAAGGCAACGGCACCATCGCCGCCCCGTCCGCCGCAGACTGTAATGCGTACTTTATCTACAAACATAGGAATACCTCCTTACGTAGGAATTAGTTGACAGTTGACAGTTGAGAGTGGATAGTTGTGAATTGGCTGTGAAACGATCTACTCTCAATTCTCAACTATCAACTTAAGAAAAAGGGCTGTCGCAGTTAGTTTGCAACAGCCCTTCGTTCTTAATGCACAATTACTGCTCGGCGTACACGGAGCACTGCCGGCGATCCTTGCCCTTGCGCTCGAAACGGACGGTGCCGTCAACCAGAGCGAACAGGGTGTCATCGCTGCCGATGCCGACGTTGACACCGGGGTGGATGTGAGTGCCTCTCTGGCGAACCAGAATGTTGCCGGCCAGGACGAACTGACCGTCGGCACGCTTCACGCCCAGGCGCTTAGCCTCGGAATCACGACCGTTCTTGGTGGAACCGCCGCCCTTGTGGTGAGCGAAGTACTGAATACCAATCTTCAGCATGGGAATTACACCTCCAAAACTTCGATATAATCAGGATAATCATCCCGCAGGCTGATGAGTGTCAGCATCATGCCGGCAAGAACTGCCTGGACGCTTTCTTCCTCATCACAGGATGCGGGGAGGGTCAGGGTGATACGAGCATCGTCGTCTTTGACCCGGACCTTGGCCTTGGCGCCGCACACATCATTGATGGTGGCTTCGGCCATAGTAACAACAGCGGAGATGGCGGCGCAGACAATGTCGGAGCCGCTTTCAGCATAGCCGCTGTGACCCGAGATTGTGAAACCGGTGATCCGGTCTCCCTCGGTGAAAAATTCGCATCTAGTCATAATTACAGAGCGATCTTGGTGATCTCCACCTTGGTGTAGGGCTGACGGTGACCGATGTGACGCTTCTCGCCCTTCTTGGGCTTGTAAGTGATGACGTCGATCTTCTTGCCCTTGCCGTTCTTAACGACCTTAGCCTCGACTACAGCACCCTCAACAACGGGAGCGCCGATCTTGGAATTGTCGCCGTCCAGCACAGCCAGAACCTGGTCGAACTTCACGGTGGCGTCAGCCTCAACGTTCAGCTTCTCGATGAACAGGATGTCGCCCTCGGACACGGTGTACTGCTTGCCACCGGTAACGATAACTGCCTTCATTTTCTTGTTTCACCTACTTTATATTGTGTAGTCTCGCTCTAAAGGCGGGTGCAGAGCGCACCAACTTAAGCCCCTTCGATGCGGCTGGTCCATTTTAGCATTGTGTGAAAGAAAAGTCAAGAACTTTTTTGCAACTTTTCTTGCTATTTGGGCGCATTTTTGGTATACTGAGGCTACAATCCAAGTGAGGTGAAGCGCATTGAAATCGAAAACGTGGATCGCGCTGCTTTTGGGGCTGCTGGCGGTGTGTGCAGCTTTGAGCATCTGGCTGTTGATGCCGGGGCAAGCTGCTGAGCGAGCGGAAGTCTGGCTGGACGGCGCATTATATAAAACGGTTGATCTGGGCGTGGATCAGGAATTTACGGTGCGCAGCGACCGCGGCAGCAACACCGTTACCGTAAAGGACGGCAAGATCGCCGTGACGGCTGCGGATTGCCCGGATCATTACTGCATGGAGCGGGGGTTTTGTGGTGGCGGCACCCAGATCGTATGCCTGCCCAACCGGCTGGTGATCAAATTTGTGGGTGAGCAGGACGTTGACGGTGTGGTCGGATAAATATTTTGAAAAAAGCAAAAAAATTGCTTGACAAATTCCGTACAGGTGTGTATAATGCATCTTGCGCTTGGACGATTAGCTCAGCTGGCTAGAGCATCCGCTTGACGTGCGGAAGGTCATAGGTTCGAGTCCTATATCGTCCACCAAAAAAACACCACCCAATCGGGTGGTGTTTTTTTGGTGGACGATATAGATTGGACTCGAAGAGGGCGGCCGAGCAAAGCGAGGCAAAAAAGTGTCCGGTGGACACTTTTTTAGCCCGGGGAAGAGTCCATGGAGCCGTGGACGCAGCCGGTACGGCTGTGGACAGGGCTCCATACTCTCTAGTGCAAATCGAGTCCTATATCGTCCACTATAAAACGCCCAATAAATTCCAATGCCCAGCCGACTTTCTCCGGCTGGGCAGTTCATTCCTCATCTGGGATATATTGCATAATATCCCCTACATCGCATTTTAAGATTCTGCAAAAGTTTTCGATGGTGTGGGTGCTAACGCTTTCGTTTCGTTTCAGTCGTGTAATTTGACCGGGGCTGATGCGATATATTTTAATCAAGGCATATTGAGTGATGCCCTTGCGTTTCATCGTATCCCAAAGCTTTTGATAGGAGATCACAAAAACCAAACCCTTTCTACTTGACATATTAACCGAATATGATATATAATCATATTAACCAATATCGGTTATTACCTTTAGAAAGAAGTGGTTTTATGAAAAAAATAATGCTTGTTTGCCTTTGTGTAATTCTTTTATTGCTTTGCGGTTGCGCCACACAAAGCAATATCAACGATACCCCTGCAGAAGATGTGTCCTTGAATCCAGCTGGGACATATACTGATGTGTCCTTTAACGATACAAACAGTTTATATGTTGATTTCAAGGTGCAGTCTTCTGGGAAGGAAAGTGAAAAGGAAACCATCGTTATTACCAGCACGGATACCGGTTACAGTTATCAGGATTCTGTTTTTAGTGGCCGACTTACAAACAATGGCGATGGTGATTATACCGCAACAAAAGAACAAGTTATTACTAATGATCCGTTGTTGTTAAAAACTGCCGAACTGGAACTTAAACAAAACCCATATACCTTCTATAAGGTTTATGATGATTATTTAATCAAAAAAGTTCCGCTTAGCAATGTAACGATGAATGGAGAACTGCCAAGTGAAGGCAAAAAGACAACATGTTTCATTTACATTGAGCATATTTCTTTTTCAACCTTCACGCTGAGCCTTTCTTCCGATGGATCTTGTGAAATGATGACGGTTTTTAACAATGATATTTGTAGCGCTAGCGGAACATACTCTGTAAAAGGAAGAATTATTTCTCTAACTTTTACTGAGGGAGTCTTTTATGAAGAAGAACTTGGCGGCAATATAGAAATGGTATTGTATGCGGAAGATAATACACTATATGATATGGTTTACCGCAGAAAATAAAAAGTGAGGATTTTTGATTTCTTTGAAATTCATAATTAGGGTTATTACGCTTCGAAAAACACCACTCGATCGGGTGGTGTTTTTGTTTGGAAGTGTGAAGCGTGGGACGAATATTGTCGCATTGACATAATCCGTGCAAATGATATAATCAATTCATCCATAAAAAGGCAGAAAGCCGAGAAAAGAGGAGGATTATATTATGAAATACAAGGTTGTACCCGCGGCAATGGTGATTCAGGGATCGTCGACGGAGGTGTCCGCTTATTTCCAGAAGCTCATTGATGAGCAGGCAAGACAGGGCTGGCGATTCTACTCCATGGAGACGGCGACCTCGGAGCAGGCCCCCGGCTGTATTTTGCTGAGCACTACGCCTGTCAGAACCCAGATGAACTTGCTGGTGTTCTGCAAGCCTGAGCCCGGCGATCTTGAGATGGGTGGCTATGTGCCTCAGACTTCCGCTCCTCAGGTAGCCGCACCGACACCTGAGCCGGCGCCTGCGCCTGCTGTGCAAGCTCCCTCAAAAAAGCAGACGGAAAGCCGTGACGGCTATTTGGTCTGCGGCGTGTGCAAAACGAAGAATCTGAACACCAGAAAAACCTGCTGGTCCTGCGGTAAGTTGCTGTAAATACGGTCACTGCAGCCCCTTCCCTTCGTGGGAAGGGGCGCTTTTTATTTCAGTAAAATTTGACTATTTTTTGCAGAACGCGCAAGACAGTTGTTGTATGGGTGTGCTATAATGATCGCGAGGTGATAAGAATGAATGACGGCAAATTCGTTCAACGGCAGACGGTGTGGGCGTTTGGCTTCTCAGCGGAGGAGGCAGAGATCATCGGCACCTATATACCGACCAATGCGATGGAATTGGTGGCGGCAGAATGCGCTACGGACATTCTAGTGTCCGATCCGCTGGCAGTGCTGGTCTGCACAGCCGGTGTGCCATGGGAGGAGCAGGAGCAGCTGCTGGCGTACTATCAGGAGGTGCGTGATTTCTCAGAAACGGTGATCTTTGTGGGTCAATGCGATCCGAAAAAGATCGGCAGCCGGATCACGGTCTACCCCGATTTTGAAGCCCTGCGTGGCAATTTGAAATATGCGCTGCTGGCTGCCCATAAGCGCAAAAAGACAGCAGAAAGCTTTAGCCGCTCTGTGTCTTATGCGCTCATTATCTTGAAGGAGATCACGGAAAACCCCGGCATCTCGTCCAAGGAGCTCTCCCGGCGGCTGGAGATCTCCCAGCGGTCGGTGACCCGATACATTGAAACATTGAATATCGCCGGTGAGAGTATCGTTTATGACCGCAAGAAAAACGGCTGGAGTTTGGAATACAGCGAGTCGCTGCTGAAATTATGATGACGGAGGAACGAAAATGGAAACGGAGAAAAAACCTTTGAACGAAAACATCATCGCCGGTATCATTATGGTGGTGATCGCGGTGCTGCTGCTGACCTGTGTGGGCTTTGATGCCATAAAGGGCTGGCTGTCCCGCCCCTTTGTCTGGGAGGAACCGGACTACATCGATATCCGGCTGTTCGGCATTCAGGAAAATACCATCAGAAAAGAGCTGACGCTGGAGTTTGCATTGATCAATCGGTCGGACAACCAGATATCCCGGGGCGTTTTTAATGTCTGGATCAATGGCGTGGAAGTGCAATGGGATACCCATAGCTATGAAGCATATCCATATGATGTGGAACTGATCACCACTACGGTGTACTGCAAGTCTCCCACCATCGGAAACTCTATCAGAGGACTGTATGTGGATGAGCAGACCTATGCGAAGCTGGCTGCCTCCCGTCCGGAGGATGTGCAGATCGTCTATGAAACCGTCAGCCTTGAGGACTATAACGCTGATAAAACACTGGTCAAAAACGACGGCACAGTGAAGATCATCGTGATTTTGGTGGCGGCGCTGGCGCTGGGGCTGCTGGGCTTCGTGCAGGCGTTCCCCAAATGGTTGCGGATCACCCTGAAAGTGTGCAGCCTGCCGGCGGTGGTCCTGATTCTTGCGGTGGTGCTGGTTCTGGGTCTGGCTGCAGCCTCTAGAGGCAGCACCGGGAGCGCAGAGGCGCGGGAAACCGGCCGTAGAGATGCGGAGCGCAAATATAAGGAGGCTGCCAACCGTAAGGCCGGTGCGTTGGCCAGAGGCAATACAGCTCAAGCCGCGCGGGAGCAGGCGCAAATGGATAAAGCCATGGGCGATCTGCTAAAGGCAGGCGGCACCTCCAACAGCGATGCTTTCCGCAATGCCCAGCAGCGATACAATCGGGCGGTGGATCTTAAGAGGGGCGCAGAGCTGACGGGCAACAGCGCCGACGCGGCTCGCGCCAAGGCTCAGCAGGACAAGGCGCTTGCGGATATGCTGAAACACAAATGACCATTTAACAAACAACAAGGGAGGCGGTTGCCTCCCTTGTTGTTATTGTGCTTCGGTGCTGGAGTAGGTGTCCTTTTGACTGCAGCCGGCTCTTCCACCGCCCGCGCAGGCGCAGGCACAGGCACAGGCACAGCCACCGCCACGGAAGCCACCGCCGGAGTGACCGGCGTGCTCGGCGTTATACCGATCACGGGCGCGGATGTAATGGGGGTTGGAACGTCCGTAAATGTGGACGTGGTAGCCGTGACCGTAGAGGAAGCCCCGTCCCCGATGATAGGAGACTACGCTGTCGATGATCCAGACCTGAACGATGATCAACAAGGCTGCCGCAACGCAGGCCAATACGATCAGACCGACCTTGTCTTCCAGCAGTTCGTTGTAGGTGCCGCTGTCGTCAAAGGCCTGATACGGCGCGGTTGCACAGCCGGCATAAACATCCTGACCGTAATGCACCCGCATGGGCACATACTCACCGCAGCCAAGGCTGCCGCTCCATGTGTAATAGCCGTCCTGCCGGCGGCCACCTTCCACCGATTGAATCCGTCCGTCGTCGGCCCATCGGAAGGTGTACTGCTCCACCGGAGTGGAATTGAACCAGCCGGGGATGAATTCGAAGAAATAGTCGTACGCGCCCCGGCAAAGCATATTTTGCTGATTGATCTCAAAGGAGAATTCCAGCACCTCGCCGCCGGTGTAGGCCCGATCCAGATACAGGGCCAGATACACTTCGCCGTCCTCGCTCTTTTTCTGGTAGTAACGGATGTTGTCGGATACGGATTCGGGATAGACGGTGTAGTCGTCGTTTGCAATGCCGATGCGGATCCATGTCAGCTCCTCGGAGGTGTCCACGGCTTCCCACAGGAAGCGATAGCGGATGTCCAGAGAACCGTCATCCCGTGCCTGAACCGTCACGTCATAGCGGCGGATGATGTCCTGAGGCTGGGGCTGGTGGCAGCACGCCGCGACGATGATGCCGATCTGTACCAGCAAAATGATCACCAGCAAGATGGTCTTGCCTACGGGGAAGGTGCGGTTGGATTTGGTGTATTCTTCGTCGTAGGTGGCGTTTACGCGTCCTTTTTTCATGACCGGTCACCGCCCTTCTTTGCCCGGAAGGGGCAGGTTAGAGCCTGCGCCTGCGTCATTCGCCGCAGCCGAAGAGCTGCGGGATGCTTCCATATTTTATTAAAAGGATCTGTCAGGATGTTGCCAAGGCCTGCATCGGCTCCCAGCCAGCTTTGGCAGGGCACCACCGTGCCGTCGGGGGCGATTGCCATGTTGCTTAAGGCCGCGCCGCACATGGGCACATTCATGCCCAGCTGCTCCAGAACCTCTGCGCTGATCAGACCAGGGGAGGTGAAGTCCATCTCCATTTCGTGGTCGTTGCAGAAGGCCTTCGCGGTGCGGACAATTTGACACAGCTCCTCTGCGGTCAGATCGTATTCCGTGTGGTTGATATGAGCCATGCCGGTGCAGATCAGACCGCTGACAGTGACGAACCGCACCCCTAGAGAATGGACGAAGGCAAGGGTTTTGTCGAAATCGGCGTTTTTCCGGCACATGGGCGTGTTGATGCTGATATCCAGACCGGCTTCCACGGCGGTGCGGATGCCCCGGACGGTATCGCGGAAGTGATCGCTGCCGACCAGGGCGTTGTGAACGGCTTCATCGTGGGAGTAAAGGGTGACCTGCAGGCTGTCCAGACCCGCGTCCTTCAGCTGCCGCACCAGCTCCGGTGTCAGATTGACGCCGTTGGTGTTCAATCGGGTCACCATCCGCTTTGCGTAGCCCACCAGCTCGGCGATGTCAGGCCGTAGGGTGGGCTCGCCGCCGGTAAAGGTGACCATGGGCACCCGTGCGGCCTCCAGCCGATCGATGGCCTGCTTCCATTGCTTGGTGGTCATCTCCTTGACCGCACCCAGCTGCTGACCGGCGGCGTAGCAGAACAGACACTTCTGGTTGCACTGCCATTTGCCTTCGGCGTTGGTCATGGCGCTGACCATCAGATCCATCCGGTGGGGGGCGGTCATGTTTTTGCCGTAGGCGCGTATGGATAGCTTTTCGATCTCGATCTCAGGATCGTTGCCCCGCGCCACCGCAAACAGCACGCGCAACAGCTCCTGAAGATCCTCCCGAATCTCATCCTCCGTTGCGCAGGGGTACACCTTGCGCACATTGCGGACGGTGGCGCTGACGATGGTTTCCTCATCTGCCGGCTCGATTGGGCGGCCGTCAAAGCGGTTGACCTCATTCATGAAGTAGGACAGCACCAGCGCCCAGGAATAGCCGATGGGCAGAAGGTAGTAGCCGTTGAGAATGACGATGTACGAGCTGGAGCGCAGTAGCCGGAATTTGGGCGGCACCAGATGAATCCGCACCACGCCGGGGCCCTCCGGATTGAAGGTACAGTGACTGATGCCGTTTTTGTACTGGCGGTATTGGGCGAGCTTATTTCGAAGTCCCATGGAAACCTCCTTGATGTTTCTTGCAAAGCCCCGAAAGGGGAAGGGGTCATGTGTTTATTTTATCGCTGCGGCTGCGGTTTTTCAAGGCCTGCGGGGAAAAATCCACGGAAGGAGAGTGAAGGATGCGCAAAAACTGCGGTTATCATCTTGCATTTTCCGGCGGGAAGTGGTAGTATACGTAGTATCTTTGTTTGTCCGTCCTGTGCGGACGAAAGCTCTATGAGGAGATACAGTTATGAAATACATCGTAGTTTTAGGCGACGGCATGGCCGGTGAGCCTCTGGCACAGCTGGGTGGCAGAACCACCCTGGAGGCCGCCGCTACCCCCAATATGGACGCACTGGCATCCATGGGCACTATGGGTCTGGCGAAAATGGTGCCCGATGGCATGAAGCCCGGCTCGGATGTGGCCAATCTGGCGGTGCTGGGCTATGACCCCAAGCGAAATTATTCCGGCCGTTCTCCCCTGGAGGCGCTGAGCGTGGGCGTTGCCATGGAGCCGGAGGATATCGTGTTCCGGTGCAATCTGGTCACGCTTTCCGAGGATGAGCCTTACGAGTGCAAGACCATCATCGATCACAGCTCCGGCGAGATCTCCTCGGAGGATGCGGATGTTTTGATGGATTCTATCCGCGCGGCCTTTAATAATGAGCAGTTTCAATTCTTCTCCGGCACCAGCTACCGCCATATCACCGTGTGGAAAAACGGCTGCGTGCTGGATTTCGAACAGCCTCACGATCATCTGGGTGAGGTCATCGGTGCGTATCTTCCCAAGGAAACAGTGTTCCGGCAGATGATGGAGAAGAGCTTTGATATCCTGAACAACCATCCGCTGAACCTGAAGCGGGCAGCGGAAGGGAAGAATAAGGCCAATTCGCTGTGGTTCTGGGGTGCCGGCACCAAGCCGTCACTGAATAATTTTGAGGAAAAGACCGGCCTGAAGGGCACCATGATTTCCGCTGTTGACCTGCTCAAGGGCATTGCCGTGGGCGCGGGGATGCAGGTGGTAAATGTGGCGGGGGCTACGGGCTCTCTGCACACCAATTACGAGGGCAAGGCCGCTGCCGCCGTGAAGGCGCTGCTGGAGGATGGACAGGATTTTGTCTATATCCATGTGGAAGCTCCGGACGAAATGGGTCATCAGGGCAGTATGACGGATAAGATTCAGGCCATCGAGTATCTGGATAGCCGGATTATCGCGCCCGTGAAGGCGGCGATGGATGCCAGCGGCGAACCCTACCGGATGCTGATCCTGCCGGATCATCCTACGCCCATCCGGATTCGCACCCACTCCTCCGAGCCGGTTCCTTACATTATTTATGACAGCCGGTATCAGAGCCGGAAGGTCGCCCGATATACCGAGAAGGATGCCGCCGCCACCGGCGAATACACCGCCGATGGCTATGAGCTGATGGCTCAGTTCCTTCAAAAAGTCCCCTGCGAGGTTTGATACATAGTAGCCGGCTCACGAAGCAACGCTCCGTGAGCCGGTTTTGTGCGTAGAACGATAAATGAATGTTTAGCGGTGGGACGTGTTACTTTCTTGTTTCCGAACAAGAAAGTAACCAAAGAAATCGGCATAGGGGAGGCGCTAGTTGCTTCGCAAAAGCGAGCTCCCCTAAGAACCCCTCCCGCAATCTAGGATCTAAGGCGAAGCCTAGAAACTAAGGCGAAAATGTTCCGATTTTCGCCCTGCCGGGTGTTATCTTTCGAACTTCTTACCGAGTGCGCGACGGGAGATCCTTAAGAGGGCGTCTTTGGCGCGCGGGAGCGCGACAC
>JAFTIZ010000024.1 GCA_017456645.1 Oscillospiraceae bacterium
AACACCGTAGGGGGTCACTCGGTAACCAAAAGCTCAGTTTTCGGGAATAGAAAGATACCGAGCGGTACCCAATGGTGTAACGAATATTGACCAACCGAACACGAATTGTCAGCCGGCACTGCCGGCAAACAATCATTTATCCTACTGTAAAACAAACGGCTCCCCGGTGGGGAGCCGTTTGGTCGTTTCAGCTGATCTCATTTTCGCCGGGGAGGGTCTCACCGGACTGATCTACGCCAAAGTAGGCGTCCAGAATGGCCTTGGCAACGTCGCCCATGGAGCGGCCGTGACCGGCTCGCTCGCCGTAGACCACCACGGCGATCTGCGGATCGTCGGCGGGGGCGTAGCAGACAAAAGCGCCGTTATCGGAGTGGGACTTGTCGCCGGTCTGGGCGGTGCCGGTCTTTGCGGCCACACGGATGGGGTAGTCACCGAAGATGCGCTTGGCGGTACCGCCGGACTCGTGGGCAACCTTCTCCATGCCCTCCATGACCGCGTTGATAGCGGTGTTGGAGATCTTGGTTTCACTGAGGATCTGGGTGGAGTTTTCAAACACCACTTCCTGATAATCCGAGGACACAACCCGGTTCAGGAAGGTGGCCTTGTAACGGGTGCCGCGGTTGACGATGGTGGTGATATAGGTGCAAAGCTGCATGGGGGTGAACCGGTTTTCGGACTGGCCGATGCCGGTCAGGATCCGGTCGCCGGTGTACCAGCGGGCGTCGTCACCGGTGTGCAGGGCGGCCTTGGTATCGGGATTGGAACGGTGACCCAGCCGCTCATACAGCTCTACGCCGGTGCTTTCGCCCAGACCCAGACTCTTGGCGGTGGCATCGATGGCTTCGATCTTCAGCCGGTCGGCCAGCTCGTAGAAGAAGTAGTTGCAGGAACACTTCAGCGCATCGGTACAATCGATGGTGCCGTGGCTCATGCCGTAATTCGTGTAGTACAGACAGCTGGCGGAGAAGCCCTCGTATTTGGTGAACTTACCGGCATCATAGATCCGCTCCGTGGCGGTGATGGCGTAATTGTCGATGCCTGCGATGGTCATGGACATTTTGTAGGTGGAGCCGGGAGGGTACTCCGCCTGCAGAGCCCGGTTGAACATGGGCTGGAAGTCGGCCTCCAGCAGATCGTTGTAGTTTTCAAACAGGGTACTCAGATCGAAGGTGGGATAGCTTCCGCAGACCAGCACCTGACCGGTCTTAATATCCATAGCCACAACGGCGGCGCCGGCGGCATCAAGGCCGTCACCCTCCAGATTGATGGTGGGATCGCGCAGATTTTCCATGGTGATGGCAAGAGAGTCCTCCGCGGCGGCCTGCAGGTTGAGGTCGATGGAAATCTGCACGTTCTGGCCGGCCTTGGGCTCTTCCAGATAGTAGGATTTGACCAGCGTGCCGTCCTTGGTGACCACGTCCACGCGGGTACCGTCGGTGCCGTGGAGGTATTCCTCAAAGGCCTGCTCCAGACCGGATTGACCCACAAGGGCGTCCATGGAATAGCCTTCCTTGTCCTTGTACTGCTCCCATTGGCTGGCGCTCATGGCACCGATGTAGCCTAAGATATGGGCGGCGTATTTGGTGCTGTACTGACGGACGGTGGAGGCTTCCACGTTCATGCCGGGAATGTTCAGCTCCAGCACGGAGGCCAAAGTGTCCGTGTCCACATCGGACAGGAAAATATAGTTACTCAGGCTGTTGACGCAGAACCGAAGGCTCATTTCATAGCGCAGACCCAGCACCGCCCGGGCGTCCTCGTCGCTCCAGTCCTCGGGGATTCCGTAGCTTTCCCGGAGCTTTTTCATCAGCAGCGGCGCGGTAATATCCGAGTCCAGATTATCCCGGTAGGCAAGGAAGGTCTGAAAATGGTTCTGCCATGTGGCGTTGTAGTCGCTGAGGGTGTACGCGAAGGGGGTTTCCTTGGTGATGGGCAGGTGATCGGTGTATTCGATGCCCTTGCTCTGGCACAGCTTGACCAGCTTATAAAGCGTGGCGTTTGGGGTGGCGGAGCTGGTCAGAACGTAGTGGTTGATGACCAGATCGTAGCTGGCGCGGTTGGTTACCAGCACATTGCCATTGGTATCAAGGATATTGCCCCGGGCGGCTTTGACCCGGGTCAGAGTCTCGAAAGTGGTGATGTTATTGGTGTCGCCGCCGGTGTCGATGACCTGCATATCGTACAGCTTAAAGCTGAAAAAACCGATGATCAGGCTGACGATCAGCAGCAGTATGCCTACCCGTGTGCGGGTTATTCTTTCCATGTTTCTCCTCCGATTTTGCCGATAGACAGAAGGATGGGGTACAGTAGGGGTACAAAGGCCAGTGTGATCAGGGCGGTGATCAGAAACGCCGGAAAACGGGATCCGATAGTGCTGCCCAGAAACAGGCCGATGAGGAAGGTGCCAATCTCATACACCAGCAGCGCGCCGGCGGTGCACAGCAGCAGGGTCGAGAATCCCTTGCGCAGGTATGCCTGACGGAAAATCGCGGTGAGCACCGCGATGCAGGTGAGCATGGGAATGGCAAAAATGCCGGGAGCGGAGCCGGAGAAATAATAGATCAGAGAGGCGCACAGGGCGAAGATGCAGCCGCTTTCCGCGCCCTGTAGGATGCAGATCGCCAGAATGCAGCAGGGCACCAGATCCGTGGTTGTGCCGAAGATGGTAAAGCGGCTCATGACCACGTCCTGCAGGATCAGGCCTGTCAGGCAGACGGTGCAGAACAGCACCCACCGCAGCAACCGCTGACTTTGCTTTTTGGTCAGCAGGATCTTGCCGAGGATGTCCTCCCGGAAGGTGTCCGGTCGAAATTCGTGTTTGTTACGTGCCATGGCTTACTCCTGATCGTAATGGGTCAGAATGAAGACCTGCTCCAGATTCTCAATGTCGGCGGCAGGCTCGATGATGGCGTACTTGGCAACGCCGGTGCTGCCCAGACCCACGTCCACCACGTAACCCAGAATCAGGTTCCGGGGGTAAACAGTGGAGCCGGCGGTGACCACCTGATCCCGGTTGCGGATGACCGCGGAGCTGGGCAGGTAGTTCATACGCAGGTGATGGCGCAGGTCGGAGGTGTACGCGCCCTGAACCATGCCGGAGTAGCCGGAGGAAGCGATGTTGGCGCTGATCTCCAGAGAGGAGTCCAGCACGGTCTTGACGGTGCAGTAATTGCTGCCGGCCTCCGTTACCAGACCCACAACCTCACCGTTGGCGGTGATGGCCACCATGCCGGCTTCGATGCCGTGGAGGCTGCCCCGGTCAACGGTAAAAGAGCTGTTCCAATCCGTGGAGCTGCGGGAGATGACATAGCCGTCCACCAGCTCGTAATCCGGATTGGCTTCCTTCAGCTTCAGCAGCTGACGCAGCCGGTCGTTCTCACGGGAGATGGAGTCAGCCAGGCGGTTGCTTTCCTGCATTTCGGCGATCTGAGAGCGCAGGGCTTCGTTTTCTGCCTGCAGCGACTCGTAGCGGAACATATAGTTATACATCTGCTCGGCCTGATTGGTCAGGGCGTTGGCGCCGGAGCGCAGAGGCGTCAGCACGGTCTGAACGATCATGCCGGGGATATTCTGGCCCGTCAGGCCACTGACCACCGCCAGAATGCCGGTAAGCAGCAGGGCGAGGATCAAAACCACCCGAATGCGGGTGCTGAAAAAGTGTCTCATACCGTATCTCCCATTTCTTCCGGGGCGATCTGGCGCAGAATCTGCGTCAGCCGGCACACCGGCAGCCCCACAACGTTGTAATAATCGCCCTCCATGCGGCTGCAGAACAGCGCGGCGCCGCCCTGAATGCCGTAGGCACCGGCCTTGTCCATGGGCTCGCCGGAGGCAACGTAGGCCTCGATCTCCCGTTCGGTCAGCTCACGGAAGTGCAGATCCGTGACCTCGGTGACCACGGCGGCGGCATCGCCCCGCAGGACGGTCATGCCGGTCATGACCTGATGATCCCGTCCGGACAGCAGGCGCAGCATATCCTTTGCTTCCTCCGCATCCCGGGGCTTGCCCAGCACGTGACCGTCGCAGACCACGATGGTATCCGCGGCGATGACCACGTCATCGGGCTCTCTGGCGATGGCGAGGGCCTTCATGCGGCTGAGCCGTGCCACCTCGGAATAGGGAGCGGCGCCGGGGGTCATGGTCTCGTCGATATCGGCGATGCGGACGCAAAAGGGGATGCCCAGCAGACCCAGCAGCTCTTTGCGCCGGGGAGATTGGGAGGCTAAAATCACATTCATAGCGGTTCCTTTCAAAAAACCAATGGTGGTTAGGGATATACGGGTGCTTATTCCAAGCCCCGCAGATACAGACCCCGGGTGCAGTTGCCGGGGGCGAAGGGGGCGGGTGTGGTGTAGGAGCCCAGCACCTGATCCACTTCCTTGGCATTTTCCGTGGTGAAGTACAGACGGGTCGCCCACAGACCCAGACGGGACAGATCCTCCTGACGATCCAGCCAGTACAGTTTCTTGCCGTTGAGCAGGATGCTGCGGCAGGAATTGCCGTCCTTGATCACGGGGAAATCCGCTCCGGTCTTGTCCGTCAGCCGGGTGGAGCCCAGATGGCAGGTGCAATCCCCGGACAGACCCCGGATCAAGCAGTTTTCTGTGACCATCAGCGGCAGCCGGCCGTAGGCCAGAATCTCGCAGGGCACGCTTTTACTCACATCCCGAATCTGGGGCAGGGTCATTTCAAAACTCAGGGTCACCGATGCCAGCTCCAGATCACGAGCAGCATTCATAGCACCGGAGTTGTAGATATTCAGGCCGTAGTCGCCGTGGATCCGCATGCCCAGTTCACGGGCGGGCAGCAGCAGACCCAGATTGCCTGCCAGCACGGCCTTTACGCCGTGATCGCGCACCGTGCGAAGGCTCATGCGCAGCCGCTCCAGATCGCCGTCGTGGCAGATTCGGGGCAGCACTGCGGCCACCTCGGTCTTTCGGGTCAGCTCGCGGCAGAGCTTGGTGTCCGCAGCCAGCAGATGCAGGGGCACATACAGCATAGAGGGGTTCATTTTCAGCAGCCGGCCGGTGATCTGGTCGGCGGAGGTGACCTGCACCGTCAGGGCAGGAGCGCCCCGGAAGCCACTGAAATGGGCGAATTTGCGGGTCTTGCGCAAGGTGGGCACATCCCGTCTTGCCCGCAGGGCGGTCAGCTGATCCAACGCGTCACGGCGCAGACTGTTGATGGCCGCGGCGGACAGAGTCAGGCCGGGGGAGATGAGGGCGGTCACGTCCTCACAGCGGTAGGGGGTGCCGCCGGTCTTGCTGACACGGGCGGCGAACAGATCCTCGGTCAGGGGCAAGCGGCGAGCCGCCTCCGGCGTGGGGCCGTAGACGGTGCAGCTGCGACCCTCGGGGTCGGTGACGGTCAGGCGGCTGCCGTCGGGATAGATCTCTGCCCGGAAGGTCACGGGAACAAGGCTGTTTTCTACGGCCTCGTAGCTCTGGCGCATCTGCTTAAAGAAGGCTTCGTCGCCCTTGTCCTCACGGGTGCCGAACATGGTTTTGCCCACATTGCCGGTATAGTAGCCGTCAGTAAAGCCTTGACGGTTGAAGGCGTTCATAAGGGTAGCGCGCATTTCCCGGGTCACCGAGCCGGTGTCCAGCGCCTTGCGGTAGCACTGGGTCACGGCGGCTACGTACTCAGGGCGCTTCATGCGACCCTCCAGCTTTAAGGAGGCCACGCCCATTTCCTCCAGCTCCTTCAGGTACTCGATGAGGCAGTTGTCCTTCAGGCTCAGGGGGTAGCGGTTTTCCCAGCGGCTGTAGCCGTAGCTCTGGCGGCAGGGCTGGGCGCAGCGGCCGCGGTTGCCGGAGCGTCCGCCGATGGCGGCGGAGAGGTAGCACTGACCGGAGTAGCACATGCACAGTGCGCCGTGGGCGAACACTTCGATCTCAATAGGGGAGTTGTCACAGATGTAGCGAATCTCCTCCCGACTCAGCTCCCGGCTCAGAACCACGCGGCTCATGCCCCATGCCGCGCACAGCAGCACGCCGGGGAGGGAGTGGATGGTCAGCTGAGTGGAGCCGTGGATGGGGACATTGGGGGCGATGTGGCGGCACAGCTGCACCACGCCCAGATCCTGCACGATGAAGGCATCCACGCAGCAGCTGGCGGCGTGACGAATCAGGCTGCCCAGCTCCTCTGTCTCCCGGTCGGAGACGAGGGTGTTGAGAGTCAGGTGGACAGCTACGCCCCGGACATGGCAGTATTTCACGGCCTCAGCTAAGGTCTGAGACGTAAAATTCCGGGCACCCTGTCGGGCATTAAAGGTGCCGCAGCCCAGATATACGGCGTTGGCGCCGTTTTGAACCGCGGCCTTCAGAGCCTCCATGGACCCGGCCGGGGATAACAGTTCCAGCATAGTATTCTCTCCATTTTCGTATACTTGGATGCATTATAACACAGTTTTATCCGCTGTGCTACCCCGTGGAAGAAATTTAACAATTAAAAGCCGGGGATATAGCTGAAGTCCGCGGCGGAGCGATCCTGCGTAAATCCGTCCAGACCGTTGAGGAGCATCCAGCTCAGCACCGCGTCGTATTCTTCGTCGGTAACCGTGCGGTCTAAGGGGGCGGCAAGGCCACTCATTGGGGTGTACTGGCGCATGAGGCTCACCAGAACCTCGCCGGGGGCGAAGGTCTCGCCGATCCAATCCAGCACCTTCAGGGAATTTTCCACCTGACCCGGCAGGATCAAGTGGCGGATGATGGTGCCTTTGACCACCTGCTCACCCTGCCATTGCACGACACCGGTCTGGCGCACCATCTCCCGAATGGCGGCCTGTGCCACGGGGAAATAATCTCCGGCCTGAGAAAGGCGGGCGGCAAGGCCGTTGTCCGCGTATTTCAGGTCAGGCAGGTAAACATCCACTAAGCCCTCCAGAGCCTGCAGAGTTTCGATCCGTTCGTAGCCGCCGCAGTTGTACACCACCGGAACACACAGCCCCGGTAAAAGTGCCGCCGCGATGGTGGGCAGGAACTGGGTGGGCGTGACCAGATCGATGTTTTCCGCGCCCTGATCGATCAGCTCCTCCATGATCCGCCGCAAACCGGCGCTATCCACGGCTTCGCCGGTGGCGCAGGTGCTGATTGCCCGGTTCTGGCAGTAGGCGCATTTGAGGGTGCAGCCGCCGAAGAAAATGGTGCCGCTGATGCCCTTGGGCGACAGCGCCGGCTCCTCCCATTGGTGGAGCATGGCTTTGGCTACCAGCGCCGTATCGGGGCAGCCGCAAAAGCCAACCTGACCGGCGGTACGATCCACACAGCACCGGCGGGGGCACAATTGGCAGTTAACATAATCCATGAAGGCACGTCCTTTCCGTCCGCGGTGAAAACAATTCCCCAGCCGCCGGTGGGCGGGCTGGGGATGGATAGGCGCTATATCAGCCCTCGACAGCCATGAGCTTGTCGATTCTGCGCTGGTGGCGGGCTTCGCCGGAGAACTCCGTGCCCAGCCAAGTATCCACGATCTGCAGCGCCAGCAGCTGGCCCACAACGCCGGCGCCGATGGCCATCATGTTGGTATCGTTGTGCTCACGGGTCAGGCGGGCGGACATGACATCGCTGAGCAGGGCGCAGCGGATGCCCTTGACCTTGTTGGCGGTGATGGATACGCCGATGCCGGTGGTGCACAGCACGATGCCCTTGTCGCATTCGCCGGTGGCCACGGCACGGGCGGCCGCCTCGGCAAATTCGGGATAATCGCAGGAATCGGCGGTGTAGGTGCCGAAATCCTTCACTTCATAGCCCTTCTTGGTCAGGTATGCAACCAGAACGTTCTTCAGTTCCAGGGCGCCGTGGTCGCAGCCAATAGAAATTTTCATATGTGTATCCTCCTATATGACATAGCCACCGTTGACACTCAGAACGTGTCCGGTGATAAATTCCGAATCTGCCAGCCGGACGATGGCCTGCGCCACGTCCATAGGGGTGCCGTTGCGGCCGAGGGGGTTCTCCTGGGCCATTTCCGCCAGAATTTGCTCATCCACATTGGCGCACATATCCGTCAAAATCACGCCGGGCGCCACGCAGTTGACACGGATACCGCTGGGGCCAAGCTCCTTGGCCAGTGCCTTGGTCATGGCGATGACCGCACCCTTGGTGGCGGAGTAGGCTACCTCGCAGGATGCGCCGACCTGCCCCCACATGGAGGACACGGTGATGACGCAGCCCTTCTGGTGCTGCAAAAAGCCGGGCATGGCGGCGTTGACGCAGTGGTAAATGCCTTTGACGTTTACGGCAAACAGCCGATCCCAACGGTCTTCGCTGATCATGCTCATGAGGCCGCTGTGGCAAATACCGGCGTTGCAGACCAGAATGTCCACATGACCTATGGTCTCGAAAGCGGCACGGACGGCCCTGCCGTCGGCAACGTCGCAGCAAATGGGCTTCGCGCCGGTCTTTTCTGCTACGGCTTTGGCGGCTTCATGTTCTTTTTCGTACAAAAACCAGACGGTGTCGCCCCGGGCGGCGAACAGCTCCACCGTGGCGGCACCGATGCCCCGGGATCCGCCGGTGATCAAAACGGTTGACATAATATCGATCCTTTGTTTTCATTTACCTTACTATGGTTATACCACAAAGTCGGGCTGCCGTGGAGGGCAGCCCGTGGGGATCATCTTCTTCTGCGGGGACGGTGCTCGGAGTACTGCTTCAGGGAAGACAGCTTGCTGTCGGACTCGGTCATAAAGGCCTTCAGCTTCTCCTCGAACAGCTGATCCGCAGTCTTGGGCGCGGCGGGCTGCACAGGGGCAGGACGGCTGCTATTTTGGCTCTGACCCTGATGATTGCCGCGGAAATTGTTCCGGGGGGCATTTTCGCGCTGGGGCTTGGGCTCCAGCCGCTTGATGGACAGATTGACCTTGCCGTTCTCCAGCCCGATCACCATGACCTTAACATCCTGACCCTCGGTCAGATGCTGGCGGATATCACTGACATAGGCATTGGCCACCTCTGAGATATGTACCATGCCGGTCTTGTTTTCGGGCAGGGCCACAAAGGCGCCGAAATTGGTGATGGTCTTGACTTTTCCCTCCAGGATGGCTCCAACGGTTAACTCCATATTTTTCCTTGCTTCCTCTCAAATTCAATCGGCGGTGATGTATATAATAATGTTAGGCACAAGACCTAACTGCTTGCCGGCAATTTCAATGATACTGTCCTTAGAGCCGAGGGCACTGATGTCCTGCTGAAGACCCTGATTCTCCTGCTCCAGCATAATGGCCTCATTTCGCAGAGCCTCCCGCTGGGCTTCGCCGCGGTCGATGGCGGCGTGGATGGTGATCAGGGCGGCTGTAGACAGTACGATGACCGCCAGCAGCGCCACCTTGATCAGGTTGCTGCCGGGTCGGTATACCAGTTTTATTTTGGAAAGGGGATTGATCCGCTTTTTCATTTTGGTTTCCTCCGGATCCGCGCCGGCGATGCCGACGGCTTCTCCAATCTATTGTACCCCTTTTTTTCGCAGATGCAAATACTTTTTTGCCATTTTTCAGGGATATTTCAAAAATTTTTCGGACAGGAAAGGAAAGAATGGCAAAAATTCGGTAGGTTCCCGCCCAAAACAGCCGGAAGGGCGTTCGCAAAAGCCGTCCGGCAGTTTGCTCCCAGACCAGCGCGCCGATGCCCAGGGCTGCGGTGGCGCCCGGCCGGATATCGCCCCGGCAGACGGCGAAGCTGAGAACCAGCCACGCCCAGAAGGCGGCGGCCACAAAGAGCAGGTCTGCCGCCCAGCAGCTGCGGCGGCGCAAGGGGCGCAGGAAGCCGTACAGCACCCCCAGCCCCAATCCCAGCAGCAGCCCCCAGCCGAACCGTTCCGCGGCCTGTGCCGGAGCGGTCATCCGAACAGCCGGCGCAGAACGCCGCCGGCGGCCTTCGGCTCCTCGTAGATCAGCGCCGAGACCGCCCCCTCCACGTCCACCTGACCACCCTCCAGGGAGAGGGTTTTCAGCTGTAGCTGCCGGCCGTGGATGGCCAGCGTTCCAAGGGCGGTTTTTAAGATCACCGCGTCTTCCTCGAAGCTGACCACCTCGGTCACGCCGGTCATGGTCAGCTTCTTACGTTCGTTCAGAGTCAACTTGTGGGGCATCGCCATCCGTTCCTCAGCCATGTCCATCCCTCCTGTTCTGCATAAGCCTATGCGCCCTGAGGGGAGAATATGACAGCGACAAAAAGGCGGGGTCTTTCCCCGCCCTGAACAAACCATGGTTAATACTTCAAATATCTTCTTAATTTCGCTTCGGCGCGGCGGAGGGTGCGGCTGACGGTGCTTTTGTTTACGCCCCGATCCGCGGCGATCTGGGGGATGGTCTGCTCCTGAAAATAATAGGCGATGAGGGTCTGCCGCTGCAGGGGCGTCAGCTCCTCCTGCAGCACCTGCTGTACCCGCTGCAGCTGAACCTGCTTGGGCAGACGGGGGCCTTGATAGCCCTCATAAAGTATATTTTTCATTGCGCCAGTACCCCCTGTCATAGTAGTGCTCCGTCAGCTCTGCCAGCTCGTTCATCTGAGTCAGCATGGGGGTCAGCTCCGCAATGCGGCGCTTGATGTGCCAGATCTGCTCCGGATCCTCCGCCTCCTCCAGAGCAAAGCGAAGCTGGCTCAGCCGTTTGCGCAGGGGCTGGGCAGCGGCTCGATAGCTCCGGCTCAGCTCCTTCAGGGGCAGAAATTCCCGACGTTGGCATCGGCTGCAGATCAGGCTGGGGGCATACAGCTCGCCGCCGCAGCGCTCACAATAGCCTGCCGGCGCCTGCGCCTGGGGGTCGATGTAAAGGTTGCTTTGTATTTCTGTTGACATGGATATCATCCTCTCCGGTATACTTGCGGCTTATCCGGAGAAATTTGTGTGTTGTGAGGGTAGGATACTACACACTGCGTGGGTAATCCATCGAATCGTGTAGACCCCACATTTCAGCCGATTTTGCCCCATAAATATGCTATGATGCCCTTAATTCCAAATGGAAACAAAAGGGGTGACGAATATGCTGGGAGCCAGAATTGCCGCCATGCGGCGGGAAAAAGGGTTGAGTCAGGCGCAGCTGGCGCAGCGGCTGAGGATCAGCCCCAGCGCAGTGGGAATGTATGAGCAGGGTCGGCGTGAGCCGTCGGTGGAGCTGCTGGTGGCATTGGCGGAGGAATTTCAGGTATCCACGGATTTTCTGCTGACGGGCAAACCTGCGGCGCAGGATTCCGTGGATATAGAGCGGCTTCTGAAGCAGCGGCTGGAGTCGATGCAGGAGAAACTTTCGCACCGTGCTGACCCCTTTTCCCCTCAGGAGCTGGCGGTTCTGCTGGCGGCTGTCCTCATGCAGCCTTGACAAGTCGGCGGTTGATGGGCTATTATTTACATGAGGTGAAGATCATGCACGATGAGATCTATATGGACGAGGCGCTGGCTCTGGCGGCCGAGGCGGCAGCGGAGGGCGAGGTGCCCGTGGGCTGTGTGATCGTCCGTGGCGATGAGATCGTGGGTCGGGGGCGCAACCGTCGGGAAACGGCGAAAACCGCTCTGGGTCACGCGGAGGTGGAGGCCATTGCCGATGCCTGCCGCAATCTGGGAGGCTGGCGGCTGTGGGAATGCACCCTGTATGTGACGCTGGAGCCCTGTCCCATGTGCGCCGGCGCCATCATCAACGCCCGAATCCCCAAGGTGGTCTACGGCGCGGCTGATCGGAAAGCCGGCTCCTGCGGCTCGGTGTGCGATCTGTTTGCTATGGAATATAACCATCATCCCCAGGTCGTCATCGGTGTGCGTGAGGAAGAATGTGCCCAGCTGCTGACCCGTTTTTTTCAGGATCTGCGGGGCAGCCTGCGCGCCAGACCAAAGTGGAAGAGACCTGAGCGTTAAGTGTTTACATAGGAGTACGCAATGAAATGGCATAAGCTGTCCCTTCGTGTGGGCATTCTGGCGGTGCTGGCTGCCATGCTGCTGCGGTTTGCAGGCAGCGGGCTTTTCGGTGAGGCGGTGGGGATCTTCTCCCAGCCTGAGCTGGCATCCTTTTTAATATATTCCGAAACCGGCCGCACACCGGCCGTTCCCGAAACGACCACGCCGACACCGGCGGAGTCTACGTCTGCCACAGAGCAGACCCAGCCGCCCCAGACGGAGCCTACGGTCGCGCCTACGACTCCCACCACATCCACCACCCCTTCGGTGCCGGGGCAGCGGCCGACCTTCACCGCGGCGGATGTGGAGTATGTTAAGCTTATTAATACGGTGGCGCGCAACCCCGATCTGAAGGCGCTGCTGGTGCAGAAGCTGAAGTGGGATCTGACCGGCGACAAGCCCACGGTTCTCATTATCCATAGCCACGGAACTGAGGCCTATACCAAGACCGCCGATTCCATGTATGAAAACTACGCGGCCTACCGCACCATGGATGAGCGCTACAATATGATCTCTCTGGGCGATGAGCTGGCTCGGCTGCTGGAGCAGCAGGGCATCACGGTGCTGCATGACCGTACCGCCCATGATTATCTGGATTACGACAATTCCTACAAGAATGCCCGCAAGTCCATTGAGGAATACCTGAAGGAGTACCCCTCCATTAAGCTGGTGCTGGATCTGCATCGGGATGCCGCAACCAATGCCGACGGCAGCCAGTGGGCCACCTCCGCAACGGTGGACGGAAAGCCCTCTGCCCAGATGATGCTGGTGGTAGGCTCCGATGCGGCGGGGGAGAAGAACCCTGATTGGCAGGACAATCTGAGCTTTGCCGAGAAGCTGGCGGTGCTGCTGCAGAAGGACGAGCCGGGAATTTGCCGGGGTGTCCGCCTGAAGAGCAAGAGCTATAATCAGGATCTGGCCACGGCTTCGCTGATCGTAGAGATCGGCTCCGCAGGCAATACCCACGCCGAAGCGATGAATTGCGTGCCGGTGCTGGCGGAGGCCATCGCTGCGCTGGCAAAGGGAACTGCATAACCTACGAGAGCCGCTGCGTCCCAGCGGCTCTTAGCTTTTTGATCAAGTGGTAAATGATTGTTTACAACACAACTTTTTCGTAGGGCGGGGTCATGACCCCGCCGACCACTTTGGCCGATCGAGCAGTAAAATCCCTTCAAAAACCTTACGATTACAGCAAATATCATACGGCTCAATAATCGAACTC
>JAFTIZ010000025.1 GCA_017456645.1 Oscillospiraceae bacterium
GGACAGAGTGGTCTTGCCGGTGCCGGACAGGCCGAAGAACAGGGCGGTATTCTCGCCGTTCATGTCGGTGTTGGCGGAGCAGTGCATGGAAGCGATGCCCTTCAGGGGCAGGTAGTAGTTCATCATGGAGAACATACCCTTCTTCATCTCGCCGCCGTACCAGGTGTTCAGGATGACCTGCTCACGGGAGGTGATGTTGAAGGCGACGCAGGTCTCGGAGTTCAGGCCCAGCTCCTTGAAGTTCTCGACCTTAGCCTTGGAGGCGTTGTAGACGATGAAGTCGGGCTCGAAGTTAGCCAGCTCCTCAGCGGTGGGCTGAATGAACATGTTGGTAACGAAGTGAGCCTGCCATGCCACTTCCATGATGAAGCGGACGGCCATGCGGGTGTCGGCGTTGGCGCCGCAGAAGGCGTCGACGACGTACAGCTTCTTGTTGGACAGCTCCTTAACAGCCAGATCCTTAACAACGGACCAGGTGCTCTCGCTCATGGGGTGATTGTCGTTCTTAAACTCGTCGGAGGTCCACCACACGGTGTCCTTGGAGTTGTCGTCCATGACGATGAACTTATCTTTGGGGGAGCGGCCGGTGTAGATACCGGTCATGACGTTGACGGTGCCCAGCTCGGTCAGCTGGCCCTTCTCATAGCCTTCCAGAGAGGGATCCATCTCTGCCTTGAACAGGTCCTCGTAGGAGGGGTTGTGGATGATCTCGGTGGCGCCGGTAATACCGTACTTGCTCAGATCGATCTGTGCCATAATAGTTAACCTCTTTCATTAATTTCAGTGATACCGGGTGGTGTTACCCAGCATCCCATATTTTGCAATTCTATATTACACTATCGATAAAAGAAAATCAATAAATATTTCTGTGGAAAAATCCATATGGCGATTATGCAATTTTGGACACAATGCGAAAAAACGCGGGAGTATTACAGCTTGGAATGATAAATGGTTGTTATATGCCCTCCCCTTCGGGGAGGGTGCCCCCGAAGGGGGCGGGTGAGGTGTGCCCGCAGGGCACTGTCGCCCCTCCGGGGCGACCCTCATCCGTCACGGCTTGCGCCGTGCCACCTCCCCCAAAGGGGAAGGCCTTGCTCCGCCAAACAATCATTTATCGGTCTTTGGAAAGTGGATCAATCTATGCGGTTAATAACCGCTCTTTTCACCGCAAATGCGGAAATTATCTATTTACAATTTCGGGCGGCTGTGTTACTATGTATTTGGTGGAGATTGGGATTTTGCGTCCTGCGAATCTTCCCGCATCCCCTCGTTTAAAAAATCCAATTTACGGAGGTTACATACAAATATGGCAAGAAAAGTTCAGTTTGTGGAGACCGTTCTGCGTGATGCGAACCAGTCTCTGATCGCAACCCGCCTCCCCTACGAGAAGTTCGAGCCCATGCTCGAAACCATCGACAAGGCCGGCTACTACGCCGCCGAGTGCTGGGGCGGTGCCACGTTCGACGTCTGCCTGCGCTACCTGAATGAGGATCCCTGGGAGCGCCTGCGCAAGATCCGCGCCAAGATGCCCAACACCAAGCTGCAGATGCTGCTGCGTGGCCAGAACGTTCTGGGCTACTCTCACTATCCCGATGATTTCGTCCGCCTGTTCGTCAAGAAGGCCGTTGAAAACGGCATGGATGTCATCCGCATCTTCGACGCTCTGAACGACGTGACCAACATGAAGACCGCCATGGAGGCCACCGTCGAGGCCGGCGCCATCGCCTCCGGTACCATTTCCTACACCACCAGCCCTGTCCACAACCACAAGAAGTATGTGGAGATGGTCAAGGAGCTGAAGGCCATGGGCGCCGCCACCATCTGCATTAAGGACATGGCCGGCATCATGGGCCCCCAGGAGGCCTACGACATGGTCTCCGCCATTAAGGACGCTGTGGATCTGCCCATTGACCTGCACACCCACTCCACCACCGGTCTTGCCTTCATGACCTACCTGAAGGCTGTGGAGGCCGGCGTGGACATCATCGATACCGCCATATCTCCCTTCTCCGGCGGTACCAGCCAGCCCGCTACCGAGACTCTGGCCTACGCCCTGCGTCAGCTGGGCTACGAGGTGGATCTGGACGACAGCTGCCTGATCACCATGGCCGATTACTTCAAGGGCGTTCGTGACGAGTTCGTCAAGGACGGCACTCTGATGCCCAAGTCCATGGCTACCGATACCCAGTGCCTGACCTATCAGGTTCCCGGCGGCATGCTCTCCAACCTGCTCAGCCAGCTGAAGCAGATGAACGCACTGGATCGCTTCGAGGAGGCTCTGGCCGAGACTCCCAAGGTCCGTGCCGACATGGGCTATCCTCCGCTGGTTACTCCCACCAGCCAGATGGTCGGCGTGCAGGCAGTCCGCAACGTGCTGGACGGCCAGCGCTACAAGACCGTCTCCAAGGAGATCAAGGCTTACTGCCGCGGCGAGTACGGCACTACCCCCGCTCCCATCAACCCCGAGATCCAGGCTCAGATCCTGGGCGATGAGAAGCCTCTGGCCGGCCGCTATGCCGACAGCCTGAAGCCCGTGGTTGAGGATACCCGCGCCAAGCTGGGTGATCTGGCCAAGACCGACGAGGATGTGCTCAGCTACATCGCCTTCCCCAACCTGGCGGAGAAGTTCCTGGAAGAGCGCAAGGCCAAGGAAGAAAATGTTGTCACCTACTCCATCGTGGAGTGCTGATAGGGAGGCAGAGCTATGAATTTTATTACTGCCGCCGCCGAAACTGCTGTTGATCTGGAAAATATCAGCATCCTGAACGCCAGCATCGTGGCCGTTCTGGGCTACGCAGTGGTGTTTGTTGGCCTGATCGTGCTGATGGCTGTGGTAATCGCGCTGGGCAAGATCTTCTCTGCCAAGAAGAAGACGGAGGAGAAAGCCCCTGCCGCTCCCGCCGCGCCTGTTGTGGCTGCCCCTGTCGCTCCCGTGGAGGCACCTGCTGCCCCCGGTACCGCCGGTCAGCTGAAGCTGTACGATACGCCCCCCAAGACCGCGGCCATGATCATGGCCATCGTAGCCGATAAGCTGGGCAAGCCCCTGAACGAGCTGCGCTTTATTTCCATCAAGGAGGTTAAGTGATAATGAAGTATAAAGTAACTCTCAACGGCCGCACCTACGAGGTGGAGGTCGAACTGGGCAAGGCCATGTGCGTTGCCGAATATGAGGCCTATGCCCCCGCTGCGGCTCCCGTGGCCGCTGCCGCTCCTGTTGCCGCCGCTCCCGTGGCTGCCGCCCCTGCCGCTCCTTCCGTGAGCGTTTCCGGCGGCGAGAGCGTCACCGCTCCCATGCCCGGCAACATTCTGAAGGTCAATGTGTCCGTGGGTCAGACCGTTAAGGAAGGCGACCTGCTGGTGGTTCTGGAAGCCATGAAGATGGAAAACGAGATCTACGCTCCCTGCTCCGGCACGGTCAGCGCTGTTCCCGTTTCCAAGGGCTCTACTGTGGATACCGGCGCTCTGCTGGTGGCCATCGGCGGCACTGTCGTGGCCGCTGCCCCCGCTGCCGCTCCTGCTCCTGTGGCTGCTCCTGCTCCCGTGGCTGCTCCTGCTGCCCCCGCTCCTGCGGCTCCTGCTGTCACCGCTGCCGGCGATACCGTTAAGGCTCCCATGCCCGGTAACATCCTGAAGGTCAATGTGGCCAACGGTCAGGCTGTTAAAGCAGGCGATGTTCTGGTCGTCCTCGAGGCTATGAAGATGGAGAATGAAATCATGGCTCCCAAGTCCGGCACCGTTGCTCAGGTTCTGGTGCAGAAGGGCTCCACTGTGGATACCGACGCTCCTCTGGTCGTAATTGCCTAAGGAGGTTGCCCCATGATTAATGTTGGTGAGGTTCTGCTGAACCTCTGGAATTCGTCCGGCTTTGCCTACCTGTTCTCCGGCTTTGCTGCCGGCGGCTGGCAGAACCTGGCGATGATCGCCATTGCCTGTGTGCTGCTGTATCTGGGCATCGGCAAGAAGTTTGAGCCTTTGCTGATGTGCGGCATCGCTTTCGGCTGCCTGCTGACCAATCTGCCCGGCGCGGGTCTGTACCACGATGAGTTGTGGCAGGCTTTCATGAACCCGGACAGCCCCGTGTATCACAGCTACGGCGAGATCCTGAAGAACGGCGGTCTGCTGGATATCTTCTACATCGGTGTTAAGACTTCTCTGTACCCCTGCTTGATCTTTATGGGCGTGGGTGCCATGACCGACTTCGGCCCTCTGCTGTCTAACCCCAAGAGCCTGCTGCTGGGCGCTGCCGCTCAGCTGGGCGTATTTGCCGCTTTCTTTGGCGCTGTGGCGCTGAACCTGATCAGCCCCGATCTGGGCTTCACCGGCCCCGAGGCTGCTTCCATCGGCATCATCGGCGGTGCCGACGGCCCTACCGCCATCTTCCTGACCACTAAGCTGGCTCCCCATCTGCTGGGTGCTATCGCTGTGGCGGCGTATTCCTACATGGCGCTGATCCCTCTGATTCAGCCCCCCATTATGAACCTGCTGTCCACCCCTGAGCAGCGCAAGATCAAGATGGTCCAGACCCGTCAGGTGTCCAAGACCGAGAAGATCATCTTCCCCATTCTGGTCACTGCCTTCGTGGCGCTGCTGCTGCCCGACACCGCCGCTCTGATCGGCTGCCTGATGTTCGGCAACCTGGCTAAGGAGACCGGTCTGACCGACCGTCTGTCCGACACCATGCAGAATGCCCTGATGAACATCGTCACCATCCTGCTGTCTACCGCTGTTGGTGCAACGATGGTGGGTACGAACTTCTTGACGGTGCAGACTCTGTCCATCGTTGTGCTGGGTGTCATCGCCTTCGGCCTGTCCACTGCCGGCGGTATGCTGGGCGGCGTGATCATGTGCAAGCTGACCAAGGGAAAGGTCAACCCCCTCATCGGCTCCGCCGGCGTGTCCGCCGTTCCTATGGCTGCCCGTGTTTCCAACACCGTAGGCCAGAAGAACAACCCCAGTAACTTCCTGCTGATGCATGCCATGGGCTCCAATGTGGCCGGCGTTATCGGCTCGGCCATCGCTGCAGGCTTCCTGCTGAGCGTGTTCCTGCCTGCTGTCAGCTGATAAATGTATAAAAACTGCCGCACAGTTCGTGCGGCAGTTTTTTATTTGCGGGAGATTATTTTACAGTGCCAGTTTCAGGTCGCCGTCTTTGATCCAGCCGATCTTGCGCAGAATCTCGCAGAACACAAAGCTCAGCACCGCCGGCAGCACAAAGCAGATCAGCACCAGACCGACCCAATCCATAACGCCGGGGGTCATGGCTACTTCGCCGGCCTTCAGGGCTGTTTCAGAGGGGTTGAACCAGCCGGTCCATACGCCGATCTGACCGCACAGGCCGCAGGTGCCCATGCCGGAATTCACTGCCGCGCCGTTCATCTTCAGCCGGAACAGGCAGGTGGCCAGAGGGCCGGTGATGGCCGAAGCCAGGGTAGGGGGGATCCAGATGCGGGGATTTTTTACGATGTTGGGCATTTGCAGCATGCTGGTGCCCAGACCCTGAGCAACCAATCCGCCCCAACGGTTTTCCCGGAAGCTCATGACGGCGAAGCCCACCATCTGGGCGCAGCAGCCGGCCACGGCGGCGCCGCCGGCCAGACCTACCAGACCGAAGCTGGCGCAGAGGGCGGCGGAGGAGATGGGGAGCGTCAGGGCAATGCCCACCAGAACGGACACCGCGATGCCCATAAGGAAGGGCTGCAGCTCCGTGGCCCACATAATGGCCTGACCTACGGCATTGGCGGCGGCACCGATGGGGGCTGCTACCAGCGCGGCGAAGCCGATGCCTACGAGGATGGTGACGAGGGGCGTCACCAGAATGTCCACCTTGGTCTCCTTGGAAACCAGCTTGCCGAATTCCGACGCCACGATGGCCACGAAATACACGGCCAGAGGGCCGCCCGCGCCGCCCATGGCATTGGCGGCAAAGCCTACGGGAATCAGACTGAACAGCACCAGCGGCGGACAGCTCAGGGCGAAGCCGATGGCGATGGCAATGCCCGGGCCCACCATGGCTGAGGCAAGGCCGCCGATGGTGTAGCCCACGGCGCCGTCGCCCTTACCTACGGTGACGATTACTTCGTTCAAAAATCCGATGCCCAGCTGCTGACCCAGGGTGTTGAGGATCGTGCCTACCAGCAGCGTGCAGAACAGCCCCTGCGCCATGGCACCGAGGGCGTCGATGCCGTAGCGCTTGGAGGACACGATGATGTCCTTGCGTTTGAGAAATTCTTTGAATTTAGCCATTGTTCCGTTTCCTTTCTGCAGGATAAGTAATTTTGTATCGATATTATACTACCGATAATTCCGGATTGCAATGGCGTTGAGAAAATTTGTGAAGGATGCAAAAAACAGGAGCGTTCCGGCTCCTGCTGTACGTAAAATATATAAAAAGAAATGACCCTTGACTGTCCATCAAACGATGCGTCAAGGGTCATTTCTCGTGGTTCTTGGGTTCAATCATTGGTTAACCTCCTATTCTGCGGTGTTGCTCGGCTTTCGGTGACGAAATTTGAATTACGTTTAGCGACCATCCTGATTAAGATTACACATATCTCTCATCCAAACATTTGAAAGCCAAGCGGTTTGGTTGTTCCGGGTTTGATTTCGGAACGGAAGTTTTACCTGTACATTGGTATCACCTCTTTGTATCTATAATATAGCAGATCGGCGGCGCAATTACAAGATGGAAAGGTGACTAAAAAAGTTCTGCCGTTTCCGTGCAATCCGGAGAAATCGGAATTTACATACAATAAATTCTTGACATGAGCGCAGCTGCCGTGGTATGATAATTTTGTTGGGCGGCCGCACAGGCCGCTTATTTTTTTATGTTTTTGCTATTGCTTAAATGCAAATGTTCCACTATAATAGAACTGAAATTTTTATAGAGGATGGGAGCATCATCTTATGAATAAGAATCAGATCACGGTAAAACTCCACTATCTGCGTCCCGACGGCGAATATGCCGGCTGGAATGCCTGGATGTGGACCCTGACCATGGGCGGTAAGCAGTACGAGTTTGCCGAAGAGGATGGCGAGCAGGTGGCTACCATTGTGGTGGACGGCTACACCACATCTGCTGTCAGCTTCATTGTCCGCAAGGGCACCTGGGAAGAGCAGGAGTTCAACGAGCGGCGCATCGATGTGTCCACCGTCGCCGGCGGCACGGTGCATTACTATGTGACCTCCGGCAAGGCCGAGGGCAAGCTGGTCATGGGTGATGACGCGGTGAAAACCAATAAGCTGCTGGCCGCGGAATTGGATTACGATACCGGTAAGCTTCTGGTTCGCACCTCCGTGCCGACCTACGATCCCGAGACCGATGCCTTCAGCCTGATCATGGGCGATGGCACTGCAGTACCCGTGACCGATGTGCAGGGCGCCGAGGGCAGCTTCTGTCTGACTCTGGAGCAGGAGCCTGCGCTGGTGAAGCTGTATCAGTACCGGCTGCGCTTCCATGGCTATGATTACACCATCCAGACCAATACGGTCTATGCATCCAAGCGCTTTGCCAAGGAATTTACATACACCGGCAAGGATCTGGGCGCCAACTGGACGGAAGAGGCCACCACCTTTAAGGTTTGGGCGCCGACTGCCGAGTCTGTTCGTGTGGCGTTGTACCACGGCGGCACCGCCGGCGTGGAGGATCTGGCTGAGACCATCCCTATGACCCGTGGCAGCAACGGTGTGTGGAAAGCCAAGGCTGAAGGCAATCGCCACGGCCAGTACTACACCTATCTGGTCAACCGCTGCGGTCAGGAAGTGGAGGCTGTGGATCCCTATGCCCGTACCACCGGTGTCAACGGCAACCGTGGCATGATCATCGATCTGGCCTCCACCAACCCCAAGGGCTGGGACAAGGATGAGAACCCCAACCCCCTGAAGGCCTATACCGACGCGGTGCTCTATGAGCTCCACGTCCGTGACTTCTCCATCGACGAAAGCTCCGGCGTGTCCGAGGCCAATCGGGGCAAGTACCTTGCCTTCACCGAGCGGGGCACCAAGACCCCTGCCGGCACCCCTACCTGTCTGGATTATCTGAAGGGCCTGGGCATTACCCACCTGCACCTGCTGCCGGTGTATGACTACGGCTCCGTTGACGAGAGCCGTCTGGATACCCCCCAGTTCAACTGGGGCTACGATCCCGTCAACTACAATGCGCCTGAGGGCTCCTATTCCACCGATCCATACCGCGGTGAGGTGCGTGTGAAGGAATTCAAGCAGATGGTCAAGGCGCTCCATGACGCAGGCATCAGCGTGGTCATGGACGTGGTGTACAACCACGTGTTTGAGGCCGGCAGCTTCTGCTTCAATAAGATCGTTCCCGGCTACTTCTCCCGCAGTCTGGCCGACGGCAGCTACTCCAACGGCTCCGGCTGCGGCAACGATACCGCCTCCGAACGGGCTATGGTTCGCAAGTTCATCGTGGAGTCCATCGTCTACTGGAAAGAGCAGTACCACATCGACGGCTTCCGCTTCGATCTGGTGGGTCTGCTGGATTGTGGCACCATCAACGCGCTGGTGGATGCCGTCCACGAAAAGCACCCCGACGTGATCTTCTACGGCGAGGGCTGGACGTTGGATACGGCTGTGGAGCCCGGCAATTATATGGCTACGCAGCCCAATGCCCACCGCACCCCTGAGTTCGCTTACTTCAGCGATGATATCCGTAACCTCTTGGCCGGTGAGAACGGCCGCACCCGTGGCTTTGTTTCCGGCCTGACCGGTGAGGAGGACAAGATGTTCCATTGCTTCACCGGCGACACTCCCTGGTGCCCCAACCCCACCCAGACCGTCAACTACGTATCCTGCCACGATAACTACACCCTCATGGACAAGCTGATCACCTCCTGCGGCAAGCTGGATCGCAAGGATCTGATCCGCATGAACAAGATGGCTGCGGCGATCTACATGACTGCTCAGGGCATCCCCTTCATCCATGCTGGTGAGGAGTGGCTCCGTGAAAAGCTGGACGAAAGCGGCAAGCGCATCGAAAACAGCTACAACGCCTCTGATTTTGTCAACAAGATTCGCTGGGACGTTCTGGAGAAGAAGGAAGTCGCCCAGACTGTGGAGTACTACAAGGGTCTGATCGAGCTGCGTAAGGCCCATGCTGCCCTGCGTCTGACCACCAAGGCCGATGTGGCGCAGAACGTGGACTACCGCTGGATCACCAATGAGCTGGTGCTGTTCAACATCAAGGGCAAGGGCAGTGTCAAGGGTGAGGTCTCCGATGGTATCGTGGTCATCCTCAATGCCACCAAGTCTGCCAAGACCGTGGATCTGTACGCCGCCGGCGTGGCACGCGGACAGTGGGAGATTCGGGTCAACGGTGAGGAGGCAGGCCTGAAGCGGCTGGATACCGTGCTGGATGGCAAGGTGAAGGTCGAAGGCGTTTCCGTCATGGTTCTGACCAAGGGCGTGGCTGCCTGCCAGCACAACTTTAAGGGCGGCGAATGCACCATCTGCGGCGCTAAGCAGCGCAAGGGTGAGAAGCAGAGCTTCCTGTTCCGGCTGATCAACAAGATCCGCTGATCAAAGGTAATCGAAAAGCCCTGACTTCGGTCGGGGCTTTTTTGCGTTTTACCCCAAACCGTGATTTTCCGTGGCGGGAAGGGAAAAAGGGTTCCATAATTCCGGTGTTATGTTCCGCGAACAAGTGTTTATGGGCATAGTACACACCTTTTTTGCCGGAAAATTGTACAAGTTGCCGCTTCGAATTGCGTTGCTTTTCGTTAATAAAACATTTATAATTATTATATCGCAAAAAACGATATTATTTTCAGAAGGGAGAAAAAACCTATGAAAACCATTACCAAGCGCATTTCGGTGCTGCTGCTGGTCATCTGCATGATCGCCAGCATGGTTCTGCCCGCTGCTGCACTGACAGTGTCGGACATTCCCACCACCGAGATCATCACCACAGCCTCCGGCTATACCTCTGCCGCGGATGTTACCTATCCTGACAGTGGCTATATCGCCAACTGGGGTGCCCGTGGAGAATTGGCGACCTTTATTTCCGCCAAGGCCTCCGATTATTACACCTCCGGCAACACCTATAAAGAGCTGATTCAGTACAATGGCGGAACCGGTACTGCTGTTTCCGGCAGCGATCTGTACACCGCTCTGAATGCTCTGGCTGTTGCCCAGCAGCATACCATTACCACCTACGATGGTCTGAAGGATCTGTACGGCTATACCGACTGTGTCCTCGGCGATACCACTCAGCTGTCCCTGTTCTACATGGGCACCATGGTTAGCAGCACCTGGGACTCCGGCGTGACTTACAACCGTGAGCATACCTGGCCCAAGTCCAAGCTGACCAACGAAGAGAGCGACGACGGCGCGGATATCATGCACATCCGTCCTGCCGATCCCGGCGTTAACTCTTCCCGCAGCAATACCGCTTACGGCGAGAGCGACGGTTATGTTGATCCCGGCGTGTCCGTCCGTGGTGACGTGGCTCGTATGATTCTGTACATGTATGTCCGCTGGGGCAACGAGAGCAACCTGTGGGGCTCCTCCGGTGCTTTTGAGAGCCTGGATGTTCTGCTGAGCTGGATGGCCGCTGACCCCGTTGATACCTGGGAAATGGGTCGTAACGATGCTATCCAGTCCATCACCGGTGCCCGTAATATGTTCGTTGACTATCCCGAGCTGGGCTATAAGCTGTTCAGCCAGGATGTCCCCGCCGATCTGGTGACTCCCTCTACCGCCAGCACCGATTCCGGCGAGACTGACACCACTACATATACCGCCACTCTGGTCACCAGCATGGCTGACCTGTCCATCGGTGATCAGATCATCATCGTCGCCGGCGACTATGCCTATGCTATGGGCGCCCAGAACGGCTACTACCGTGACCCTGTTGCCATCACTAAGAGCGAGGATAAGTCCACCGTTACCTTCGACAGCACCGTTCAGACCGTCACCCTCGGCGACGGCGCTGTGGGCGGCACCTACGCCCTGAACGTTGGCGACGGCTATCTGTACGCTTCTTCCTCCGATTACAACAATTTGCAGACGGAAACCGCTCTGTCTACCAACTCCTCCTGGAAGATCGCCATTACTGACGGCGTGGCTACCATTCAGGCAGTTGGCGCAAATACCCGCAATACCATGATGTATAATACCAGCACCGATTATCTCCGCTTTACCTGCTACGCTACCGGCACCACTGGTCTGGGCACGGTAAGCGTGTATGCGGTCGCTGACGAAAACGCTACTACCTGCACCCATAGCTTCACCTCTGAGGCCGTGGCTGCTAGCTGCACGGTTCAGGGCTACACCAAGTACACCTGCTCCACCTGCGGCAACTTCTACTATGACAGCTATACTGACATCATCGACCATACCTATGTTGACGGTGCCTGCTCCGTTTGCGGCGAGGCTGAGCCTGCTGCCAACACCTGGACCGAGGTTGATATCAGCGCCATCACCTCTACTGATATCATTGCCATTACTATGACTGCTGCCGATGGTACGACCTATGCTCTGTACAACGGCAACGGCGCCAGTACTGCTCCCACTGCGGTGGTTGTAACCGTGAATGGCAATGTTATGACCAGTGAAGACATCGATACTCTGGCATGGAACATCGCTTCTGAGACTGACGGTCTGATTATCTATGTCAACGGCAGTACCGAAAGCTGGCTGTATTCTACCACTTCGAATAATGGTATTCGGGTTGGTACTGGAGAAAATAAGTATTGGACTGTGGAAGCCACCTACGGTTATCTGCAGAATGTGGCGCTGTCTCGCTACATGGGCGTTTATAATGCCCAGAACTGGCGTTCCTATACCAGCATGCACACCAACATCTCCGGCCAGACCCTGTCCTTCTGGAAGCTGAATGTTACCACCGGTGACACAGAGACCTGCGAGCATGCCTACGAGTCTGTTGTCACCGCTCCCACCTGCACCGAGGGCGGCTACACCACCAACACCTGTACCCTCTGCGGCAACATTACTGTCAGTGATGAGGTCGACGCTCTGGGTCACAGCAACGAGTCTGTTGTCACCGCTCCCACCTGCACCGAGCAGGGCTACACCACCTATACCTGCACCGTCTGCTCCAGCAGCTACACCTCCGACTACACCGCTCCTGCCGGCCACACCTATACTAACGGCATTTGCTCCGTCTGTGGCGAGGCTGAGGTCACCATTGACCTGTCCGGTACTTATTATATTGCTGCCATCCGCTCTGCCGGCGGCAACTACTTCTACGTTGCCGGCGCTATGAACGGTACCCGCTACAACGCTGTCGACTCCGGCCTGACCGCTCTGCCCTCTGCCATCACCTCTCCCGAGGACAATATGTCTTTCGTGTTTGAGAAGAATGAGGACGGCACCTATTGCATCAAGGTCGACGGCACTGAGAGCTACCTGGGCTGGACCTCCGGCAACACCGGTGATCTGGTTGCTAAGGACAGCGCTCTGAATGTCAGCATCACTGCCTCCGGTGATACCTACCTGATCTACTTCACTGCCGATGACGGTGTGCGTTATCTGTCCCTGAACGATTCCACCTACAACTATGTTGCGTGGTACAAATCGGGTCAGGCCAAGGACCTGTATCTGATCCCCGTAGTTCCCTGCGATCATAGCTACACCAGCTCCGTCACCGCTCCCACCTGCACCGAGGATGGTGAGACTGTTTACACTTGTTCTCTGTGCGGCGACAGCTACTCCGAGCCCATCGACGCCACCGGCCATACCTATGTGGACGGCGTTTGCTCCGCTTGCGGCGAGTCTGAGCCTGTGTCCGGCGAGGTCGAGGAAGGCTACTACCTGATTACCGACCTGGCTGACATTACCGACGGCCAGTACATCGTCGTTGCCAACGGCACCACCAATGCCCTTGGCACTACCCTTGCCAGCAAGATCTCTGCCACTACTGTAACCGTTGCTGATGGCTATATTGCTGTTGCTGACGGCCTGCCCGTATGGACCATCGAGGCTGTTTCCGGCGGCTATGCCATGAGTGTTAACGGCACTTATGTGACCTACAGCTCCAGCACCAACCTGGGTTCCTCCACTACCGCTTACGCTTGGGTAGTTACCGAAAGTGACGGTGTCTTTACCTTTACGGCAAGCACATCTTCTACCCGCGCGATTTACTACCAGATCAGCGGTAACCGTTTCGGCGGCTATTCCACCTCCAATGCTACCAACACAGCCTATGTCAGCACACTGCAGCTGTACAAGTACACCGAGGCCAGCAGCGGCACTGAGCATATCTGCGAATACGAGGCCGTCGTGACCGCTCCTACTTGCACTGAGGACGGTTACACCACCTATACCTGTTCCGTCTGCGGCGACAGCTACGTTGCTGACGAGGTCGCTGCTCTGGGTCACACTTGGGTGGATGCTGATTGCGACACCGCCAAGACCTGCTCTGTCTGCGGCGCAACCGAAGGCGAGGCCGCTGG
>JAFTIZ010000026.1 GCA_017456645.1 Oscillospiraceae bacterium
CCGACCACTTTGGCCGATCGAGCAGTAAAATCCCTTCAAAAACCTTACGATTACAGCAAATATCATACGGCTCAATAATCGAACTCTTGCGGCGGGGCCATGGCCCCGCCCTACGAATGGCATGTGTGATAATCCGCTAAATAATCATTTATCGCATCAGCTGGCTTATACATTATATAATATAAAGCAAAATGGCTGAGGAAAATATAAAATTTTAGTGAATGAGAATAATTCCTATTGACAAATAGGAGAACTTATGCTAATATAAACGTGTAAATGATAACTATTCTCAAATAGGAGGTGCCTATGGAGCAGACGACAAAGCAATTTCGCAAGCGCAATGCCATCCTTGCCTGCCTGCGCGGAACGGATGTCCATCCTTCGGCGGATTGGGTCTATGCCCAGCTGAAGCCGGAATATCCGGACATCTCGCTGGGTACGGTGTACCGGAATCTGGCGCTGTTCAAGCAGCAGGGAACGATCGTCAGCCTTGGCACGGTGAACGGCGTGGAGCGGTTCGACGGAAATACCGAACCTCACGTCCACTTCATCTGCACCAAGTGCGACAGCGTCATCGATCTGCCCCAGATCTATGTACCTCAATCCCTCTGCAGCCGGGCGGCTGCCGAAACAGGCGGTCAGGTCAACACCTGCCACCTGACCTTCACCGGCGTATGCCGCTGGTGCCATCCCAATGAAAATCAATAAAACAATTAAATTTGGAGGAAAAAGTTATGAAGAAGTTTGTTTGCAGTGTTTGTGGTTACGTTCACACCGCCGAGGAGCTGGCCGCTGATTTCAAGTGCCCCGTTTGTAAGGTTCCCGCTTCCAAGTTCGTGGAGCAGAAGGGCGAGATGAAGCTGGCCGCTGAGCATGAGTTCGGCGTCTACGAGACCACCGTCGCCAATAATGCCGACATCTCCGCCGAGGATAAGGCGTATATCCTGGAGCAGCTGAAGGCCAACTTTGAGGGCGAGTGCTCCGAGGTCGGTATGTATCTGTGCATGGCTCGCATCGCCCACCGCGAGGGGTATCCTGAGATCGGCCTGTACTGGGAGAAGGCTGCTTACGAGGAAGCCGAGCATGCCGCCAAGTTCGCTGAGCTGCTGGGCAGCACCCTTGAGCCTAATATGACGAATTCCACCAAAGCCAATCTGGCTTGGCGTGTGGATTGTGAGTTCGGCGCCACTCAGGGCAAGACCGATCTGGCCATCTGTGCCAAGAAGAACGGTCTGGACGCCATTCACGACACTGTCCATGAGATGGCTCGCGACGAGGCTCGTCACGGCAAGGCTCTGAAGGGTCTCCTCGATCGTTATTTCAAATAAGATTTGAAATAACTGAAAATTTAGGAGAGGACGCTACGGCGTGCTGGAGCGGTATTTTAAGTAAGCAACAATGGAATAACCGACGATAAGTGTTACCGCCGGTCCCTGACCGGGGCCGGCGGTTTGCAATTTACAATTTAAAAGGAGGACGACAATGATAATCAAAGTAGTATCCATTCTTGTAATTGCCGCCCTGTGTTTCACCGGCTTTGCCGGCGGGTGGCAAGCACCGGAGCCTGAGGCAGGCTCCGCCGAAGCGGCGCTGACCAGAGCGCTGGATGAAGCCGGCCTGACTGCCGATCAGGTCAGCGATCTACGGATCGATTACGAGATCGATGACGGCAAGCCGGAGTACGATGTGGAATTCCGCGACGGCGATTGGGAATACGAGTACACTGTGGATGCGGAAACCGGAAAGATTCTGGAAGCGGACAAGGATTATGAGCCCCCGGCGGTCACCGCGCCTGCGGAAAAGCCGCCCGTTGCGGAGCCGGCTCCGGAAGCACCGGCCGCCAAGCAGCTGTCTGCTGATGAGGCAAAGGCTGTTGCGCTGGCTCATTCCGGTCTGGCAGAAGGGGATGCGACCCGCCTGCGTGCGGAATTTGACATGGACGACGGCATTGCCGAATGGGAAATTGAATTTAACTGCGGCAGCTGGGAATACGAGTACGAGATCAATGCCGACACCGGCGCGATCCTTTCCTGGGAACGGGATGACGATTGAGAAATTCGAAACGGGGGAGCGGAACATTCCGCTCCTTTTTTTGTGCTTCGTATTGAAACTGTATGTTTTTTGTGGTACAGTACTTAAAAAGGAGGTATGGATCATGTCTAAAACGGTTTTGAAGATCATTTGTATCGCAGCCGGTATTCTTTTTGTGCTTTTTAGTGTGGCGGCGATCCTTTCTGTGGCAGCGGAGCTGGATCGGATCAACGCATCCGGTGGCATCATCGGTGGCGCGGATGCCCCTATGGTGGGATTTTTGCTGGGCAGATCCACATGGCTGTATGCCGCGATTGTGGCACTCGCTCTGTTTGCAGCAACCGGTGCCGGGCTGCTCTTTGGCAAGAAACCGGATCAATGAGGATATGATTATGGAAAGTGAATTGAAAAGTACCCAGAGTTTTGTGGTTCGGGCGGAAAAAGAATGCGATGTCTACTGTTCCATCTGCCACAAGCTGCTGCATGTGCAGGCCGGTCAGGTCATCCCTCGCTGCTGCGGAAAGCCTATGCAGGTACTGGATTGACCGCCCTTGCATAACCGAATATCAAAGGAAACCGGAGAACGGAAGCACCGCTCTCCGGTTTTTCTTCGCTTTAGGGGCGGAACATTTTCTCTTCCGGGGCATAGATTGAACCGGGAGGTGAGAAATATGTCATTTTTTAGCTGTAACTGCGGCTCCCGGCCGGGCTGCACCGGCTGGGCGCTCATTGCCGCGGCCATCGTGGGGGTGCTGACGGCGTTCCTGCAGGTCAGCGGGGTCATTGCCATCGGCGCGGCGCTGACGGGGGTGTTCTTCGCCATCGCCGTAGCCTTTCTGGCGGTGATCACCGTGGCGGCGGCGCTGGCTCGCAGAGCCGGAGGCTGCTGCCGGAGTCTGAGAGCGGTGCTGGCCGGCATCCTCGGCACCATCGGCTTCGCCGTGGTGCTGCTGGTGGTGGATGTGAGCGGTGTGATCAGCGCGCTTCTGACGGGGGCGCTGCTGTTCTTCTTCACCCTGCTGCTGGCCGCCACGGCCTGCTACGCCGGCTGCCTCTGCGAAAACGCAGAATAACAAAGGAAAAGGGGGCGTTTGCCCCCTGATTTTTAGGCTTGCTAGGGTGGAAATTCAGAAGAAATTTTTGTTTTTACCTTGAAATTGAATATCATGCGTGGTAAAATGAAAAAAACCGAAAGGGGATAAATACTATGATCAAACGTATTCTCGCACTCCTTCTGGTGGCCTGCCTGGGTATGGGCATTCTGGCCGCCTGCAACACCGCCGACGTGATCGATGCCAACAAGGCCACGCAGATCGCCCTGGATGACATGGGCATCAAGGAAAGCGATGCCGAGGAAGTTCACGTCCACATCACCGAGTACGAAGGCTTGGCCAGCTTCAGCGTGTACATCAGCTACAACGGAAGCCAGACCGAGTACATCATCAACGGCAAGACCGGTGAGATCCTGCACAAGGGTGCCGGCAGCCACAGCCATTGATAGCAAAAGACCACCCGAAAGGGTGGTCTTTGTGTTTTGTTTAGTCCTCGGAAATCACAAGAAGCTCGTTAGGGGTGCAGTTTAGCAGCAGGCACATGGTTTCGATATTCTCATACTGGATCGACTTGGTTTCGTTGTTGATCATTTTATTGAAATTCTGATAACTCATTCCTAACTGTTTATATAGCCAGTACTTGGTTTTTCCTTGCTTTTGAAGCAATTCCAACGCATTGAGCTTAATCATACGATATTCTCCCATCAGTTATGTATAGATGAGATGTTATCTTAGTTTTCCTGTTTACATATAGACTATTACATTATATAATATAATAGTCTATGTTTAGGAGGAGATATTATGATCGTTGATGTTACAGGAACTGTACTGACTCCGGGAAATCAGGGAAATGATTGCTTGGGAAACGGCGAACACACTGAAATGGAATGTTGCTGTGACGAGTGTGACTATATGATGTGCTGTCTGCAGATACATGACGATGATGCGTGTCTGACTAGTGAGGATAGGAATTGTCCTCGTTCTGGGAATTGTGAGGGGTGATCGGAATGCGCCGTTGGCGCAGGAGACAACAGGACTCAATATGCATGTTGACCTATTATGGATCGCCGTCCACGACCCTACCGGCCGCGTCCGTCGATCCATGGACTCTTCCCCGGGCTAAAAAAGTGTCCACCGGACACTTTTTTACCTCGCTTTGCTCGGCCGCCCTCTTCGAGTCCAATCTGTTGTCTCCACCAAAAAGAAAAACCCATCCGTATGGATGGGCTTCTTTTTGGTGGAGACAACAGGACTCGAACCTGTGACCTCATGCGTGTGAAGCATGCGCTCTAACCAGCTGAGCTATGCCTCCATGTGGAACAGAATAGATTATAGCATAATTTTTATGATTGTCAAGGGTTTTGTCTTGGCTTTGGGGCAAAAATCTGGTATCATAAGACCAAAGGATGTGAAAACCATGAGATACGGCAAAATGGTGCCGGGGCGGTTTCTGGCGCGCCCCAACCGCTTTATCGCCCATGTGCAGATCGACGGCAGGACGGAAATCTGCCACGTGAAAAATACCGGCCGCTGCCGGGAATTGCTGCCGCCGGGGGCGCAGGTCTGGTGTCAGGTGGCGGATGACCCCAAGCGCAAGACCAAATTCGATCTGATCACCGTGCAAAAAGGCCAACGGCTCATCAATATGGACTCCCAAGCCCCCAATGCCGCGGTGAAGGAATGGCTGCTGGGCGGCGGTCTGGGGCAGGTGGAGGAACTTCGGGCGGAGACCGTCCACGGCGACTCCCGTTTTGATTTTTCCTTTGTGCGCTCTGAGCGGCGGTGCTTTTTGGAGGTCAAGGGCGTGACGCTGGAAACCGATGGTGTCTGTGCTTTCCCTGACGCGCCCACAGAGCGGGGCACCAAGCACCTGCGGGGGCTGGCGCAGGCGGCACGGGAGGGCTTCGGAGCCTATGTGCTGTTCGTCATTCAGATGCCGGATGTGCGGTATCTCCATCCCAACGATGCCACGGATCCCGCCTTCGGCGCTGCGCTGCGGGAGGCGGCTGCCGCAGGCGTGCAGGTGCTGGCGGTGGATTGCGACGTTACGGTGGATACCATGACCATCGGCAAGGCGGTGGAGGTTCGGTTGTGATTTGTTCACAAATTGGTCGAATTTTGTTTTCAATTCCGTTATTGCGTGTTCAAAACCAGCCGGTATCTTAATAACAGAAAGGTCGCGGAAGCCGTGAGCCGCTGCCTTTCCCTCCGTAGATCCTCTTTTTTTACCTCTCTTCTTTCTAAACCCTTTTGCGAGAAAACGCGCTGCGAAAGCAGCGCGTTTTCATTATTTATCCCAGTGCTACATCCAGCACCATCATGAGCGTAAAGCCCACAGCGAAGAAGATCGTGCCGATATTGGAGTGCTCGCCTTCGGACATTTCCGGAATCAGCTCCTCCACCACCACATACAGCATGGCGCCGGCGGAGAATGCCAGCATATACGGCAGCGCCGGAACCAGAATATCCGCCAGCAGAATCGTCAACAGCGCGCCGATGGGCTCGATGACGCCGGACAGCACGCCGTAGCCAAAGGCTTTGCCCCGTCCCATGCCGTTGGATTTCAGGGGCATGGAAATGATCGCGCCCTCCGGCAGGTTCTGCAGGGCGATACCCAACGACAGCGCCAGCGTTGCAGCTATGGAAATGCTTTCGTTACCGGTGACCAGCCCTGCCACCACCACGCCCACCGCCATACCCTCGGGAAGATTGTGCAGCGCTACCGCCAGCACCATCATAGTGGACTTTCCGAGATTACAGGGCGCGCCCTCGGGGCGGCTGCTGTTCATGTGTAAATGGGGAATCAGATGATCCAGAGCCAGCAGGAACAAAAATCCCGCCCAGACTCCGATGAATGCCGGCAGGAAGGACAGCTTTCCCAAATGCTCCGACTGGTCGATGGCCGGAATGATCAGGCTCCAGATGGATGCCGCCACCATGACGCCGGAGGCAAAGCCCGTCAGGGAACGCTGGAGCGTCCGGTTCATCTGCCCTCTCAGGAAAAATACAAAGGCAGCGCCCACCGCCGTGCCTAAAAACGGCAGCAGCACGATGCCAAGGATCTCGATGTGCATAAGTTTCCTCCTTTCGGAATGGTTGCTCGGATTATACTATACATCCGCAGCCGGTTCTGTGACGAGGTCACACAGGGAGTTATTTTTCCAGCTCCTTGCGCAGATTGTCTGCAATCAGGGACAGGGTATCGTAGAAGGACGCGCGCTGCTCGTCGGTCATGCCCACGCCGCCGATGCTCACCCATTCCTCGATGATGGGATCCATCTGCCGGGCGATTTCCTCTCCCGATTCGGTTAGACGCAGGGGGGTGCGGTAGGCTCTGCCGCTGCCGGCCTCAATGTAGCCTCTTTGGCGCAGATAGGCCACCGTGCGGGAAATAGAGGCCTTATCCTCGGCGCATAGGCTGCACAGCTGGGCGGAAGTCAGACCCTCAGGGGTGTGGTTCAGGTAGAACATACAGGCTACGTGGGTGCCCTTTAGCCCGAATTCTGTCATTTCCGCGTTTTTGATGCGCTGGATGAACTTATAGCAGACCGTGATGCCGGATAAAAAATCCTGAAATCGTTGAATCACAGTATTTTCACCTCTTTTCTTTTCTGTAATGACCATTATACACCCGGTTTGTTGAAATTTCAATTTCTATCTTTTTGTGATTTTATCACAGATAATTTTCCGCCAATGTCATATGATAGGGCTACAAAGAAAAACAAGGAGGTAATCCATATGCGATTAAAAGATAAAGTTGCCATCATCACCGGCGGCAGTCGGGGCATCGGCTATGCCACCGCTGAAGCCTTCATCCGTGAGGGAGCCAAGGTCATCATTACCGCCAGCTCCCAGTCCAACGCGCTCAATGCTGCGGAAAGACTCAAGCAGAGTTATCCCGAGGCTGTTGTGGACGGCATTGCGCCGGATCTGAGCAAGGGCGACGTGGTTCGGGACGCCTTCCGTGCTGTGGCGGAGCGATACGGCGCTATCGATATTCTGGTGAACAATGCCGGCGTATCCGAACGGACTCCCTTCGATTCCTATACGGAGCAGACCTTCGATCATGTCATGGAGCTAAATGTGAAGGGCTTGTACAATGCCACCCGGGCGGTGGTGGACGGCATGATCGCCCGGGGCAGCGGCGTGATTCTGAACACCTCATCCATGGTCAGCTTCTACGGCCAGCCCGGTGGTGTAGCATATCCGGCATCCAAGTATGCGGTCAACGGTATTACCGTTTCCCTGGCGCGGGAACTGGGGCCCAAGGGCATCCGGGTTAACGCCGTGGCTCCGGGCATCACGGAAACGGATATGATGAAGGCCGTTCCCAAAGAGGTCATCGATCCGCTCATCGCCCAGATCCCTCTGCGGCGGTTGGGGCAGCCGGAGGACATCGCCAATGCCTTTGTGTTTCTTGCATCGGAGGAGGCGGCCTATATCACCGGCGTGGTGCTTAAGGTCGATGGCATGGCCAGAAGCTGAAAAGTACAAAAAAAGATAGCATAATCGAAAAAAATCTGATACAATAGTCACACACTACTTTTTAGGAGGTAATCATTATGAAATATGTATGCGACGTTTGCGGCTGGGTCTATGACGAGGCTGAGGGCTATCCCGAGGGCGGCATCGCTCCCGGCACCAAGTGGGAGGATGTTCCTGAGGATTTCGAGTGCCCCCTGTGCAGCGTGGGCAAGGATAACTTCTCCCAGGAGTAAACCACAACCGAAAGCGCCCCGGCAGGCGGAAAACCTGCCGGGGCGCTGTAATTTATGCCTCCAGATAGCCGCACAGCAGCTTCAGGGTGTTGGTTATGCCGTCCATGTGGCTGCGCTCGTAGCCGTGGCTGGCGTACACACCCGGGCCAATGAGTCCGTGACGGATGTCGACGCCGGAGCGCAGGGTAGCCTCCACATCGGAGCCGTAGTAGGGGTATACATCCACGGCATAGTCCGCGCCGGCTTTTTTCGCCGCCTCGATGAGTTGACCTACCACGTCATAGCTGTAGGGGCCACCGGAGTCCTTGGCGCAGATGCTGACCTGCCGCTCGGTGCAGTTCAGACCGTCGCCTACGCAGCCCATATCCACGGAAATGGCCTCGGTGATGCCCTCCGGCACGGAGGCAGAGCCGCCGTGACCCACCTCCTCGTACACCGTCACGTGGATGTAGGTGCGGCGCTTGAGGCTGATCTTTTCGTCCTTGATATACTTGGCAAAGCCCATCAGAATGCCCACAGACAGCTTATCGTCCAGAAACCGGCTCTTGAGATAGCCGCTTTCCGTGCGGCGGGTGCGGGGGTCGAAGCAAACGATGTCGCCGACCTCGATGCCGAGAGTCTGGGGCTCTTCCGCCTCGTCGAGGACAATCTCCACTGTGTCCCAGCTCCGCTTTGCGCTGTCGTAGTCCTTGTTGACATGGACAGAGGCGTTGCACAGCTGGCAGGTGCCCTCGTAGACCTTGCCGGCACGGGTGTAGATGCGGACGTTCTCGCCCTCGGCGTTGTTAGCATTCATGCCGCCCAGAGCCGTCAGCTTCAGCCGGCCGTTGCCCTTGATCTGGGCGACCATGGCACCGAGGGTGTCGGCGTGGGCTTCCAGAAGCAGGCCGTTTGCGGCGTTTTCGCCGCCAAGATCCACCAGAACGCCGCCTTTGGTGGTCATTTGGGCATCAAAGCCCATGGCGCGGAATTGCTCCAGCACCCAGCCGGCCGCGGCGGCGGTGAAGCCGGAGGGGGAATCGATGGCCAGCAGAGCAGCGGTCTGCTCCCATGCGTAATCAGCGTAGGTATCGTTCATCATAAGTGCCTCCTAATAATATGTTGTGCCAAACGCCGGCGATCTCACGGCAGAAATTCCGCGCCCAGCGCTTAAAATCTTGTGTTTTTGCGGGAATCAGCCCGATATTTCGGCGTCTTATGTACATTCTCGCCCGGAAAAGGTGAAAGTCGCTGGAAAGGATGCCGATGGTTTTTCCCTCCGTCAGGGGCAGGGAAAACTTCAGGTTTTGCCACGTGTTGACGGAGTTTTTCTCCAAAATCAGGCGGTTTGCGTCGATGCCTGCGGCGGTGAGGGCGGCAAACATATACTCCGCCTCCCCGTGTCCGCCGGAGAGGACGGCGGTGGTGTGGGGGTGATCCTTCAGATACAATGCGGCTCTGGAAATGCGCTCGTCCATGGTAACGCCAATGCTGCCGTCCTTGTTCCGATGCCCAAGTACGATGATCGTTTCGCAATCCGGCTCTGGTTTGGGGGCGCCTGCGTGGAGAATCAGCGCTCCGGTGGCGCCCAGAACCAAAGCGCCCAGCCCGGCAACAGCAATGAATACAATTATCATAAACGGAATTCCTCTTGGTGAGATAAATGATTGTTTAGCGGTGGGACGTGTTACTTTCTTGTTTCCGAACAAGAAAGTAACCAAAGAAATCGGCATAGGGGAGGCGCTAGTTGCTTCGCAAAATGCGCCCTCCCCTAAGAACCCCTCCCGCAACCTAGGATCTAAGGCGAA
>JAFTIZ010000001.1 GCA_017456645.1 Oscillospiraceae bacterium
CCCAGGTTGCCGTGGCCCAGACCGACCTTGCGGTCCTCAGCGACGGAGCCGGGGATGCAGAAAGCCTGCAGGCCGATGCCGATGGCCTCAGCGGCCTCAGCGGCGTTCTTAACGCCCTTCTTCAGAGCGATAGCGGCGCCGACACAATAGGACCAGGCGGCGTCCTCAAAAGCGATGGGCTGAATGCCCTTGACGATCTCATAGGGATCGAAGCCGGCCTTCTGGCACAGCTCGCGGCAAGCCTCAACAGACTCCAGACCGTACTGAGCCAGGACGCCGTTGATCTTGTCGATTTTTCTTTCGTAACCTTCAAACAGAGCCATAGTAGCGTCCTCCTCTTATTCGTGGCGGGGGTCGATGTACTTGGCAGCACCGGCGAAGCGGCCGTAGGAGCCCTTAGCCTTCTCCAGCGCAACGTTGGCATCGTCGCCCTTCTTGATGAAGTCCATCATCTTACCCAGGTTGATGAACTCGTAGCCGGTGATCAGGTCGTCCTCGTCCAGAGCGATGCGGGTAACGTAACCCTCAGCCATCTCCAGATAACGGGGGCCCTTGACCTTGGTGGCGAACATGGTGCCGACCTGGCTGCGCAGGCCCTTGCCCAGATCCTCCAGGGAGGCGCCGACTGCCAGGCCATCCTCAGAGAAAGCGGACTGGCTGCGGCCGTAAACGATCTGCAGGAACAGCTCGCGCATGGCGGTGTTGATGGCGTCGCACACCAGGTCGGTGTTCAGAGCCTCCAGCAGAGTCTTGCCGATCAGGATCTCGGAAGCCATAGCGGCGGAGTGGGTCATGCCGGAGCAGCCCAGAGTCTCGACCAGAGCCTCCTCAATGATGCCCTCCTTGACGTTCAGGGTCAGCTTGCAGCAGCCCTGCTGAGGAGCGCACCAGCCGATGCCGTGGGTGAAACCGCTGACATCCTTAATTTCCTTGACCTGCACCCACTTACCCTCTTCGGGGATGGGAGCGGGGCCGTGATAGGCGCCCTTGGCCACGGAGCACATATGCTGTACTTCTGCACTATAAATCATGGCAATTTTCCTTTCTTTCATCGGGTGTTGAGCCACCCTGAAATTCCGCATATATTATACATTCAAGTGTGGGGAATGTCAATTCCTATCGACGAAAAAAGTAAAGGAGGGGCATTGCCCCTCCTGAATTATGCCTGAATTGTTTTCACAAATGCTGCCCGATCTGCTGCCTTGAAGTACGCCGAGCCGGCAACAAGAACATCCGCACCATTTTCCTTACAAACAGCGCAGGTGTTTTCGTCCACACCACCGTCCACTTCGATGACGCAATCGGGGTTGATGTCGTCCATCCACTCCCGAAGCTGCTTGATCTTGGGCATCATATCCTCCATGAACTTCTGACCACCGAAACCGGGTTCCACAGTCATCACCAGAATGATGTCGCACTTTTCAAGATACGGAATGGCGGCCTCCACCGGCGTTTTGGGCTTCAGCACAATGCCGGCCTTGCAGCCCAGCTTATGAATCTTGTCCAGAGCAGCCAGCGTATTTTGCGGCTGATCGGCTTCAATATGGATGGTCAGCCAATCGGCGCCAGCCTTGACAAAGTCCTCCACGTAGCGAATGGGGCGATCGATCATCAAATGCACGTCCAGCGGCAGATCGGTGACAGGCCGCAGAGCCTTAACTACAGGAATGCCGATGGTGATATTGGGCACAAAAATGCCGTCCATCACGTCCACGTGGACCCAATCGGCGCCGTTTTTCTCAATGTCGTGAATGTCGCGCTCCAGATTTGCGAAATCCGCGGACAGAATAGAAGGGGAGAGCTTCGCCATGTTTCAGACCTCCGTGTAGGGATTGATTACCACAATAAAATACCACATTTATACAAAAAAAGCAACGCATGATTTTGCGCTTTCCGGCCATACTATTGCAGAACCCAAATTAAAGGAGGAAACGTAATGAACTGCAATGCCAACAAGTGCATCGAATGCACCGTCAAGCAGTGCGCTTACCACTGCGACACTGAGAACTACTGCTCTCTGGATCGGATCATGGTTGGTACCCACGAGGCCAACCCCACCATGGATCAGTGCACCGACTGCAAGTCTTTCCGCAAGAAGTGATTAAAAACGGCGGCTTCGGCCGCCGTTATTTTTTGCCTTGACGAAAGCCGTTTGCAATTGTATGATGAACGGAGAAAAAACATATATTTTTCCTGTTTTCATATTTATTTCACATTTTCCTGCTATTATGATAGAAAAATTCTATGGAGGGTCATACCATGGATGAAAATGATCTGATCGAGCAGCAGGCACAGGCAGTTCCTGAGCCGGAATCCCAGCCCCAGCCTGAAGCGCAAACCGAACCCCAGATCGAGGTACAGCCCCAAGTTGAGGCACAGCCTCAACCTCAACCTCAGCCTCAATCCCAGCCCCAACCCCAACATCAACCCCAGCCTCAAAATCATCCTTGGGCAATGCCGCCTTACACTCAGGCACCTGCGCCCAATCCCTGGCAGAGCGCTCCGGGTTACTATACATATCAGAAGCCGGTGTATACGCCGCCTGCGCCCCCTGCCCAGCCTCAGGCAAAGCAGAAAGAAGGCGGCTTTTGGAAGTCAGTGCTGATCTCGTCCGTTGTGGCGCTGCTCTGCTGCGGTATCACCGCCGGCTGTGTCAGTGCCTACTGGCAGCAGCGCAACAATGATTTGACTCGCTCTTTCAATGAAAAGCTGGACATTCTGCGCGAAGAGATCCAGCAGAATTCCCACGCCGGCTCCGGCGATTCCGTGTCCGGCAGCCCCGGTGCCACCGAAGAGGGCGGCCTGACTCCCGCTCAGGTCTACGCCCGCAATTGCAACAGCGTTGTTGCCATTGAATGCGTAGTGGTGGAGGAATACTTCGGCCAGTTCATCGAGGGTACTGCCGCCGGCTCCGGATTTATTCTGTCCGAGGATGGCTATGTGGTTTCCAATTACCATGTAGTGGATGGTGCTGAAACCATTACGGTGATCGATAACGGCGGCAAATCCTATGATGCGCAGTATATCGGCGGCGACGCAGCCAACGATATCGCCTTACTGAAGATCGAGGCCGAAGGCCTTAAGCCGGTTACTGTGGGCAGCTCCGATGATCTGATCGTGGGCGATCAGGTAGTGGCCATCGGCAATCCTCTGGGCGAGCTGGCATCCACCTTGACCGTGGGCTATATCAGCGCCAAGGATCGCATTGTCACCACTGACGGCACCCAGATCAATATGTTGCAGACAGATGCGGCCATCAACCCCGGCAATTCCGGCGGCCCTCTGTTTAATATGAAGGGGCAGGTCATCGGCATTACCAGCGCCAAGTATTCCGGTGTGTTGGATTCCGGCGCCACCATTGAAGGCATCGGTTTTGCCATTCCCGTGGATGACGTGATGGGTATGCTGGAGGATCTGCGGGATTACGGCTATATCACCGGCGCGTTCCTGGGTGTCAATGTGTCCAATGTGGATACGGTGATCTCTGAGCTGTACGGTATGCCCATGGGCGCTTTGGTGCGCAGTGTGGTTAGTGGCAGCTGCGCCCAGAAGGGCGGCATTCAGGCTAAGGATATCATCACAAATCTGGGCGGCTATGACATTGAAAACCTTAATGACCTGACTCGCGCTTTGCGCAAATTTAAGGCCGGTGACACCGTCAGCGTCACGGTTTACCGCAGCGGCAATCAGGTGCAGCTGTCTGTGGTTCTGGATGAAAAGCCCCAGGAGTAAAAGAAAACCTTGTGTTTTCGGATTATTTCGGATATAATGCAAATATTCTTTCACCAAACTAAGGAGGGATGAGCGCAATGGACGAACAGCAAAGTGCCCGTAAACCTGCATGGAAGCGGGTTGTGAAAATCTTTGCGATTATTCTGGCTGTGCTTCTGCTGGTTCTGCTGGCCATCGCCGGCATTGCTTTCCTGTATGTGGACAATATGATGGATCGGCTGAATTACGTGGATAGCGATACCACGGTATCTCCTGAAGTTGCTTCCAGCATCGATATGGAGGAATGGATCACCATAGATCCTGAAGATTCTGAGCCCGTTGTGGATGCCACCGACGTTACGTTCCCCACGGAGCCTGCCCCTCCCGAGGAGCAGGGCGACCATATCGTCAACATTATGCTGGTGGGTCAGGACGCACGCCCCGGCGAGCCGCCTCAGCGGTCGGACTCTATGATTCTGATGACTTTCAACAAGATCACAGGGGAAGTGACGCTGACGTCGTTCCTCCGTGACCAGTATGTGCAGATTCCCGGCTACGGCAATACCAAGCTGTGCCATGCGTATAGCTACGGCGGCATGACGCTGCTGAACCAGACCCTTGCCAACCATTACGGCATTGAGATCGATGGAAATGTCACTATCAATTTTGAATGCTTTAAAGAGATTATTGACCGGCTGGGCGGTGTGGAAATCACTTTGACCTGGGATGAGGCGTCTGCTCTGAACAATCTGGAATCGGAAAAGAAATGGCGGCTGAAACCCGGCGTGCAGCTGCTGACCGGCGAGCAGGCTCTGCGGTATGCCCGCCTGCGACATATCGACTCCGATTACCAGCGCACCGAACGCCAGAGAAAGGTCATTCTGTCGGTGGTGGAGGCGTATAAAGATAAACCTTTGATGGAAATGATGGAGCTGCTGGAGGAGGCGATGCCTCTGTTCACCACCAATATTCCCAAGGATCGCATTTACCGCTATGCCGTGGGTTTGTTCCCACTTATGACTCAGGCGGATATCAAATCCCAGCGGCTGCCCGCTGCGGGTACCTTCCAATCGGGTCTGATCAAGGTGTCCGAGGGCTACAACGCATGGTGCGAGTACAATATTGATTTTCAGGCCAATCGCAAGCTCCTTGAGGAGCTGTTTGATGAGGAAATTTAATCATTTCAGGACCTGTTTCCCTCCCGGAAACAGGTCCTTTGCTTATGTTCGCCGGCATGAAATTAGTAGAGAAAAAATGGCAATAAAGTCTGGAAAATTTAGTTATTATAATTGACAAATACTGCCAAAACGTGTATAATACCTCCTATGTAGGGAGGGAAGAGAGATGGAATTGACCAAAAGTGAATTGGAGATCATGGACGTCCTCTGGGATTCACCGGTTCCCCTGTCCCGCGCTGACCTGCTGGAACATGGGGAAGAAAAAACTTGGAAAGACAGTTCCGTTCATATCCTTCTGAACGGACTGCTGCAAAAGGGTGCCATAATGGAAGCGGGCTTCGTGCGCCGCAGCAAGACCTATGGTCGTACCTTTGAGCCTGTTTTGAACCGGGAAGAGTATTATGCCACCACGATCTTCTGCCACCGGCATAAACCTGAATTGGTTGGCTTGTTTGTAGCTTTGCTGCGCCGCCCTGAGCTGACGGAGGATGACCTTATCCAATTGGAGCAGCTGGTACAGCAGCGCCGGCAGAAACTGTAACTGCATACAAAAAGCAGAGTTTGCGACAGCAAACTCTGCTTTTTGTCATTTTGCGGAAAGATCTACACTGCGGCGCAGGATGGTATAGGGCGGAACCTGACGGGGCAGAGGAAGATAGAACTTCATCTGGGGTGTTCTGGGCTCTGCCAGCGATGCGCCGTCGGCATCGGTCATGTTTTCGGGGACAATGGGGAAGGGGCGCAGATCCGGGCCTACAGCCTCCAGCGCGTCGCCGGCCGCGAATTTGTTTCGCAGGCTGCACAGGGCAAGTCCGTTTTCATCGCAGCTTTCCACGATGGCGCAGATCTGCCAATCCCGAATGTAACGGGAGTTTTCTGTATACTGACCGGGGAAGCCGTAGTAGAAGCCGGTGGAGTAGATTCGGTGAGAAACGTGTTCCACTTCGTCACGCCATGTCGGATCCAGGGGCTTTCCGGCAATGAGATCATCGATGCAATGCCGGTAAGCACCGGTAACGATGGCGGCGTAGTAGGCGGATTTTGCCCGACCCTCGATCTTGATGCAATCCACGCCGGCGTTCATCAGATCGTCCAGATGGTCGATCATACACATATCCCGGGAGTTGAGGATGTAAGTGCCCTTTTCGTCTTCAAAGACGGGGAAATACTCACCGGGGCGTTTTTCTTCCATCAGGGCGTACTGATACCGGCAGGGTTGGGCGCAGGCACCCCGATTGGAGTCCCGTCCGGTCATGTAGTTGCTTAGCAGACAGCGACCGGAGTAGCTGACGCACATGGCACCGTGACCGAATGTTTCAATTTCCAACTCTTTCGGGCATTTTTCGCGGATGCAACTGATCTCCGAAAGGCTCAATTCTCTGGCCAAAACCACTCTTTTTGCGCCCAAATCGTACCACGCGGTTGCACATTCGTAGTTGGCAATGGACTGCTGGGTGGAAATATGCCGCTCGCAGCGAGGAGCGTATTTTCCGGCCAACGTAAAGGCACCCAGATCCGCTACGATCAGCGCATCCACGCCGGCATCCTCCAGCCGCTCCAGATAGGCCGGCAGCGCAACAACTTCGTCGTTGCGGGGCATGGTGTTGACGGTGACATGAACCTTGACTCCGTGATCATGGGCGAACCGGACAGCCAGAGGAAGCTCCTCCGTCGAGAAATTCCCGGCGAAGGAGCGCATTCCAAAATCAGTACCGGCCAGATACACCGCGTCGGCGCCGTATAGCACGGACATCCGCAGACGTTCCATATCTCCGGCGGGGGATAACAGCTCAAGCTTTCTCATTTGTCCTCCTTCAGGCTGTCCAGGAAGGCCTGGTGCTCGGTGTAGGTCTTGGAGAAGTGGTGCAGCTTGGTGTCAGGATCGAGGGCGTAGTAGTAATACTTGGTTTCCTCCGGAGTCAGAGCGGCGGCGATGCTGTTCTGGCTGGGGTTGGAAATGGGTCCGGGGGGCAGACCCTTGTTGGTGTAGGTGTTGTAGGGGTGGTCGAGCTTCAGATCCTCTTCCGTCAGTTCGGCTTTGCCGCCCAGAGCATAGACGATCGTCGCGTCGATATTCAGGTAGGGGTAGTTGGCAGGATCCTTCAGACGGTTGAAGATAACGGAAGAAACGGTATAGCTTTCCGCATTGCTGGCGGATTCCTTTTCGATCATGGAAGCGATGATCATCAGCTCATGGAAGGTATAGCCCTTAACCTTGTCCAGATTGGCACGCATGACATCGGTAAAGGCGGCGTCGAAGCCGTTGAGCATCTTCTTCAGAACACGCTGGGGGTCGTCATTTTCGTAGAAGTCGTAGGTGTCCGGGAACAGGTAGCCCTCAAGGCAGTACTTGTCGCCCCGGGGTACGCCCTCAAGGAACCAGTACTCGCCCAGTTCACCGCTGGCGGCGTAGGCTTCCAGCTCCGCGACGGTACAGACCTTCTTATCCTCCAGCAGCTGGAAGATCTGGGCGCAGGTATAGCCCTCGGGGATGCGCAGATCCTCCACGACCACCAGCCGGTTGGAGCTGGGGGACATAACCGCCACCAGAGCCATATAGTCATAGACGATGGTCTCGTTATCCTCATTGACATCGTGGAAGTTATAAGTGCCGGGCTTGATCTTTTCCTCAGCGCTGGTGATATCCGCATAGAACTTGAAAATACCGGGGTATTGGATCAGACCGGCGTCCTGCAGCTTTTCGGCAATGGTATCCATATCGTCACCGGGTTCAATGGTAACGCTGGCGCTGATGGGGGTGCGGCCCAGAGCCAGAACATCCGATGCGCACAGCCAGCCAAGCCGGCCTACGGATACGCCGATGGCTACGATGATGGCCAGCCAGATGAAGGTGGCGAACAGATGGGGCAGAGAATACAGGCCGGAGCCTTCTTTTTTCTTGGGGCGGCCTTTTTCCACAGGCTGTTCCTCCTCGTTTTCCTCCGGTTCTTCCTGCTCGGAGGCGGGGTCGTTGACGGGTGTGGGGGGAAAATCGGGGGGCAGAGGATCGTCGTTGAAAATGCGGGTCAGACCCTCGCCTTCGCCAAAGGTATCCCGAAATTCATCATCCTTAAAGGTTTCGGGCTCCGGAGTGGGTGCAACGGGGGCGGGGGGACGCTTGGCGGCTTCTTCGGCAGCGACTTCGTCGAGAATCTCCTGCATGATCCGCTCCACCTCCAGATCGGCGGGGTGGGTCAGACCAGCGGATGTTACGGCTTGCTCATCCACGCCGATGCTTTCTGCCGACTCGTGGCTTCGAAGAAGCTCTTCCAGCCACAGATCCCGGGATTGCTCCTGAGGGCGATTGCTTTCATCCATTGTTATTCCTCCTGTCAGCGGATCACGATCTGCTGCCGGATGCGGTTAGCCTCTTCGGTGCCCTTCAGGGCTTCGATCAGCATGAGTCCAAAGGGGATTGCGCAGCCAGCAGAGGTGCCGGTGATCAGATTGCCGTCCCGAACGCAGGGGGCATCGGCTTCCATTCGGGCACTGCCCATGCCGGTTTCGCAGCCGGGGTAGCAGGTGACGCGGCGGCCGTCGGTAATGCCTAGATCCGCCAGAACTGTGGGGCCGGCGCAGATAGCGGCCACGAATTTTCCATTGTCCCAGGCAAAGCGCAGGGCATCCAGCGCAGCCTGACTGCTGCGGGCGGTGGCAACGCCGCCCAGACCGCCGGGCAGGACGATCATGTCCAGCTCCGTCAGGTCCATTTCGCCGATGGTGATATCGGCCTCAACGCCGATTCCGTGGCCGCCGAAAACGGTCTTGCTGTCAACGCCTACGGTCACGGTGGGGATTCCCGCACGGCGCAGCAGGTCGATGGGGGCAATTGCCTCCATTTCTTCAAATCCGGTTCCCAGAAGTACGTAAACCATCTTTTATTCCTCCAGCAGCTTCGCCACATGGGCGTAGATCTCTTCGTGGATGTCCTCGATGGAGCGCATAACTCCGTCACGGACGCATTCGATGACAGTCCAGCCATAGTATTTCGCGGCGGCACGGCCGGTGTTGCGGCAGGCAGTCAGATAGGCGGTGTCCTTTTCGTGGATGTCCGCCTTGGTGTGGGTGTCCTCCTCCCGGCGGCGCATGAGCCGCTCGGTAAAGTCCGTGGGTACGTCCAGATAAATGGTCAGGTCGGGCTTCGGCAGACCCAGAAGGCCGTACTCAAACTCGTAGAGCCATTTCAGAAATTCCTGCTGCTTCTCGCCTTGTTCCTTGGAGGCCTGATGGACGGCATTGGAGGTGGTGTACCGGCCGGTGAGCACTAGGCCGCCCTCTTCATACCACTTGCCCCAATCCTGCTTGTAGGAGGCGTACCGGTCCACGGCATAGAAGGTGGAGGCGGCGTAGCTGTTTACGTCGGAAGGACTTGAGCCAAATTCGCCTCCCAGATACATACGAATCAGCATGGAGCTGGGTTCGCTGTAGCGGGGAAATTCCAGACATTTAAAGGCTTTGTTTTCCTCGGTCAAACGCTGAGTCAGCAATCCAAACTGGGTGGATTTTCCGGAACCGTCGGTTCCCTCAAGTACGATCAGTTTGCCCATTTTCCGCAATTCTCCTCCGACGTGCCATGAAAAAGCCACGGACACATTTTTCTACAATATAATATACCACAAAAGCCGGCGATTGTCCACAGTTGCCGGCGGCGGATTTGGAAATTTTCTTTGAACAGCGGTTAAGACGGGTTTTGCGGGGCGAGACTTGACAAAAAGCCCATTAGGCTGGTAAAATAGATAGAAATTCTGTCTCTTAAATGGCGAGCAAATATCAAGCAAGGAGGTGCCGGTGAGGATGAAGGATAGCGGTGAAAAGAAGTCCGGCGGCTGCGGACGCATATTCCTAGGTATTCTGGCGATACTGCTGGCATTGGTGCTGGTGGTGACTGCCTGCGTGGGTGCATATGTAAACTATCTGCTTAGCAAGATGCAGCGGGTGGAGCTTTCAGATCAATCTGTGATCTCTCCCAGTGAGGTTGAGGAGATTCTGGGTACTGACCCGGATCTGCTGCCCATTGACCCGTCAGAATCTCTGCCGGATCTTGAGGATGTGACCTTCCCCACGGAAGCGTCTAAGCCCGTGGAGAAGCCTAAGCACATTATCAATATTCTGGTGATCGGTCTGGACAAGGCGGAGAGCGGCACTCGGGCAAGGTCGGATTCCATGATCCTTGTGACCGTCAATACCAAATCCAAGGCCGTGACCCTAACGTCCTTCATGCGCGATTCCTATGTTCAAATCCCGGGCTATAAGGCCAACAAGCTGAACCACGCTTATCAGTACGGCGGCATGAAACTGCTGAATGAAACCCTGAAGGTGAACTTTGGCGTGGAAGTGGACGGCAATTTAGAGATCAATTACGAGCAGTTTGTAGAAATAATCGACATGCTGGGTGGTGTAGAGATAACCCTGACCGCCAAAGAAGCGAAATTCATGCGAGAATCTAAGAAGTGGGAGGATATTCAGGAGGGCAAGAACCGCCTGACCGGTATCCAGGCTTTGTCCTATGCCCGTCTGCGCCATATTGACAGCGATTATCAGCGCACCGAGCGGCAGCGCACGGTGATCATGGCGCTGGTGGAGGCGTACAAGAATCTTCCGGTGGATCAGATGCTGTCTCTGCTGGAGCAGCTGATGTCTCGGGTCAGCACCAATATGACCGATGCTCAGATGTGGGAATACGGTCTGAGGGTGGCACCAATTTTGGCTGGTGCCCGGTATACCAGCCAGCGCCTGCCCGTGGATGGCACCTTTAGTCAGGGCATCGTTCAGGTGCGGCCGGGTCTGAAGGCTTGGTTCCAGTACAACATCGATTTTGAGACCAACCGGGAACTCATGCGCGAGATCTTTGAGGAATAAGGCTGAGGGCTGCCGCAAATGCGGCAGCCCTTGATTTTAGCGGAATTTTATGATACAATGATTCAAAATCTGCGGACAGAGGGAACAACGTGGAAGATCTTAAGCCCATTATTGCAAAAAACATCATTGCTCTGCGCCAAGGCGCAAAAATGACCCAGAGCGATCTGGCAGAACAACTGAATTACTCGGACAAGGCCATCTCCAAGTGGGAACGGGCGGAGTCCATGCCGGATATCACGGTGCTGAAGGCCATTGCGGATCTGTTTGAGGTTCCTCTGGATTATCTGGTTCGGGAGAACCATGACGAGCCGGCGGGAAGGAAGCCTGTGTCCGCATCACACAAGAAGCGCAACCATCTGGTGATCACCATGCTGAGTATTTTGATCGTGTGGTTTACGGCGACGCTGGCTTACGTGGTGGTGGATATGGTCGATCCGACCATTATCGCGCGTTTTTTGGTGTTTGCTTACGCACTGCCCATTTCTATGATCGTCTGGCTGGTCTTCAACTCCATCTGGTTCAATTCCAGACGGAATTATCTGATTATTTCGCTGATGATGTGGACGACGCTGCTCAGTGTCATGCTGACGCTGTATGCCATCGGTATCGGCTCATGGCAGCTGCTGCTTCTGGGAATTCCCGGGCAGGCGGCCATCTGGCTGTGGTCCAGATTCCAATATCGGACAAAAGAATAAAGTTACACCGCCGGGGAGACCCGGCGGTGTTTTTTTAGTTACAGCAGTTGTCGCTGTCCTCGCAGGACTGGTCGCAGCCACGGGGGACGAATTGTTTTTCGGGGAAGGGGATGCGGCTGAACATCTCGCAGGGATCCTCAGGGCAGCAGCCCGGAGTGTCACAGCATTCCTTGGTGGGGATGCTGTAATCCACCACAGGCACCACCAGCTGGGCATCCCGCTCCAGTCGAATCAGGGAGAATTGGCCTAAGGTGACGAACAGACGGCGCTGCTCGCTGCTCAGTACCAGCTCCTCGTCAAAGCTTTCGGCAATGGCTTTGGGAATCTGGGCAGCCAGCTCCTGACAGCTGTGATCGCTGGACTCACGCACCTTGGAGCCGAGGACCATGGGATCAAGAACCTCTACCACGGCGGTGGGACGGTTGGCACTGCGCACTGTGGGGCCGTCGGGGCCGCAAAGGCGGGTATCGGAGGTGAAGATGTGGGCGCGGCTGTCCTCGCCGCAGAGCACCGCCCGCTTGGAGAAGCAGGCCAGACCATACAAGGTGGAGGGGCGGTTGCAGCCTACTACGGCATCCGCCAGAATGCGGTAGTAGAAGGTCACGTCGATGCAGTAGTGATTCCGGTCAAAGGCCACCGGCTCCACGTCAATGTAGGCGTACAGCAATTCCGCACAGCGCACCCGTACACTGGATGCTGAGTCCAAAATACACTGGGAACCTTTTGTCAAATAAACACGAAGATCCTCGATGCAGTCCTTATCCCTGCAACTATCGGTGATTTTGCGGGTGTGGATGGCAAGCGTGTCCTGCGAGCAGCCCGGCTCGCGGCACGCTTCCTGACAGCGTTCTGACATAGTGATACCTCCCGAACGTAGTTTCCTATAAGCTATGACGCTTATAGGACAGTTTATGCGCGTTCGGCAGGGAAGTGCAAAGCTGTTACCAGCTGAATCGGAATACGGTTTCGCTATGGTAGGGGGTATTGGCTTTGGTGAAGGGCTGTTTCCATTCCGGATGGTTGACGGCATCGGGGTAGAACTGGGTCTCCAGACACACGCCGCTGCGGCGGCTGTAGCGGATACCGCCCTTGCCGGTCTCCTTGGTGCCGTTGGCGGTGTACAGCTGCACGCCGGGGCAATCGGTGGTGACGGCCATGGTGCGGCCGCTTTCGGGATCGGAAAGGATGGCGCAGGGGGCGCAGAAGACTTCGAAATTGTGATCGTAGCCGTCCTGCAGCTTCAGAGCCTCGTAAGCGGCGTCAATGTCCTGACCCAAGGGTTTAGGCTTGCGGAAGTCCATGGGGGTGCCGTCTACGCCGCGCACCTCACCGGTGGGGATGGATTGGGCATCGCTGGGGGTGAAATGCCGGGCAGGCAGCATCAGAGTCTGGGACATGGCCTTTTCCGGGTGGTCATGGCCGGCTAGATTGAAGTAGCTGTGGTTGGTCAGGTTGAACACTGTGTCCGCATCGCTGATCGCATTGTAGCAGATGCGAAGAGAGGAGGGATATTCTAAGGTATAGGTGACCCGGATGGTGGCGTTGCCGGGGAAGCCCTGATCACCACTGGGGCTGCTTAAGCGGAAGGTGATACTGTTTTCACTGACCCGCTCCGCTTGCCACATTCTCCGGTGGAAAAAGTCAAAGCCGCTGTGCAGGTTATTGACCCGCTCGAAAGCAGTAAGCTGCACGGTTTTTCCGTTCAGGCAGAAGCGTCCGCCTTTGATCCGGTTGGCGTTGCGGCCTACGGTGGCTCCGAGGAAGGCCCAGCCGGAATAATAGCCGGCGGCATCGTCATAGCCCAGTACCACATCGGCTTTGCGGCCGGATCGATCCGGCACCAGCAGGCTGACCAGGGTGGCTCCGAAGTCTGTGACCTTTGCGGTGAGGGCGCCGCAGGTGATGGTATACAGGGAAGCCTGCTTGCCGGAGGGGAGTAGGCCGAAATTTTGAATCATAAAGGGAACTCCTTTGAAAAAGTGATGAAAATGGGAAAACCGTGTCCATAGGATCATGCCCAAATCATACTATATTCACGCCTGTATTTCAACGGATTCTTTACCGGCATGGGGAAAAACGGGAGTTTTCTTTCGGATTACGAGGAACAAGCAAAAATGCACAAAAAGTAGCGACAAAATTTGACAACAACATTTTGCGATTGGGTATTGCTAAAACCACAATATGTTGTATAATATGTCCTACACGAAATGAAGGAGGTATGAAAAATGAAAATTATTAAGAGAAACGGCGCGGAAGTCGTTTTTGACATTAAGAAGATCGAAATGGCGGTCACCAAAGCCAACGATGCGGTGGAGGAGAGCGTCCGCATGACCCCGCTGCAGATCAAGCGGATCTCTGAGGCGGTGGCCATCAGCTGCGAGGAAATGGGTCGCAGCCCCTCTGTTGAAGAAATTCAGGATCTGGTGGAGAAGTCCATCATGGCTCACGGCGCTTTCGAGGTGGCCAAGGTCTACATTACATATCGCTACACCCGCAGCCTGCTGCGTCAATCCAACACCACGGATGACCGCATCCTCAGCCTTATCGAGTGCAACAATGAGGAAGTCAAGCAGGAGAATGCCAACAAAAACCCCACCATCAATGCCGTTCAGCGGGATTACATGGCAGGCGAGGTCAGCAAGGATATCACCAGCCGCATCCTGCTGCCCAAGGATATCGTGGATGCCCACGAGGCCGGCATCATCCACTTCCACGATTCCGATTACTTTGCCCAGCATATGCACAACTGCGATCTGGTGAACCTGGAGGATATGCTGCAAAACGGCACTGTGATCTCCGGCACGCTCATTGAAAAGCCCCACTCCTTCTCCACCGCCTGCAACATCGCCACCCAGATCATTGCGCAGGTGGCATCCAATCAGTACGGCGGTCAGTCCATTAGCCTGACCCATCTGGCACCCTTTGTGCAGATCAGCCGTGAGAAGATTCGTAAGAGTGTGGAGCAGGAGCTGGCGACCCTCGGCATTACCGCCGACGAGGAGAAGGTTTCCGCTGTGGTAGAAAGCCGTCTGCGTGAGGAAGTCAAGCGCGGCATTCAGACCATTCAGTATCAGGTCGTTACCCTGATGACCACCAACGGTCAGGCACCCTTCATCACGGTGTTCATGTATCTGAACGAGGCGCGCAGCCAGCAGGAGAAGAAGGATCTGGCTCTGATCATCGAGGAGATGCTTCGCCAGCGCTACGAGGGCGTGAAGAACGAGAAGGGCGTATGGATCACCCCTGCCTTCCCCAAGCTGATCTACGTGCTGGAGGAGGACAACATTCGTGAGGGTACGCCCTACTGGTATCTGACCAAGCTGGCTGCCCAGTGCACCGCCAAGCGGATGGTGCCCGACTACATCTCTGAAAAGAAGATGCTGGAGCTGAAGGGCGATGTGTACGTCTGCATGGGCTGCCGCTCCTTCCTGACTCCCGACCGCTTCACCGAGGCCGGCGTGGGGAACATCGCCAATGCCGGCAATTACGAGGAAGGCAAGCACAAGTACTACGGCCGGTTCAATCAGGGCGTGGTCACCATCAATCTGCCTGACATCGCGCTGTCCTCCGGCAAGGATAAGGACAAGTTCTGGAAGATCTTCAACGAGCGTATGGATCTGTGCTATCGGGCACTGCTTTGCCGTCACGAGCGGCTGAAAGGCACACTGTCCGACGCGGCTCCCATTCTGTGGCAGTATGGCGCGCTGGCAAGACTGGAAAAGGGTGAGCCCATTGACAAGCTCCTCTACGGCGGCTATTCCACCATTAGTCTGGGCTATGCCGGCCTTTATGAGTGCGTCAAGTACATGACCGGAAAGTCCCACACTGATCCCGAGGCTACTCCCTTTGCGCTGGAGATCATGGATGCGCTGAATGCCGCCTGCAAGAGCTGGAAGGCAAAGCACAACATCGACTTCTCTCTGTACGGCACGCCGCTGGAGTCCACCACCTACAAGTTCGCCAAGTGCCTGCAGAACCGGTTCGGTCAGATTCCCGGTATCACGGACAAGAATTACATCACCAATTCCTATCACGTACACGTGACGGAGAATATCGATGCCTTTACCAAGCTGGCTTTCGAGGCGCAGTTCCAGCATTTGAGCCCCGGCGGAGCCATCAGCTACATTGAGGTGCCCAATATGCAGCAGAACATCGACGCGGTGCTGGAGGTCATGCAGTTCATCTATGATAACATTATCTATGCCGAGCTGAACACCAAGAGCGACTACTGCCAGTGCTGCGGCTTTGACGGCGAGATCGAGATCCGCGAGGATGACGGCAAGCTGGTGTGGGTGTGCCCCCAGTGCGGCAACACCGATCAGAGCAAGATGAACGTTGCCCGCCGCACCTGCGGCTATATCGGAACCCAGTACTGGAATCAGGGACGGACTCAGGAGATTCAGGATCGGGTGCTGCATCTGTAAAGGAATAAAAAGAGCTGCTTTTGCAGCTCTTTTTTTATAAAAAATGTGACCGACGGGCACATTATTACGAGATGTATAGTAAAAGGAGGTGCGGCCTGTGAAGAAGGGAATTTGCATACTGCTGGCGCTGGCGGCTGTGGCGGTTCTGATCACCGTGGTGGCGTGTAACGTCAGCTTTGGAATGTCTACGGATGCCTATGCGGCCATGTCCATTGCGTTTGATAGGCAGGCAATGGCTTCGGCAGACCGTATTGTGGTTACGGCGAAGGGTACAGAAATTGAGATCACGGATCCGGAACTGATCGCGCAGGTGACGCAGCAGACCGCGGCGGCTACCCATATGAAGTTCTCCTGCCCGGAGGATAGGCGGATCGACATTTACTGCGGCGACCGGCTGATCCGCTCCATGGGATGGTCCACCTGCTGCGACATGGTGAATGTTTACGACACGAATGGGACTCATTGGGTGATCTCTGTGGAGGGGATCGAGGAGGGCGGCAGCGTTTACCTGTCGGAGGAGCTGCGCTCGAAACTGAATGCTCTAATCAATGGGCTGTGAGGGAAAGGAGGCGCTTATGAAAAGCAGTACGAAAGAATTGATCTGCGCGGTGGCGGCGCTGGTGATCATCGGTATGCTCGCCATACTGGCAGGCTGCACTCCGGTGTGGCACAGTAAATACGACCCCGGCAGAGTGATCTATGACCGGCAGGGCGTTTCCTTTGACGAGGAATTGACGGCCGAGGAAGTGGCGGCGGTGGCTTCCGTGCTGAACGGAAAAATAACGGAGTCCATCTTTTCGGGGGAATACGCCTGCGGCTATGGTGAGCAGCAGGCCATCAAGATCGGAGCGACCACTTATTATCTGGCGCAGGACGATTGCGGCTGTATCCAGAATGGGCTTAACGGCAGATACATCCGCCTGAGCAACGCCGAACGGGAGATTCTGGAGGGGATATTCCGTGCCCACGGGGCGGAGTTTATATGAAAAAGAGCGGCTCGGATGAGCCGCTCTTTTAACGTAGATATGTGATTCGTGGGGCGGTGATGGGGGGCTCGGGGGTGTTGGCGGCGAAGAGTCCGTAGAGTGCGTCGCAGCGGTCTTCCAGCTGCTGGTAGGGATGGTCTTGCTTTTCGCCCAGATTGGGGAATAGGCCGGTTTGTCTGGCGGTGTTCAGGATGGTTCTGCCCTTATCATTGAACGCTAATACGCGGGTGTAGGGTGCAGGTGTGGCTAGATCTTCGGCGGTCAGACCCAGAAACGCGCACAGGATCATCCGGTCGATGCGGGTGCGGGTGTAGCGCTTGGATTTTGTGGCGGCGGCGATCTGCTCTACGGTGGAACACTGGCGTGACGCGTGCATCAGCTTGCGCCACAGACCCTCGGAGCTGTAGGGAAGTGCCTCAAATTCCGCATCCGTCATGGTGCGAAGCCGGGCAAGGATCGCCCGCTCGCCGGCGGCAAGGCAATGGGTGACTGCACCGTCAAAGATCGGCTGCGCCTGCTCTGGGACATAGGCATTCCACGCCTCGCCATTCAGGATCAACTGCCGAAGGGCAGTGGCGGATGGATTTTCCGGATCGGCAGCGGTGTCGTGGTAGCTGCCTTTCCGCAGAATGGGGCTGGGGATCATGGAACTGTTTTGAGAAAGAATCGCTTTGCAGTATTCCACGGCCAGGATATTATTGGGCGTGGAGAGAACTTCGTCGGAATGCCCAAAATCCCGAAGGGCGGCGGCACGGGCAGCGGGGAAGGACAGACCTTCCTCCAGCCGGAGACGCAGGGCAGGCGGAAAGGCTTCCGACAGAAGGGCTTGGGCGGTGGACAGCAGCAGCTCACCATCGGCGGTTTCCGAACCGAAGGACAGCACGTCGCAGAAGGGGCTGAGGAACCTGACACCGCCGGCAGCGAAGCCCTCGGCAGAGGATAGGGCTGCCGTCACCGGAAGCTCCAGAACCAGATCTGCGCCGGAAAGTATGGCGGCTTTTGCCCGGAGGGATCGATCGAAAATGGCCGGAGCGCCCCGTTGGACATAATTGCCGCTCATGAGGCAGACGATGCCGCAATCGGCGCCGTATTGGCTCCGGATGCGGTCAAGCTGCTTCTTATGACCCAGATGCAGGGGGTTATACTCGCAGATAATGCCAACGGTCTTCAAAAAATCCCTCCTTTATGAAAAAATTTCCCGTTAGGGGTTGAGAAATTTTGCGTAATCGTATAAAATAGAACCAGCTATGCTATCATACCACAAAGCGAGAAAGAAATCAATTTTTTAGGAGGACGATTCCAATGAACATTTTGATCATCAACGCAGGCAGCTCCAGCCTGAAGTATCAGCTGATGAACCCCGACACCGGCGACGTGGCTGCCAAGGGCCTGTGTGAAAGAATTTATATCGACGGCCGTCTGACCCACAAGATCGGCGACAACAAGGTGGTCAAGGACATTCCCATGCCCAGCCACTCCGAGGCCATCGCTGCGGTTCTGGACATTCTGGTCGACCCCGTTGACGGCGTGATCAAGTCCGTCGATGAGATCGATGCCGTGGGTCACCGCGTTCTGCACGGCGGTATGGAGTTCAGCGATTCCTGCATCGTCGATGATGCTGTCATCGCCGCCATCGAGAAGTGCATCCCCCTGGGCCCTCTGCATAACCCCGCTAACCTGATGGGCATCCGCGCCTGCCAGGCTGTTATGCCCAAGACTCCCCAGGTCGCTGTTTTCGATACTGCTTTCCACATGACCATGCCCCCCAAGGCTTACCGTTACGCCATTCCCACCGAGTACTATGAGAATGACGATATCCGCCGCTACGGCTTCCACGGCACTTCCCACAAGTATGTGGCTCGCCGTACCGCTGAACTGGTCGGCAAGACCGAGTTCAAGATGATCAACTGCCATCTGGGCAACGGTTCTTCTCTGTGTGCCATCAAGGACGGTAAGTGCCAGGATACCACCATGGGTCTGTCTCCTCTGGCCGGCGTGCCCATGGGCACCCGCAGCGGTGATATCGATGCCTGCGTGGTGCAGTTCATCTGCAACAAGTACGGCATGAGCGTGGATGACTGCCTGAACATGCTGAACAAGAAGTCCGGTGTGCTGGCTCTCTCCGGCGTTTCCTCTGACTTCCGTGATCTGGAAGCCGGTCAGGCCAACGGCGACGAGAACTGTGTGCTGGCTCTGAACAAGTTCTTCTATGAGGTTGCCAAGTATATCGGTGCCTATGCTGCCGCTCTGAACGGTGTGGATGTCATTACCTTCACTGCCGGTGTGGGCGAGAACGGCCCCGAGACCCGTCAGGCCATTTGTGACTATCTGGCCTTCATGGGCGTGAAGCTGGATCCCGAGCTGAACAACTGCCGCGGCAAGGAAAGACTGATTTCCACTCCCGACTCCAAGGTTCAGGTCTGGGTCGTGCCCACCAATGAGGAGCTGATGATCGCTCAGGATACCGCTGAGCTGGTCAAGGCTGCGAAGTAAGAGAATACGAGAGCCGCCGCATCCTGAACTGCACCCCATTTGTTAGACAAGTATGATATAATACTTGTACTAAGAAATGGGGTGTTTTTCTATGCCAAAAGGAGTACCTAACAAACGCTACACACCGGAGTTTAAGCAGATGGTTGTGGAAACTATGATGCGAG
>JAFTIZ010000027.1 GCA_017456645.1 Oscillospiraceae bacterium
CAGAACCCGCTGTCGCATACCGCCGGAGAAACTCCCCAGCTTTTTGTGGGCAACATCCTTCAGGCTCACCAGCTCCAGCAACTGCTCGATCTGCACTTTGGCATCCTTGCGCTTCAAGCCCTTCACATCCGCCATGTAGCGAAGAAATGCCCGGGCGGAGAAATCGCTGTACATTCCCTGCTGCTGGGGCATATAGCCCAGCAGCTTTCGGAAAGATGCCCCCAGCTTCAAAATATCCGTTCCGTCCCAGAGAATCTGCCCTTCCGTTCGCTTGACATTGTCGGTGATCAGGTTCATCAGGGTGCTTTTGCCTGCGCCGTTGGCACCCAAAATCCCGTATATACCCGGGATAAAGGTGTAGGAAAACTCCCGCAACGCCACCTTTTCGCCATATTTCTTTGTCAAGGATTTAATAATTAATTCCATTTCTGTCCCCCTGCTTACCATCCAGCATCCGGGTAATATTTCTTAACCGTTTCGATCATATCCTCAATGGCGGTCAGGTCAAATTCGTGCAGCTGCACATTTTCCGAGCCCAGCTCAGACTTATCAATGTAATGGGTAGGAACCGGGTAGACGTGGCTCTTGGTCAGCAGAATTTTGTCCACGGTTTCTCCCAGGATCGCCTGACCGTTTAGCATTGATCCAGAATACTCAAAAGGCACCGTTGCCACATGCTTAAAATCCCAATTATAAATATACAGATTTTTGTCGGACGACGCCTTCACCGAATTACTGACGATCACAATACAGTCCGGGAAACAGCAGGCGTAATAATCCCCCTGCAGATCCGTCTGTATGACCACTTTCTCCTGACCGGTGGCATAGGTCAGATGGCGCACAGCCCCGTCCATGAAATAATAGGCTTCCGTTTGGCCAAACCAGCCTGGCTCGCCTGGGTGGTCCGTCAGATAGGTTAGGCTATCCGTTTCCGGGTCCCAATCCCAATAGCTGCCATACTTGCCGCCATTTTCCGACTCGGGGTGATAAGTTAAGATCACATCGCCGCAGTTATACATGATCATCCCTTTGGCATCCACATTTTCAGGCCGCTCCATAGAGCCGTCCAGCTTATAGCGGTATGTCGTCTGCGCTCGGCCGCTCATACTTTTGTCGGGGTTTTCTTCCCATTTGCAGGTTTGGAAAATGACATAGCCATCGGTAACCATATCGCATTTGGCATAATCGCAGCCCTGTTCCTTGGCGAATTCCTCAAAATCCGCTACCATAACTCGATCTGTACCGTCGGGGTTGATCCGTATAAGCTGGCATTTGACATTCCCGGGGCCGTCCCCGCTTTCTTCCGCAACCACATACAAATACCCGTTATAATAAGACAGCATCTTACCGCCCTTTACATACGCATTGCAGTCTTCTGTCTCGTGGGTGCAATCCGGGCGGCCGCAAAGCCGGATGAAGGTATCCGAGCCATTATCCGCATACAAAATCATAGGACTCAAGGGTGTTTCACCGGCGAGATACATGATCTCATACAGATAGTATACGCCGGTGGGAGAAACAGCCGTAACCGTGCTATTGTTTAACCCAGCCCTTAGTGTTCCAATCCGCTTAACCGGAATAGGACTGGTTTCAGCCGCCCAATCATAAACCATCGTCGGCTCCTGGTCCACAGGACTGGTGGCCTCAGGGGGCTGATTTTGCCGGCAGCCTGCCAGCAAAAGCGCCAATATAATGAAAATTGCGGTCAGTTTTTTCATATGCGTCACCTCATGATTCCCGTTTTCGAATGTTCTCCTCACTGTTCAAATCACAGAAAAAGCCCCACAGGTTTCGCTCCCGGAAAAATTTGTCACCAAATCTCAATAGGATGAACCTCTGCGGTACCGTTGCCCAGTTCCGATTTGTTAATGTAGTAGTAATTAAATTCCGCGTCTGACAGGATAAACCGGTCCGGGGTTTCACCGATCAGGACACTGGGCATGTGCTTTCCCTTACAGACACTCACATCGACTGCCTCCACCAGCTCATACGCCCAGTTCAGTCCCTGTTTCGTTTAAATATTAAGAGGAAAGCTGCAAGGCCCATGACAGCTCTGTATGATTATAATAACGCAAAGTACCTCATCTGTCAAGGTATTTCGTCATAAATATCATCGGAACAAAAAGTACTTTCGCTCCGATGATATTTGTATTATTTGCTTTCTTCTGGACAACCTTCGCCCATAAAAGCACCAATTTGTCCCATCAAATCTCGCAATTCACTAAATCTGTTTCGATTACATCCTTTTTGAGATCCCCTCTTTTCCAGCATATTCAGGAACGCTTTCTGGTCAGCCATTTTACAATGAAGATACCCCCAGTAACGGTCAATAGCACAATCACAACGCCAACACCTGCCCAAGCCCGATCTCTTGGCTCTGCAGGAACCAACTGAATAGTATCCTCGGGTGCAGTCGGCTGGGTCACTGGTTGCGTGGCAGGTTGGGTATCAGGTTGCGCCGGCTCGGTAGGCTCCGTGGGCCGTATCTGCAGTACAGGCAGCCGCTGTTGCTCCACGGTTCCACAATCTATGCAGCCGCGCTCGGACAACCCCTCCTCTTGTTCAGTAGGTGCCTTTACCTGGACCCAAATGTCAAAGTTGTGGGGTTGTAACTCGATTTCCTGCTGTTGCTCCAGAATTTGTCCGCAGCGAGCGCATCGGCTGCCCTCACTCAATCCGCTATTCTGACAGGTGGCCGGTGTAGAGGGAATGATCTGCGGAATATGTTCCGTACACAAATTAGCATCGCAGCGATCACAAAGCAGATCTCCGTTCGCATCTTTGTGACCCGTAGCTTTCAATACCTCCCGATATTCCAAGAAAATCTGGCACACGCTGCAGCGCTCACCGCCCTGTAGACCATTTTCGGTACAGGTGGGCTCCACCGTCGGATCTGTCACCGGTGTATGCCCCGTGGGGGGCTTACTGTCTTTGTATTCCTTATAGTCGCAGTTTTTACAAGCATATGTAGTATGGCCTCCCCGCTGGCAGGTAGGACGCACAACAAAGATTTCAAAATCGTGGGATAGCTTTGTGATCGGTTCTTCCTTGGTTTCATCGCAAAGCTTGCAGGTATATTGCTGCTTACCCTCCTTGGCGCAGGTGGCGGCTTCCTTGATCACGCCGTTATCCCACTCATGGTTACAGGCCGACAGACAAATGGTGCATACTCCGTTTTTGCTGTCTGTTACCTCATCGCCCCGACACAGATAGTGAATGGTCGCCTTGGCAAAAGTGTAACCTCCCCTTTCCATCTCGTCCCATTGCTCCTCAGAGCCCTTATACAGAATATGCCAAAGGTTATCACAGCCATTAAATGCGTACGACCAGATTTCCTTAAGCCCCGCAGGCAGAACCACGCAGCGAAGGTCACTACACCCCTCAAATGCATGGTTGCCGATGCGAGTAGTGCTATAGGGAATGGTGATCTCCGTCAGGGCTGTGCATCCGGCAAAGGAATAGGCGTCGATCTCCGCTATTCTTACCGGAAGTGACACCTGAGTCAGGCTGGTACAATCCCGAAACAGCGATGAGGGGATCTGGCTGACACCGCCAGGAATTACAATTTTTTTCAGTGATGTACACCCTGAGAAGGCAGTGCTTCCAAGTTCCGTCAAGCTTTGGGGTAAATTGATACTGCTCAAAGCTGTGCAGTCTTCAAAGGCCTGGCTGTAAATGATAGTCAGACTGTTAGGCAGGGTGACGGTTGTAAGAGCTGTGCAGTGAGCGAATGCGCTGCCGCCGATTTGCGTCACACCGCTGGGGACATCAATCCTGCGCAGGCTGGCGCAGAACCGGAACATACCAAATGGAATGTACTCGATCTGCTTGGGCAGTACTACATTATCCAAAGCGGAACAACCCTCAAAAACCGACTCCTCAAAGACGGTGACGGAATCAGGGATGGTCACACGCTCCAACGCCTCACAGCCCCGGAAGGTATAGCGACTCAGCTTTTTGACACCATCAGGGATGACAATACTCCTCAGTCTGTGAGAAAAAGCAAAGGCATTGCCACCAATGGAGGTAACGCTGTCGGGCAATTCGATTGTGGTTAATGCTGTGCAGGTGGAGAAGGCGAACTCTCCGATGGTGGTAACTGTGTTAGGGAGGGAAATCTCCGTCAGGGCCATACACTGATAAAAAGCGTAGTCACTTATTCTGGTCACGCCCTGAGGAATATGGATCGTTTTCAGCGACTCGCAGTAGGCAAACGCGTTGCTTCCAATGCTCACCACACTGTCGGCAATGGACACCTGGGTAACGTTGACCAGATGGGTGAAAGCACAAGTACCGATTGAGGTCACGCCGTCACAGATGATAATAGAGGTCACCTGCTTTCTGATGGTGCGCCAAGGATTGTCGCTGCTGGTGTAGTTTGTCATGGGACCGGTACCGGAAATGGTCAGCACACCGGCATCATCCAGCACCCATGTAATCGCCGATCCGCAGGATCCCTCCTGCACCACAGCGGCATGGGCATCCGTAGACAATACACCCAGGCAGAGCAGACACAGCACTGTCAGGCATACCATGGTAAGCACAAAGCGTCTTTTCATAAAAACCATCTCCTTTATCGATTAGATTGCGTCCCCGATATTCAGGATTTTTTCCGCAGTAACCACACCGCTCCCACCGCAGTCAGCACCAGCAGGACACTGCCTGCGATAATCCATGGAACCAGATTTGCCTGTTCCGGCTCATTGGTCATATTGGGTTCCGTAGTAGCAGGTTCATCAATTGCGGGCTTGCTGGGCTGAGTAGGATCAGGCTGGGTAGGAGGCTGTGTCGGCGGCTCCGTAGGAGGCTCGGTAGGATCGACAGGCTCTACAGACGGCTCCGTGGGCTGCTCTTCAGGCGGATCGGTAGGTTGCTCCACAGGTGGCTCTGTGATGGGATCGATCAGCTTTTCCTCTGTTTTTTCGCAGACTTTGCAGCAGCGGGATCGAATCCCCGGCTCATGGGTGGTGGGGTTTTTAATGGTCTTCCACTCGCCGAAGCTATGTCCGAGGGGTGCGGTTTCATTGGACCGCTCGGTTTTGCCGCAGCGGCTACACTCGGCCAAGTTGTAACCGCCCTCTGTGCAAGTGGCGGCGTGGTTGGTAGAGGAATAGCTATGTCCCAGCGCATCGACGGTTTGCTGCACAACGAAAACCTCGCCGCATTTGGTGCAGTGACTTCCCTCTGTCAGACCGGTTTTTGTGCAGGTGGCCGCCACCGCCGGTAGCTTTACCGTGTTGTGCGCGCAGGGCTCTTTTAAAGTAAATGTAGCAGTACAAGAACCATCAGTATATGTGACATTCAAAGTGTGCTTACCAAGGGACAGGGATTTTAGGTATTCATCCTTCAAAATGATGGCGGTTCCCTTGGTCATGGACAGATACTGGTCGGTTGTCAGCGCCTGACCATCCACACGGACAGCAGCCAGCTTGTTCCAATCCGCCATCATCAGGAAGATAGCGCCGATATCGCTACCAACGGCATAGCTGGAATTGTCGCCCTTGGCCACGCAGTAGCTCTGCAGTGGTACCCAGCTCAGATTTCCGCCCAAAAGGGCGGCTTCGGTCTCATTCGGGGTCTTATTTTCTTCACTTTCCAAATAGTAAAGATTCGCCGTAACCGTGCTGAAGGGGCGACCGGAATAATACCCTATACCTTTCAGATGGTAGAGGGATTTTAGACTGGAGCAATTCCTGAAGGCGCTGTCCCTGGCGATGTTGGTCTGATTACTCACAAAAGTATTCAAGGCGGTACACCCGGAGAACATCTCCTCTGAGATCTCAGCCTTATACGGCAGGACCACCGTGTGCAGGGCGGTGCAGTTTTCGAAACACCGCTTGCCTATAGAGGTTACTTTATCGGGAATCAAAACAGTATTTATCTGCTTACAGTTAGTAAAAGCCCCAGCACTCAGAGTTGTGACGGTAGAGGGTACCACGTAGGTGTCGGACAGAGCACCGGGTGCCATCACAAGGGTAGTTCGGTTTTTATTGAACAACACCCCGTTACCGTCATTGCTAAACCAATTGTTATCCTTGACCGTCCATATGCCGCCCAGAGCAGAGCATCCACGGAAGGCACCCTCTTTGACATATCTGACATCCTTGTGCAGAATAATGGATTTTAAGGCTGTGCAGCCTTGGAACAAACGTTCTTTGAGGGTAGTCAAACTGGACGGAATTGTGAAACTTTTTAGCCCGGTGCAGTTTTCAAAAGCACCTTCTCCAATATCGATGACCCCATTGGGAAGCTTGATGGTTTCCAGCTTACTACAACCGCCAAAGGCTTCCGCAGATACCGTCAGTACCGTCTGAGGTGCGGTGTAGGTACCCGTTAAACTGGCAGGAACCGCAATCACATTGGCCTTTTCCCTATCGTACAGCACACCCTGCTTATCAGATGTGTAGCGGGTATGATCCTGTGCTGCCCATATGCCGTCCAGACTGGTACAGCCGTAAAACACGCCATTACCCAGGGTGGCAAGGCCGCTGGGCAGATTTACAGTTTTCAGACTTGTACAACCCTTGAATGCATACTTTTCAATTGTTGTAATACTTTCCGGAATGGCGATCTCCTTCAGGCTGGTGCAGTTTTCAAAGGCATTGTTTCCGATTGTCGTACCCGCAATCTCAACATCCAGCTTTTCCAGACTGGTGCAGTTTTTGAAGGCACTTCCCTTAATCTCCACTGCAAACCGACCCGTCACGATTTTCAGATTTTTGCAGTTATAAAATGCGGAGCCAGAAACTGCCTTAATGTAGTTCAGATCCACAGATTTCAGATTTTGTTTATCGGAGAACAGGCCCCCGTTGATATAGTACATAATGTGTCCATCAATGGTGCTGGGGATGGTCACATGCTCCGCATCGCCAAAGTAGGCGAGAATTTCTTTTTCCATAAAATCATAGCCCCACAACCCGTCACGGCTCACCTTGTAGCTGGTAGGATAGGCATTGGCAGACAGCTGAGTCAGCCAAGGTAATACCATGACCAGAGCCATCAACATGATTAATACTCTTCTCTTCATATCGTTACCTCCTTGAAAGATGTGAATGGCACCCGGGTGTTTCCGCTTTCATTCTAGTGCGGTGGAAAATCACCGTCAAGCGGTGCTGCGCCAAACGACCAAAATCCTGCGTCAACGGTAAAACCACGCCATGCAAAATCGCATGGCGTGGTGCGTTACTGTAAGTCCGGGAAATGAATGATATGGCAAAACTTGTTGGTGTCTGCATCGTAGCGCAGGGTTTCCATGCCATGATACTTTTTTACCACGCGGCGAATGCTTTTCAGCCCCACACCGTGACGCACACGATCCTTCTTGCGGGTGACGAAGTTTCCTTCCATGTCGGTTTCCGGCGGCTGATCGCAGGGATTCTCCAGCGTAACGACAAAGGAAGCTTGAGCAATATTCCGCCGAACGGAAAGAATGATGTTGCGATTGCCTGCTTCGCAGACTGCCGTTGCTTCCAGGGCATTGGTCAGCAGATTACCAAACAGAGTGGTAATATCTGCTGTATCCAAAAAGCTTAAGCAATGGTCCCGAATGTCACACTGCAGCGAAATACCAGTTTTTCGGCAGTCTTCATGGAATCGAAGCAGCAGCATATTCAGGATCGGCTCGCTGCACATCCGGGCCTGCGGAACTGCTTTCAGCGATGCGTCCAACTTGTGAATATAAGCAGAGATTGCCTCCACATTTCCTTGCAGCGCCATGGCATCGATGACGCTCAGATGGTTTTTGATATCGTGAACCAGTATGCGCTGATTCTCATATTGCTCTTGCAGTGCTTGATAATGAGCCGTATCTGCTTGATCACGCTGCAAGGCCAGCTGCAGCGCCAGATGCTCCCTATTGATGCGCTGTATATGGTTGTATATTCCCAAAAACAGCAGATTCATAAGGAGCAGTACAGCCACTGCAATAGTAATCACAACTGTAGTGATCCGGTTCACGCCGGCGCTCATGCCAATATAGGTAATGGCAGCCGTGGCAGCTACGGAGCTAACCGGAAGAATGCAAAATAGAAGCATGGCACCGGGTTCGGCATTTTCCTGCTTGTGGGGCGAAAATACCAAGGCTCCGATGGTGGCAAATACCATATAAAGCATTTTGCTCCACACCATCAGTGTCAGCAGCATAGTAAAATTGCGGGTGCATTCGGAATAACTATAGCCAAACAATGTGATAACCAGAGAAATCAAAATCTCAGCCGTCATCATAAGGAAACACAAAAACGCGCTGTGGATCAGCGCCGTCTTGATACCGCATCGATAGTTAAAGGTGATCAGAAGGAAATTGATCAGCGTAAAACCAACGGCATCCAGAACGATTCTGTCAAGCCACAACAAGCTAAACAAAGCACCATAGCCCAATGTAAAACTGATGATGTAGATCCACATTTTTCTTTTGCGCTCAAACAGATAATCCAAATATACGCAGGCAATACAGGCTTCCACAAGTGATAGCACTGCCAAAGAAACGGCTTCAGGCATTATTGCACACTTTCCAGATACATTAAGTAAGTATCTTTGAATTGAGTAAATTTTCGTCGTGCCAGATAGGCCTCCCTGCGCTTATCGCCATAGCGCAGGATAACAGAGTCCTTTGCCACGGAATATACATAGCGCATGTTGATAATGTAGCTTTTATGGGACTGATAGAAGCACGGAAGCGTCAGGGTTTTACGCCAGTGTTCCATGGTTGCCGTACTGGTGAAAACACCGTCCAAGGTGTGGATCAGACATTTTCGCTGATAAGATTCTACACACACGATCTCGTCCGCGGTTCTTATTTCCACTCCGGTTTCCAGCGAGATGGCATATTCCTTGTTAGCCATATTGTATTGATACAGAGCATCCTTCAGATTTCTAAACAGGCGCTCTTTGTCCACAGGCTTGGATAGATACCGAAACACCTGAAAACGCATCGCTTCGTCCAGATAATCAGGATAGGAGGTTACAATGAATATTTTGATCTTCGGGTTATGCTTCTTAAGCTCTGCACCGACATGAATACCGCTATGCCCGGGCATTTCTACATCCAAAAAGGCAATGTCCGCCTTTCCCTCGTTTTGCAGCAATTCCTCACCGCTATGGTAAGCCGCATACTGCGGTTGCATACCACCGATCCGAGCAAAATACTCTGTCACATATTCTTGAAGCTGCGCCAGAAGATTCGGATCATCATCGCAAAACAAAATACGCAAGCGCCCACCCCCTTTGATGATGGGATTGATTATATCACAGAAACGGATAAATGTCACCTTTCACCGGAGTGAATTTGCATCAAATGACCTGTTTCCTGCGCAAATGGCTTTAGTCAAGCAAGCAGACCTTGATTCAGAAATATGCCGATCATCTGGTGGCTCAGAAATATAAAGCCACTACGATCCATACATATCTGGCACCGATCTGCAAAGGCCTTGGAATCGGCATGGAGCAATCAATAAGCCCCAAAGATTGTCCGAGAATATCGTGAAGAATACGAAAATTAAGCAAAATGCCGCCGGAGAGCGGCAGGCAAGTGATCCGAAATATGCTCGCATTTTGCGCTTTGCGGAAATCGTAGCGGTGCGCCCCAGGGCGATGGTGCGGCTCACGTTGAACAATCTGAAAATCGATGAAAACGGTGACCATGATGCAAAAGCAAAGGCAGAGGCTTTGAAAAAGGAATGGATTGATAAAATCGTCGAAAAGTACCGGCAGGGGCATCCAAAGGAAACGACTGCGGATGTGGCAAGGTATCGCCGCAAGCTGGAAAACCCTTCTCCAATCAGTATCCGTGCAGGTAATCGAGAAAGGGCAGAAAAGTTGGGTCGGCCCACCGAGTATGACCGGATAGCCGTGCGGATCGCATCCGTCTATGCGTTGTCCCACTGGGTGGATGAAACCACAATCCGCAACTATCTCACTAAGTAATTCTGTTGTGCATGCACCCTAAAAACATAATAAATATGTACCCCCCAGTGGCCCGGCGCAGCCGGCGTCGGGCGGGTGCCACAGGTGGCTCCTGTGGCGCTGTGCTGGGGCGGTACCCCCTTTCCTCCGCCCCGGGGGACACCGGGGCGGTTCCTAAAAACTATGAAAGGAGGAAGTCCAAATGTTAGAGCGATTTTTTCTTCAACTGTATATTTGTCTGGAAGATATGAAGAACTGCATCATCAGCCTTCTTCGGGATAAGAGCGCATCCGCAAAAATTCCTAAACGCATTCTCGACGAGCTGGCCTGCTGCTTTCTGCAAGATATACTAGCCTTTTACGAGACCCCAGAAGGCCGCGAAGAGTACGAGAAGTGGAAGCTTGCCCAAACCCAGCAAACGCCCCAGACCGCCCCAGACCGCCCCTAAAAGCAAAATTCCGGCGAGGACTTACAAATCAGTCCTCACCGGAATTTCTGGTCAGAAATAAACAACAACTCCGAACCCTTCACCAACTGGTAAGAAGTTCGGATTTGTCTTTTTTGGTACACCGGAAGGGACTCGAACCCCCAACCCTCGGAACCGGAATCCGATGCTCTATCCATTGAGCCACCGGTGCATGCCCTTAAGCCTGAGTATTATAGCCCATTTTTTATGGTTTGTAAAGGGGAAAAATAAAAAATAATGAGGCGCAACAGAGGTTGTTTTCCTGAGGAATCTGTGTTATAATCATGGAAAATTCAAAATAATGCCGAATTGATCAGGAGGAACCTGCCATGTCTGCATCCTATAATTTCCGCACCGCTTTCAACGGCTTCAACCGTGAGGACGTTGTGCACTACATCGAATACATCAACTCCAAGCACACCGGTCAGCTCAATCAGCTGCGCTCCGATCTGTCCGCTGCCCAGCAGGAGAATGCCACTCTGAAGGCCAAGCCTCAGCACGATCCCGAGCTGGAGGCCAAGGTCGCCCAGCTGGAGGAGGCGCTTCTGGCCGCTCAGAATGCCAAGGCAGAGCTGGAGGCACAGCTTGTCGATATGACCGCTCAGCGGGATGCCGCCCTGAACGATCAGGCTCAGGTTCAGCGCCGCAACGAGGAGGAGCTGGAGGCTTACCGCCGCGCCGAGCGCATGGAGCGTCAGGCCAAGGAGCGCACGGAGCTCATGTACCAGAAGGCCAACGGTGTACTGGCCGATGCCACCACCAAGGTGGACAACGCCTCTGCCCAGATCAACGGCATTGCCGATCAGGTTGCCGCACAGCTGGCCGTTCTGCAGCAGGCCGTCACCGGCAGCAAGACCGCTCTGAAGGATGCCGCCGCCTCCCTGTACACCATTCGCCTGACCGGCGAGGAATAACGTCTAAGCGCGGCCCCCGGGCCGCGCTTTTTTCAGGAGTGATACCATGAAATGCTTAAAATCTGCCCTCTACGACCGGTTTCTCTGCATCGCAGGTGCCTGTCCCGACAGCTGCTGTCAGGAATGGGATGTTCAGGTGGACGCCGACTCTGCCACCCGATATCTGGCGCTGCCTGGCGCCTTAGGCGATGCCCTGCGGCAAAAATTGAAGCACGATGACCAAGGCGAATACTATCTCAAGATCACCGACCGCCGCTGCCCCATGTGGCGCACCGACGGCCTGTGCGAGATTCAGGCACAACTGGGCGAAGAGGCGTTGTGCAAGGTCTGTCGGGAATTCCCCCGCCTGCGCCACGATTACGGAGATTTTGTGGAACTGGGTCTGGAGCTGTCCTGCCCCGAAGCCGCCCGCTTGATCCTCACCTCTCCTGCCGAGATGCCCATCATCGAGGAGGTCACCGGCGGCGAAGAGCCGGACTACGATCGCCAGACCATGGAGATCCTGCTGCGCAGCCGCACGCAGGCGCTGCAGCTTCTGGAGTCCCATTCCGTTCCCGAGGCATTGGCGCTGCTGCTTTTATACGCCTACGCCGTGCAGGAGGAGCTGGACGGCGGCGAAGCTGCCGTCTGCAATCCGGAGGCTGATCTGGCGCTGGCACGCAAAGCCGCCCGCCCCAGCGAAGATCAGCTCCTGCATGAGTTTTATCTGGGGCTGGAGATTCTGACTCCCAGATGGGAAGCACTGCTGCGCAACCCCTCCCCCGCCGGCGCTTGGACACCGGAATTGCGCGCCATGGCTCGCTACGGAGTGGAGCGGTACTGGCTGCAGGCCGTGTCGGATTTTGATCTGGTCTGCCGGGTGAAAATGATCGTTGCCGCCTGCGTGCTGGTGCGGCAGCTGGGCGGCAACGTGATCGATACCGCTCAGCTTTACGCCAAGGAGATCGAAAACAGCGCAGAAAATGTGGACGCCATTCTGGACGCCGCCTATACATCTCCGGCCTTTACGGATGTATACCTGCTGGGACAATTGTTACTGTAAATGATTGTTTGCCGGCAGTGCCGGCTGACAATTCGTGTTCGGTTGGTCAATATTCGTTACACCATTGGGTACCACTCGGTATCTTTCTATTCCCGAAAACTGGGCTTTTGGTTACCGAGTGACCCCCTACGGTGTTAACGATTACTCCGTTGTTCGTAACGCGTTTGCTGCGGGCCATGCCCGCTAAATAATCATTTATCTTCCGAAAATGCTTGACAACGACGGACAAATGTGCTTTAATGGTGGAAACCGTTGAAGATGTGTAAGTAAGCATACATCCAAAGTTTCAGAGAGCCGCCGGTTGGTGCAAGGCGGCACGGAGGCGTATGCTGAATGGGCATCCGAGGGCAAGCCGAAGTAAGTAGGTGAGCCGGAGAGGCACTCCGTAACCAAAGCCGGCGTATGATGGTACGCATAAAAGTGGGCGCGCAGCGCCAAGCCGGGTGGCACCGCAGGATCGATTTATCCGCTCCTGTCCCAGCATTTTATGTGGGACAGGAGTGTTTTTTGTCCCCCATTCAAAAAAGGAGGAGCTATTATGCCGAACAAAGAAATTCCCTACAAGATTTATCTGGAAGAAAGTGAAATGCCTAAGGCATGGTACAATGTCCGTGCCGATATGGTCAATAAGCCCGCACCGCTGCTGAATCCCGAGACCAGACATCCCATGACTCTGGAGGAAATGTCTGAGATCTTCTGTGAGGAATTGGCCAAGCAGGAGCTTGACGATACCACCGCCTACATCCCCATCCCTCAGGAAATTCTGGATTTCTACAAGATGTACCGTCCCGCGCCCCTGGTTCGCGCCTACTGTCTGGAAAAGAAACTGGGCACTCCCGCCAAGATTTATTATAAATTCGAGGGTAACAACACCTCCGGCAGCCACAAGCTGAACTCTGCCATCGCCCAGGCCTACTACGCCAAGCAGCAGGGACTCAAGGGCGTGACCACAGAGACCGGCGCCGGTCAGTGGGGCACAGCACTGAGCATGGCCTGCGCCTATCTGGGTCTGGATTGCAAGGTGTTCATGGTCAAGTGTTCCTATGAGCAGAAGCCCTTCCGCCGGGAGGTCATGCGTACCTACGGTGCCTCCGTCACCCCCTCCCCCTCCATGGAGACCGAAGTGGGACGGAAGATCAACGCCGAATTCCCCGGCACCACCGGCAGCCTTGGCTGCGCCATCTCTGAAGCTGTGGAGGCCGCCTCTAAAGATCCTGGCTACCGCTACGTACTGGGCAGTGTCATGAACCAGGTTCTGCTGCACCAGTCCATCATCGGTCTGGAGACAAAGGCGGCTCTGGATAAGTACGACATCAAAGCCGACATCATCATCGGTTGCGCCGGCGGCGGCTCCAATCTGGGCGGCTTGATTTCTCCCTTCGTGGGCGAAAAGCTCCGTGGCGAGGCGGATTACCGCATCATCGCCGTAGAGCCTGCCTCCTGCCCCAGCCTGACCCGTGGCAGCTATGTTTACGATTTCTGCGACACCGGCAAGGTCTGCCCCCTGCAGAAAATGTACACCTTGGGCAGCGGCTTTATCCCCTCCTCCAGCCATGCCGGCGGCCTGCGCTATCACGGCATGAGCAGCGTGGTATCCCAGCTTTACGATGACGGTCTGATGGAGGCCGTATCCGTCGAGCAGACCAGCGTTTTTGCCGCCGCCACGGAATTCGCCAAGGTCGAAGGCATCCTGCCTGCTCCCGAAAGCAGCCACGCCATTCGGGTAGCCATTGATGAGGCGCTGAAGTGCAAGGAAACCGGCGAGGAAAAGACCATTGTCTTCGGCTTGACCGGCACCGGCTACTTCGATATGTATGCCTACCAGCGGTTCAACGACGGTGCCATGGGCGATTACGTCCCCACCGACGAAGAGATCGCCGCCAGCCTGAGCAAAACTCCCAAGGTATCCGAATAACGAAAACCGGCGCTGCGGAAGCTTCCGCAGCGCCGGATCTTTTGTTACAGGGTTCTTGTCCACTCGGTGATCAGCAGACCGGGAACCATCCAGATCAGCTCGTAGAGCAGAATATTGGACGGTGTCAGAATGGTGCCGGGACCCACATAGGCAAGCGCCAGCATCATCAGCAGACCCAGAATGCCGCCCACCATATGTACCGCCACGCCGGCCTTCATGGCACTGCGCAGCACCCGGGCACCGGTAACCGCAAACGCCTTAGGCGCCAGACCTTCCTTGGTGGTCAGAGCGATCACCGGATCCAGCTCCGCAGGCTCGCGCATAGCCAGCTCCCGACGGACTTCCCGACCGGGGAACGCCATGCGGCGGGAATTGATGCCAAACCGGCTCTGAACGAAGCTCTGGGACAGCATGAAGTCCTCGCAGACCACCACCGGCGTCAGGCCGGGATAGCCGCACAGAGTACGCAGACCCGCCACGGTAGATTTCGACTTCTGGTAGCTCACCGCAAACACGCCGCACAGCTCGCCGTCAATGGCGGCATACACCGCCTGGCTGACCCGCGTGCCTTCGCCCATATCCACGCCCATATCGTGCATGAATTCCAGCGTACCCACCAGCACCGCGTCATCGCCGATCTGGCCGCCGATGCCGCCGCCTGCGTAGCAATTCAGATTATCCACCGTGTAATAATAGCCGTTGCGGCTATCCAGCAGGCGGCTGAACAGCCCCACCAAGGCGCCGCCGTTGGCCTTGATCAAGGCCGTAGCATAGGCAACCACCAGATCCGGATCCCGGTCGCCGTAAAATTTCATGCCGTTGAGCTTCGCCGCACCGGAGGGGAACAGATCAGCATCGGTCAGAGGATACGCCGCACGGCGACCCAACGCCCGAACGCCCTTCCAGCCGCACAGAACCACGCCCAGCTTATGCAGCCGCTTTTCCAGAATAGCCAGTGGCCGCGTCACAGACAAAAATGCCGTAGCCGGCATACCCACCAGCAGCGCCGATGCGCAAAGCTGCACGCCGGTGCTGAAGCCATGGCGGACACCGGCCAGAATGCCGGCAGCCAGACTCACGATCAGCGCAGACAAGGCGTACCAGTTGAGTACCTTTTCCGGCGTGGAGGGAGCGGCGTAATGATCCATAAAATGCTCCACTTCGCCCCGACCGACGCAAACGCCGGCCTTGCCCTCGTAATAATCGGGAACGCAGACCACACTGTCTAACGTGATGGCTCTGCGCAGAGTGTCCATCATACCGATCTCGGCACTGCGGCGGTTGCAGGCCGCCCAGGAGGCCATGGTCATCTCCAGACTAAAGGCCGCGCTGACGGGGATCCGCAGCTCCTGCAGGCACAGCACACTATCCACGCAGCAGGCCGCAAAAGTAAACACCAGCAGCGAATTGGTGCTGAAGCGCAGGCGGGTCATATCGCCGATGCCATCGAGCAGCCGGTAGCAGCCCAGCAGCGCCGACAGCAGCATACCCAGGAACTGGACGAACACCAGAAGCCGCAGCCGTTCCGGCGGCACCATACCCCAGGCATACAGAGCCGTAAAGCCCGCGGACAAGATAAACACGATAAAATTCACCAGCGCTGCCAGCTGCAGCTTGCCGGTGCCCAGCTCCGTCAAAGCATAGTACCGCTGCTCAGGGCCGGCCACCAGCTTGGCGCGCAGCTCCTTCAGCCGCTGCTTGGGGCGGAACACGATGGGCTCGGGAATGGGATAATCCCCCATAGGCTCCTCATACTCCGGCTCCCACTCCTCAGAGAAAGGCTCCACGGACTCCCCGGGCGTTTCCTCCGCCACAGGAAGCGGCTCCTCCTCTTCCTCGATGTGAACCGGTGTAAATACTGCCGTGTCCTCTACAGAGCCGCCGGCAGCATCGGATACCGCCTTGCGGATCTGATCCAGACGAATGGTATCGCCGGACACCTCCTCAACGGCCTCAGTCTCAGGTTCAGCCTCAGACTCGGGCTCGGACTCAGGCTGTGCCACAGCCACCGGGCTGTCGCCGAATTCACGCATGATATCCTCGAGTTCAAATTCCAGGTTATCGTTTTGATCCATAGATCAGCCCTCCAGACGCTGACGAACGGCCTCGTAAAGCAAGATCGATGCGGCGGCGGAAGCATTCAGAGAAGAGATCTTGCCCTTCATGGGAATGTTGACCATCACATCACAGTTTTTGCGAACCAGCTGGCTCATGCCGTCGCCCTCGTTACCGATAACGATGGCCGCAGGGCCCTTCAGATCCGCCTGATACATAGGAATAGAGCCCTCCGCGGCTGTGCCAAAGACCCAGACACCCTTTTCCTTCAGCTCCGCGATGGCGTTGCTGATATTGGTGACCCGTGCCACCTTCATGTACTCCACGGCGCCGGCAGAGGCCTTGGACACCACCGCCGTCAGGCCGACAGCCCGCCGCTTGGGAATGATCACGCCATGGGCACCGGCACATTCCGCGCTTCGCAGGATGGCACCCAGATTATGGGGGTCGGACAGCTCGTCACAAATGACGATCAGGGGCGTTTCGCCACGGGAGGCGGCCTCCTCCAGAATATCATCGATGGTGTAATACACATGGGCCGCGGCCAGAGCGATCACGCCCTGATGGGAATGGGTGGTGGACATGGCATCCAGCTTGCGCCGATCTACGGGAACCACCACAGCACCGGCCTCCTTGGCCTGAGCAGCCAACCGCTGCAGGCTCCGGTCGGTGTCACCGGCGGCAATAAATACTTTATCAATGGTACGTCCGCTTTTCAGCGCCTCTGTCAGCGCGTTGCGGCCTTCCAGCTGACCTTCGATCTCCTCCACCGGCTCGCACCGCTGGGGACGACGGCGTTTCTCGTACATTTCGCTCAACTCCTAGTTCGCCTAAGTATAGATAAAATCATTATAACAGATTTCCTCCGTTCCCACAACTGGTATTTTCTATTTCTTGCACACAGAAATTAACAGAAATTTTACCTCTCATTGAGGAAACATTCATTGCCTGATTGGAGAAAATATGGTATGATAGCAGGCGAAAGCCATAAAACGCTGAAAAAGGAGGCGAAAACCGGATGGATCTCAATTTCAACGATCCCCCGAACAATAAAAATAACAACGACCCCGAGCGCAAGCGCCCCAAAGGAAATGTCCTGCTGGCCATTATCATTACTGTGGCAGTTGTGCTGGTCATTTCCTGGGTCTACAATGCCATTGCCGCCAGCCGGTATGAAGAGACAACCTACAACGATTTTCTGGATGCCATGAACGCCAACCAGCTGTCCAAGGTTCAGCTGCAGTACGACCGCATCGTCTACCTGACCAAGGAAGAGGCCTCCAAGCCCGAAAATCAACAAAAATCCTGCTACACGGGTCTTCCCAGCGGCGGCAATACCATGGAGCTGGCCGAGCAGCTGGATGCCATGGGTGTCGAGGTCTCCAAGGAGATCGTGGAGGATAACTCCGGGATCATGATGATCCTGTACTACGCCCTGATGATCGGCGGTATTTTCCTTGTGATGAACATGATCACCAAGCGCATGAGCGGCGACGGTCTCACCGGCGGCTTCGGCAAAAGCAAAGCCAAGCTTTACATGGAAAAATCCACCGGCGTGACCTTTAAGGACGTGGCCGGTCAGGACGAGGCCAAGGAGTCTTTACAGGAGATCATCGATTTCCTCCACGACCCCCAGAAATACACCGACATCGGTGCCAAGCTGCCCAAGGGCGCGCTTCTGGTTGGTTCCCCCGGTACCGGCAAGACTCTGCTTGCCAAGGCCGTGGCCGGCGAGGCCAATGTACCCTTCTTCTCCATGTCCGGCTCGGACTTCGTGGAGATGTTCGTGGGCATGGGTGCCAGCCGTGTCCGTGACCTGTTCCAGCAGGCCGCCAAGGTGGCACCGTGTATCATCTTCATCGATGAGATCGACGCGGTGGGTCGCTCCCGTGACAGCCGCTACGGCGGTACAAACTCCGAACAGGAGCAGACCCTGAACCAGCTGCTGGGCGAGATCGACGGCTTTGAGCCCTCCAAGGGCATCGTGTGTCTGGCCGCCACCAACCGCCCCGAGATTCTGGATAAGGCGCTGCTGCGCCCCGGCCGTTTCGACCGGCGCATCATCGTGGATAAGCCCAACCTGCAGGGTCGTCTGGACACCCTGAAGGTTCATACCCGCAAGATCAAGCTGGCTGAGGACGTGGATCTGAAGAAGATCGCTCAGGCCACCGCCGGTGCGGTGGGTGCGGATCTGGCGAACCTCGTCAATGAGGCCGCTCTGCGGGCTGTCCGTCAAGGTCGCAAGGCCGTCAATCAGGAGGATCTGCTGGTTTCCTTCGAGACCGTCATCGCCGGCTCCGAGAAGAAAAACACCATCCTGACCGACACAGAAAAGCGACTGGTAGCCTATCACGAGGTGGGTCACGCCCTGATCGCCGCCCTGCAGAAGCACTCCATGCCCGTGTCCAAGATCACCATCGTGCCCCATACCTCCGGCGCTCTGGGCTACACCATGCAGATGCCCGAGGAAGAAAAATACCTGCACACCCATGAGGAGCTGCTGTGCGAGCTGCAGACTCTGGTGGGCGGTCGGGCTGCGGAGGCCGTGGTGTTCGGCGTGAAGACCACCGGTGCCGCCAACGATATCCAGCGCGCCACCGCCCTTGCCCGGGCTATGATCGCACAGTACGGCATGAGCGAGGAGTTGGGGCTCATGGCGCCCGCCACGGTGAGCAACCAGTATCTGGACGGCCAGTCCTATCTGGATTGCTCTCAGGAGACCTCCGCGCTGGTGGATCAGGCTGTGCAGAAGCTGCTGACCAAGGTGTTTGAGGACGCCAAGGCGATGCTTGTGACCAATCGCGCTCTGCTGGATGAGATCTCCGAGTACCTGCTGGCCAAGGAGACCATCACCGGTGACGAGCTGATGGCCTACATCAACGCAGACAACGCCGCAAAAACCGAAACAACCGAAGAATAATCAAAATGGGGATGCTTTTGCATCCCCATTTTGATTTCTGCAAAGTGTCTATTTTCCATTGCGTAAATACAAAATTCATGGTATAATCGTAAAAATGACCCGGAAAGGTAGTGATTTTCTATGTTTGAGCAGATCCTGCAGGCAATTTCAGACTACGATACCATCATCCTCCACCGCCATGGCCGCCCCGACGGTGATGCCCTGGGCAGCCAGATCGGTCTGAAGCACCTGATCCTTGATAACTTCCCCGGCAAGACCGTCTATACCGTAGGCGACGAAGCACGGTTCTTCTCGTTTATGACCGATTCCGTCATGGACACTATCCCCGACAGCACCTACGAAAACGCGCTGGCCATCATTCTCGACAGCGCTTCCCGTCCCATGATCAGCGACGAGCGCTACACCCTCGCCGCAAAAACCGCCCGCATCGACCACCACATTTTCTGCGAGACCATTGCGGACGTTGAAGTAGTGGACACCAGCTTCGAAAGCTGCTGCGGCATGGTCACGGAGCTTGCCCGTGAGGGCGGTCTGAAAATCGGCCCCATCGCCGGCCAATCCTTGTACACCGGCATGGTCACCGACTCCGGCCGCTTCCGCTACGACGGCACCACCGCCCGCACCTTCCGGCTGGCATCGCTGCTGCTGGAAAGCGGCTTCGACACCAATGAGGTCTTCCGCAATCTGTACGCCGATGAGTACACCAGCAAGCAGCTGAAGGCAAAATTCATCCTGAAGATTCAGTTCACCCCCAACAAGGTCGCCTACATCTACACCGACGCCGCCGAGTTCGCCCAGTTGGGCGCCGACACCTTCACCGTTTCCCGGGGTATGGTCAACACCATGGCCGACATCAAGGGTGTGGATATCTGGGTGAACTTCACCGAAACCGACAAGGGCGTGCTGTGTGAGCTGCGCTCCGGCCGCTACAACATCAATCCCATTGCCGTGAAATACGGCGGCGGCGGCCACCAGAAGGCCAGCGGTGCCACCGTAGCCGACCGGCAGACCGCCATGCAAATGCTGTCAGATTTGGATGCCATGATAGGAGAATTGCAATGAACCAAGCCGTAAAAGAACAGATTCTGCAAAAGATCAAGGAATATAACCGCATCATGCTCTTCCGCCACGTCCGAAACGACGGCGATTGCGTGGGCGCGACTAAGGGTCTCAAGCGCATTCTGCAGCTGACCTGGCCCGAAAAGGAAATCTACCTCATCGATGCGGACACCGCCGCCTATCTGGAGTTCATGGGCCCTGAGGACGCGCCCGTGGAGGACGCTCTGTACGCCGATGCCCTTGGCATCGTGCTGGACACCGCCTCCGAGGCTCGCATTTCCAACAAGAAGTACAATCTGTGCAAGGAACTGATCAAAATCGATCACCACATCCCGCTGGAGGGCTACGGCGCTCTGCAATGGGTGGAGGAGGATCGTTCCTCTGCCTGCGAAATGGTAGTGGATTTCTACAACACCTTCCGTGACGAGCTGAAGATCGATAGTGAGGCCGCCACCTATCTGTACACCGGCATGGTCACCGACTCCGGCCGGTTCAAATATGACGGTGTCACCGGCGACACTTTGCGCAACGCCGCCACCCTGCTGGACGTGGGCGTGGACACCCAGACTCTGTTCGCACGGCTGTATCTGGAGGCCTTTGAGTATCTGAAATTCAAGGCACAGATCTACGAGCGCATGAAGATGACCGAAAACGGCGTGGCCTATATTTACATCGACCGTGCCATGCAGGAAGAATTCAACCTGACTCTGGAGCAGGCCAGCGCCTGCGTGGGCTGTCTGGACAGCATCCGCGGCAGCATCGCATGGATGGTGTTCATCGACAACGGTGACGATGCCGGTACCATCCGCGTCCGCCTGCGCTCCCGCTTCGTCCACATCAATTCCATCGCGGAAAAGTATCGGGGCGGCGGTCACGCCTGCGCCAGCGGCGCAACGGTCTACTCTCTGGAGGAGATGCAATCTCTGCTGGCCGATACCGACGCGCTGGTCAAGGAATACAAGGAAACCCATGAGGGCTGGCTATGAAAATTTTGATCACCAACGACGACAGTATCAGCGCCAGCCAGCTCCTTCCCCTGATCCGCTGGTGCCAAAAGCTGGGGCAGGTCACCGTGGTCGCCCCCCGCATCGAGCAAAGCGGAAAGAGCCACGGCATCGAGATCCGTAACCCCTTTGGCTATGAAAAGGTTCAGCTGGCACAGGATATTTCCGCCTATGCCATCGATTCCACCCCCGCGGATTGCGTCCGCTTCGCCGTACTGGGTCTGCAGGAGCAGTTTGATCTGGTGATCTCCGGCATCAACCGGGGCTACAACATCGGCACCGACGCCATGTACTCCGGCACCGTCGCCGCCGTGACCGAGGCCGCCATTCTGGGCATCAGCGCCATCGCTCTGTCCACCAGCCCCGGCTATTACGAACACGCCGTGGAGCAGCTGGATCGGGTCTTCGACTTCATCCGTGACCATAACCTGCTGGGCAAGCACAGTATGTATAACATCAATATTCCGCCAGAAAACAAAGGCATCCGCATCACCCGTCAGGGCGGCGTGTATTATTCCGACGATTTCCTGCTGGACGAAAACGGAATGTGCCACCCCCTGGGCAAGTGCGTTTATGAGGATCGCTGCGACCTGACGCTGGACACCGACGCGGTGATGCACGGCTACATCTCCATTTTGCCCCTGACCACCAACATGACGGACATGGGTGTATACAGCCGTCTGGCTGCCCTGACCGAACCGCAAAAAAGCACCGTGCTGTAAAGCACGGTACTTTTCTCAGAATGTCAAAAAAGCCGCCAATCGTCAAAATACAGGATAACCACAAATGCTTTGAAAAAGCCTTCCCCTTGGGGGAAGGTGGCAAAAATCCTTGATTTTTGGCGGATAAGGGGTAAATAGCCTTGCTTCGCAAGGCTTTTTGACTTACTTCGCAACTTGCGCTCTACCGTACCACCTGTACGCCGACGAGTGCGAGTTGCTTGTCTTGTCGGCTCCTTTGACCTCTGCCAGTCTGTCAAAAACAAGTTTTTGACAGACTAAAAAGCACCGTGCTGTAAAGCACGGTGCTTTTCTTATTTCTCTTCCTCTTCGGCGAAGAAGGCATCCAGACCATTGGCGATGCCCTCCGCCAGCTTCTGCCGGTAGGAGTCGCTGGACAGCAGCCGATCCTCCGCATCGTTGGACAGATGACCCATCTCCAGCAGAGCCATAGGCACCTGGCACCAGTTGATGCCGCTGTTCTCGTCGGTTTCCCGCCGCTCCAGCTTTTCCGCGCCGGTGGCCTTGCTCATGGCATCCACCAGCACATCGCACAGTTCCTTGTTCTCGGCATACATCTCGGAGTAATAGGAGTTCTTCTCAGACATGGACACCGCGCCGATGCCCCGCACGGAGCTATCCGCATTGCTGGCTGCATGGAGGCTGATATAGGCATCCGCATAGAGCTTGTTAGCCACCTGAGCGCGCTCCATATTGCTGACCGTAACGGCATTGTGATTGCGGATCATGACGACCTTGTAGCCTCGAGCCTCCAGAACATCCTTCAGCTTCTTAGAAACAGCCAGGGTCACGTCATATTCCTGCTGACCGGTATAAGCGCCGATGAAGCCTACTTCCATTTTGATCGAGGTCTCCGCGCCGCCGGGGCCGATAGCCTCCTTGCCACGGTCTTCCCGCAGCTGATGGCCGGCATCGACGACGATAAGATACTCGTCCAACCCACGCAGCATATTGCTGGGCACGTAATAGCCCCGCCCCTCCACCGCGATGGTTGCCCACTCGCCGTCAATGCTGACAACCTTGACCTGATCGCCCTTGCGGAAGGAGAATACGGTTCCGGAATTCAGATCCGGGGTCAGGTAAGCGGTGCCGGGCTTGACCACACGCATGGTGGTGGCGCCGGAGGGATCCACAGAGGGACTGATGCTCTGATTGCCGCTCTGATTGTCATCTCCCTGCTGGGCGCACAAAATGATCACGCCGGTAACGATGGCCGCCAGCAGCACCACCGCAGCAGCGATGATCCACCAATTCAGCTTGAACGGCTTTTTCTCCTGGGCGCTCCCATTGGCGGGGCGCTTGGCTCTTACAGGTTTCTTTTTCTTTTTTGCCATAATCGGTATCCTCACAATACGCTTGATACCAACTATTCTACATTATCCTCACCAAAAGTCAACCTCAAAAGCCGCGCATCCACCCCTTCCTCCAGCCGGTCGTACAGCCAGATCGCCGCCAGACTAACCCCCACCCACAGCAGCGAATACGGCAGGCAGATCTGCCCGTGGTAATTCAGGGGAACGTCCCGATAATCCCACACGCTATAGCCCCGATTGACCAGCAGACCGCAGCCCAGCTCCAGCATGGTCACGATGCCGGCAGCCGCCAGCATCCGAAGCGGAACCGGCAATGGCGGCTTGACCCGGCCCAGCTTGCCGATGAGTACAAAGCAGAGCCCTCCAAGGACGAACATGGAGCTGTGGCTTCTGCCCCGCCACAGCAGCTCCAGCGACGTGTAGGTCATGCCGCCCAGATATCCCAGCAGCGTTTGTTTCCAAATTTTCATTCAATTCACCTCTACCGCAGTATTCCCATAAAAATTAAATATTTTTCTTGACAAACCCTATCTGCGTGTGTATAATGAAAAAGCTGATTTCGGCGGTGCCGAAATCCTTTGACCACACATGGCGGCGTAACTCAGTTGGTAGAGTACCCGGTTCATACCCGGCCTGTCACCTGTTCGAGTCAGGTCGCCGCTACCAGGCCCGTTGGTCAAGCGGTTAAGACACCGCCCTTTCACGGCGGTAACATGGGTTCGATTCCCGTACGGGTCACCAATAAAAATCACCGATGCTTATGCATCGGTGTTTGTGAGTGCTTATCTGTGTGGGACTCGAACCCATTTCAATGCAATATGCCGGTGGCATATTGCTGCCACCAGTTCAAAAACTGGTGGCTTCCTTTTTGATAATCGATTCCCGTACGGGTCACCCGATGCTTCTGCACCGGTGTTTTTTATTGCTTCCCCTACAGGAGCCGAAAGGAAACCCCGACCGCAGGGAGGGTAAGAAAGCATCTGCGGGAGATTCCATTTTTTCGGATGTTGTCCAAAGGACTGTGGAGGAAAATTATATTATATAATTATAGAAAGCCGAAGGTTGATCCAACAGACCAGCCTTCGGCTTTTCCTATGATTATCCCAAAACAACCACCTGCGCAGGCTGTAATGTGAGTGCATTGTCTGTCAGCTCCACAACTGCGTTACTAAGCAGACTCTTCCGATTCGCCAGCTTATCCGAGCGCACTGTTTTGCTGTCTGCTGCAAAATTCGCAACCACAATGACATCTTTTCCATTCATACTGCGGCAATAGGCCAAAATATCCTTTTCTGCCTCAAAGACCGGCTGAAAATCACCATAGGTGAATACCTCCCGATACTCCGGAGATTTTCTCAGGGCGATCAGCTTTTTATAATAATTCAGAACCGATTCCTTTTGCTTTTCCTGCGCCGCCACATTGATGTCAGGATAATTGGGATTGACTTTCAGCCACGGTTTTCCCGTGGTGAAGCCTGCATTGGCAGAAGCGTCCCACTGCATGGGCGTTCTGGCATTGTCCCGACTGAAGCGGTAGCAGGCCCTCAGAGCCTCTGCTTCGCTGCAGCCGTCTGCAATGGCATTGGCATATTCGTTCTTGGTGCTGATGTCATCGTAGTCATCAATGGAATCCATGGGGCAGTTTCTCATGCCGATCTCCTGGCCCTGGTACAAAAAGGGCAGGCCTCGCAGAAGAACGCTGACCGTACCCAGCATTTTGATTCCCTGCTCATTCTGGGCATGCTCCGGCAGATACCGGCTGTTGCCCCGGGGCTCATCATGGTTTTCCAGAATATTGGCCAGGAAACCCACATCCAGACATTCCTTCTGGGCCCTGAAAATCGTGTCCCTGTAATCTTCAAAGGCAATGGGTTCTGCCTTGTGCCAGCCGCCGGTGCTGAAGGACAGGCAGCAGGGTGCAAAATCAAACATGGTGGAAAAATGGCCGTTTTC
>JAFTIZ010000028.1 GCA_017456645.1 Oscillospiraceae bacterium
ATGCACTCCATCAAGGGCGGCATGACCAACTACCAGGCCGAGATGAAGAAGGCTGTTGACTGCGGCTACTGGAATCTGTTCCGTTTCGATCCCTCCAAGGAGACCGGCAAGTTCCAGCTGGACAGCAAGGATCCCAAGGAAGGCTATCAGGAGTTCCTGATGAACGAAGCTCGCTACAGCCGTCTGACCCGCGAGTTCCCCGAGCGCGCCACCGACCTGTTCGCTAAGAACGAGGCCGCTGCCAAGGAGCGTTGGGAGCACCTGAAGAAGCTGGTCGAGATGTACAAGGACTAATTCCTGACATCAAACAAAACAATGACCGCCCCCGGCAACGGGGGCGGTTTTTTAAGGAGAAGCAATATGCTCTGCACGGTCATTGATATTCGCGGTGACTACGCCTTTGTCAAGTATGACAACACCGGCGTAGTATCCGAGGTCGCCATCGCCCTGCTGCCCTACGGCATCGATGTAGGCGACCGGCTGAAATTCGAGAACTACGAATTTACACAAATCTAAAAATACAGCGCCGCTGAAACCAGCGGCGCTGTTATCTTATTCTTCAGTTTCTGCATCCTCAGCTGCTTCAACCGGGATCGATTCTTCCACACGAGCTTGCTTGACTTCAGCGGATTTCTTTCGAAACTCCCGCTTTTCTTTCGCCTTTCTACGCTTTTCTGCCAGGCGATTACGCACCTCAGGCGGATGATCACGTAACTTGTCCCGATCGATTCCACGCTTTTCCAATCTGGCTGCTGTGATCTCACGCAGGAGGGTGTACAGCACAGACGCCAGCGGAATCATCAGCAGCATACCGGCAACGCCCATCAGCTCACCACCGACAGAAACCGCCAGCAGCACCCACATTCCGGGCAAACCCACAGATTTACCCACGACCTTGGGATAGATCAAATTACCCTCGATCTGCTGAAGCACCAGGAACATGACCACAAACCAGACCGCCTGCAGCGGATCGTTCACCAGAATGAAGAACGCGCCGAGGATACAGCCTACAAAGGCACCCACGATGGGAACCAGCGCCGTTACCGCAACCAGCACACTGACCAGAGGAATATATGGCATATCGAAGATCAGCATGGAGATCGCAAACATACAGCCCAGAATAAACGCCTCAAGGCACTGGCCGGAGATAAAGTTGGAGAAGGTGGCATTGGCCAGCCGCAGGATGCGCACAGTACCATCGCAGAACTTCTCCGGGAGGAAGGAATAGGCCAGCCGTCTTGCCTGACGAGCCAGAATCTCCTTGCGGAATAGACAATAGATAGCAAACACCAGAGAGACCACCGCATTGAAAATACCGGTGGACAAGCTGGCAATTGTCTTCCAAAGGCCGCTCAACAACAGTGTCACACTATCGCCGGCGAAAGTCACCGCCTTATCGATCAGTGACGACCAATCAAGGTTCTCGATATCCGTATTGGCCTGAACCCACTCCATCAGCTCAGGGTTGTCATTCAAAAGCCCCTGAACATTCTCGATGACTCTGTTGAGGAAGACCGGCAACTGAACGATTAGGGTTTCAATGGTATCAATGATCTGAGGCAGCAGGAGCCAGAACACTAGCACCAGCACCAGCGCAATAAAGATAAAGGTCAAGATCACCGCAATGGTGCGCCGAAGGGTCTTATTTTTAACAAAACCGAACCATTTTTCAATACCACGGGTAGGCACATTCAGGATAAATGCCAATGCCGCACCTACAAAGAAGGGTGAAAACAGATTCTTGACAAACGTCCATACTGTCTTTACCCGCTCCGTTTCATGCAGGAGCCAGTAAACCAGAATACACGCGATGACCCCAATAAATATATTTCGCAGGGTCTTGCGCTCAATGTGCATAGCATTCTCCCCTTTCTCATAGTAACGTTATTATAACTTAATCAGACATAAAAATCCAGTAAACAAGCTGTTAACATTTCTATTTTATTGCGCCTGACGCAGTCTGTCAAGTAGGCATATCATCCCTATTTTTATCATAAGTTTTTTTGGCAGCACACAGCATCGGAGGGGATACCATGACAGACACCATCGAGCAGCGGGCCTGCAACTTGGCTGTGTACATCATCGAAAACAGCGCAACGGTACGCGCTGCCGCAAAACACTTCGGAATCTCCAAATCCACTGTCCATAAGGACCTGCAGCAGCGGCTGCCCCAATGCAACGCGGCATTATTCACTCAGGTTCGCCAGGTGCTGGAACAAAACAAGCAGGAGCGGCACATCCGTGGCGGTCTTGCAACCCGCAAAAAATACAAGGGAACATCATGAAAGGAAGCGCCCCAACTTTACCGTTGGGGCGCTTATACTTATTGATCGTCTTTGTGTCTGCGGTGGTACAGATAGGAATATACCGTCGGCACGATCACCATCAACAGCGTGATCGTGAAGAACAGGACAAAGCTTCCGAAAACCGCTGTTGCCATGATCACCGCACCACCGATGACCCAGAGCTTTCCAGTCAGACGGTGGGTCTTGTTCCAGTTGTCATCACTTTTCAGCGTCCAAGGCAGCTTAATGCCGATGGTACGGTTGCGCTTACACTTCGGCAACAGATTGCCAATCACCATGAACATCAAGCCCATTGCCAGCGGCATGATAATCTCTACCGCAAGGTCATGGCCCATTATTTGTGCGTAGATCAAAGTATGCACCAGCAGCGAAATAAAGGGACAGATCCACAGCACAAGCTGCAGAGGCTTCCCATTCATTTCTTTGCTTTTCCGATCCAAAGATGTGGCTAAGACACCAAGCCAGTGTACCCCGATCATCAATAGTGGGAAGAAAAATACCAGCATTTCCTTGCCGCCCCAGCCGTCCACCTCACCGGCTGCATTCCAATGCATGGGGATCTGCTCAGGCAATTTGTTCCACACGATCAAGCCAATGATCATGGGCAGCAGCAAAATTGCTGTAGTCAATATTAATGTAGCTTTGTTACGTTTGATCATCGTTACCCTCTCCTTTCAAATCCGCGATCCACAGCAGGATCTCCTCCAAAACCGAAGCGTTCAGATCGTAATAAATGAATTTCCCTTCTCTGGTATCCCGTATCAGATCCGCGTCCTTCAGAACCGAAAGATGGCGGGACACCGCCGCGCCGGTCACATCAAAGTGATCCGAGATCTCGCCTGCGGACATCCTCCCCTGCTTCAGCAGATTGAGAATCTCCCGACGGATTGGGTCAGCCAGCGCGCGCATAGTGTTTTGCAGACTCATAAGCGCCCTCCTCATTTAACATTTAACTTATCCGTTAAATGTAGTATAGCAGATCATGCGTTCCTTGTCAATAAGTATTTTTCCCTCAACTTTTCGTTGAGGGAATGTCTTTAAAGATCGTCCGCATCCTGTACCGGCTCTTCCTCCGTCGACAAAACCAGACCCGTATAACTTCCGAAAGGATCTGTAATGATTGGGAACGTATTGGTCTGCGGCAGCGGTGGAATAACGGTCTTGCTCTCTTCTTTCTCCTTCATAGAGGCACCTCCTTGTGCTGTTTGTAGGATACCACAAGGACAAGTGTCCATTCATCGCGGAAAATTTACCAATTCGTCAATAGAATTTTAAGGTTATCAGCGGTATAATAGGATAAATTGCTTACCATAAGGAGGAACCACCCCATGTACGATCGCAGCTATAACTTTTCTGCCGGCCCCGCTACCATGCCGGTTGCTGTTTTGGAGGAGATTCGAGACGAAATGATGAACTACCGCGGCAGCGGTATGTGCGTCATGGAAATGTCCCACCGCTCCAAGGCATTTCAAGAAATTTATGATAACGCCGAGGCCGACCTGCGCAAGCTGATGAACATCCCCGACAACTATAAGGTTCTGTTTATTCAGGGCGGCGCTACTCTGCAGTTCTCCATGATCCCCATGAACCTGATGAAAAACGGCAAGGCCGACTACATCGTCACCGGCGCATGGAGTAAGAAGGCCTTCAGCGAAGCCAAGAAGTTCGGCGATGTGAAGTGCGTTGCCACCTCCGAGGATCGCAACTACGCCTACATCCCCGATTGCTCCGACCTGCCCATCCGTGAGGATGCGGACTACGTTTACATCTGCGAAAACGAGACCATCCACGGCACCACCTACCAGACCCTGCCCAACACCAAGGGTAAGATTCTGGTGTCCGACCAGTCCTCCATGTTCCTGTCCAAGCCCTGTAATGTTGCCGATTACGGCGTGATCTACGGCGGCGTTCAGAAGAACATCGGCCCTGCGGGTCTGGCCATTGTTATCATCCGCGAGGATCTGATCCGTGAAGATCTGGATCCCAAGACTCCCGTCTATATGCGTTATGATACCCACGCCGGTGCCGGCTCCATGTACAACACCCCCAACTGCTGGGCTATCTACGTCTGTGGCAAGGTCTTCCGTTATCTGCTGGATAACGGCGGTCTGGAGGCCATCGCCAAGGTCAACGAGGATAAGGCCGCTGTGCTGTATGATTATCTGGATAACTCCAAGCTGTTCAAAGGCACCGTAGACAAGGATGTCCGCTCTGTTATGAACGTCCCCTTCGTCACCGGCTCTAAGGAACTGGACGCCGAGGTGGTGGCCTATACCAAGGCCGCAGGCTTCGATAACCTGAAGGGTCACAAGTCCGTAGGCGGTCTGCGGGCTTCCATCTACAATGCCATGCCCAAGGAGGGCGTCGTAGCTCTGGTGGATTGCCTGAAGAAGTTCGAGGCGGAGCGCGGCTAATGTTTGACATCACGCTGATCACCATGGGAAAGCTAAAGGAGAAGTTCTACATCAGCGCCGCGGAGGAGTACGCCAAGCGACTTGGCGCCTACTGCCGCTTCAAGCTGGTGGAGCTTCCGGAGCAGCGTCTGCCCGAGGATCCCTCTCCTGCTGAAATATCGGCGGGATTGGAAAAAGAGGCTGAGCTGATCCTTTCCAAAATTCCCAAGGGTGCGTGGCTGTGTGTGTTCACCCCGGAGGGGAAGGAACTGACCAGCGAGCAGTTCGCGCAAAAGCTGTCGGAGGTAAAAATCTCCGGTAAGAGCGCGGCCTGTTTTCTGATCGGCTCCTCCTTCGGGATGGCACCAAAAGTTAAAGAGAAGGCTGACTTCCGGCTGTCCATGGGAAAAATGACTTTCCCCCACCATCTGGCACGGATCATGGTGCTGGAGCAGCTGTACCGAGCGGAAGCCATTCAGGCCGGCAGCAAATACCATAAATAACCCACACCGGGGCTGGAAATTCCAGCCCCGTAATTATTTTTTCGAGATACCTTGACAGCCGAGGTATCTTGTGATATTATAATCTCACGAAAGGGGGAAACTAATATGTCCATTGCAGGCGATCTGATTCGTGGCCATACGGATGCCATCATCCTTGCCCGGCTCATGCAGGCCGACAGCTACGGCTACGAGATCAACAAGATCATATCCACCCTCTCCGCAGGACGGTTCGAACTGAAGGAAGCCACCCTCTACACCGCATTTAAGCGGTTGGAGGAAGCCGGCTGCATCGCCTCCTACTGGGGCGACTCCGGTGCCGGCGCACGGCGGCGGTATTATACCATCACCCCCGCCGGCCGAGAAGCCAGCCACCGTCTGCTGGGAGAATGGCGCGAGACCAAGCAGATCATGGATAAACTCTTAGAAACGGAGGAATGAAAATGAGAGAACAACTTTCCAAATACGTGGAGCTGCTCTTTGCCGGCACCACGGATACCGATGAAATCAGGCAGGAGATCCTGCAGAATTCTCTGGATAAATTTGACGATTTGGTGGCTCAGGGCAAAACTCCCGAGGCCGCCTACCGCTTGACCATTTCCGGCATCGGGGATATCAACGAAATTCTGGGTCAGCCCTCTGCCGCCCCGACTCCGAGCCCTAGCGCAAAAGTTCCCCAGCCTAAGCAAACGGAGCTATCTGATAATAACCGCAAACTGCTGCGAGCCAGTGCCATCGCCCTGTACATCCTCAGTGCAATCCCCACCGTTCTCTCCGACGGCAACACCGCAGGTGTATGCCTGACCGTACTTCTGGTTGCGATCGCTACCGCGATCATGGTTTACATTGGCAAAAGCAACCCAGAAACCGCTGCAGCAGATTCCGGTTCCGAATTCTCTACTCCCGAAGCAGAACAGACAGAAACTACGGCAAGTTCCCCTAAAACCCCTGAACCCCGCAGCAAGAAGACCGCCCGCGGCATCATATGGGGCATCGGCACCGGCCTGTATATCTGTCTGTCCGTAATTACCGGCGCATGGTATATCACATGGCTCATCTTCCCCATGCTGGCCTGTGTTCAGGGCATTGTCTCTGCCATTTTCGATTTGAAGGAGGCGTGTAAGAAATGAAAACCAAAGCCATAATTCGTATCGTCATCTATTCCCTTCTGTTTGTAATGCTTACCGGCCTTCTCCTGGGTGGATTGGGCATCGGTTACTTTATTAGGAACCTATCCTCCGGAAATGCAAACGGATCCGGAGAACGCACCACTACCGTTCGGCAAGTGGACTCCGGCGAGTATTCCAATCTATCGATCGAATGGGCAGCCGGCTCTGTAAAGATCGTCACCGGTTACAACGATAAGATCATCATCAAAGAAACCCGGGACACTTCTGTAACATCGGCAATGATCACCGAATTTGAGGGCAACACCCTGAAAATCCGCTACGGTAGCAATTTTGCCTTCCACTTTGGTTCGTTGCAGAGTAAAGACCTTCTCATCATCCTTCCGAAGGAGTGGGTCTGCCGGAAGCTTGAGATCGATGGAGCAGCGCTGGACATCGACATTTCCGGCGTAACAATCGATAGAATGGAACTCAATGGTGCCAGCACAGAGCTTAGCTTTAACGGCAGCGTCACGGAACTGGAGTGCAACGGAGCAGCCGCAAAAATGAGCATGACCTGCACAAGTTCGCCCCGTAATATCTCCTTGGATGGAGCAGCCTGCGAACTGACTCTTGACCTGCCGAAGGATTGTGGCTTTGTGGTCGATTCTGACGGTGTAGCGATTGACATTCGTTCCGGTCATGCTTACGAAGTTATCAACGGCAAATACTGCTACGGAGACGAGTATTGTAAAATTGATGTATCCGGCGTTGGCTGCAAGGTCACCGTCGATCCTTCCTGAAAAAAGCCAGCCGATCATTCGACCGGCTGGCTTTTTATTAAAACTCTCCAACGTGATACATCACTGCGGACAGCGCGCACAGAGGCGCTGTCTCGCAGCGTAGGATCCGCTTTCCAAGGGTACAGATATCCAAACCCATTTGACGGGCTTTCTCCACCTCAGCGGCCTCCAGACCGCCCTCAGGGCCGGTCATCAGGCTGACGGAATGATACTCCCCTGCCTGCAAACTCATGCGCAAAGTCACAGCCTGCTCATTTTCATAGAACAGGATGGCCTTATCCGCCTGCGTCGCACGGCTCAACGCTTCGTGAAAGCTACCCAACGCAACCACTTCCGGGATCAAGCCCCGGCCGGATTGCTCCGCAGCCGATGCGGCGATCTTCTGCCACCGCTCCAGTTTCTTTTTCAGGCTCTTTTCATCAGGACGGGAAACACACCGTGTGGAAGGAAACGCCACGATCTCATGGGCACCCAGCTCCGTAGCCTTCTGAATCACGTGTTCCAGCTTGTCGCCCTTGGAAAACGCCATATACACGCTGACCCGAACCACCGCCTCCGCTGCGGATTCCTGCCGACTGCGCACCACAAGGCTGATCTGACCCTCACTGACATCGCTGACAGCGCAAAGGCATTCCCTGCCCTGCCCGTCGCACACCAGAACCTCCTCGCCGTTTTTCAGCCGAAGAACCTTGGCGTGCTTGGCATTTTCTCCTGTCAAAACGATGAACTCCGGCAACATCTCCTCCGGTGTTGCAAAAAATCGTGTCATGGCTGATCCTCCTGCTTTTTTGTATAGTGTATCAAATGTATGCCGGCTTTGCAAGGGCAAAAAAGTATTGACAAAACTACCCCTCGCGGTTATAATACATAGGTCCATGCGAGAGTGTTGGAATGGTAGACAAGCACGTTTGAGGTGCGTGTGGTTTCGCCGTGTGGGTTCGAGTCCCATCTCTCGCACCAAAAAAAGAGGATGCCCTTCGGGCATCCTCTTTTTTTGGTGCGAGAAGGGACTCGAAAGGCCGTTAAGAAAACATGCCGGTGGCATGTTTTTAGGCCGTGGGAGAGTCCCTCAAATCCAAGACGCATCCCCTAGGGATGTGGATTGGATTTGAGAATACTCTATTCATTACAATTTAATTACGGGCTCCCTTCGGGCATCCTCTTTTTTGGTATGATTGGACTCAATGAAACAAAATAGTACCCACCAAGCTGGTGGGTACTTTATTACATCAAGCAGGATAAACATTAGTCACATAGATCAAAATCGGGATCACCAGTGAAAACAGGCTGATCAGCCATGGAAACATTACTTTCTTGGAGCCAATTGTAAGTACCGAGCAAAAAACAGTGATGCAAAGTGGCACAAGCACCGCAACGATGCGGTTGACCATCATAGAAAACTCGCCGTTGGACAGCAGATTGATGCCGACACTTTCAGGCAGCTTGGACAGACTCATGATCGCCAGCACAACGGCGCCAATGATCACGGGCACAGCCAAAATCACGCCCTTATATTTATCCAGGAACTTTCCGATGGTTTTCAGCGCAGTACCGATGCCCTCCATGGTTTCGCCGAACTCTTTTCTGCCGGACTTCGTTTTCTCGCAAAAGCCCTGCCACCAATCGTCGATCTTATTCAAAAATTCCATAAGCCACCTCCGGCTCATCGTTGTATTCGAAAACATCATATCACATCGCACCGGCAGATGCAAGACAGTATTTTCCTCGAATACAGCTCTATCAGTCCGTTCTATTGGACTTATTATATGGTATCCTTGGTTCATCAAAAGAAAACACCACCAAGGAGGAAACAACTATGAAAGCAGCTACCGTACGAAACAACCGAAAGAACATGAGCCGTCCCTACCCCAACGCAGCCGACCGCCGTTATTATTTGCAGAAGCTGCTTGACGGCGTTTTGGCTCTGGCCACCGTAGTCGGCGGCCTTACGGCTCTTGTGTTTCTTCTGTTTCTCTAACCGCCTCCGGCTGTCGAAAAATTCGGCAGCCGGTTATTTTATTGTTTTCTACCTCGATCAACGCTGCGCTGCCGCCGCCATAGCCGCAGCTGCCGGGATTGATGACCCACAGACCATCCTGTTCCTGCCGGCAGTAGATTTCATGGGTATGCCCAAACAGAACCGCCTGCGCATCGGTTTTCCGTGCATCCGCAAGAAGGAGCTCCAGCCCTGATTTCACTCTATGATTATGCCCATGGGTCATAAACAGCTTTACGCCGCAAACCTTCTGCACCAGAGTTTCCGGAACAGGGGAATAAAGACGATATTTGTCGCAATTGCCCGGCACCTGATAGAACCGAGAAATTTTAAATTCCTCGGCGATCGCTTGACCGTCATCATAATAATCGCCCAGATGCACCACCGCATCCGGCTTTAGTCCATAGACAAACGAACGCATAAATCTCATGCTGGAATGGGAGTCAGACAACACCAGTATTTTCATAGTTCACCATCCGTTCTTCTTACGCATATAGTAGTAATGCGATTTTCGTCTGTCTATTATAGCAGGCATTTTGACAGGAGGCAACGATATGCGGAAAAATTCCGATAATTTTTCTATGCAGGACGCAATGCGTCTGGCTCAGAGCGAAGCCGGACAGCAGTTATTTGCCATGCTTCGGGCGCAAAACGGAGATGCCGTGGATCAAGCCATGGCACAAGCCGCCTCAGGGGACTATTCGCAGATAAAGCAAACTCTGGCAGGACTATTATCATCACCGCAGGTTCAAACCATGCTGGAGCAGCTGGGGAGGCAAAGCAATGAGTGAAATGGAAGATAAGCTGAACAGTGTTCTCAGTAACCCCCAAATGATGCAGCAGATCATGGCCATGGCGCAATCCATGAACGCCCAGCCCGCCCAAACCGAGCCCCCTCCGACTCCCAAAAACGAAGGGTTTCCGGAGATTGACATGGGAATGCTGAAAAAGCTTTCCGGCTTAGCCGGCCAAAGCAGTATCGACAAGGATCAGCAGACCCTCCTGAAAGCTCTTGGCCCATACCTGAGCCGGGAGCGGATCAAGAAGCTGGAAAAGGCCATGCGCGCCGCGCGGATGGCACGAATGGCCTCCACGCTCATTGGCTCAGGTGCCTTGAAATTCTGAGGAAACAGGTGACGAACCATGTATAACCGATACATCCCACAGCCCGACGGCTCCTACCGCCGCAGTCGAATGCCGGACTCCGCTCCGACACCTCCTCCACCCCGCCTGGAGCAAAGGCAACCCCTCCGAGAGGAACGGCCGCAGCCTCAAATGCAGGAACCGCAAACCATCGCCCCGCCCCAGCCCCACAGGAGAAGCTGTGGGGCGCGCAGACCCTGCCAAAGCCAGCCAGCCAAACCGGAATGCGGAGCCAAAACTTCCGTCAGCGGATTTTTGAAAAAGCTGCTGCCCAAGGATTTTGATACCGCAGATTTACTCATCGTTCTGCTGCTTTTGCTCATAGCCGGCGACAGCAGTGATGACCAAAATACCGCTCTGCTGACCATGATGCTATATTTGTATATGTAATTGCTTGAATTGTGTCGCATTTCCTGCTATGATAAAATCATTCCAAATCAGGAAGTGCGGTTTATGAAATTCAGATCCATCATCATACTCCTGAGTCTTGTCCTTCTTTTGGCAGGCTGCAGTTCGGATAAACAGATTCCCAACGAAAACTTCACTTACGCCCGATCCGTTTCCGATGCAGAGATCGCCCAGCGGGATCGGTTTGTCGCTTCTGCTACGGAGCAATTGGGTATCAATGAAAAGGACGGCTCCCATAAGTCCATCGTCGATATCTATAATGCCCATAAGCCTCTGGCGCAGGGCTACATCGTAAGCTACAGTGATGAATGGTGTGCAACCTTTGTCAGTACCATTTCTATCCAATGCGGCATGACAGACATCATTCCCACGGAATGCAGCTGTGAGCGTCAGATCAAACTATTCGACGGCCTCGGGTGTTGGATCGAGGACGATGCCTACGTTCCCCTTCCCGGTGATATCATCTACTACCGATTGGATAACAAGGACGCAGGCGATTGCACTAAATGGGCCAATCACGTAGGGATCGTCATCGGCACCTATGAAGGAAAGATTCGTGTCATTGAAGGCAACAATAGCGGCAAAGTTGCCTACCGGACGTTGCCTGTGGACGATCCCATGATCCGTGGTTTCGCAGTACCGGATTTTGCAGCCCTCATTGAACCATAAAAAGTCAGCTCGTTTGAGCTGACCTTTTTCTAAGCCTTATCCACTCCTGCCGTACAGTTGAATGTAGATCATGCACAAAACATTGGGCATATTATCTACATTTGATATAGTTTACATTTTCTTCTAGTTGTGATATCTTTATATAAAGATATATACTCTATCACTGCTTAGGAGGTGCCAAATATGGATAAACGCATCAAGCTTATTTCAATCGTACTGATAATTGTTATGCTTATGACCATCAGTACAGGATGCAAAGCAAAACCCGACGAGCCTACCCAAACGTATGCCATCGATTATGATATACAAGGTTATTTATTCAAAGAAAACCAATCCGCCGGAAGAGTATTTATCGAAGAAATCACCTTCACCGCGCGCAATCTCTCATGGCCGGCAACACTCGACGACGGAGAAGTATCATCGGAAAAGTCCTCTTTTGAATATATTAGCCTTAGAGGTTTTCCGTCCATTGACCATGAGGACGCACTGTCTTCATATACCCATGAAGTCAACAACAGTATTCTGGAAGTTCAGATCTCCATGCCCGGCAGCATTCGAGATAACCAATCCGGCGAAGCAAAGCTGATCGTTGAAGCCAAATATGTTATGCTGATCGACAAGGAAACAGAAGAATTACTGTTGTGTCAAGTATTTGCAGAAATGGATGGTCAGTATCAGCAGTATTACTTCTCTCCCAGCCGTAACCCCGACACGATCGGCGACATACTGACCCGCGCATACACGAATACCCCGTAGCAAAAACGCCCCTGCTCGTCTGAGCAGGGGCGTAAATACTTATTTCGCCACAAAACCGACCTTCTTGTAGACCTTGCGCAGGGTCTTTTCGGCTACATAGCTTGCCTTCTGGGCGCCGTCACGATAGACACTCTCCAGATAAGCCTTATCCTTCATCAGCCGCAGGCTTTCCTCACGGATGGGACGCAGATGCTCCACAACCGCCTCGCCTACCACGGGCTTGAACTTGCCATAACCGCAGCCGGCAAACTCATTCTCGATTTCCTCAAAGGTCTTGCCAGTAACCGCAGAATAAATGGTCATCAGGTTGGCAACACCGGGCTTATTCTCCTTGTCGTAGCGAACGCAATTCTCGGTGTCGGAATCGGTGATAGCGCGCTTAAACTGCTTCATGACCACCTCAGGGGGATCCATCAGCAGCACCCGGCCGGTATCCTCGTTCTCAGACTTGGACATTTTAGTCAGCGGATTGGTCAGGCTCATGACACGAGCGCCTACCTTGGGGATGAAGGGCTCGGGGATCTTGAATACATCGCCGTAAATGCCGTTAAAGCGGCGGGCAATGACGTGAGTCAGCTCCACGTGCTGCTTCTGATCCTCACCCACGGGCACCAGATCCGGCTGATACAGCAGGATGTCGCCGGCCATCAAGCTGGGGTAAGTAAACAGACCGGCGTTGATGTTGTCGGCGTTCTTGGCGGACTTATCCTTGAACTGGGTCATGCGGCTCAGCTCGCCGAACATAGAATAGCAATCTAAAATCCAGCCCAGCTCCGCGTGCTGATGCACATGGCTCTGGATGAACAAAGTGTTCTTCTCAGGATCTAAGCCGCAGGCGATGTACTGCGCCAGCTGCTCCAGGGTTCTGCGCCGCAGATCGGCAGGATTCTGCCGCACAGTGATGGCGTGCAGATCCGCCATAAAGTAAAAGCACTCATATTGATCGGCACGCTCTGCCCAGTTCTTCACCGCGCCCAGATAGCTGCCCAGAGTCAGGTCACCGGAGGGCTTGATGCCGGATAACATTCTCTTTTTGGTTACGATTTCTTCCATGATATACGCCTCTTTTCGGTTCTCGTTGGTTATCAATGCCGCTATGATATCACATCTGAAATTAAAACGCAACGAAAAATTGACTTTATCTTTCCGGGATGATATAGTATTGAAAGAATTTGAAAGACAGAGGTTATCAACTATGGATTATCAAGCACTTGCTGATCTGCTTTTCCCCAACGTCACCGACACTCCTGATGCTCTTGAGGAGCGCTTCCCCTGCCGCAGTCTGCCCGAAGGCGCTGTGGTCACCCGTATGGCTCCCTCCCCCACCGGCTTTGTCCATCTAGGCAATCTGGTTCAGGGTCTGACCGCCGAGCGCATGGCACACCAGAGCGGCGGCGTTCTGTTCCTGCGCGTGGAGGACACCGATGCCAAGCGCGAAGTCCCCGGCGCGGTAGAAGTCCTCATCAACACCCTGAAGCATTACGGCATCTCCTTCGACGAAGGCGCCACCATTGAAGGCGACAGCGGCAATTACGGCCCCTACCGCCAGCGTCAGCGCGCTGCCATCTACCATGTTTACGCCAAAAAGCTGGTAGCCGAGGGTCAGGCCTATCCCTGCTTCTGCACCGAAGAGCAGCTGGCCGCTATGCGTGAAACCCAGGAAGCCAACAAGGAGACCACCGGCTACTACGGCAAGTACGCCATGTGGCGGGATCGCTCCATGGAGGACATTCGGGAGCAGCTGAACGCCGGCAACCCCTGGGTGCTTCGGTTCAAGTCTACCGGTTCCATCGAAAACCAGTTCAAATTTGACGATCTGGTCAAGGGCAAGCTGACCATCACCGAAAACGACGTGGATCACGTTCTTCTGAAATCCGACGGCATCCCCACCTACCACTTCGCCCATGCGGTGGACGATCACCTAATGCGTACCACCCACGTTGTCCGTGGTGACGAATGGTTGCCCACCCTGCCCTTCCACATCCAGCTGTTCAAGGCGCTGGGCTTCAAGCTGCCCAAGTACGTCCACATCGGACCGCTGATGAAGATGGACGGCACCTCCAAGCGCAAGCTCTCTAAGCGCAAGGATCCCGAGCTGGCTCTGACCTACTACAAGGCCGAAGGCTTCCCCGTGGAGGCGGTGTATGAGTATATCATGACGCTGCTGAACTCCAATTTCGAGGATTGGCGCAGAGCCAACGCCGACGCGGCCGCCGACACCTTCAAGTTCAGCCCCAAGAAACTGAATCCCGCCGGCTCTCTGTTTGATTATGCCAAACTCACCGACGTTTCCAAGAACGTCATCGCTCGCATGGATGCCACCAAGGTCTATAAGCTGCTGACGGAATGGGCTAAGGAGTTCGATCCCGACTTTGGCACCAAGCTGGAGTCCGATCCTGCATTCGCCAAGGCCATCCTCTCCATCGGCCGCGGCGGCAAAAAGCCCCGTAAGGATCTGGCTGTCTGGAAGGATGCCAAGGATTACATGGGCTTCTTCTATGACGAGTATCTGTCCGCTCCCGTCTTTGACGAGAAGTTTGACAGCGTCACCATCGTGGACGTGCTGAACCGCTTCCTTGAGAAGTTTGACATCAACGACGATTCCGGCGTGTGGTTCGACAAAGTTAAGGCTATTACCGAGGAAATCGGCTTCACCACCGACATGAAGGCCTACAAGGCTGATCCCACCGCCTTTAAGGGCACTGTGGCGGACGTTTCCACCTTCATCCGTCAGGCCGTGACTGGCAAGACCAACTCCCCGGATCTGTATACGGTTATGCAGATTCTGGGCTACGATCGCACCGTGGATCGCATTCGGAAAACCATTGAAAACTTGATCTAAATTTAACGGCTCGGAGGAGATCCTCCGAGCCGTTTTTCCACATTTACACTTGAATAACCGCCGCCTGATACGCACCCAGCGTACCATCAAATTGGCTGCCGGAAATCAAGTCTTCCTTCCCGGCATATTGAGGCAGGCGGATGCTCCCCTCTTTTCCGTGGAACAGCAGTACCAGACCGCCCCGACGGATGGTAACAAGGCCGGTTTCATCCTCCGCTGTCATCTCGTCCGCATCGCCGTCAACCAAGCAGGGGTTCGCCTTGCGAATGGCAATGAGCTTCCGGTAATAGGCAAGCATAGCCTTGTCCTGCCGGCTTTCATCCCAAAGCATACCGCGACGGCAATCCGGATCCCAGCCGCCGGTCATGCCCACCTCGTCACCATAATAAATGAACGGCATTCCGCTCTGCAGCAGCTGCATCGCCGCCATGAGTTTCATTTTTCGCTTATCCTCGGCGCAGCGGTTCAGCGCACGTGCAGTATCATGGCTGCCCAGCAAATTCCACATAACACTGTAGCACGCATGGTTCAGATTGCCACGCAGGAAGCCCAATTCATTCAGATACTCCGTGGCGGTGATCTCTCCCTTGGCAACGAAGTCCATAGCGGCATTCAGGAAGGGGTAATTCATCACGCTGTCCCATTCGTCGCCCTGAAGGAAATCGGCGGCATAATGCCATACCTCACCCACGATCAGAGCATCCGGGAACTCGGCCTTCACCGCCTTGCGGAATTCCCGCCAGAAATAATGAGAAACCTCATCGCCAACATCCAGCCGCCAGCCGTCGATTCCAGCTGTGCGCAGCCAGTACAGCGCCACATCGATGCAATAGCGTGCCGTTTCCGGATTGGTTAAATTCAGCTTTGGCATGCCGCCGAAATAGCTGAAGCACTTGTAATTAGGCTTTACAAAGGGCAGCATAGGGCGCTTGGGCTTTTCCTTGCAGTAATACCAATTCCGGTAGGGAGAATCCTGCCAATTCTTCTCCAGATCCTGAAATGCGAAGAATTCCGGCGCCGTGTGGTTGAACACCGCGTCCAAAACCACACGCAAGCCCATTTCATGGGCTTTGTCCACCAGTTCAATCAGATCCTCTTTCGTACCAAAGGAGGGATCGATGGTATAATAATCGATGGTGTCGTATTTGTGGGTGGACTTGGAATGGAAGATCGGCGTTAGGTACAGCACATCCACACCCAGATCCCGAATATAGCCAAGCTTGCTGATCATTCCCCTCAGATCGCCCTTCAGGTCGGTGTTATGGGCGATAGGAGCCTTGTACCAAAGCTTATCCGGCACATCCTTGGAGGTAGCAAAGCGGGACGGAAACACCTGATAGACCACCTTGTTTTTCGCCCACTGGGGCACCTCAAACTGCTCCGTTTCCCGCAGGGTCTGGGGCAGATCGTACATCCGGTCATTGTCATCGATTTCTTTCGTGTAGAACCGACAATTTCCGTAATACAGGCATTCACCATCCGTGCCGGTCAACTCGAAGAAATATCGCAAGCAGACCACATCGATCTGCAGTTCTGCTTCATAATAATCATGGCAGCCATCCTGCGCGACACGGCGCATCTGCGCGCAACCTCTGGTATCTAAAATGCGAACAGGGATGTATTTATCACGAAAATGCAGCTTAACCCCGCGCAGGTCATCCCGACCGGTCTGAAGTCGAAAAACAAACCGCCCAGGCTCTACGCAGAAGCAATACCGGCTGTCAGGCATATGGCAAATGGCTCCACGATTCATAAGCATACTCCTTTGATGTGTATACTGCTAGTATATCCGAACCCCACGCCCGTGTCAAATAGAAAAGGACATCCCAAGGGATGTCCTTTTCAGCTAAATCAACTTATTTTTTCTTCATCAGCAGCACAACCACAACAGCTGCCAATCCAGCAGACAAAACGATCGCCGCAACGATGTAAGTCATGCTGTTATCTGCTTCACTCTTACCGATGTACATAGAGCATTGATCGCAGCTGCCGTTTTTGTCGGCATCCACATGTGCCTGCTTCGTCGAGGAAGCACCGCAGCCACAGCTGTGCCAATGGCCATCTTGATCGCAGATCCACTTATCGACAAAGGCATGCCCCAGAGGCTCGCCTTCGGTTTTGTCGCAGGTTGCGCAGATTTTCGGTTTCTCGCAGGTAGCTTCCTGCCAGTCATGCTCCAGAGCCTGACCTTCAGTCACACCGCAATTGACGCAGCTTTTCGGCTCTTCACAGTTAGCATCCTTCCATTGATGGACAGCGGCCGCAGCTTCTGTGTGACCGCACACAAGGCAAACTCTTTCCGCTGTACAATCAGCAATATCCCAGCTGTGACCAAGGGCTGCCCCTTCGGTCTTTTCGCATACTGTACAGGTCTTAGGCTCCTCACAGGTGGCCTTTTGCCAATCATGCCCCAAGGCAGTGCCTTCGATTTTTAAGCAGGTTCTGCAAACCTTTGCATTTTCACAATCCGCAGCCTTCCAATCGTGCCCCAATGCCGTGCCGGAAGTTTGACCGCAAGCGGCGCAATACTTCGCCTTTTCGCAGGTCGCGCTCTGCCAATCATGACCGAGAAGATAGCACGCCGATTGACCGCAGGTGCTACAAGTACCATTGACAATGTTGTGCGCCAGCGGTTCGCCGCTGGTCATCTGGCAAACCGAGCAAGTCTTGGGCTTTGTGCAGGTAGCCGGTTGCCAGGTATGTATCTGGCAGGTAGGCGGCGTATTGGTATACACATCCGCTCCATTTGCGCCTGCGCCCTGCTGTTTGTATACCTTCTTGCCGCCCAGCACCGGATACGGATCCACGCCGATCTTCTGACCGAAGGCCTCACCCAGCAGATAAGCCACCTCACCGGAGGAGAATTTCACAGCCGACATAACCTGACCCACTGACGTATCATCCGCACAGCCGGAAAGGAAGTAGCAATTGTTGACCGAACCGGTATTGGGATATCCCACAATACCATCATTCGAAAAAATACCGGAAACCGCACCAACATTATAGCAATTGGTGATCTCACCGGAGCTTTCACCCGCAATGCCTGCACAAGCACTAGTCCAACTGACATCTCCTTCTACCTTGCCCGAATTATAGCAATTCTTCACCACGCCGGAGTCGTTAACGCCCACAACACCGCCTACAGCGGGTGTATGACGGAAACAATCACTGACATTTCCCGTATTGTAACATTCGCTGATGGTTCCGGCGTTATAACCGGCGATACCTCCGCCGGCAACACTTGCACAAAGATCGCTTGTATTGTAGCAATCCTCTACAACACCCTCGTTGTATCCCACAATGCCACCGTAATAGTCAGGATCTCCACCAAGGCTGCCGGAATTATAGCAGCCACGAACCGTACCGGAGTTATGTCCTGCAATACCGCCAAAAGAAGTATTCGAAGACGTTCCACCCGTCTGATTTCCGGAGGTTAGTGTGCTGATGTTGTAGCAATTACTGACAACGCCTTTATTATCTGCGACCACACCGCCCACATTGCCAGAACCGATACAGACGACAGTTCCGACCATATAAGAATCCTTGATGGTACCGAAATTTACAGCAACCAGACCACCAGCATCGAAATTCGCCCACGCAATGCCATCCGCATGGCAATCGCTGATGTTTCCGCCGGATTGGACCATACCGGCCAGGATCGCAACATCGCGTCTGCCAGCTAAATATGTATCAGCCACACCCAGATTCTTTACTGTTCCGGTGGATCCGATCTGTCCAAACAAGGCCACATAGTCTATGTTCAAATAATGGAACAAGCCGCTAATGGTTTTCCCGTTCCCATCAAACGTACCGTTATAGGCAAGGTTATCCGAATCGGATTGGTAGTATCCGATGGATATCCATTGACGAAAACCGGCGGTTGTAATCGTGTTTTTCTTTTCCAGAACCTTTTCGTTCAGACGAATGTCCGCCATAAGTTTGCCGTTGATGGCGTTCTCTCCCCCATTGACCTTGGCAGCGAACCAATACAGCTGCCCAGCGTTGCGGATCTCATAGATGCCATTTTTCAAAACAGCCGGCTCATAATTACCGCAATCTGTGCAGAAGCCGTTTTCATAGGTGCAGTTTGCCGCCACCGCATTCATCGACAGCAAGCAAATAGTCAGACAAATGACCGCCAGTACGCAAAATAACCGCCTTCCAATCATTAGTTACACCTCCATAATTATGTATCTATGAAAAGTATATCCATTCCCAAAAAACAATTCAAGTAAATTATGGAAATTTCTATCAAAAGTCGTATTTTCCTGACAAAAACTTCGGAAGCCATCGCCCGCTTAAATTCCTTCCCACAAAAAAACATCCGAAAGAATGTCCCAGGCGTATTCCGTAGGCTTGCTCTTGTGATCCATGCGTTGAGCAATTATTAATAAGAAGAAACTATAAACGGCTTTGGTCCGAAGGCCAAAGCCGTTTATACTGGGATTTAGTTGACAGTCAGGGTTCCTTCTTGATTAAATTCGTACATACCCTCGGGCAGGAGGCCTTTGTGGTTGGTGATCCAGTAGGAGCCAACCGCCAGCTGGCCGTTGGTACGGACGTAGATGTAACTGCCGTCCTCCAGCTTCACCAGGCCCAGGCCGTACTGCTTCTTGCCGTCCAGATAGTAGTACAGAACGCCGTTGTCATTTACGATGCCGTCCTCAATATCGGTGATGACCAGGTAGCCATCCTCACCGAATTCGTACATACCCTGCTCCATATTGCCGTTGGTGTTGGTGATCCAGTAGTCACCCACCGCCAGCTGGCCGTTGGAGCGGACGTAGATCCAGCCGCCGCCCAGCTCGATCAGACCGGCATTGTACTGAATCTGGTCGCCCACGAAGTAGTACAGGTTGCTGTCCACCTCGTAGATGCCGTTCTTGGGAGCATCGGCGATGCCGTTCTCATCGAACAGCACCTTCATGCCCATGGTGAACAGGCCGGAGGTATCGTTGCTGACATTGGTGATGTAGTAGGCACCGGTAGCAAGCTTACCGCTGGAGCGGACATAGATGTAGCCGGAATAGACATTCTCGGCGCCATCCTCGCTGTGCCAAGTGGTGTTGACGGAGATCAGACCCTTGTTATAGGCGGTCTTGCCGCTCTCATAGTAGTACCATGCGCCGTTCTCGAAGTAGATGCCGTCCTTGTCGGTAGAAACAGGCTCTACAAGGTAGCCGTTCTCATCGAAGATGTAGGTGCCGGAAGCGATGCCCAGATCGTTGCCGGGGACATAGTACTCGCTATCGACGATCAGCTCGCCGTTGGAGTTGACGTAGATGTAATTCTCGCCAACCTTGGTCAGGCCGTTACCCAGCATCAGGCGATAGTTTTCGTAGTAGCGCAGATCGACAATGCCCTCATTCTTGCACAGCTTGCCGTCGGCACCGAAGGTGTAAACGCCGCCAGCCACCATGTCGAAATCGGTGGTATTTCTGCTGACATAGGTGTCGCCGGTGGCCATCTTGTTGCCGCCGTTATCCACATCGCCGATGAAGTAGTAGTAATTCTCACCGGCCTCTACCAGACCCACATGCCAGACGATGCAGCCGTTCACCGCCCAGCGGTTGTCGGAGGTCAGCCCGTTCAGATCGCTCTGGAACACGCCGTTTTCGTTAAAAACAAACTGAGCAGTATCCTTATCGATGAAGATCTGACCTTTGTTTTCATAGTAGGCCACGTCCTCAACGTCAGGGCCGTAGGAATAGCCGTTGATGGACTCGGTGGGATAAGGCACTCGGACGATACCGGTAACAGGCTCATTGGTTTCGGGATCGTAGTAATACCAGTCACCATCGATCTGCGTCCAGCCGGAACAGACTTTGTAAGAATATAGCAGTTCTCCGTTAAAGTAATCTCGGCAATCAGGGATAGAAGTCAGTACTTTCTCTCCGGCAACATAAATCTCAAAAGAACATGTATACGCTCTTTGCCCCTCAACCCAGTAGAACTCATATTCCTTATCGAGATCCATGGGCATGACCCACGCAGAATGATACACACCGTAAGGTAGATCAACGGTAGCGATCAGCACACCGTCTTCATAAACCTTAATGGCATTTCCGTACCAGCCACTGGTATAAGTACTATGCAACATAATGAAGATCGAATTTTTATCATGACCGCAGCCGTCGCAGATCAAATCGTCACCATAGTTGTGAGCTTCCGTAACTGTGTAGCCGCAGCAGGCATAGACATAAGTATGGTCAATACCGTTATCGGTGTAGGAGGGAGCCACATTTTCATGCTTACAAGCCGCCTGGACAGTAACATCACCATTGGCACTGACAATAGTAGCACCGTCCGCAGGAACGATCATGCTGCCATTTTGCCAATAGGCCAAACCGTCACTCAAAAGCTCATTCAGGGTTATTCCACTCACCCTTAGATTGTTTTTAAAAACCACACCCGCTGTAGTCACAACAGCTTGCGATGCAGCATCCTCCATTGTAATGTGATATCCTCCGCTGCCATATCCGCCTTGACTAAAAACGCCGCCGTTGATCGTCACGTTGCTGCTATTCTCTGCATTTATACACCAGTAACCTCGGAATTTTCCTCCGTTAATGGTCACATCCGCACCATAAGCATGTATAGCATAAAAATCGGCAGAAATATCGGTCGCGCCGTTGACGGTCAGTTGCCCACCAGTAGAAACACTTACACCATTACTATCATTATTTTCAACAATTGTAACATCATTAATGGTCACGGAGCCACCATAATTATTTACGGCGTAAGACCAATTCGGAATAATGGTTCCGCCAGTAATGGTCACGTTTGCCGAACTCACAAATTGAAATACGCTCCACCCTCTTATTCCTCTAACAATACAGCCGTTCAAATCAAGAGTAAACACACCGGAAATATCAGTTTGCCTAACATCTGAAAGGTCCTTAAGAACCGTCACCACGGCGTTGTCCTCCGCGATGCACTTTTCCACAGCAGCAAAAGCCTCTCCCAACGTCGCGTACTGGGTCGTCTCTCCGTTAATGGTAACCTCCGCATCATTGGTAACCTCATCCGCCGCATTGGCAGCCTGCGGCATCCACAGCAGCATACAGGCGCATAACGCAATACCAAAAAGCCAGCCGAATAGTTTCGTTTTCCTCATAATTGCCTACTCGTCTTAAAAAACACAAAAACCATCCGCAAGGCCTTTGATCCCTGCAGATGGCTTATTTTACAGTATAAAATTCCAGGTTACAGACAGACAGACAGACAAACTCATTATACGCCATCTCCATCTGAATACAACCCCTCTCCACAATTATTTCATACTTTTACCGCGTAATAATATCATTCTTTTCCTGCAAAGTCAATATTTACTGCAGAAATATCCTTATGGAATCATTGCAATATGGCAAAAAATAACATTCTAAATTTTCATTCACAGTCCTGCGGACTGCGCCTGGAAATAAAGGGACTTTCCCCCGGGCTAAAAAAGTGTCCACCGGACACTTTTTGCCTTGATTCGCAATGCCGCCCTCTTCAAGTCCCATTCACCAAATGAGAAAAGGACATCCTGACGGATACCTCTAATGTATCGTTCCCTCGTTGATCCAATCTTCATTTCCATTCACAGTCCTACGGACTGCGCCTGGAAATAAAGGGACTTTCCCCCGGGCTAAAAAAGTGTCCACCGGACACTTTTTTACCTTGCTTCGCAAGGCCGCCCTCTTCAAGTCCCATTCACCAAATAAGCAAAGGACATCCTGACGGATGTCCTTTGCTTATTTGGTGGGCGAGGCGGGACTTGAACCCGCACGTCCGCAGTGAACACTAGAACCTGAATCTAGCGAGTCTACCAATTCCACCACTCGCCCATATATGCGCCGCTCTTGGCGACCACAGTATAATAGCACAGCAGGCGGAATTTGTCAACATTAATTTTCAGTATTTCGCAAGTTTTTTCGGCGGTCATTCCATTCCGCCCTTGCCGATATAGTCAGCCAGCAGATCCCGTGCGTATACACCGGACGTATACTCCTCAACCACCGTCAGGCGGTTGGGCGCGTAGGACGACGTATAGGTATCCACCACGATATAATACGTTCCAGCAGGATCCACATCCTTCATCCGCTGCGCATCGCCGCAGATGAAATAGCTGTCATGCTTGGAATTGATGAATTTATCCAGCAGATCTCTGCCGCTGACACTGCATAAAACCAGATCATTATCAAAGGGGAACAGCGATTGCAGCTGAGAATATTTCACATCGCCGGCAGCCAGCGAATAGGGGCTGCGCACGTTCAAATATCCGCCGCCCAGAACAATGGGGTACGCACTCCCCCACCGCTCCATGCCCACCTGATAATACAGGTCAGCGGCGGTCTGGCACAGATAGTCTCCATTCCGTTTTCTGGCGTTGCGTCCAACTATCTGATTGCCAACAGACACCTGATCCTCATACTTATCCAGCAGCTCATCCACAATCGAATCATCTGGAAGCCTCTCATAGCTGTCTGTTCGAATCAGTTCCTTCTGGCGGACATTGAAGCTGCCGGTGACAGTGTTGAACTCCACTTCCACATGGGAAATGCCACCCTTATTGTCGCCCCGGTTTTGAAGGTGATAAACGCCGTACTGATCCATAATCAGGTACTGCTGGTGGGTATGCCCCTCAAAAACGAGATCCACATACCCATCGGAAAGCGCTACATCATAGTACGATGCCATCTGGCTGGGCGCGACAGTAGTAGCCGTCGAGCCGGCGCTTCGTCCATAGCCGTCATGCAGTACGTAAACGATAAAGTCCACACCCTCGCTGCGAAGTCGGTCGGACTCTTCCTTAACAAGAGCCGTCAACGCCGCGCCGGTCTTAAAGTACACATCCTCCACCTTATCGGCAGCAATGGACGAATAGCAATCGCCCATGGCGCCGATGATGCCGATCTGGATGCCATCCGCCTCCACAACCACGCTGGGGCGGCAATAGTCCACCGGTTCATTGGTGGCACGTTCATATATGTTGATGGCAAGGAAGGGAAACTCGGCAAAAGCCTGATTTTCCTCTATGTAGCTTTCTCCCCAATCATATTCATGATTGCCAAGGGTCATGGCCACAAAGCCAACGCGGTTCATCCAATCCGTCATCAGCAGGCCGTGGGTCAGATTGGATTCGGAGCTTCCCTGCCACATATCACCTGCTGAAAGAATGACCACATTGTCATCGGTTTCGTGGGCGTTTTTGAAAAAAGTCGTCAGCTCATCTACGCCGGGGTGATTTTCGCCGTCCGCCACTTTTCCATGCAGATCATTAACAGTATAAAAATCCACAGTGGTCATAACGGAATGTCCGCACCAATCACATTCGCCATTATAATTTGCGTCGGTGTGGCTATCACAGGGCTGTTCCTTGTTTCCATCCGCAACGATACCGCAGCCGCCAAGCAGCAGCGCCACCGCCAGCAGCCATGCCAAAATCCGCTTCTTCACACACATCGCCTCCTTGTTTTTTCTCATTTTACAAAGAAAAAGGCCATAAGTCAATGAAACTGCAAATCACATCACATTTTTCTTCCCTTTTCCGCTGAAAAATGCTATACTGATACAAACAAACTCAGGAGGCTGCATATGAGCTTTCTTCCGATCTGCAAACAGGATATGATCGACCGGGGCTGGAGTCAATGCGATTTTGTCTACGTCATTGGCGATGCCTATGTAGATCACCCGTCCTTTGGCCATGCCATCATCAGCCGTGTGCTGGAAAGTCACGGCTACAGTGTGGGCATTATCTCCCAGCCCGATTGGCGCGACCCCAATTCCATCGATCTTTACGGCCGTCCCCGTCTGGGATTTCTTGTGTCCGGCGGCAATATGGACTCCATGGTCAACCATTATTCCGTCACCAAGCACAAGCGCAAGACCGATGCCTTCACCCCCGGCGGCGAAATGGGCAAGCGTCCGGATTACGCCACCGTCGTTTATTGCAACCTGATTCGCCGGCGCTACAAGGATGTTCCCATTCTCATCGGCGGCATTGAAGCCAGCCTGCGCCGGCTGGGGCATTACGACTACTGGTCCGAGAGCATGAAGCGCTCCATTCTGCTTGACTCTCAGGCGGACATTCTGATGTACGGCATGGGCGAAAAGTCCATCGTAGAGCTGGCCGATGCCCTGAACAGCGGCATGGAGGCGAAGGATATCACCTACATCGACGGCACGGTATTTAAGACAACCGAGCTGGACGAAAGCCTGCCAACCATTATCCTGCCCGCTTTTGATGAACTGAAAGCCAATAAGCGCAAGTATGCCGAAAGCTTTAAGATCCAGTATGGCAACTGCGATCCCTTTACCGCCAAGCGGCTGGCCGAGCCCTACGGCAAGGAATACATTGTGCAGAATCCGCCCCAGAAGCCCCTGACCACCGAGGAAATGGATGCGGTCTACGCCCTGCCCTATGAGCGGACATGGCATCCCAGCTATGCCAAAGCCGGCGGCGTGCCTGCCATTGAAGAAGTGAAATTCAGCCTCGTGTCCAACCGTGGCTGCTTCGGCGCCTGCTCCTTCTGCGCCCTGACCTTCCATCAGGGACGCATCATCCAGACCCGTAGCCACGAAAGCATTCTGGCAGAAGCGGAGCTCATGGTTAAGGACAAGGATTTTAAGGGCTACATCCACGACGTAGGCGGCCCCACCGCAAATTTCCGCCATCCCGCCTGCGACAAACAGCTGAGTAAGGGCGCCTGCGGCGGCCGGCAATGCCTGTACCCCACCCCCTGCAAAAATATGAAGGCCGACCACTCCGATTATATTTCCCTCCTGCGCAAGCTGCGCAAGATTCCCGGCGTGAAGAAGGTCTTTGTCCGCAGCGGCATCCGCTTCGATTACCTGCTGGCAGATAAGAAAGATACCTTCTTCAAGGAGCTGGTGCAGTTCCACATTTCCGGCCAGCTGAAGGTCGCGCCGGAACATGTATCCGATGCGGTGCTCTCCAAAATGGGCAAGCCGAAAAACGCGGTCTACAACAAATTTGTGGACAAATATTTTGCTCTGAATAAGCAATACGGCATGAACCAGTATTTGGTTCCCTATCTCATGTCCAGCCACCCCGGCTCGACTTTAAAGGAAGCCATTGAGCTTGCCGAATACATCCGGGAGATGGGCTATAACCCGGAGCAGGTGCAGGACTTCTACCCCACCCCCTCCACTTTGTCCTCCGTCATGTACTACACCGGTCTGGATCCCAGAACCATGGAAAAGGTCTATGTACCCACGGACCCCCATGAAAAGGCCATGCAGCGAGCCCTGATCCAGTACCGCAACCCCAAGAATTACTATCTGGTTCGGGAGGCACTGCTGAAGGCTCATCGGGAGGATCTCATTGGCTCCGGGCCAAAGTGTCTGATTCGAGCCGTGCCGCCCCGGCAGGGCAAGCCCTCTGCCCCTCCTCCCAAAGCACCTCCCAAGCATCCTCCCAAACGCGCACCCCAAAATCTGAAGAAACAGAGAAAGTGATCATATGAAAAAACAACTTCCGAAATATCTGATCCTTTGCTTCGCGATCTCCTGGCTGTGCTGGGGCGTACTGGCATTGCTGACATATCTGGATGTGCTGGACTTTAATCACCCCGCTGCCGTGGCGTTGCATATTGCCGGCGGCTTCGGCCCCACCTTTGCCGGCATCTGGGTGCGCAGCGGCAAGTTTATCCCCACAAAAATTCTTCCCTTTATTTTCAAGGCGAACAAGAAGACATTCCGATACCTTTTGCTGCTCATTGTCATGCTGACCGTCATGATCGCCCTGTCCTCGCTGGAGCTGACCAATGGTCTGGATCTGCTTCAGCTTCCTCTAATTTTGCTGGGTGCTGTGTTTATCTACGGCGGCAATGAAGAGGTGGGCTGGCGTGGCGTCATGCAGGCTGATCTGGAAAAGAACATGCCGTTCCCCTTCGCCGCCATCATCACCGGCGCTGCCTGGGGCGTGTGGCATCTTCCTCTATGGTTCATTGAGGGCACTTCCCAGCAGGGCTTCCCCTTCTGGCTGTATTTGCTCTACGCCATTTTCCTGAGCTTCCTGCTGGCGGCTCTGTATAAGCGCTCCGGCAGCGTGTTCTACTGCGGCATCCTCCACGGTTTCAGCAATTTCCTGCTGACGGTTTTCGTGCTCCATATCAATTTTATTCTTTCTGTTGGTATGATGATTCTGCTCATCACCGCTGTCTGCCTCTGGTATCCCAAGTGGACAAAAAGTAAATAACCCTTTTCCCCACCGGTTCAACCGCCGGTGGGGTTCTTATTTCCGCTACCGCCCCATAGGATATTTCATACATCTGAATTGAGGTGGTACTATGGAACATACAACAAACATCATCACCCTACGGGGTGAGCTGGCTCAGCTGCCGGAGTTTTCCCACGAAAACCACGGTCGCCAATTCTATCGCTTCATCCTGAATGTTCAACGACTCAGCGGCGCAATCGACGCGCTGCCGGTGGTAGCGGAGGATCGGCTGCTGAACGAATTGGATCTGTCCGGCGGTGAAATGCTTGCTGTCACAGGGCAGATCCGCTCCCATAATGTCCGCACGGAAACCGGAAGGCGGCTGCTGATCTTCGTATTCGCAACAGGACTCACCGCCGAGGATGGCGATCCGATCAATGACGTGCTGCTGGAAGGTCCCCTGTGTCGGGAGCCCACTTATCGGCGCACCCCTCTGGGTCGAGAGATCTGCGATGTGATGCTGGCGGTACCGAGAACCTTCCATCGGGCGGATTACCTGCCATGCATCCTTTGGGGACGAACGGCGCAGGAGATCTCCGCGTGCCATACCCGTGACCGGATTCGCATCTGCGGTCGCCTCCAGAGCCGCACATATATCAAGCAGACCGATGATGGCGCCGTGGAGCGGGTGGCCTATGAGATCTCCGCCTTGAACGCCGAAGTTATCGAGGAATACTGAGCATATTCCCTCCATTTTACCCTTTGCATTTTTGCCGGATTATGATAAAATAGCGAAAAAAGGAGGGCAAAATATGAAGGATAAAGTCAACTCCATAATTGAAATCCTCAAACACCGCTACCCGGAAGCCCCCTGCGCCCTGCATTACAGCACGGATTATGAGCTGATGATCGCCGTGCGGCTGTCGGCGCAATGCACCGATGCCCGTGTCAATCTTGTGACCCCCGCCCTGTTTGCCGCTTATCCGACACTGGAGGCCATGGCCGCTGCCGACATTGCCGACGTGGAAACCTACGTCCACTCCTGCGGCTTTTATAAGCACAAAGCACGGGATATCGTTCTGGCTTGCCAGATGCTCCTATCCGAATACGGCGGAAAAGTGCCGGGAACTATGGAGGCGCTTTTGCGTCTGCCCGGCGTGGGACGCAAAACCGCAAATCTGCTTCTGGGCGACCTTTACGGCACCCCCGGCAGTGTGGTGTGTGACACCCACTGCATTCGGATCTGCGGTCGGTTAGGTCTTTCCACCGGCAAAGAACCGGAAAAAGTAGAACGCCAGCTGCGCTCCATCCTCCCTCCGGAGGAAAGCTCCGACTTCTGTCACCGCATCGTGCTGTTCGGTCGGGATTGCTGCACCGCAAGAGCCCCAAAATGCGGTGAATGCCCCCTGAGTATATACTGCCGGGAGTTTAACCCTGATACAGTAACGTCAAAATAACAATGTTTCTCCCTATAATTTTTCTATTTTTGTGAACATCACAGATTTCCCGGCGGAAGGTTGACTTCCCGCCGGGAATTTGTTATATTTTCACAGAAAAGCAAATTCCCAATTAGACATTTCGTCATGTTTTAGGAGGAAAAATTATGAGCAAAATCAGTGTTATCGGTGCCGGCAGTGTCGGTGCGACCATTGCCAACGACCTGATGATCCAGGGCGTTGCGTCTGAGATCGTTCTGGTGGACGTGAACAAGAAGAAGGCCATCGGCGAGGCTCTGGATATCTATCAGGGCGCTCCCTTCTGCTCCCCCGCTGTGGTTCGTCCCGGCGAGTACAGCGATACCGAGGGCTCCGATATCGTGGTCATCACCTGCGGCGTTGCCCGTAAGCCCGGCATGAGCCGTCTGGATCTGGCTCAGATCAACGTCAACATCCTCAAGGACGTTGCCGCCAACGTTACCCCCTATGCTCCCAACGCTATTTACGTCATCGTGTCCAACCCCGTTGACGTTCTGACCTATGTCTTCCACAAGGTTTCCGGCATCCCCGAGAACCAGATCATCGGCTCCGGCACCATTCTGGACACCAGCCGTCTGCAGTCCACTCTGGCTAAGCGCTTCTGCATCAGCCCCAAGAACGTCCACGCTCACGTTTACGGCGAGCACGGCGACAGCCAGTTCGTCCCCTGGTCTCTGGCTCACATTGCCAACAACCACATCGACAGCTACCGCGATCACTCCCCCGACAAGGATCGCATCGAGTGGAACAAGGACTATGCTGAGATCGAGGAGTTCGTCAAGAAGTCCGGCGCTCAGATCATCGAGAACAAGGGCGCTACCTTCTATGCCGTCGCCATGTCCGTGTGCCACATCTGCAAGTGCATCTACTCCGATGCCGGCACCGCTCTGTCCGTTTCTACTATGATGCACGGCGAATATGGCGTTGACGATGTCTGCCTGTCCACTCTGGTTCTGGTTGACCGCAGCGGTGTCCGCGGTAAAATTCTGAACACTCTGACCGACGAAGAGGTTGCCAAGCTGAGAGCCTCTGCCGACAAGCTGAAGTCCGTCATCGCTCAGGTTCAGCTGTAATTTTGAAAAGGAGAAATGATCATGGATTACGCAAAAGAGTCCCTGCGCCTGCACGGCGAATGGAAGGGCAAAATTGAAGTTGTGTCCACCGTTCCGGTTGCCACCAAGGAAGACCTGTCCCTCGCCTATACCCCTGGCGTTGCCCAGCCCTGTCTGGAGATCCAGAAGGACGTGAGTAAGAGCTATGATCTGACCCGCCGCCATAACCTGTGCGCTGTCATCACCGACGGCACCGCCGTTCTGGGTCTGGGCGACATCGGCCCCGAGGCCGGCATGCCCGTTATGGAAGGCAAGTGCGTTCTGTTTAAGTCCTTTGGCGACGTGGATGCCTTCCCCCTTTGCATCAAGAGCAAGGATGTTGACGAGATCGTGAACACCGTTTATATGATCTCCGGCTCCTTCGGCGGTGTGAATCTGGAAGATATCTCCGCTCCCCGCTGCTTCGAGATCGAGCGCAAGCTGAAGGAAAAGTGCGACATTCCCATCTTCCACGATGATCAGCACGGCACCGCCATCGTCACTCTGGCCGGTCTGATCAACGCCCTGAAGGTGGTCGGCAAGAAGAAGGAAGACGTGAAGATCGTCACCTCCGGTGCCGGTGCTGCCGCCATTTCCATCGTTAAGCTGCTGCTGGCTGCAGGCTTCAAGAATGTGATCATGACCGACCGTACCGGTGCCATCTATGCCGGCCGTGAGAAGCTGAACTGGATCAAGGAAGAGATGGCTCAGGTCACCAATCTGGATAAGGTCAGCGGCTCTCTGGCCGATGTGATCGTGGGCGCTGATGTGTTCATCGGTGTTTCCGCTCCCGGCACCCTGACCACCGACATGGTCAAGACCATGAACAAGGATGCCATCGTCTTTGCCTGCGCCAACCCCACCCCCGAGATCTTCCCCGAGGATGCCAAGGCAGGCGGTGCCCGTGTCATCTCCACCGGCCGTTCCGACTACCCCAACCAAGTCAACAACGTCCTGGCCTTCCCCGGCATCTTCCGCGGAACCTTCGATGTCCGCGCCTCCGATATCAACGAGGAAATGAAGATGGCTGCCGCCATGGCCATTGCCGGCCTGATCTCCGACGAGGAGCTGTGTGAGGATTACATCATCCCCGCCGCCTTCGATCCCCGTGTGGGACCTGCCGTTGCCAAGGCTGTTGCCGAGGCTGCCAGAGCCACCGGCGTCGCCCGTATCTAACATTCATAACACCCCCCTTGTCCGCATAAGGTGTGGACAAGGGGGGATCTTTTTGCGCCGACAAGTGCCGATCTTTTACAGCGCCCTGATGCTGACCGGAGTCAATCTGCTGCTGCGTTTCGCAGGCACAGCCTTTCAGGTATTTATTTCCGGTCAGATTGGCGCGGCGGGCGTTGGCTTGCTGCAGCTTGTGCTGTCCGTGGGCAGCCTGTCCATGACCGCAGGCATTGCCGGAGTTCGGACAGCCACCATGTACCTGACAGCGGAGGAGCTGGGCAAAAAACGGCCTCAAAATGTTACATGGGTTCTCTCCGGATCGTTTTTATACAGCATTCTTTGCAGCGGTGTTGTGGCATCTTTTCTGTACACCTTTGCCCCGGTGATCGCTGAGAAATGGGTAGGCGATCCGCGCACTGCCGAGGCCATTCGCCTTTTGGCAGCGTTTCTTCCCGTCAGCTGCCTGAGCGGTGTTATGAGCGGATATTTCATCGCCGCCAATCGGGTAGGCTTTTTGGCCGCTGTGGAGGTCGCAGAGCAGCTGATTTCCATGGCGGTCACCGCTTCGGCGCTGATGTTCTGGGCCGGCAGTGACCCCGGCAGAGCCTGTCAGGCAGTGGTTCTCGGCAGCTGCGCCGGTGCTTTGCTGACACTTGCAAGCCTTGTGTTTCTGCGGCTGAGAGAACGTGCGGCTTGCGGCATACGGATTTCCATTGCCCGCCGGCTGGGAGATACCGCCATTCCCCTTGCTCTAGCCGATGACCTGAAAGCCGGTATCTCCACCACAGAAAATCTGATGGTTCCCAAACGCCTTTCCCTGTACACCGCCGATTCCCTTGCCCTGTTTGGAACTGTCTGCGGCATGGTATTTCCCATCCTCATGTTTCCGGCAGCCATTCTCTTTGGCCTGACCGAGCTTTTAATTCCCGAAATGGCTCGATGCAACGCTGCCGGCAGTCACCGACGCATCCATTATCTCATGCGCCGCAGCCTGCGCCTTGCCCTGATTTACGGCACACTCAGCGCAGGCATTTTATTTCTGGCCGCACCGGAGCTGTGCCTTGCGCTGTACGGCAGCAGCGAAGCCGGCCGCTATCTGCGCTGGTTCGCGCCATTGACGGTGATGCTCTATTGCGACATCGTCACCGATGCCATGATCAAAGGACTTGGCCAGCAGAAAGCAAGTGTGCGCTACAATATCCTGACCTCTGCCATGGATGTGGCGCTGCTCTACATTCTGCTGCCCAATTATGGTGTGGTCGGCTATTATCTGAGCTTTCTGGTAACCCACGTGATCAATTTCGCCCTGAGCATTCGCCGGCTGCTGAAGATCGCAGGAAAGCGTATGGATCTTCGTATTCCCATCATCACCATAGGCGCGGCGGCAGTGGCGGCGGCGATCTCTTCCCTCGTCCGGTTGACGGTGCTGCGATGCGTAGCCTATGCGATCATTCTGTGCTGCCTGCTGTTCCTTCTGAGGGTCCTCAGCCGTGAGGATATTCGCTGGCTCAAGGGTCTGATCTGCAAAAAATGACCCGCCAGACGGCGGGTCATTATCAATATCAAAGTCTTTTCAGAACTTCCAGCAGGAACTCCCATGTGCGTTTTGTGGATGCGATGCCCAGCTTTTCACGGCTGGTGTGAATGTCATGCATCTCCGGGCCGATGGATACGCAATCCAGCCCCGGCAGCTTATCACTGAGGATGCCACACTCAAGGCCGGCGTGGATGGCAACCACCTGCGGCTCCTTTTGGAACATTTCCCGATAAACAGCCACCATGGTATCCCGCAGATCGGACTCCTTGCGATATTCCCAGGCAGGATAGTCGCCCATTTCGCTGTAGCTGCCCTCGTTAAACTCCGCCAGCTTTGCCAGCTGAGCCAGCAGCTCCCGCTTTTCCTGATTGACAGAGCTACGCACGGCGAAGGTCAGCCGCAGCTGCTCCTTTTCCAACTGGGCGATGCCCAAATTAAGGCTGGTCTGCACAAGGCCGTCGATATCCTTGCTCCACGCCTGCACACCGTTGGGGGCAGCACACAGCAAAGCGATGACCTTGGCGGTCAGCTCCGTAGGCAGCGCATTGCCGCCGAACGCATCCACATCATCGCCGTAGATGCGCACCTCGGGCTCGTCGTAGCGCTCCTTAATCTCCTTTTCCAGCTGTTCAGCCACGCCGTTGATTCGGTCAATATGGCTGCCCATGACCACCAGCGTCACCGTGCAGCTGCGGGGAATGGCATTGTCCTTAGAGCCGCCGGACAGTTTCGTCAGGCACAGCGGCATCAGCTGCTGGATGCGGCTGAGGAATTCACCCATGACCTTGTTGGCGTTGGCGCGGTTTTTGTGGATCTCCACACCGGAATGACCGCCCTGCAAGCCCTCAACCGTCAGCCGCACGCAGGGGCCGTAAACGGCACGACGGGTCACCGGCAGCGTAATGGTACCACGGGCACCGCCGGCACAGGACACCGTAAAGATGCCCTCCTCCTCGGAGTCGATGTTGATCAGGGTGCGACCCTTCAGATCAGAAAGATCAATGCCGGTAGCGCCCTCCATGCCGGTCTCTTCGTCCACGGTGATGACCACCTCCAGCGGAGGATGCGCAATGGAGCGATCCGCCAGCAACGCCAGCGCAAAGGCCAGAGCGATGCCGTCATCGCCGCCCAGAGTAGTGCCCTTTGCGAATACATATTCGCCGTCGTGGGTCACGTCCAGCCCCTCGGTCTGCATATCGATGGGGCAATCCGCATCCTTCTCGCAGACCATATCCATGTGACCCTGAAGGATCACGGGAGCATGATCCTCCATGCCGCAGGTTCCCTCTTGATACAGAATCACATTGTTCAGCGCATCCTGCCGGTAACGCAGGCCATGTTCCTTAGCAAAGCGCACCAGATAATCGCTGATAGCCTTAGTGTTTCCAGAGCCATGGGGGATGGCGCAGATCTGCTCAAAATATCCAAATACCGCAGCAGGCTCAAGTCCTGCCAGTTTGATCGTATCCATAATGAAAACTCCTTTCAAAGTGATACCATTCTATCACATGCCCATTCAAAAGTCCACGCTACAAATGCAAACGAGGCAGAGGAAAACTCCTCTGCCTCGCGGCGAATGCTTGTTAGATCAGGCTCAGGGACAGAGTCAGCAGAACCCAAACCAGTGCGATCCACTTGGTCCAGGAAGCCAGCTTCTGATCCAGAGTGCTGGACTTACCCTTGCCCATGTAAGTATCCGAGCCGCCGGAGATGGCGCCGGACAGACCGGACTCCTTGCCGGACTGCAGCAGGATAACAGCGATCAGACCAATGCTGAAGATAACCTCCAGAATAGTAACGATGATCTTAACGATTTCCATTTCTTTTACCTCCCTCCGCCGGTGACGGCTTCACGATGCACTTCCGTTTCGGAAGACTTTTTACATATAGCTGGACTATTGTAGCACAATATTTGCGAATATGCAAGCATTATTTTCGTTATTTCTGCACCCAATTTCCGGTAGCCAGGCAATTCAGATAACTTTCGATGAAAGGATCCAGCGCGCCGTCCATAACGCCGTTGACATTGCTGGTCTCACAGCCGGTACGGGTATCCTTGACCAAAGTATAGGGCATGAAGACATAGTTTCTGATCTGGCTGCCCCACTCGATCTTCTGCTGAACGCCCTTGATGTCGGCAATGGTGGCCAGATGCTCGCGCTCACGGATCTCAACCAGCTTGCTGCGCAGCATACGCAGACAGGTCTCCTTGTTCTGGAACTGGCTGCGCTCAGTCTGGCAGGAAACCACGATGCCGGACTTATGGATCAGACGCACCGCAGAGGAGGTCTTGTTGACCTTCTGACCGCCGGCACCGGAGGAGCGGTAGACCTGCATCTCATAGTCTTCAGGCTTGATCTCAAAATCCTCAGAGTCGTCCTCGATATCGGGCACAACTTCAATAGCGGAGAAAGAGGTCTGACGGCGGGCGTTGGCATCAAAGGGAGAAACACGAACCAGACGGTGAACACCGCTCTCGCCCTTCAGGAAACCATAGGCATTCTCGCCCTCGATCATAATAGACGCAGACTTCAGACCCGCCTCATCGCCTTCCTGATAGTCCATGATCTTGTAGGTAAAGCCGTGGCGCTCCGTCCAGCGGGTGTACATACGGTACAGCATCTGGCACCAGTCCTGAGCCTCAGTACCGCCGGCACCGGCCTGGAAGTTCAACAGAGCGTTGTTCTTATCGTACTTACCCGTCAGCAAGGTCTCCAGACGGCAGCTTTCCATACCGGACACAAGGGCGGCATAGCCTTCCTTCAGCTCGTCGAGCATGGAATCGTCGTCTTCCTCCATAGCCATCTCACAGATGGTCATCAGGTCGTCCCAGTTGGCGCACATCTTCTCATAGCGCTCGATCTTGGTCTCCGTCTGACGGGTCTTGACCACGATCTTCTGGCTCTTCTCGGGGTCATCCCAGAAGCCGGGGGCCTCCTGCATGGCGTGGAGACGCTCCAGCTCATTGCGCAGGCCTTCCACATTCAGGGAAGCCGCTAGGCCATCTAAGGCAGGCTTGCAATCATTCAGTTTCTGCTTATAGCTGTCAAATTCAATATTCATGGCAGTCTACTCTCCAGGTTCAAAACTTTCCGATATATTATAGCCCAATTCTGCTCTACTGTAAAGAGGAAACGCAAAAAAATCCCAAAAATCCCGCCTATCGGTTACTGGGTTTCCATTCCTCACCCTCAAAGATCAGGTCATCCACATCGCGGTCGGTCTCATCCGGCTGTGTCATGGTATCCTCCCCTCTCAAAACAGTTTCCTGCCAGTATATGCTCCCCGACGCGCAAATATGTATTTTTGCTCACCTTGACAGCCGGCCATTTTTCGGATACAATAGCAACTGTTCATGCACCAGTAGCTCAGTTGGATAGAGCAGCCGCCTCCTAAGCGGCAGGTCGGGGATTCGAATTCCTTCTGGTGTGCCAAAGATCCTGCTGGCTATCCGGCAGGATCTTTTTGCTGTAGCTTCTTGCAATTTTCTGCGGCTTTGCTATACTAAAAGCAAGGAGCGCGATACATATGAACGAACACGAACAGAAATTCCGCCAAATGACCGAACCGCCGGTGCAGAGGCTGATCTGCCGTCTGGCGTTTCCCTGCATCATCAGCATGCTGGTCACATCCTTTTATAACATGGCCGACACCTTCTTTGTCGGCATGATGGACAGCAACTCAGCCACTGCCGCCGTCGGCGTGGTCTTTTCTATGATGGCGATCATTCAAGCCGTGGGCTTTTTCTTTGGCCATGGCAGCGGCAACTATATTTCCCGTGAATTGGGTAAAAAGAACTACGAAGAAGCCAGCAACATGGCTGCAACTGGCTTTTACTACTCTCTTGCCGCCGGTGTCCTCATCTGTGTGGCAGGACTGATCTTTCTGGATCCCCTCGCCTATCTGCTTGGCTCCACCGATACCATCCTGCCCTATACCAAGGACTATCTGGGCGTTATCCTGCTGGGCGCACCATGGATGGCAGGCTCTCTGGTGCTGAATAATCAGCTTCGCTATCAGGGCAGCGCCATGTACGCCATGTGGGGCATCGTCACCGGTGCGGTGCTGAATATCGCGCTGGATCCCCTGCTGATTTTCACCTGCGATCTGGGCGTTGCCGGTGCGGGCTGGGCAACCATCATCAGCCAGTTTGTCAGCTTTTGCCTGCTGTATGTAGGTGTCAGCCGTGGCAGCAATATCCACATCAGTATTACCAAAGTCAAGCTGAAATTTTTCTATCTCAAAGAGATCGTTCGAGGTGGTCTGCCCTCTCTGGCGCGCCAATGTCTGGCTTCCTTTGCCACCATCAGCCTGAACCTCGCTGCCGGCATGCTCCATGACGATGCAATCATCGCCGCTATGGGCATTGTGCAGCGGATCATGATGTTCGGCGCGTCCACCATGATCGGCTTCGGTCAAGGCTTTCAGCCCGTGTGTGGCTTCAATTACGGCGCAAAGCTCTATAATCGTGTCCGTGACGGCTTCTGGTTCTGCGTCAAGACCTCTCTGGGCTTCCTGATCGCCGTCAGCGCTCTGATGTTTATCTTCGCCCCGGAGTTGATCGGACTCTTCCGTAACGATCCTGCGGTCATCCAATGCGGCGCATCGGCATTACGCTTCCAATGCGTCGCCTTCCCGGCACAAAGCTGGATCGTCATGAGCAATATGATGGAGCAATCCATCGGCAGAACTGCGCCTGCCACCTTTCTTGCCACAGCCCGGCAAGGCGTATTCTTCATCCCCACAGTGTGGATTCTGTTTGCCTGCTTCGGGCTTTTAGGCATTCAGATGGCTCAGGCTGTATCGGATCTGCTGACACTGGCTTGCGCCATTCCCATCCATATCCACGTCCTTCGCACGCTGGAGCCCCAAAAAACATCTCAATTACAAGGATAAACTATGGTTCACCTTTTATTAGCACTCATTTATATCTCTTTCATCAGCCTCGGTCTGCCGGACGGTCTGCTGGGAGCCGCATGGCCCAGTATGTACGGCGGTCTGGAGGTTCCCGTGTCCTACGCCGGTATCATTTCCATGATCATTTGCGTAGGCACGATTCTCTCCAGCCTGATGAGCGAACGGCTCACCCATAAGCTGGGAGCCGGCAAAGTCACCGCCATCAGCGTATGTCTGACCGCCGCGGCGTTGTTTGGTTTTTCCTTCAGTACGCAATTCTGGATGCTGTGCCTTTGGGCGATCCCCTACGGTCTTGGCGCCGGCAGCGTGGACGCATCTCTGAATAACTACGTAGCCCTCCATTACTCCAGCCGCCATATGAGCTGGCTGCACTGTATGTGGGGCGTAGGTGCCTCCACAGGGCCGTATATCATCGGTTTTGTCCTGTCCGGAGGCATGCACTGGAGCATGGGTTACCGGCTGGTGGGATTGATTCAGGTTCTTCTGACGGCCCTGCTGTTCATCAGCCTTCCTATCTGGAAGAGCAGCCCAAAGAACAGCGACGGTACAGATTCCGCTCCCGTGCCCCTGCATCGTGCTGTGAAGATCCCCGGTGCGAAGGAAGTCATGATCACCTTCTTCTGCTACTGTGCGCTGGAGCAGACCGCTGCTCTGTGGTCAGGCTCTTACCTGACTCTCTACGCCGGACTTTCCGAGGAAGCGGCAGCATCCTTCGCCAGCTTGTTTTTCCTTGGCATTACTGCTGGGCGGGCTGTCAGCGGCTTTGTGACCATGAAGCTGAACGACACCCAAATGATTCGCCTGGGAATCTGCATTATTGCCGCCGGTGTTCTGGTGCTTCTGCTGCCGCTGGGCATTGCGGGCGCCATGGCCGGCTTGCTGCTGGTTGGACTCGGCTGTGCGCCGATCTATCCATGCATCATGCACGCCACGCCGGAGCACTTCGGTGCGGACAAATCACAAGCCCTCATGGGCATTCAGACCGCCAGCGCCTATGTCGGCACAGCCCTGATGCCTCCCCTGTTCGGACTCATCGCCAACCATATCAGTATTTCTCTACTGGGCATTTACCTGCTGATCATCCTTGTGATCATGACCCTGACCCATGAATTAATGGTCAAAAAATGCGCCCATTGACAAAAAAGAGCTGCTTCAAGCAGCTCTTTTTTCTTTTCACTGTTATGGCTGATCAGCCACATAATAAGGCAGGCAATAGCCGTAATCACCGCTACCGCAATAGGCTCACATACTGCCAGCAGTGCGCCTTCTGGATCACTTTGCCCGGTAACCAGCTCATACAGAACAAAATAGGTCACACTACCCAGAACATTCGACAAGATGAACACGGGAAAATGCCACCATCGAACCTTCGAAAACAGGCCTTGCAGAAGAGGCATTAGGATCGGACAAACAAACAGATTAACCATCAGCCACATAGGCCCGATCATGGATGTCACAATAATAATCGCATCGTTCCCCACATCGAACGCAGGCATGGTGATGTACACACAGAGGATCACCAGCAAACTAAACACGCTCGGAACCGCAGGCATAATGCGCAACCATTTCTTCATGTAAACACCTCCTGGTTCAACCCCATCACAGCAAGCTGGAAAGAACCCACGTTACAAGATAGCCGCACACAGCTACGATGCCCATAATCAGACCTGCAGTGGCCATTTTGCCGGTGTAGCTTTGCTTTTTCGCGACGATGGCGGCCACGATCGCCAGCGGGCCGTAAAGATACGGGAAGATCAGCATGGACACAATGCCCAGCACCAGCGAAGCCCATGCAAAATCCTTTGCGTAGCTCTTCGCCGTCGGCTCGCTCAGCTCCTTGCCGCAGCCTGCGCACACCGTCAATTCTTCGGAATTTTCCATTCCGCACTCCGGACAGACCATGTTTGACCCTCCCTCTTCTTAATTTTACCTCATCGTATCATATTTCCCGCAGAAAATCAATCGCTTTGCGGTGTCACGGAGATTTGCTGCAGCAGGATCTGTGCCTCCTGCGCAGCATAAAGCCGGTTGCCACACTGGATCACGAACTCCAGCGGCTCACGGGCAGCGTCCAGATTTCCCTCGGCGACACAGCATCTAGCGTACAGCAAGGCGTGTCCCACTCGATTGCAGAGTTCCTTCGGCTGGGTAGCATTCAAGGTTTCCTTTGCCTTTTCGTACTCCCCGCGGCGGAACCATGCGTAAGCCGCCGCAGACTCCACCGAGTCCGCGAGCTGCTTTTTGATCCGATTTTCCGGCAGATCCTTGTAGATCTGCACCGCCTTTTGATACCAGATCTCCGCCTCGGCGTAGCGACCCATCATGGTCAGCACATCCATCAGATTGTTGTAGTACACATATTTACTGACCGCTTGAAGCCCGCCGTAACGATCCACATTAATATCATTTAGAACATCCAGTGCCTGCTGATACTGACCAATCTGGCGCAGCGCGCAGGCATAATTGATTCGGTTGGTTTGATCCAACGTACCCTTATAGCCGTAGTGCAGCTGGCGCTCTGTTTCCTCCAGCATAGGGTACGGATCGCATTGCTCGTTCAGAGTCTTGATGGTGGGAGTGACCAGATTGGCAATGCTGACATCAACCCAGATATTGAAGAAAAAGATCATAAACAGATCAACGGCAACAACCAGCCACGGCGTTACATCCACTAACAACAGCGACGAATAACAAATAACCATCGTCGTACATACCAGCACCTTTGCCAGTATTCTATGCTTTGCCATCCATCTTCTGATGCTTTGCATACATATCCCCCTTAGTGAAGAAGTCCTTTTTGTTTCAAAAATTGAACCATTTCTGCAGCTGAGCCCTTTGTAAAGGAATCCTTTCTGAACGAATACAGCATCTTCGCATCAGACACCAAAACAATTTGGCTACTTAAATCAATTACTTTTTTGATTCCGTTCAAGGGAAGTTCTCTGGTTCTTCCGGAAACAGACGTTTCGTATAAAACTTTCTCAGATGTCAATAAAATACGGATTTCAAGATTCTCGCCGTTGGCGACCTCTAAATTACGTTTTTGTGAAGCATCCGTATTACTGCGATAAGTCAGATACATCAAGCCAAATGCAACCGGAGGCAGGAACAATGTCACGTCAAAATTAAAATACAAGAAATAATCCAAAACACCGCACAGAAATCCTAATAGTAAGAGTACGTACAAAGCAACCATGAGCGGTCTTTTAAAGAACCAGTACCGATAAAACTCCTGATCCATTTCCGCTGTGTGCAAATAACTGCACTCAAATAAGGTATCCATTGGCATCCTCCTTTGTATTTCTTACTTTTTTAGCATACCATATTCCGGTCTAAATTGCAATCGGCTAAAAAATGAGATGCAATCTACCGGACTGTTGCATTTTGATTGGTTCAAATCCCTCATCTCTATTTCGCCAAAAAGAGGACACCCCGATGGGGTGTCCGGGAAATAATGGAGGAATTTGATTTAATCATGGTGTTGCCGCCGAAAACGGCGGCAAGCGCCGCTCATCCGCGCCGCATTTATATTGGTTCAAATCCCTCATCTCTATTTCGCCAAAAAGAGGACACCCCGATGGGGTGTCCGGGAAATGATGGAGGGATTTGATTTAATCATGGTGTTGCCGCCGAAAACGGCGGCAAGCGCCGCTCATCCGCGCCGCATTTATATTGGTTCAAATCCCTCATCTCTATTTCGCCAAAAAGAGGACACCCCGATGGGGTGTCCTCTTTTTGGCGGAGATGGAGGGATTTGAACCCCCGCACGCCTTGCGACGCCTAGCGGATTTCGAATCCGCACCCTTCAGCCACTTGGGTACATCTCCAATTATTCACAACGGGCACATTATACCAGCCAAAGCTGAAAAAATCAAGGCTGTTTTTTCGCTATTTCCATAACAAGCTTCAGCTTTTCGCAAATATCGCCGTAATTCTCCCGCCGGTGAGGACGCAAACAACGTGAGCAATCCTTAATGCCATCTGCCGTGTAGGAAAAGCTGCCTCCGCAGTTCTCCCCCAAGGCATACAGCGGACAATAACAAAACAGGCAGCTGAAGCTCTCGGGATCTGCTCCGGCGTGGCAGGGGAAATATTCGCAATCCTTATTCTGAACAAAATCACAGGGCATAACGATCACCTCACTGCTATTATACTACCATTCAAGTTCCATTGCAAGAAAAAACAGCGCGGTCCGAAGACCGCGCCAAAGGGATAAGCCGCTAAGTCGATTTTATACTCAAACGTCGAAAAAGTCCGTCGAATTTATGACCCTTTGCAAAACCGCCGCGCCGTGTTATAATTGATCCCATGGAAAGCATAACGGAGGCAGAGCAGAGAATTCCATACGTTCCTTCGTCACGGGGTGATAAAATGCGAGCCGATGCGACCACAAAGCGATCTCGCAATCGTCCTCCAGCAGGCTGTATTTCCGATCACCTACCAAAGGAAACCCTCTGCTGGAAAACTGCGCCCGAATTTGGTGTGTTCTGCCGGTAATCAGACGGATCGATACTTTTGACAATTTCTCGACGCTGGACACAACCTGATAGTCGAGAATTGCCTGCTGAACGCCCTTTCCCGGTTCCGTCACCACATAGGTCTTCCTCTCCCGCTTGTCCCGAAACAGGAGGTCGCAGAACCGCCCCGCCTGAGGCTCCGGATTTCCGTGGATCACAGCCAGATATTCCTTATCAAATTCATCTTCCCGTATCTGTCTGGACAGTTCCGATGCCGCGTAAGCATTGCGCGCCAACACCATCAAGCCAGAAACAACACGGTCAAGCCGATGCACCGTTCGCACATCGGCTTTAGCATCACCAAGTGCTTCCCGAACAAGCGCCGGCATTCCGCCGGGCTCATCGGTGGAAAGCACCCGAGGCGGCTTGATCGCCAGAACGATATCCGCATCCTGATAAATAATCTCCATCATTTCACCTCACATTTGCCACTATCCTATCAAACCTGCAGTCATTTTGCAAGGAGGACTTTCTATGAAAATCGTAATTCTGGATGCAAGTGCCCTCAACCCCGGTGACATGAGCTGGGATCTGATTCGCGCCTTCAGCGAGGTCACCATCTATCCCCGCACCGTAGGTAAGGATGAGATCGTTCGCCGTATCGGCGATGCCGAGATTGTCCTCCTGAATAAAGTCCCAATCGATGAGGAGATTCTCTGCGCCTGCCCCTCTGTCAAACTGATCTGTTGCTTGTCTACCGGCTATAACGTGGTGGACATTAACGCCGCACGGGATCGGGGCATTCCCGTTTGCAATGTCCCAGCCTACAGCACCGCCGCCGTTTCCCAATTCACCTTTGCCCTGCTGCTGGAGCTGTGCCATCGTGTTGGTCACCATGACAAAACCGTCCATGACGGCAAATGGGCAGTCTGCCCTGATTTCTGCTACTGGGATACTCCCCAAATGGAACTGGCGGACAAAACCATGGGTATCATCGGCTTTGGGCGGATCGGTCAGGCAGTCGGGCGGATCGCAAAAGCCATGGGCATGGAAGTTTTAGCATACAGCCGAAGCCGCCGCCCCGAAGGCGAAGCCATCGCCACTTATGTGGATCTGGACACCTTACTTTCCAGCTCCGATATCATCAGCCTGCACTGCCCCCTGTTCCCCGAAACGGAAAACCTTATTAACGCCGACGCCATCAAAAAGATGAAAGATGGCGCTATTCTGTTGAATACCTCCCGTGGGCAGGTCATAGACGAAGCAGCCGTAGCGGAAGCCCTCAAATCCGGCAAACTCCGGGGTGCTGCTATGGATGTGGTATCAGAGGAACCCATTTCCCCTGCCAACCCCTTGCTCTCCGCCCCAAACTGCATCATCACGCCCCATATGGCCTGGGCTCCGATGGAAACCCGGCAGCGAATTCTAGATATCACCGCTCAAAATATCGCCGGTTTCCTATCCGGAGCCCCTCAGAACGTGATAAATCCCTAAATTCTCGCTTTGCGAGAGTGATTTTCGGTTTACGGGCTGTGATTTTTCTCCTCACTTTGGTAGAATGAGTGCATACAGAGGCCCTGTAAACCTAAATGGAGGTAACACATATGGACAAGAAAACCATTGGCGCATTTTTGGCTGCCCTGCGAAAGGCAAAAGGACTAACACAGAAGCAGCTTGCAGAGAAACTGAACGTATCCGACAAAGCCGTCAGCCGCTGGGAGCGGGACGAGTGTGCTCCCGATCTTTCTTTGATTCCAGTGCTTGCTGAGATCTATGGTGTCACGGCGGATGAGATCCTCCGGGGACAGCGCCTAGACCCTGAAAATTCTGCTCAAGCCCCAGACAATTACCGCACGGAAAAGCAGCTCAAACGGATTATAGCCAGCGCACAAACCAAATTCCGCATTCGTAGCATTGTGTCCATTACCATTGCGCTGTTGGGCATTTTCGCCGCGGCGATTTGCAACCATGGGTTTAATCAAGCAGCGATTGGCTATATGATCGGTTGTGTCTTCTTTGTATCCGCTGCCATATGCCAGATCATTTTTCTAATTCTCGGTCTATCTGCCATCAACACAGATGAACTTGACACCGGCACCGTAAGCTCCTTTAGAAAATCCATGATCCAAATCACAGAACTGGTTATCAGCGTCATTCTTGTATTTCTTGTGGGTGCAATGCCCCTAATCATTCTAACAGAAGGATTTCCTTATATAGGCATCAACGCAGGCTGGGTATTTGATACAAGTCTGCCATACAGCCTACTGACAGCGGTGATTTGTATCATTATCAGTTTACTAATCAACAAACCAAACAAAGGAAAGCCGTTTTTCAACGTATCCGCTTCCTCTCGCAAGTTACTGATCCGATGCGGCGCACTCTTGCTGATTTATCTGGCTGTTGTATTTATTGCGCAGTATTGCGTCAACGTTTTCTTCTTAAGTAGGTACCATCTGTACACACCTTGCAATCAATTCGATACGATTGAAGCGTTTCAGAAATATATTGAAACACCAACCGATCCGCTGGGTAATCCGATGAAACTGATCGACGCCAGTAAGGAAACATACGAAGATGGCACATCGCAAACATTTCTTCACTATACCGCCGAGGACGGAACGGAGTACGTCCTTTCAGATAAAGAAAATATCGCATATCTTTATTACACATACACTGATGATGGTTTTACCTACTACTCTGTACCGGTTCATACAGAAGAATCCTTCTTTCATTCCAATCTAAGCATCGCCCATATTGAAGTTAGTAACGAGTCGGACATCGTCCCGATCTACACCTTCACCCACGAGCAGCTCAGGCAGGGAGCGTTTATCGAAACCAGCATCAATATCGGTTTTGTAATTCTGTATCTGTGTGGGATCGTCGCTGCAATTCTATTTTTCATAAAAAAACGCAATAAATAATAATGTCAGAAAGGGCGTGCCAACCGGCACGCCCTTAATCACAGATCTGAATTCAGTAATTTCCTTATCTTAAATAGCTTTTCACGGTCTTCTACATAGCAGCTACGTTCCTTCACAAAATTTCCAGAACCACGACGCTCATGAAGGTACCTCGGAATTAACTGAACATGGAAATGGTTCATGGGTCCATCGCACATGGTACACAAATACACACTCTCCGCAGTGTAAACCTGCTTTAATGCCACCATCACCCGCCGTGCAAAGGAATAGATCTCCCGACAAAGCTCATCCGGCAGATCCATCATATCTTTATAGTGTGCTTTCGTGGAGATGATCGAATGTCCCGGCGCCCTTGGGTTTCCGATCAACAAGCACTCAAACAACTCATTTTCATACAACATTCTCCCTGCCGGATCACCATATAGGCAGTGCCCATGCTGCCGGTCATAGCAAGTCGGGCAAATGCCCATATCAACCAATTCAGCAGGTGTTAGGTTATGCATCATTTATTCCCCCAATCGTATCAAAATAGCAGAAAAAACTCCACTCTTTCGAGTGGAGTATCGTGTTTGCGTTACCTATCTTCCCGGGCAGTCGCCCGCCAAGTATTGTCGGCGTACATGTGCTTAACTTCTGTGTTCGGGATGGGAACAGGTGGACCCACATGACAATCA
>JAFTIZ010000029.1 GCA_017456645.1 Oscillospiraceae bacterium
CTGCTTCGGCCAGGCTTTCCTGGAGCTGCACCCCACCAAGTACGGTGAGGAGCTGGTCAAGAAGATGGAGGCCAACGGCGCCAAGGCTTACCTGGTCAACACCGGCTGGAACGGCACCGGCAAGCGCATCACCATCAAGGACACCCGCGGCATCATCGACGCCATTCTGGATGGCTCCATCCTGAAGGCCGAGACCAAGAAGATCCCCCTGTTCGACTTCGAGGTCCCCACTTCCCTGCCCGGCGTCAACCCCGCCATTCTGGATCCCCGCGACACCTACGCTGATGTCGCCGAGTGGGAGACCAAGGCTCAGGATCTGGCTGGCCGCTTCATCAAGAACTTCGTCAAGTACACCGGCAACGACGCCGGCAAGGCTCTGGTCGAGGCTGGCCCCAAGCTGTAATCTCAATTCCATAGCATTCGCTCCCGGCAGAACCTCTGCCGGGAGCTTTTATGCTGTTGCGACCCCAGAGGCGTGACGGTGTCCGCAGGGGCTGCATATGGTGACTTTCCCCGAATAATGCACCGTTTTTCCTTCATCAAGGCCCCAAACTCCTGGCGCTGCAAACACAAAAACCGACGCGGTCAACGCGTCGGTTTTTTCTTGGGCAGTCCCTTGAAAGCGATATACAAAATACCGGCCAGCAGCACTGTCACCGGCACGATCAGAGCGCAGTACAGCAGCTGGTTTTGGATAAAGATCACACGATTGCGAATCACCATCATGGCCATTCCGTGCATCAGGTACAGCTCCATGGACATCTGACCCAGATAATACAGAACGGGATTGCCGAACCGGAATTTGTGCAGCAGCACCATCAACGTCACCGCAAAGGCCACTGCCGCTATACCCTTCAGCACAGTTCCCAGAACCGCCACATTGATGAGGCAATCCAAGGCGAATAAGACGCCCAAACAGCCGATCGCCGCGCCGGCGATCCAAAAATAATGCTTGCGCAGGAGCGCTTCGATTTTCTCCCGATACACAGCCCAGAACATACCCGCCACCGCGCTGAAGGAGGAAACGTACCACCAGAAACCGAATTTCAGTGCCACGCAGGCGGCGGTGTACATCACGAACCACACCACAGCACACCAAAGCATGGCCTTGTAGCGCTTGCCACACAGACGCATCATGACCCAGAAGGACAGATGCAGCACCAGCGCCGCCACCATGTACCAGGAGAAGGACGCCAGCGGATTGCCCGTAGCAAAGCGTCGCAGCACATACGTCAGATCGTAATCCTTGCCCAGCCACAGATAATATACCCAGTACAGCGCCGTCACCAGAATATAGGGCAGCACCATAGTCAGCAGGCGCTTGCGCAGGAAGCCCTTGGCGTAGTCCGGACGGGTCATGTGCTGGGTCTGCAGAGCGTAGCCGGACAGGAAGAAAAACACAGACACCGCCATATTGCCCATCTTTCCCACAAAGGCAAACACCGGCCCGGCGGGATTCATCTGGGCGATGTGGACAAAGATCACCAGCAGCGCCATCATGCCTCGGACGCAAGTGGTGGTTTCCGGCAGCAGACAATCCGTATTCAGTTCCGCGCGGAATGGCTTTACCGGGCGCAGCCCCCAAAGGCAGATCGCCGCAAACCCTAAAAGAAGCAGATCCGGCATAGTGAAAACACTCCATTTCTAAAATCCCGTTCAGTATACCAAGTTTGTCGAAGCAAGTCAATACAGCCGCCGGCCGGTTCGCCCGATTGACTTTTTCTCCTGTGCGTGGTATCATATATAAAAATCGAAAACGAGAGGCGTGCAATCAATGATCGATACCACCATCGCCACACCCGATGTGGCCTGCAAGGACGCACATCCCGTGGATACCGTCAACAAAATCAAGGGCATTCTGGCAACCCACGGAATTGAGATTGAAGAATCGTGGGGTACATCCAATGTCCCTCATTGTTATTCCCTGCGCGTCAGTATCGCCGGCACCCAGATCGGTGCCAATGGCAAAGGTGTAGCCGAGGAGCTCGCTCTGGCCAGTGCCTACGGCGAGCTAATGGAGCGTCTGCAGGTCGGTCTGATCTGGAGAAATAAACTGCAAGCTGAAGACAGTGTTTCCTCCTGTGAGGCGCAGAGCCGGCTGGTCAACGCCGAGGAGTTGCTGCAGCGTAATTTCAGCTGGTATACGGAATACGCCCAGCAACTGCGGAAGGCTACCAATACTTCCATGACCGAGCGGGAGATCATGAACCAGTATGTAACGGCCAACGGTTCCGTGCAGGCAACTGCCTACTACTGCGCCACCACCGGCACCACTGAGTATCTGCCTGCTGCCTTGGTCAAATCCGTATACGGTACCAATGGCGCCGCTGCCGGCAACACCATGGAAGAGGCTATGGTCCAGGCGCTTAGCGAGATCGTGGAGCGCAAGCATAAGCTGCGAATCATTTACGAAAACATCCCGGTGCCGGATATTCCCGAGGAGCGGCTGCGCACCTGTTCCATCGCTTACGAAATCATTCAGTATCTGCGCAGCCAGGGTCTGCGGGTGGTCGTTCGGGATTGCTCTCTGGGTACAAAATTCCCGGTGGTCTGCGTGTGCCTGATCGACACCAAGACCGGCCGCTACCATACCCATTTCGGTGCCTTCCCGGATTTTGAGATCGCGCTGCAGCGGACACTCACGGAGACCTTTCAAGGTAGAAATATCAAGAATATTGCCGCATACGAAGGCTTCAGCTATCAGGGCAACGAGGCTTCCTACATCAAGCTGCTGATGAACGAATTGGCTCTGGGTACTTCGGAAAAGCAGCCTCAATTCTTCTACAACGTCCCTCAGGAGCCCTACCTCCAGACCGCCGGCTTTACCGGCCGTACCAATAAGGAGCGGCTGAAGGAATGCATTGAATTTTTCCGGGAACAGGGCTATGATGTGCTGGTTCGGGACAGTTCCTGTCTGGGCTTCCCCACCTGCCAGATCATCGTCCCCGGCTACAGCGAGGCGCTGCCCTATCGGCTGTCCAACCGTTTTAACGAGATGCGCTACGCCTCCTATGCTAACAAAGCCTTGCGTAATCCTGCTTGCGCCAAGCCGGAGGAGATGATGGGTCTGCTGATGCATCTCGCCCAGAGCGGTCAGATGCGCTATGCCGGCGTGGAGGATTTCCTGACCGAAGCCGGCATTCCCGCAATTCTGGGTCGGGAGGAGAAGCACTACCTGATGAATATGGCATTGGCTCATGTGCGCTATTCGCTGGGCAAGCACGGGGAAGTCATCAGCCATCTGGACAAGGCTATCCGCACCAAGGTTGCTGATGATGAAGAATACCTGATCTGCCTGAAGCGGTATCTTTCCCTGCGGCAGGAGCAGTACACCGCCGATGAGATCAAAGCCACCCTGACCTTCCTCCACAACCCCGAAACTGTGGAAAAGCTGTACACCTGCCTAAGCGCGCGGAAAAATCCCCTGGATTCTCTGGTGCTGCGCTGTGACCTGCAATGCCAGCCCGATTGCCGTCTGTATACCCGCTGCCGGAAGAAAGAAACCGACCGGCTGGTGCAGCTGGTTGTGGAAAAATCCAAGGCCATGGATCAATCCGCTGTAGAGAATCTTTTCCAAGAACTGTACGCATAACAAAAACATCCAACCTTCGTGCTAACAGCAGAAGGTTGGATGTTTTTATTTTGGTCAATACTGCGCCGTGCCGGTGGCTTTCATCTGCAATTGCAGTTTATCCGCAATCAGCGCAATAAACTCCGAATTGGTGGGTTTTCCCTTGGTGTTACTAACAGTGTACCCAAAGAACCGCTGCAAGGTATCCAGATCTCCCCGATCCCAAGCTACCTCAATGGCGTGACGAATGGCTCTTTCCACTCTGCTGGGCGTGGTCTGGAATGTTTTCGCCACCTGAGGGTACAATACCTTCGTAATGGCATTGATCACATCCATATCGTTGACGGCAATGATAATGGCCTCCCGCAGGTACTGATAGCCCTTGATGTGGGCAGGCACGCCGATCTCGTGAATGATATTGGTGACCAGCGTTTCGATGTTGTTCTTATCTCCCCGGCGCAGGCTGCCCGTCCGGGGCTCGGTGCCGAAGCGCAGCTCCTCCAGCCGCTCTACGATGGCGGTAATATCGCAGGGTTTTAGCATCAGATACCGCACTCCCAGATTGGCGGCGGTGGATGCCACAAACTCCGTAATAAAACCCGATGTAGCCAGAATCGCCGGCCGGTGCTCCATGGCAAGCAGAGCCTTGAGCACACTGATGCCGTCCCGCTTGGGCAGCATCATATCCAGCACCAGCACCTCCGGCCGCAGCTCCGCCAAAGCACGCAAAGTCTGCTCCCCGTCGTTTGCCGTGCCCACGATCTGAAACCCCTGACTCTTCTGCAGCGCCGCGGTCAGCTGACTGCAAAATTCCTCGGAATTATCCGCAATGAAAACAGTGGTACAATTGTCCATAAACTTCCTCTCCTGACAGTTTTAGATTTTCTCCCCCGATCGCGGCTGTCTCTCCCACCGCGCTGCGACAAATATAATTTAGCATAATGAATCACTTTTTGCAAGGAAATATTCCAACTTTTTTATCGCCTAAATCTGTGTTTGTTCTCCAATTTTGTATAAAACCTCAACTTATGTGCCAAAAACCGCATGGCCAAATGTCGAAAAAGTCGATTTTATCGGAACTGTTGACGGACGGGATGTTCTTATGTATAATGGTATACAATTATGACCTACATTGGAGGAGCCTATGAATGAACGTATCGGAGCGCTGCGCACCTTTCTGGACGGCGCCCACAGCTTTTATCACACCACCGCAAACATCGCCGGCTGGCTGGAGGCCGCAGGCTACACCCGTCTGAGCGAAAGCGCCGAATGGAATCTGGTCAGCGGCGGCAAGTACTACATCTGCCGTGGCTCCAGCTCCGTTCTCGCCTTCCGCGTACCCGCCGCCCCCACCGGCTTTATGATGAGCGCCACCCATTGCGATCACCCCACCTTCCGGGTCAAAGTCAACGGTGATCTGATCGGCGCCTACACCCGCGTCGCTACCGAAAGATACGGCGGTATGATCATCGCTCCTTGGCTGGATCGCCCCCTGTCCATTGCCGGACAGGCCATGGTAGAGACCGAAAGTGGCATTGAAACCCGGCTGGTGGATATTGATCGGGATTTGGCTCTGATCCCCAACGTGGCCATCCACATGAACCGCCAGATCAACGAAAACTCCAACTGGAACGTGGCGGTGGATACCATCCCCCTGCTGGGTATCGGCGACGGAACCGGAAAGCTGCAGGAGCTTCTGGAGGCATCTGCCGGCGGTAAAATTCTGGGAGCCGACCTGTACCTGTACCTCCGCCAAAGATCCAGCATTTGGGGTCTGGACAATGAATTCCTTTCTGCGCCGGGGCTGGATAATCTGCTGTGTGTCTGGGGCTGCGCTCAGGGCTTCCTGCACTCCGAGCAGAGCAGCAGTATCCCTGTCATGGTGGTCTTTGACAGTGAAGAGACCGGCTCCAACTCCCGTCAGGGTGCCGACAGCACCATGCTTGCTGCCGTTCTAGCCCGGATCAGCCGCTGCCTGAATCTGGATCATGACCGAATGCTGGCTAATTCCATGATGGTCTCGGCGGATATGGCCCATGCCCTCCACCCCAACCATCCGGAGTATGCCGATCCGGCCAACGCCCCCGTTATAAACGGCGGCGTGGTGATCAAATTCAACGCTTCCAAAAACTACGTCACCACCGGCCTGTCTGCCGCGCTGATGCGCAAGATCTGCCAGAAGGCAGGCGTGCCTCTGCAGACCTACCACAACCGGGCGGACATTCGGGGCGGCTCTACTTTAGGCTATATCTCCATGAACCATGTATCCGTCCCCTCGGTGGATATCGGTCTTGCCCAGCTGGCGATGCACTCTTGCTACGAAACCGCCGGTGTAGAGGATCCGTTCTATCTGGAAACTGCCATGGCCGCCTTCTACGGCTCCTCTCTTTCCACCGACGGCGTGACCTATGTGCTGAAATAAACCGAAGAGCTGCCTGCGGGCAGCTCTTTTTTCGCGCCGTCGAAAGAATAAGTCCACTTCTTCGGGGAAATCTATCCAAAAAGAGGTGGACGATATGATTCTTTACTATCTTCGCACAGCAATTCTTTATCTGGTACTCATTGCCGGCGTGCGGCTCATGGGCAAGCGGCAGGTTGGGCAGATGGAGCCGTCGGAATTTGTGGTGACCATGCTGGTGGCAAATCTTGCCTCCATCCCTATGCAGGACGAAGGCATCCCTCTGTTTTCCGGGCTGGTGCCCATCCTCACCGTGCTGGGGGCGGAGCTGGTGCTGTCCACCGCCAGCATGGGCTCCATCCGGCTTCGGCGGATCCTCTGCGGAAAGCCGGTGATTCTCATCGAAAACGGGCGCATCCTGCAGGATAACCTGCGCCGCACCCGCATCACCATCGACGAGCTGACCGGCCATCTGCGGCTGAAGGAGGTGCTGGATCTGAACACGGTGCAGTTTGCCATTCTGGAGACCAACGGCGATTTGTCCGTATTCCTCTACCCTGCCCAGCGCCCCGCCACCGCCAAGGAAGCCGGCATCCAAGCCCAAAAGCAATTCCTGCCCGTGACCATCATCGATGACGGCCGGCTGCTGAAGAAAAATCTACCCATCGCCAAAAAGGATGAAGCCTGGGTGGAAAAGGTTCTGCGGAGCCACCACAGCACTCTGGAGAACACCTTTTTGCTGACAGTGGATGCCGCTGACACCATCGTATGGCTGCCAAAGGAGGGTCGAGCATGAAACGGTTCTGGATCGGCCTTGCCCTGCTGGCAGGTATCCTGATCGCAGGGCTTTGGACGGCCTCCCGTCTGGGAACCCTCCACACCGGCATCTGCCGCACACTGGAGCAAGCCGCCTCCGCCGCCGGCGATGGCCGGTGGGAGCAGGCGGATGCGCTGGCCGCCCAGGCGCAAAGCCGCTGGCAGGCCGGCTGGCATTTCAGCGCCACTCTGGCGGATCACACCGCCTTGGACGAGATCGACAGCCTGTTTGCTCAGGCGGAGGTCTACCGCCAAAGCCGCTGCGCCGCGGACTATGCCGCCACCTGTGCCCGTCTGTCCCGCCTGATCGATGCTTTGCAGGAGGGGCACCGGCTCAGCTGGTGGAATCTGCTGTAAAAGAGGGTCGCTGCATGGCAGCGACCCTCAGACTTTTGTGCAGATAAATGATTGTTTAGCGGATTATCACACATGCCATTCGTAGGGCGGGGTCATGGCCCCGCCGCAAGAGTTCGATTATTGAGCCGTATGATATTTGCTGTAATCGTAAGGTTTTTGAAGGGATTTTACTGCTCGATCGGCCAAAGTGGTCGGCGGGGTCATGACCCCGCCCTACGAAAAAGTTGTGTTGTA
>JAFTIZ010000035.1 GCA_017456645.1 Oscillospiraceae bacterium
AGGTCGTTCAGAGCCTTAGCCATGGGAGCCAGGCAGTTGGTGGTGCAGGAAGCAGCGGAGATGATGTTGTCTTCCTTGGTCAGGGTCTCGTGGTTGACGTTGTAAACGATGGTGGGCAGGTCATTGCCAGCGGGAGCGGAGATAACGACCTTCTTGGCGCCGGCGTCGATGTGAGCCTGAGCCTTAGCCTTGGAAGTGTAGAAGCCGGTGCACTCCAGAACAACGTCGACACCCAGCTCGCCCCAGGGCAGCTCAGCGGCGTTGGCCTTAGCATAGATGGTGATCTTCTTGCCGTCGACAACGATGTTGTCCTCGCCAGCCTCGACGACGTGACCCATAGCGGCATAGTTGCCCTGAGTGGAGTCGTACTTCAGCAGGTGAGCCAGCATGGCGGGAGAGGTCAGGTCATTGATAGCGACGACCTCGAAGCCCTCAGCGCCGAACATCTGACGGAAAGCCAGACGGCCGATACGGCCAAAACCATTGATTGCAACTTTAACAGACATGATAGATTTCCTCCATTTCAAATCTTGCCGCTATGCGGCATGGTAGACATAGGAATATGCGAATTCATGTTTTCGCACGGATTTATTATACAATACCCAATTCCTGTTGTAAAGTATCAGTTTTGCACAAAAGCCGGATTTTTTGCGGCATTAATTGTGCGTTGTTACGAATTAAGTGGCAGGATCACTTTTTTGAAGACCCTTGACCACGGCGCCGATGATCAGCAAAACGATACCGCCGACCGCAAGAGCATAGTGCACCGGAGCAATGGCGCCGGTCAGGATGGACATGGTACTGCCGAGGGGCTCGGGGATCATTTCGGGAACCAGTTGCAGCAGCAGGGTCGGCAGTGCCAGCAGAATGCCGGCTACCGTGGCGGGAATGCCCACGCAGCTTAGTGTTGAGCCAAGACGCATCCGGTTGGTGAAAAACAGCGCTAAGATCAATACGGCGATGATGACGCAGCAGATGATCAGTGCATCCACGGAGGTCAGGATGCGCAGATCGGCCATCAACGCACCGACGGTATAGCTGCCGCCGTAGGCGCTGTTCTCGGGGTCAACTTCTTCGGGGGCGTTTTCGGGGAACAGGGGAGTGCCGCCGGGGATGGTCAGGTTTTCAACGCCGGCGATGACCTCGCTGCGGATGACCTCGTCCAGATTCATTTCCTCCACGAAGGCAAACACTTGCTCCTTGGCCGCCTCGTCTACCACGATGCCCAGCTCAGTTTCGATGATGGCCATATTTTCTTCGATCAGGCCGGTCAGCTCTTCGTTGGTCAGGGTAGTGTTGCTGGTGCCGTTGATGAAATCGTCCACGTAGGAAGCAATCTTTTCACTCAGAAATTCTTTGGTTGTGGACTGCTCCAGAAAGGCCTGCATCTGCTCCTGCGTCACAGCCAGCTCCTCGCCGTGCTGCTCCTCGAGGGTGTTGAACAGCCATTCCACCAGCGCGTCCTGAGTCGGAGAATCGGCGGCTTCTTCCGTCGCGGGCGACACGCCGGTGGCGGCAACCAGCTTCAGCCGGGGAAGCTGCTCCGGGGCGCAGAGGAAGGAATTGGCGGTTTGCTCAATGGTATCCTTGGAAGTGATCAGGCGGAAGTCCAGAATGAATACGGCGGCCAGCAGGGAAACAAACAGACAAATGCACAGCAGAACAGATACGATGTTCAGCAGGATTCTGATTCCCAAAGGCAGCGCTTTCTTTTCCGTATTTTCAGACATGACGCGGCTCCTTTCAAGTCGTAATCCATAATCTTATTCTATCAGAATTGACCTCAAAATGTCAATCGATACGGGGCATGGAGAGCAATTTCTGTGCATGGCGCCATCCCCCGTGGGGGGATGGGAAAATTAATGCGATTCAGGGGCAAAACGCGATTGACATTCGGGCTCGAAATGAGTAGAATAATACTGATACATTATGTGCCAGACTAGGCGAGTATCTGTTTGTTTAAGGAAATTATTTTATACAGGAGGAAACAAGATTGAAGGATTGGGCATTTACTACATCCGTCGAGGAGATGGAAGCTGCCACCAATTCTCTGCTGGAAACCGCGCAGAAGGTTGGTGCTGACACCTGGCAGCAGCGTGCCAAGAACCAGACTCCTCACTGCGGCTTCGGCGAGGCTGGTACTTGCTGCCGCATCTGTTCCATGGGCCCCTGCCGCATCACCAAGAAGGCACCCCGGGGCATCTGCGGTTGTGACGTTCACGGTATCGTCGCCCGTAACTACCTGCGTTTCACCGTGGGCGGTACTGCGGCACACTCCGACCACGGCCGTGAGATCATGCACACCCTGCACCAGACCAAGGAAGGCGGTAACTATCAGGTCAAGGACCCTGAGAAGCTGATCCGCATCGCCAAGGAATGGGGCGTTGAGACCGAGGGTAAGGATATTTATGATCTGGCCCATGAGATGGCCGAGATCGGCCTGCTGGAGTACGGCTTCCCCTTCGGCGAGCAGAAGTTCGCGCAGCGGGCTCCCGAGCACACCAAGGAGCTGTGGAGAAAGGCCGAGATCATGCCCCGCGCCATCGACCGCGAAATCGCCACCGCTATGCATATGACCCACATGGGTTGCTCCTCTTTGCCTGAGGCTCTGATCCGTCAGGCTCTGCGCGCCGGTCTGTCCGACGGCTGGGGCGGCTCCATGATGGGTACCGAGTTCTCCGACGTTATGTTCGGCACCCCCAAGCCCATCGACACCGAGGCTAACATCGGCGTTATGGAGAAGGACAATGTCAACATCGTTGTCCACGGCCACGATCCCTCCCTGTCTGAGATGATCGTTTATTACGCCAATGATCCCGAGATGATCGCCTACGCCAAGAGCATGGGTGCCAAGGGCATCACCGTTTCCGGTGTCTGCTGTACTTCCAACGAAGTGGCTATGCGTCACGGCATCCCCATGGCCGGTAACTTCCTGAACCAGGAGAACGTGGTCCTCACCGGTGCCTGCGAGGCCATCGTCGTGGACGTGCAGTGCATCTTCCCCGCACTGGGCCCCCTGTCCAAGTGCTTCCACACCAAGTTTATCACCACCTCTCCCATCGCCCGGATGCCTGACTCCGAGTTCTACCGCTTCTCCGCTGAGACCGCCGGTGAGAACGCCAAGGCCATCGTGAAGATGGCCATTGAGAATTTCAAGAACCGTACCCCCGAGCTGGTGAACATCCCCAACCAGAAGCAGAAGGCCCGTGTGGGCTACTCCGTCGAGGCCATCAAGAAGGTTCTGGATGGCGTTGCCAACTCCCAGGTTGACGAGTTCGGCACCACCAAGCCTCTGATCGAGTGTGTCCACTCCGGTGTCCTCCGTGGTGCTGTGGCTATGGTCGGCTGTAACAACCCCAAGGTCCGTCCTGACACCGCTCACATCGAGCTGATGAAGAAGATGCTGGAGAATGACATCATCGTCATTACCACCGGCTGCTCCGCTCAGGCTGCCGGCAAGGCCGGTCTGATGGACCCCGAGAAGGCTAAGGAATACTGCGGTGCCGGTCTGAAGCGCGTCTGCGAGCTGGCTGGTATTCCCCCTGTGCTGCACATGGGCTCCTGCGTTGATATCTCCCGTATGATGATCCTGGCCTCCGATATCGCCAAGGATTGGGGCATCAACATTTCTCAGGTTCCCGTTGTGGGCTGCGCTCCCGAATGGATGTCTGAGAAGGCCGTTTCCATCGGCAACTACGTTGTGGCTACCGGTATCGAGACCTTCCTGGGCGTTGATCCCTACTCCAAGGGCTCCGAGGAGGTCACTCGCCTGCTGCAGGGTGAGGACGGCATCAAGGAGTGGGTTGAGGCTAAGTTCGTTGTGGATACCGACATCGAGTCCCTGGGTGACAAGATGATCGCCTGCATTGAGGCTAAGCGCGCTGCCCTCGGCATCTGATCAGCGGATCTTTTTCCGCAGCTCGGCACAATCCAAGCCTTGGAATACCGTGGTATGCCGGTGGCTTTGATTGCTTGATCTGCGAAAAAATCTCTCGCTGTCAGAAACTCGATCAGCGGATCTTTTTCCGCAGCTCGGCACAATCCAAGCCTTGGAATACCGTGGTATGCCGGTGGCTTTGATTGCTTGATCTGCGAAAAAATCTCTCGCTGTCAGAAACTCGATCAGCG
>JAFTIZ010000030.1 GCA_017456645.1 Oscillospiraceae bacterium
AGTGCGCGACGGGAGATCCTTAAGAGGGCGTCTTTGGCGCGCGGGAGCGCGACACTCAGCGCCTCTTAAGTCGGCTTCTTTTCGTACTTTTCTTGCCGAAACAAGAAAAGTACATCGTTTTCCTAAACATTCATTTATCTCGCCAAAGGGCGTTGCTCGTGGGAGTTTCACTTTTTTCTGCTTTTTTATACAACAATATCAATTTCGTACTGGAAAACCCGGATCATGTGTGCTATACTTACCATGTATGATTTCCAAAAACGATTTTGTTAGGAAGGTGAGCAATTGGAAAACTATACTAAGTATGCGCTGAAGGCGGAAAGCGAGCTGGCTGAGCTGCTCGTCGGCAAGGACAACCTTTTCGTCATCGCCTGCAACAAGTGTTTCAAGGAATTTGAAACCGTGAACGAGCCTGATTGCGACGCGTGCGTGGCCTTCGCCCAAGCACAGGGCAAGACCATTACCGGCACCGCTAAGGCTGATTTCCTCTGCAACAAGTATAAGGCCGAAAAGGGTCTGCCCGGCATGATCCCCGCCGGCACCGAGCATGTGGTGGCCATCTCCTGCGGTCTGGGTATCCAGACGGTTGCGGACGTGACCAAAATGAGCGTGGTAGCTGCCACCAACTCCCTGAACTACACCGGCCATCACGGCATGGCCCTGACCAAGAAGGCCTGCGACGCCTGCGCCCAGTGCTATCTGAGCATCACCGGTGGCATCTGCCCCATCGTGGATTGCTCCAAGAGCCTGATCAATGGCCAGTGCGGCGGCGCCAAGAACGGCAAGTGCGAAGTCGATCCCAACAAGGATTGCGCCTGGGAGAATATCCAGCAGCGGCTGGCGGCTCAGGGTCGTCTGGGCGAGCTGACGGCACAGAGCGTTCAGCTGCGTGACTACAACAAGGTCAATTTCAAGGTCATCAACGAATACGTCAAGGCCATCCGCGCCAAGAGCCTGGACGGCTGGTACGGCGGTGTCCACCCCGTGGAGGGCAAGGAACCCACAGAACATCTGGCTCTGGTTCGTTTCCCCGAGCCGGAAACCGTGATCATCCCCATGTCCATGCATCTGGGCGCGCCGGCTACCCCCATCGTCAACGTTGGCGACAAGGTCAAGCTGGGTCAGAAGATCGGTGAGGCCGCCGGCTTCATCTCCGCGCCGGTCCATTCCAGCGTCAGCGGTGAGGTGGTGGCCATTTGCGATTGCCCCCACGCCACCCGCGGCACCTGCCAGAGCGTGGTGATCAAGTCCGACGGAATGAACACCCCTGACGAATCCATCGCCCCCAACAAGCCCCTGGACGAGCTGACTCCCGACGAGATCATCGAAATCGTCAAGAACGCCGGTATCGTGGGTATGGGCGGTGCAGGCTTCCCCACCTACGTCAAGCTGAAGCCCGGCAAGCCCATCGAGGCTGTGCTGCTCAACGGCTGCGAATGTGAGCCTATGCTCACTGCCGACCACCGGCTGCTGCTGGAGTTTGCGGATGATGTGATCTTCGGCCTGCAGGCCATGATGAAGACCGTGGCTGCCCCCAAGGGCATCATCGTCATCGAGGAGAACAAGCCCGACGCCATCGCCCTTCTCCGTGAAAAGGTCGCTGACCTTCCCGGTATCGAGGTGCTGGAGGTTTCCACCCAGTATCCTCAGGGCGGCGAAAAAATGCTGATCAAGCGGGCGCTGGGTCGCAGCGTTCCTTCCGGCGGTCTGCCTGCCGATGTGGGCGCTGTGGTCAGCAACGTTTCCACCGTCAAGGCTATTTCCGATGCTATTCAGAAGGGTATGCCTCTGATCGAACGCATCACCACCGTCACCGGCAAGTACATTCCCAACCCCGGCAACTTCATCGTCAAGGTCGGTACCAATATGGCAGACCTGATCGATTATTGCGGCGGCATCAGTGGCGAAAACGTCACCGTCAAGGCCGGCGGCCCCATGATGGGCTTCCCCCAGACGGAGCTGAATGTGCCCATTATGAAGGGTTCCAATGGTGTGATCGCCATCGATACCGATGTTTCCGAGCCCAACGAGTGCATCAAGTGCGGCCGCTGCGTGGATGTGTGTCCCATGGAGCTGAAGCCCCTGCACTACTTCAAGCTGGTAGGCGCGCAGGATTGGCAGGGCTGCAAGGATATGAACATCATGGACTGCATGGAGTGCCGCTGCTGCGAATACATCTGCTCTTCCAAGCTGCCTCTGGTCACCATGATCAAGATGGGTAAGAACGGCGTAAGGGGGTTGAAGTAAGATGCTGATTACCGAACTGAAGAATAAAGAAACCATCCTTTCCCTGCTGGAAGGCAAGGTGTTCGTCATCGTCTGCCACGGCTGTCGTGAGATTCACTTCCCCGAGCATGAAGCCGACGCGCTGCTGGCCGAGCTGGTTGCCGGCGGCAATGTCACCGGCAGCATCACCACCGACTACATCTGCAACGTCGATAACCTGAAGCTGCGTCTGCAGCGCCATGCCGCTGCCATCGACAGCGCCGATACGCTGCTGGTTCTGTCCTGCGGCGTGGGCGTTCAGACCGTTGCCGGTCTGTACCCTGCCAAGCGGGTCATCGCTGGCTGCGATACCTACGCGCTGCCCGGCTTCCAGGGTGTCACCCCTCTGGAGTACGATTGCAGACAGTGCGGCGAGTGCTACCTGAACCTGACCGGCGGCATCTGCCCCATCACCGCCTGCTCCAAGAGTCTGGTCAACGGCCAGTGCGGCGGTGCCAAGAACGGCATGTGCGAGGTTGATCCCAATATGGAATGCGGCTGGGAGCGAATCCAGCGGCGTCTGGCTCAGATCGGCCGTCTGGACGTTCTGAAGTGCCCTGTGCAGGTGCGTAATTACGCCACCGATGATGATGTGAAGTAAAGGAGTAATAATCAATGAGAATTACCGAATTGTTTGATAACGGTGAGTTTGTCGTTACCGCGGAAGTCGGCCCTCCCAAGGGTATCGATGCCAGCCACGTTGTGGAAGAGGCTAAGGAGTACCTCAGCGGCATTACCGCCGTCAACGTCACCGATAACCAGTCCTCTGTCATGCGTATGGGCAGCCTGCCTGCCTGCGTCATGCTGAAGAATGCCGGCCTGACTCCTATTCTGCAGCTGACCTGCCGTGACCGCAACCGCATCGCTCTGCAGTCTGAGCTGCTGGGCGCCGCCGCTCTGGGCATCGAAAACATTCTGTGCCTGACCGGCGACCACACCAAGATGGGCGACCATCCCGGTGCCAAGCCTGTCTTCGATCTGGACTCTGTTTCTCTGCTGCACACTGTCTGCCAGCTAGAAAAGGGCGTGGATCTGGCCGGCAATGCACTGGTGGGCGAGGCTCCCAAGTTCGCCAAGGGCGCTGTTGTGTCCCCCTGCTCTGACTCTGTGGATGCTCAGCTGGCCAAGATGGAGCGCAAGGTCATGGCCGGTGCCGAGTATTTCCAGACTCAGGCCGTCTTTGACAGCGAGAAGTTCATCAGCTTTATGGAGAAGGCCAAGCAGTTTGGCAAGCCCGTGCAGCTGGGCGTGATCATTCCAAAGTCCGCCGGCATGGCCAAGTTCATGAACAACAACGTGGCCGGTGTCCATGTTCCCCAGTGGATGATCGACGAGCTGGCTGCCGACAAGGAGAAGGCCAAGGCCGGTATCACCGGTGTTGAGCTGGCTGCCAAGGTCATCAAGGAGTGCCGTCCCTACTGCCAGGGTCTGCACATCATGGCTCTGGGCTGGGAAGCCAAGGTTCCCGAGCTGCTGAAGCTGGCAGGCATCTAAGTGAAAAAACGGGCTGCTGCGGATTCCGCGGCAGCCCTTTTTTGTTTGGCTGCATATACTGAACCGAGGTGATAGCATGAAACAGTGTGCGGATGCACAGGCGATTGCGCAGGTCAGAGGAAACGGGGTGAGCGGTAAGGTGTGGCTGTTTCAGCAGGACAACGGAGTTCTGGTGACGGCGCAGGTGGAAGGTTTGCCGCGGGACGGCTTTTTCGCTTTTCATATCCATGAGGGAGGGACTTGCGGCGGCGAGGGCTTTTCGGAAGCCGGCGGCCATTTTAATCCCACGGGAAGACCCCATCCGGAGCATGCCGGAGATCTGCCGCCGCTGCTGTCCTGCCAGGGTAAGGCGTTTTTGTCTGTGCTGACGGATCGGTTTTGCGTGGAGGAGGTCATGGGGCGGACGGTGGTGATTCACAGCGGCACCGACGATTTCCGCTCCCAGCCCGCCGGCGATCCGGGGGAGAAGCTGGCTTGCGGGGTGATTCGCAGGAATTGGTGAGATAAATGAATGTTTACAACACAACTTTTTCGTAGGGCGGGGTCATGACCCCGCCGACCACTTTGGCCGATCGAACAGTAAAATCCCTTCAAAAACCTTACAATTACAGCAAATATCATACGGCTCAATAATCGAACTCTTGCGGCGGGGCCATGGCCCCGCCCTACGAATGGCATGTGTGATAATCCGCTAAACAATCATTTATCTCTGCTTTGGAGCGGTTTTTCGGCACAACACGGAATGGCTGAAATTGTTGAAATTAATCCTTGAATTTATTGGGTATCTGTGGTACGATATCGTTGTATGAATATGGGGGAAGTGCGCCCATTTTTATACGACATCGCACCATCCAAAGGAGAAAAATTATGCCTCATACCATCGCAGTCGCCGGTAAGGGCGGCGTGGGCAAGACCACTACTTGCGGCATGATCATCGACTACCTGTGCAAAAAGGGCAACGGCCCTGTGCTGGTGGTGGATGCGGATGCCAATTCCAACCTGAACGAAGTTCTGGGCGTGGAGCTGGAAACCAGCCTTGGCCAGATCCGTGAAGAAATGGCTCAGGCGGAGCTGAAGGGCACCGTACCCAAGAGCATGACCAAGTCCGACTATGCTGAAATGAAATTCTCTCAGGCACTGATCGAGGAAGACGATTTCGACATGCTGGTCATGGGTCGTACTCAGGGCGAGGGCTGCTATTGCTTCGTAAACTCCATGCTCAAGCGCCAGATGGACAAGTATGTGCCCAACTATTCTTATGTGGTCATGGATAACGAGGCAGGTCTGGAGCACGTTGCCAGAGGCACGCTGCCCCATGTGGATACCATGCTGCTGATCTCCGATTGCTCCCGCCGCGGCATTCAGGCTGTGGCGCGGTTGGCTGAGATGGTGCAGCAGATGGATCTGAAGCCCGGCAAGATGGGTCTGATCGTCAACCGCGCCCCCGGCGGCGTACTGGATGAGGGCATCAAGGCCGAGATCGAAAAGCACGGGCTGACTCTGCTGGGCGTTCTGCCCCATGACGAGGGTGTGTACCGCTGCGATTGCGAGGGCGAGCCCTCTGCCAAGCTGCCGGACAGCGCACCTATGAAAACCGCCCTGAAGGGCATCATGCAGGCGATTGGCCTGTAAAATCCGTAGATAACTGAGTTCTGAGATACGAGATATGAGATACGTGCTATCCATATCTTATATCTCGTATCTCATATCTCATATCTAAATATGTAATCTCAAAAAATATTTACCAAGGGGGAAAACCACAATGTCTTTTGAACCTAAGACAGCACCTTTCAGCGGACGTGTTAACGCCGTAACTCTGGGTACCGGTGATAATGCAATCGTCATCGGCGGCCAGAATGTGCTGCCCTTCTACACCTTCGACGCACCCATCGAGAATGCGCCGAAGATCGGTGTCGAAGTCTCCGACCTGGCCGCTTCCTGGGACGTTGCCAGCCTGAAGGAATTCTACGCCGGCTGCACTACCATGGCTGACTATGCCAAGAAGGCCGAGTCCATTGAGGGCTGCGACTTCATCTGCCTGAACTTCGTTGGCGCAGATCCAAACGGCGCGAACCACTCTGTTGCTGACTGTGTCGCCAATGCCAAGGCTGTGGCCGAGGTCGTCAGCAAGCCCATCGTTGTCATGGGCTGCAAGAACCTGGAGAAGGACGGCGAGCTGCTGGCTGCTCTGGCTGAGGCTCTGGCCGGTAAGAATGTGCTGTTCATGTCCGCCAAGAACGAGAACTATAAGACCGTCGGCGCTTCTGTCGCTCTGGCCAACGGCCAGAAGCTGGGCGCTGAGACCGCTGACGACATCAACCTGGCTAAGCAGCTGAACATTATGCTGAAGGGTCTGAATGTCAATCCTGAGTCCGTCGTTATGGACATCGGCACCGCTGCCGTGGGCTACGGCTACGAGTACGCCGCTTCCACCTTCGACCGCATCCGTCTGGCCGCTCTGGCTCAGGGCGATGCCGACCTGCAGATGCCCATTCTGGCCGCTGTGTGCAATGACACCTGGGGCGTGAAGGAGTCCACCGCTTCCGAAGCTGACGAGCCCGTCTGGGGCGACCGCGAGGAGCGTGCCATTTCCATGGAAATCGCTACCGCTGTCGCTGACCTGACCGGCGGCGCTGACGCAGTTGTTCTGCGTCACCCCGAGTCTGTGGCTACCGTCAAGAAGTTCATCAATGAACTGATCTAAGGAAGGAGGATACATACAATGGCTCTGAAAGGTCTTGATATTTTTAAGCTGTCTCCTAAGAAGAACTGTAAGGAGTGCGGCAGCCCCACCTGTATGGCATTCTGCATGAAGGTGGCGCAGGGCGCTGTGTCCCTGGACAAGTGCCCCTACTTCTCCGAGGAGGCTCTGGCAACCCTGAACTCCGCCACCGCTCCTCTGATGAAGACCATTTCCGTTGGCGAGCATAAGCTGGGCGGCGAGACTGTCCTGTTCCGCCACGAGAAGACTCTGGTCAATAAGAACCTGTACGCCGTCTGCGTTTGCGGCGATTGCGATGCTGACGCCAAGCTGGCCGAGATGCAGAAGGTCGACTACGAGCGCATCGGCGAGCGTATGTACGTTGAGTTCGTGTTTGTCCGCAACAAGGGCAACGATCCCGCTGCTTACGCCGAGCTGGTCAAGAAGGCTGTTGCCACCGGCCGTGACATCATCCTGGAGTGCTGGGATGTTGAGTGCGCCAAGGCTGCCCTGGCTGTTGCCGGCAAGAACGTGATTCTGGACGGCGCTACCCCTGACAACTGGGAGGCTATGAACGCTGTCGCCACCGAGGCCGGTGTTGTGCTGGGCGTTTGGGCTTCCAACATCTCCGATCTGTACGATACCGTTAAGAAGCTGGAGGCCGCCGGTAACAAGAACCTGGTTCTGGATGTCACCGGCGCCACCGCCAAGGAGACTCTGGCCAACGCCGTTCTGGTTCGCCGCACTGCTCTGAAGCAGGAGGATCGTACCTTCGGCTATCCCTCCATCGTCAACGTTGCTAAGCTGGCTAAGGGCGATTCCCGTCTGCAGACCGCTTACGCTGCTATGTTCACCGAGAAGTACGCCTCCATCATCGTTATGGAGAACATGACCTACGCTCAGGCTCTGCCTCTGTACGGTCTGCGTCAGAACATCTACACCGATCCTCAGAAGCCCATGAAGGTGGAGGCTAAGATCTACCCCATCAACGGCGCTGACGAGAATTCTCCCGTTGCTCTGACCGTTGACTTCGCTCTGACCTACTTCCTGGTTTCCGGCGAGCTGGAGCGTTCCGGTCAGCCTGTGAACCTGGTCATCACCGACGCTTCCGGCATGTCCGTTCTGACTGCCTGGGCTGCCGGTAAGCTGTCCTCCTCCACCATCAAGAAGACTTTTGATGAGCTGGATATTGCCAACAAGATCAAGAACCGCACCCTGATCATCCCCGGTAAGGTTGCCGTTATGAAGGGTGAGATTCAGGAGAAGCTGCCTGAGTGGAACGTGGTCGTCGGTCCTCTGGAGGCCGTCCAGCTGCCCAAGTACATGAAGGACAAGGAGTACGAGGCTGCCGCCAAGGCCGCCGCTGCCGAGAACGCCGCCAAGGCTGCCACCACTGTGGAGGTCAAGGAGCTGTCTTTCGACGAGCTGCTGGCTACCAAGGTGCCCGCCATCGAAGTGGTTGACATGGGTGTTCAGTACAAGGGTCACAACCCCGAAAGTAAGACCTTCGTCACCATCGGTGAGCGTATCCACTGCATCGCTCCCACCATCCGCAAGGCTATGGACGAGCGTGATCCCGCTCCCATTCTGGAGCGTGCCGCTGCCCAGATCAAGGCCGGTGCTACCTACCTGGATGTCAACATCGGACCTGCTGAGAAGGACGGTCCCGAGCGCATGATGTGGGCTGTCAAGCTGCTGCAGGAGAACTTCAACAATGTTCCTCTGGCTCTGGATACTGCCAACATGAAGGCTATCGAGGCCGGTATCAAGGTCTACAACCGCACCAACGGCAAGCCCATCGTCAACTCTGCTGACGCCGGCTCCCGTATCGGCTACATCGACCTGGCTGCCGCCAACGATGCCATCTGTATCGCTCTGTGTTCCGCTGACGGTATCGCCAAGGACAACGAGGAGCGTATGGTCCACTGTGACAATATGCTGGAGCGCGGCCTGAGCCTGGGCATGTCCTCCGACGATCTGTGGTTCGACCCCCTGTTCCTGGTCGTCAAGGGCATGCAGGACAAGCAGATGGAGGTTCTGGAGGCCATCAAGATGTTCTCCGACAAGGGTCTGAAGTCCACCGGCGGTCTGTCCAACAACTCCAACGGCGCTCCCAAGCATGTCCGTCCCATTATGGACTCCGCTCTGGTTGCCATGTGCATGATGCAGGGTCTGACCTCCGCCATCGTCAACCCCAACGACCTGCGCCTGATGGAGACCATCAAGTCCTGCGACATCTTCAAGAACCACGTCCTGTACTCCGACTCCTACCTGGAGCTGTAAGAGAACAAAAATTCACGTCATTGCGAGCCAGTGTGCACACTGGCGTGGCAATCCCCTAAGGTTTGCGGCTGGCCGAAAAAACCGGGGGCTTCCCACGGTCACTTCGCTCCCTCGGAATGACAGCGATTATTTCCCACGCATTTTCTGGCTGGGAGGGAAATCTCCCTCCCAGCCAGTTTGCATTTTTCAAGGAGAAGTATGGAGTTTGTTGGTGAACTGATTTTTGAATTGTTTCTTGAAGGTGTTTTTGGTATAACCGTCGAGAATCCGAAAGTGAAAACTTGGGTTAAAACGTTTGTCTTTCTTTTGTTTGCCGAGGCAGTGGCCGGATTACTTGTTTGGATCAGTGTCAGTACTTATTTGAGTGGAAATATTTCAGGCGGTATTGTTTGCGGCATTATTGCAATGGGTCTTGGAATTGGCTTTCTGATCGGCGGCATTTACGGCCATAAGCGGGATTGGAAGCAGGACCTGTAATAAGGAGATAAATATGAAAAAACTTTGGCATGCCCTGAAACTGGTGGGAATACTGATTTGTTCTGTTTTATTTGTAGCATTTTTGTTTATCGATATCATTGATCTGTTCATTCCCGGCGACTTTCCTGATTGGGTTACTTGGGTAGAGCTGACCATCTGGTTGATAATTGGTGTGTTTGCGATAGTCAACTTCGTCAAGAAACGGAACAAGTAAGGATTAAGACACAAACGTACAGTTATGTGTCATCCTGAGCGAAGCGCAGCGAAGTCGAAGGATCCGTTTCCTCAGGAGAAATGTTATGGTTTACTATGTGTACATTCTATCCAGCGCAACGAACTATACGATATATATTGGCGTGACCAATGATCTGATCCGCCGAGTGTATGAGCATAAAAATGATTTGGCCCCGGAAAGCTTTACATCAAGGTATGGGGTCCATAAATTGGTATATTTTGAGCAGACCACAGATGTTAGAGCGGCTTTGGAGAGGGAGAAGCAGCTGAAAGGCTGGCGGCGTTCCAAGAAGAATTCGCTGATCAATGGAATGAACCCTCAGTGGAGGGATTTGTATCCGATGATCTTAGGAGAAGAAACGGATTCCTCGACTCACTTCGTTCGCTCGGAATGACAGTGGAGCGAGGAGAATGGATTCTTCGACTCGCGTTGCTCGCTCAGAATGACAAACTTCGTATATTCAGCCAGAGGGCTTGATATAAATTACTAATTACTATCTGGGAGGAAATTATCATGAGTGTATTAACCGATCTGATTTATGGCGGCAGCAACGCCGTCGCCGGTTTAACTGAGGGTGCCGTCAATGACGCCATTGCCAAGTACGGTGCTGACCACCCCATTGCGTTCCCTGACACTGCATACTTTTTCCCCACGATTTATGCCGCCACCGGCGTAAAGGTCAAGACTCTGGGCGATCTGCCGGCCTGCGTCGGTGTACTGAAAAGCCTGATCACCAATCAGGAGGATCTGGGTCAGGCTCTGAACGCCGGTCTTGCCACCGCCGTTGGCGCTGAGATCATCGAAGGCCTGAAGTGGGTCGAGGGCGGAAACCCCTATGAAAATGACTCCGGCATCGGTTTTGTTCCCGATCCCATCATCCGCTCTCTCGGTGTGCCGCTGGTTACCGGCGATATCCCCGGTGTGGCCGTTGTGCTGGGTAAGGCTGACGATGCTGCCAATGTGGTGAAGGTGGTCAAGGATTACCAGTCCAAGGGCATCCTGACCTTCCTTGTGGGCGATGTCATCGAGCAGTGCCTCGAGGGCGGTGTGAAGGCCGGTCTTGAGTACCGCGTGGTGCCGCTGGGACATGATGTGACCTCCGTTATTCATGTTGTTACCGTCGCCGTCCGTGCGGCTCTGATCTTCGGCAACGTTCAGCCCGGCAATCTGGCCGGTCTGCTGGACTACACCAAGAACCGCGTTCCTGCCTTTGTCAACACCTTTGGCGCCATTGATGCCGTGGTGGTCTCCGCCGGTGCCGGTGCCATCGCTCTGGGCTTCCCCGTGGTGGTGGATATCGATCTGGGCGAGAATCAGGTTCCCGGTGCGCTGGAGTCCGTCTGCGACCATAATGACACCGTGAAGAAATCTCTGGAGCTGCGGAACATCAAGATCAAGACCACCGAGCTGCCCATTCCCGTGGCCTTCGCCGCCGCCTTTGAGGGTGAGATCATCCGCAAGGCGGATATGCACAATGAGTTCTGGTCTTCCAAGAACCCCACCGCTGAGCTGGTGGTCATGAAGGAACTGAGTGAAGTGGAGGATCATAAGATCACCATCGTCGGCCCCGATCTGGATGCAGCCAAGGATCTGGCGCTGGTTACATACGTTGAAGTCGCCGGTAAGAAGATGCAGGTGGACTTCGAGTCTGTCATCGAGCGCAAGTTCCACGCATGGTTCAACTACATGGAAGGCGTTATGCACACCGGCCAGCGCAATCAGGTTCGGGTCCGTGTTTCCAACGCCGCCTATGAGGCCGGTCTGCGGCTGAAGGACTTCGCCGAGGTGCTGTACGTGATGATCATGAACGAGTTCGACGCAGTCGTTGACAAGTGTCAGGTCACCATCATCACCGACGCAGTGGAGGCAGGCAAGTTCCGTGATGAGATTGCCATGCCCCGCTACGCCCAGAGAGATGACCGTCTGGCTTCCATGACCGACGAGTCCGTTGACCGCTACTACACCTGCATTCTGTGCCAGTCCTTCGCTCCTGCCCATTGCTGTGTGGTTACCCCTGAGCGGCTGGGTCTGTGCGGCGCGGTGAGCTGGCTGGATGCCAAGGCCACCAACGAGCTGGATCCCAATGGCCCCTGCCAGCCCATCATGAAGGAAGGCTGCACCGACGAGCGCACCGGCCGCTTCGAGTCCGTTGACAAGATGGTCAAGGATGCCACCCATGGCGCGGTGGAGAGTGTGACTCTGTACTCCATTCTGGAAGATCCCATGACCTCCTGCGGCTGCTTCGAGTGCATTTGCGGCATCGAGCCTATGAGTAACGGCTTCATCGTGGTCAACCGGGAATTCAAGGGCATGACCCCTGCGGGCATGACCTTCGGCGAGCTGGCAAGCTGCACAGGCGGCGGTGTCCAGACCCCCGGCTACATGGGTCACGGCCGTCACTTCATCGCTTCCAAGAAGTTTATCAGCGCTGAGGGCGGTATCGAGCGTATCGTGTGGATGCCCAAGGAACTGAAGGATGACGTGGGCGAGCGGCTGAATAAGACCGCCATGGAGCTCTATGGTATTGAGAATTTTACCGATTACATCGCTGATGAGACCATCACCTCCGATTGTGAGGAACTGCTGAACTGGCTGACCGAGAAGAACCATCCCGTCCTCGGCATGGAGCCGCTGATGTAACAGATATCCGCGCTGCGGCAGTAAAGCTGCCGCAGCGCTAGATATGAGATATAAGATACGAGATATTTGGAACATTTCGTATCTTTTCTGAAAGGAATAGACAATGAAAGTAACATTCCAAATTGAGGGGGGAAGCCCCGTTCAAATTGAATGCAACGCCGGTGATAATCTGCTGGAGCTGGCAAGACGTGCCAATGTGGCCATCGATGCCCCTTGCTCCGGCAACGGCTCCTGCGGCAAGTGCCGTGTGAAGCTGATTGAAGGGCAGCTGGATACCATCCCCAGCCGCCATATTACCGACGAGGAATATAATGCCGGCTGGCGGCTCAGCTGCAACAGCAAGGTGCTGGGCGATTGCACCGTTTTTGTGCCGGATATCGCCAGCGCCTACCAGTCCCGCATGAAGACCGCCGACCTTTCCAGCCCGAAGGAAATCGCTATTTTCGAGGACTGTCAGGCGGCGCTGAAGGCAAGCGGCATCGAATTTGACAATGATTTTTTGGCGCTGGATGTGGTCATGTCCGCCCCCAATGCCGAGGACACCATGCCCGACGTGGAGCGACTCAGCTGGGGCGTGCAGGCTGTGGTGGAGGTGGAGCGCGTCCACGTTCCTTTTAACGTGATGAAAAAGCTGGCAGCGACCCTGCGGCAGCATGATTTCCACGTCTGCATCAAGGGTCTGCTGGATGGCGATACCTTCCGCTGCATGGAAATTTGCGATCCGGCGGATACCGCCATCGTCGGCTGCGCCATCGACATCGGCACCACCACTGTGACCATGGTGCTGACGGATCTGACCAGCGGCAAGCTGCTGGCCAAGGGCTCCTCCGGTAACGGACAGATTCGCTACGGTGCGGATGTGATCAACCGCATCATCGAAAGCAGCCGTCCCGGCGGCAGGAAAAAGCTGCAGGATGCCATTATTAAAGAAACTTTAACGCCGATTATCGCCAATTTGTGCAAAATTGCGAACATTTCCGCTCAGAGTATCCTTCGGTTGAGCATCGGCGCGAATACCACCATGAACCACCTTTTGCTGGGCGTGGACGCGGATCCCGTCCGCATGGATCCCTATGTTCCCAGCTTCTTTGGCTGGGATGGGCTGCTGGCGGGGGATTTGAAGCTGCCGGCCAATCCTCTGGCACCGGTGGTCATCGCTCCCAACATCGGCTCCTACGTGGGCGGCGACATCACCGCCGGCACGTTGGCCTCCGCCATCTGGGATAAGGACGAAATGAGTCTGTTCATCGATCTGGGAACCAATGGTGAGCTGGTTTTCGGCAATCGGGATTTCCTCATGAGCTGCGCCTGCTCTGCCGGCCCTGCCTTTGAGGGCGGCGATATTTCCTGCGGTATGCGTGCCACCGACGGCGCTGTGGAGGCTTGTGTCATCGATAAAAATACCATGGAGCCGACCCTGACCGTCGTGGGCGATGAAGGCCAGCGACCCGTAGGCATCTGCGGCAGCGGCATCATCGACATCATTTCTGAGCTGTTCCGCTGCGGCATTATCAATGCCAAGGGCCTGTTCATCCGGGAAGGGGAGCGGGTCAAGCGGGATGAGCATGGCATGGGTCGCTATGTTCTGGCCACCGCTGCCGAGTCCGATACCGGTCGAGATGTGTCCATCAACGAGGTGGATATCGACAATTTCATCCGTGCCAAGGGCGCTATTTTCTCCGCCATCGATACACTGCTGCAAAGCGTGGATATGACACCGGAGTGCATCGACCATGTGTACGTGGCCGGCGGCATCGGCTCCGGCATCAATATGCGCAACGCCGTGAATATCGGAATGCTGCCGGATGTGGAGCTGGAGAAGTACAGCTACATCGGCAATTCCAGCCTGACCGGCGCTTATGCCATGGTCATGAGCGACCAAGCCATCGCCAAGACCGCCGAGGTCGCCGCCAATATGACCTATCTGGAGCTGAGCACCTATCCGGGCTATATGGATAGCTTCGTAGCCGCATGCTTCCTGCCCCATACAGACGCGCGGCTGTTCCCCAATTCAAAGCAGGAGATGTAACATGCAAATCGAAAACCACAAAGAAGAAGTACCCTTTGCCCATTACGAAGAGCGGTTTCGGGGCATGGATGCAGCTGAGGCAGCCTGCCGCACCGATGCGAAATGGGATGGAAAAGAATTTTATGTAAACCTTCTGGGTCGGGAATTTGCTATTTCCCACCCTGAGTGTGCCATTCGCGCCACCGACGGCGGGGCTGTGCCGCCCCTGCCCACCCAGACTTTCCTGCTGCGCTACCTGCTGGAGAGCAAGGACGCACCGTGGTCAGGGGAGTGGAAGACCTTCCGGGAAATGCCCTGGGGCGAGATGTATATCAAGCCCTACACCGGCCGTGTCCTGACCCGTGCGGCCTTCACCTTCGGTACTCGGCTGGAGGCGTTTGAGGCTGCCGCGCAGAAGCTGGGCGCCGCTTCGCTGTTCTATGGCGACGCAGGCTACGAGTTTGACCTCATCGGTAATTTCAAAATGCGCATTCTGGTCTGGGAGGGCGATGATGAGTTCCCGCCCAGCGCACAGGTGCTGTATTCCGACAATTTTGCCGAGGGCTTTGCCGCCGAGGATCGGGTGGTGGCGGGAGATATCCTGATCTCCACCATCAAGGCCAATATGTAATAAAAAAGCTGCCGCGATCGCGGCAGCTTTTTGTTATGCTTCAGGCTCGATGCGGCTCTGAATGCGATCCAGAGCGGATTTCATGGCGGCGTAGGTCTCGTCGGAAATCTTGTGGATGCTGTTGGCCTCGTAGGCGGCCATGGCTTCCCGGATGCGCAGCAGCCGCAGCTGCTCGACACCGTCCTTTTCCGCTGTGGCGATGTAAACCGGTGTATGCTCATAGCCGGAGATGCGGGTGGTGCCGGTGTTGTTATCCTTGGTGAACTCCAGCTTGAGAATGGTGGAGGCGTTGGTGTTGTTCTTATCGGCATCGCCCAGCAGGTCGCCCAGAGAATAGGCCACAAAGGTGCTATTTTGGCTGTCATATTCCACGGTCTGGACGTAGTGAGAGTGGGTGCCGATTATGGCATCCACGCCCTCGGCTTGCATCAGTTCCGCAATCTGTTTCTGGGAATCGCTGACGATGCCGTTGTAGGCGCTGCCCCAGTGGAGCAGGGCGATGGTCACGTCGGGCTTTTCCAGCTGGGCGGCGCGCAGGACCTTCTGGATTTTTTCCTTGTTCAGGCTGGAGTACTCGCTGGTGTAGTCATTGTAAAGCACGTTGACGCAATCCTCGCTGCCCGCAGGCAGAGCCAGACCGTCCATGCCCTTGGTAAAGGCCACGAAGGCCACCTTCACACCGTTGATGCTGCGCAGGGTAAAGCCTCTGGATTGCTCAAATTCCTCCGGGGAGGTATAGGCACCGACCGGCTCCATACCGGCCTGACGGATGCCGCTGAGAGTCTGCTTCAGACCCAGCAGGCCGTTGTTGATGGCGCAGGAATTTGCCATCTGCACCAGATCCACACCGGCTGCAGCCAGAGCCTCCATCAGCTCCTGGGGGGCGCTGGTGTTCTGGGTGCCGTAGGGCGCGCCGCAAAGGTTACCCTCCAGATTGACTACCGTGGCATCCGCGCCGGCCAGAGCCGGAAGGATGTCCAGAAATACCTTGCTGTAGTCATAGCCGCCATCGGTTGCGCCGGAAGCAACCACTTTATCGGTGATATTCAGATCGCCGCCGAAGGCAATGGTGATGGTGGTTTCCGGCTCCGTGGGCTGGGTCTGGATGGGCAGGGAGTTCTCGGACGAGGGCTCCGTGGGCTCCGGCGAGCCGCCGGAGGTCAGAAGCAGGATCAGCAGACCCGTCAGCGCCAGCACCACAGCTGCCGCCGCAAGGCCGATGATCAAAGTCCGCCGCCGGCGCATGGCCTGTTTGCGCTGACGTTTTTTGTCCAGCTTGCGCCGCTTCTGGCGTTTCCGGATGTCTTCACTTTCGTACGCCATGGCGCAACCTCCCGATGATTTGGTAACGCCCATTGTACACCATTTTATCCGATTTCACAAGCCCTATTTGGAAAGATAAATTGTCGGACGGGAGGAAAATTCTTTCCTGCCGCTGACGGCGATGCTTGCCCCTTGTATTTTATCGGAAATTGCGATATAATACAAAAAATGCACGTTTGGAGGAGGATGTTATGAAGAAGCTACTGTCGGCATTGCTGGTGCTGGTGCTGCTGGTGAACCTGACCGGCTGCGTTCTGCTGGGCGATGACATCCAGCTGGAGCTGCCTGATTTTGAGCCTACGATCTCCGGTACTTCGGATGTCGGTGGACCCGATGCTACCCAGAAAACCGAGGCAACCGAGTCTGAGGTTACAGAACCGGAGGCTACAGAACCCGAGGTAACCCAGCCCAAGCCTACAGAACCGAAGCCTACAGAGCCCAAGCCCACGGAACCCGAGCCGACGGAGCCACTGCTGGATCCTGACGGCACCTATACCTCCAAGGAGGACGTGGCGCTGTACATCCATCTGTATGGCAAGCTGCCTTCTAATTTTATAACCAAAAGTCAGGCAAGAAATCTGGGCTGGAAGAGCGGAAGCCTGGAGCGTTATGCGCCGGGCAAATGCATTGGCGGCGATACCTTCCAAAACCGTGAGGGGCTGCTGCCGAAAAAAGCCGGCCGCACCTACAAGGAATGCGACATCGGCACTTTGGGTAAATCCTCCCGCGGTGCTAAACGGATCGTGTTTTCTAATGACGGGCTGGTCTACTACACCTCTGACCACTACGAGAGCTTTACCTTACTTTACGGAGAGCCGTGACCATGACAGAACATATTATTGATTTTTCCACCGTTGAAAGCGCTCGCGACTTCCATCAGGTGCTGGCGCAGACCTTGGGCTTTCCTGAGTGGTACGGCCACAATCTGGATGCCCTGTACGATTGCCTGACGGAGCTGGAAGCGCCGGTTCGGCTGGTGCTGGAACACTGGGATGCTGCGGTGCCCTTTGCTGAGGGCTTTTGTGGTGTTTTTCAGGATGTGCAGGCAGAATATCCCGATTTTGCGGTGATTTTTGCGTAACTTTTTACCCCCGGAGCCTCTTTGCGGCTTCGGGGGTAAATACGTTCCACGTGGTGGACAAATGCGCCAAAATATGCTATGATGAGTTCAATATAACGCAAAGGATGAGATAGTATGAACGATCTTTACGGTTCCGATAATTTCTTCTGGCGCTGGTTTGCCAAGATCGCGGACATTGTGGTGCTGGGGCTGCTGTGGCTGCTGTGCTGCCTGCCGGTGCTGACCATCGCGCCGGCCTGCATTGCGCTGTACGATACGGTTGCCCGGTGCATCCATGGCACTGATGAGCATCCCTACAAGCACTTTTTCCGGGTGTTGAAGGCGGAGCTGTTGCGGGGCATCGGCATCAGCGCTCTGTGGGGTGTGGTTGGCTTTGCGCTGGTGATGGGCTATAATCTGCTGGTCAACATGGGCGATGGCAACACCTTTGTAACGGTTTATTCTATGGTATATCTGGTATCCATGGTGATCCCGGTTGGTATTTTCGCATGGCTGATCCCCCTGGAGGCTCGGTTTACCAATACCTTCTTCGGACTGCATAAGACCGCGGCAACCTTTGCCATTGTCCATCTGCCGACTACGGCCTTGCTGCTGGGCATTGTTGCCGTGGCTGCGGTAGTGGTGTTCTTTGTGCCGGTTCTGTTCCTTGTGCTGCCCGGCATCGTGGTCACACTGCAGTGCTGGTTTGTGGAAAAGGTATTCAAGAAGTACATCGACGAGCCGCAGGAAGAGCCGGCGGAAGAAGCCTTGGAAGAAATGCCGCTGGATGAAGATTGAGGAGTGATCGCCCATGAAAGAAAAGATCTATACCATACCGGTCAACGAGGCCTTCGATTCCGGGGATGAATGCCCCTTCTGCCAGCTGGAACGGGCAGTGGAGCAGCGGACGATCCGCTACACCCTCGGCCCCGGCGCCAGCTATATGGAGCCGGAAGTCCGTCTGGCTACGGACAAGGAGGGCTTCTGCGGCGCCCATTTCAAGAAAATGTATGATTTCGGCAATTCTCTGGGCAGCGCCCTGATGATGCAGACCTACATGGTAGGGCTGTTTGAGGAAATGACCAGAGAAATGGACAATTTCCAGATCCCCGGCAAGCGGGGGCTGTTCAGCAAGAAAAACACCGGCGAAGAAAGCAGCCTGGTGACGTGGGCACGGGGCAAGCAAGGCTCCTGCTTCATCTGCAACAAGATCGACTATAACATGGAGCGGTATTACAGCACCTTCTTCCAGCTGACGAAGGAGGCCGAATTCCGCGCTAAGGTAGAGTCAAGCAAGGGTTTCTGTATGCGCCATTTCCTTGCCCTGATGGAAGCCGCCAAGGATCATGTGCCCAATGATCAGCGGGAGTGGTTCTATCCCACGGTGTTCCGGCTGATGAAGGAGAACATGGCACGGGTCAAGGGTGATCTGGATTGGTTCATCGAGAAGTTCGATTACCGCAATGCCTCCTCCGATTGGAAAAATTCCCGGGATGCGGTGTCCCGCTCCATGCAGAAATTGCAGGGCATTTACCCTACTGACCCGCCCTTTAAAAGCGAACCGAGATAAAAGGCAAAGCTCCCGAAGCCAGCGGCTTCGGGAGCTTTTTGTTATCAAACCTTATCGATGGCCTGTGCCAGATCCGCGATTAGATCCTCGGCATTTTCCAGACCGCAGCTCAGGCGGATCAGGTCGGCACCGACGCCGGCGGCCTCCAGCTGCTCGTCGGTCATCTGACGGTGTGTGGCAGAGGCGGGGTGCAGGCAGCAGGTGCGGCTATCCGCCACATGGGTCTCGATGGAGCCCAGCTTCATGTTCTTCATGAAGGTTTCCGCAGCGGCGCGGCCACCCTTCAGACCGAAGGAAATGACGCCGCAGGAACCGTTCGGCATATACTTCTGCGCCAGCTCGTAGTACTTGTCGCCCTTCAGGCCGCAGTACTTGACCCATGCCACCTTCTCGTTGGCCTGCAGGAACTCGGCGATCTTCTGGGCATTGGAGCAATGCTGCTTCATGCGGAAGGGCAGACTTTCCAGCCCCAGATTCAGATAGAAGGCGCTCTGGGGAGATTGGACAGAGCCCAGATCACGCATCAGCTGGGCGGTACACTTGGTAATGAATGCGCCGGCGAGGCCGAAACGCTCGGTGTAGGTCACGCCGTGATAGCTGTCATCGGGGGTGCAAAGGCCGGGGAACTTATCGGCATGGGCAGTCCAGTCAAACTTGCCGCTGTCCACAATGCAGCCGCCTACGGCAACGCCGTGGCCGTCCATGTACTTGGTGGTGGAGTGGGTGACGATGTCCGCACCCCACTCGAAGGGACGGCAGTTGACGGGGGTGGCGAAGGTGTTGTCCACGATCAGGGGTACGCCGTGGTCATGGGCGGCCTTGGCGAACTTCTCGATGTCCAGTACGTTCAGGGCGGGGTTGGCGATGGTCTCGCCGAAGACAGCCTTGGTGTTGGGCTTGAAGGCAGCGGCCAGTTCTTCTTCGGTGGCATCGGGGCTGACAAAGGTAAAGTCGATGCCCATGCGGCGCATGGTCACGTTGAACAGATTGAAGCTGCCGCCGTAAATGGCGGAGCTGGATACGATATGGTCGCCATTGCCTGCGATGTTAAACACGGCGTAGAAGTTGGCAGCCTGACCGGAGCCGGTGAGCATGGCAGCGGTGCCGCCCTCCAGCGCCGCGATCTTGGCGGCCACCATGTCGCAGGTGGGGTTCTGCAGACGGGAGTAGAAATAACCCTCAGCCTCCAGATCAAAGAGCTTGCCCATATGCTCAGAGGTGGCGTACTTAAACGTGGTGCTCTGAATGATGGGGATCTGGCGGGGCTCGCCGGAAGCGGGGGAGTAACCGGCCTGAATGCACAGGGTCTCGGTGTGAAGTTTCTGATCCATGGGAATCACCTCAAAAGTAGAATAGTTGTATTGTACATGGAGCAAGGCAATTTGTCAATCTGGCAAAAAATACAGCCCTGCCGGTGGCAGGGCTGTTATGGGTTATTCCTTGATGTTCAGGGCGATGTGTACGGTGTCCAGCTGATGCTGCTCCACGGGGGTGGGGGCGTCCATCATCAGATCCTGCGCGTTCTTGTTCATGGGGAAGGTGATGACCTCGCGGATGCTTTCCTCGCCGGTCAGCAGCATGATCAGGCGGTCAACACCGGGGGCAGCGCCGGCGTGAGGGGGCGCGCCGTAGGTGAAGGCGTTGTACATGGCGGGGAACTTGGCCTTCACGTCCTCCTCGCCCAGACCCACCATCTCGAAGGCCTTGACCATGATCTCAGGATCGTGGTTACGGACAGCACCGGAGGCGCTTTCGTAGCCGTTGCACACCAGATCGTACTGGTTGGCGTTGATGGCCAGCAGTTTATCGGTGTTGCCTTCGGCATCCAGCAGAGCCTGCATGCCGCCCTGAGGCATGGAGAAGGGGTTGTGGCAGAATTCCAGCGCGCCGGATTCCTCGCCGATCTCGTACATGGGGAAGTCAACGATCCAGCACAGAGCGTACTGATCCTCGTCGAAGTGGCCGGGGACACGCTTACCCAGCATGGTGCGCACCACACCGGCGGTCTTCTGAGCGGCGGACTTTTTGCCGGCGGCCATGCATACGAAGCTGCCGGGCTTCAGGTTCAGCTTAGCCACAAAGGCATCCTTGCAATCGGTGAGGAACTTGGAGATGCCACCGGTGAGCTCACCGTTTTCATCCACCTTCACCCAGCAAACCTTGTTGCCGGTCTGGACTTCCACGTCTACCAGCAGTTTATCGATCCACTTTCTGGCCTGAGTGAAATCGTCAACGGCAACGGCCTTGACGGTATTGCCCTCAAAGGGGCCGAAGCCGCAGCCCTGCACAACCTCGGTTACATCCTGAACCTCAAGGTCGATACGCAGGTCGGGCTTATCGGAGCCGTAGCGCTCCATGGCTTCGTTATAAGGAATGTGACGGAAAGGAGCGGGGGAGACCCGGCTGTACTTGCCGTACTTCTCGAACACGGGAACCAGCACGTCCTCCAGAGTGGACAGCACGTCCTCCTGGGTGGCGAAGGCCATTTCCATATCCAGCTGATAGAATTCGCCGGGGGTGCGGTCAGCACGGGCATCCTCATCACGGAAGCAGGGGGCAATCTGGAAATAGCGGTCGAAGCCGGAGGTCATCAGCAGCTGCTTGAACTGCTGGGGAGCCTGAGGCAGAGCATAGAACTTGCCGGGGTGGTTACGGGCGGGTACCAGATAGTCACGGGCACCCTCGGGGGAGGAGGCGGTCAGAATGGGGGTGGTGATCTCCAGGAAGCCCTTCTCGGTCATGAGCCGGCGCAGCTCCGCTACCACCTGACAGCGCAGGATGATGTTAGACTTGACAGCGGGGTTACGCAGATCCAGATAGCGGTACTTCAGACGGGTGTTCTCGTCAGCATCGCGGCTCTTGTTGATCTCAAAGGGCAGCTGATTGTGGCGGCACTTACCCAGAATCTCGATCTTGGAGGGCACCACCTCGATCTCGCCGGTGGGGATCTTGGTGTTCTTGCTCTCCCGCTCCCGAACGGTGCCGGTGACGGAGATGGTGGATTCCTTGTTGATGGGCTTAATGATCTTCATCATTTCTTCGTTCTCGATGACTACCTGAGTGGTGCCGTAGTAGTCACGCAGGACGCAGAAGGCGAAGTTGGAGCCGACCTCGCGGACATTCTCCAGCCAGCCCACGATGGTAACATTCTCACCGGCGTTGGAAAGCCGCAGCTCGCCGCAGTTATGAGTTCTGGATTGGAACATAGTATTGATCCTCTCTATTGTGTATTTTTCATCTGTGTATTATCGCATAATCCGCCGAAGTTGTCAATAACCTGCGACATAACAGCGAGAAAGATAAATGAATGTTTAGGAAAACGATGTACTTTTCTTGTTTCGGCAAGAAAAGTACGAAAAGAAGCCGACTTAAGAGGCGCTGAGTGTCGCGCTCCC
>JAFTIZ010000031.1 GCA_017456645.1 Oscillospiraceae bacterium
CTCGCATCATAGTTTCCACAACCATCTGCTTAAACTCCGGTGTGTAGCGTTTGTTAGGTACTCCTTTTGGCATAGAAAAACACCCCATTTCTTAGTACAAGTATTATATCATACTTGTCTAACAAATGGGGTGCAGTTCACATCCATAGTCCGTTTTATTATGGCAAAGTATTGCAAATCGGAGCGTTTGGTGGTACAATGTGTACATAATCTGTGCAGGAAGGGCGAGAGCCATGTGTGATGTTATTTTTATTACCCCCAATATGAGCGGCCATTTCTCCGACGAGTCCGTGGGCACGCTGCAATTGGTATCCATTCTGGAAAACGAGGGCGTTTCCTGTGATATCCTTCAGTTTTTCCGCATCGGCGACGTGTCTGACTTTGAAGGCTTCATGGAAAATGCCATGGATCTAATTCAGAAGGCGCAGCCCAAAATTGTATCCATGTACACGCGGTGCGATACATACCACATCAATCTGAAGCTGGCGCAGAGAATCAAAGCCCGCTGGGATGACATTTACATCGTGTTCGGCGGCCCTCAGTCCGACATTACAGCGGAGGATACCGTGTCCCGTATTCCCTACGTGGATTATGTCTGCTGCGGTGAGGGAGAGACCACCATCTATCCGTTCTTCTCCTCCCTGCTTCGCAAAGAGCCGGATCTGTCCGTTCCCGGTCTGGTGTACCGCACCAATGACACCGTCGTAAAAAATCCCCGCCCCGAGATGATCGCGGAGCTGGACGGCCTGCCCATGATCGACTACTCCAAAATCTACATGGGCGGTACGCCCGAAGACCAAAGCTCCATCCGCTTCCCGATTGACGTAGGTCGCGGCTGCCCCTTCGGCTGCACCTACTGCAGCACCAAAGCCTTCTGGGGCAGAAAATACAGAATGAAGAGCCCTCGGCGCATCATCGAGGAGATAAAGCTGATCCATGACCAATTCGGGATCACAAAGTTTAAATTCTCCCACGATATGTTTACCCTGAACCGCAAGATTGTCATCGAAACCTGCGACCGTATGCGTGGGCTGGATTTTCCTGTAGAATGGGTTTGCAGCGCCCGGCTGGATTGTCTCGACCGGGAGCTCATCGACATTATGGCCGACTCAGGTCTGTTCGGTATTTTTATTGGTATCGAGACCGGCTCACCGCGGATGCAGAAGCTCATCAACAAAAATCTAAAGCTGGATCGGGTCATTGAAATTCTGTCCTACCTGCGGGATAAGGGAATTGCCATCAAGGTATCCTTTATCTACGGCTTTCCCGAAGAAACCGAGGACGACCTGTCCCAGACCATGTCTCTGATGGGTCGGATCCTGCAGCACAAGTGCGGTCAGGTAGATGCGCATCTGTGCACCTTCCTGGCCAAAACAGAGTTGTCTGACCGGTATATGTCCCAGATGACCCGGGCAGAGAAGCTATCCAATATCACCGGCAGCTTTGCAATTGAAGAATGCGCCGATGTCATTGACGCGCACCCCCAACTGTTCTCCCATCTGATGGAATACAAAACCGAGCTGCGCACCAAGCTGAAGCATTTTGAGCTCTTCTTCCGTGTTTGGGCACGTCTGCAGCCGGTATATCAATACCTTGCCGAACAGTACTCCGAAGACCGGCTGATCGATATGTATTACGATTTTGTGGCAGCCAATCAGGAACTGTTGGCGCAGATGGAGGGCTTGACGCTGACGAGGTTCACCCGCCGCATTCTGCTGGAGGGCAAACTCCCCAAAGGTGTCGAAAACGATCCTAATCGTGACATTCTCTCCGATTACTGCCGCATGATCCGGACAGAAAACTCCGAAGAAGTGCGAAGCGGCGGCAATGCCACCGCCATCTACTGCTTTGATCCGTCGGACAGAACGCAAAAAGCCTCCATTCGGGATTATGAGCGCTGTGTTGCTGTTGTTACCTACAACCAGGGCAAGCAAAGCATTGTCAAGTATCCTTATAAAATCGGATAAAATTTACATAGAAAGACGATGACAGAATTTCTGTCATCGTCTTTTTTCATATTTCAGAAACATTTCGCAAGCATTTTGGAAATGTGCCGGGATTAGAATAGGGTCATCAATCAAAAGTAAAGGAGAACTTGATATGAGCAAGCAAAAAGCAGCCTCCACCTACGAAAAGATCGAAACCGGCGTAGTCAACGGCTATAAGAAAATCGAAACCGGTGTGGTAGAGGGCTACAAGAAGATGGAGACCGGCATCGTAGACGGCTTCAACAAAGTCTCCGACAAGTGCGTGGAGGTTCTCTTCGCCCGGGAGGGCGAAACCGTAGAGGATGCCAAAAAGCGCCTGTCCGGCAAAGAATAATAGAAACGAGGTAACCAACATGATCAGCAACGATCAGGAATTTCTGGTGCAAAAGATCCGCACCCAGTACACACAGAAGCAGTACACCCAGCTGGATGAACTGCGCGCGCTGGACGCTAAAGTCAAGAAGCCCGCAAACATCTTCGCCTACGTCTTCGGCAGCCTCAGCGCTATCATTATGGGCGCAGGCATGAGTCTAGTGATGACCGACATCGGCGTCACCCTCGGTCTGGCGAACGCCATGATCCCCGGCATCGTCATTGGTGTAATCGGCATGGTTATGGCTCTTACTACCTATCCCATCTACAAGAAGATTCTGAACAGCCGGAAGAAAAAGTACGCACCGGAGATTCTGGAGCTCAGCGACCGGATCATGGGCAACTGAAATCCCCATCCATCGGAGCCTGCCCTCGGGTAAGGCTCCGTTTTTTCATTTTTCTCGAAAACGCAAACAAAACTTTAACATTTCTGTGTTATGATATAAACAAAAAATGTTATGCACGGAGGTATGACTATGTTTAAGATTTTGGTCGTGGAAGATGATAAGGATTTAAACCGCACGGTCTGCACATTCCTGAACGCCAGCGGCTACGAGGCAACCGGCTGCCCGGACGCGGCCACCGCCTACGATGCCATGTACGCGCAGATGTTTGACCTGATCGTGTCCGACATTATGATGCCCGGCATCGACGGCTTTGAATTTGCCCGCACCGTCCGTTCCCTCAACGAAAATATCCCCATTCTGTTCATGACCGCCCGTGACGATTTTGCCTCCAAGCAGCGGGGCTACCGCATCGGCGTGGATGATTATATGGTCAAGCCCATTGATCTGGACGAGCTGTTTCTGCGCATCGGCGCTCTGCTGCGCAGAGCCAAGATCGCCAGCTCCCGCAAGCTGGAGGTAGGTCGCTTCACCATGGACATGGATGAGCATTTTGCGGCGCTGGATGGTGAGGAGATTCCCCTGACCAACCGGGAATTTAACATCCTTTACAAGCTGCTCAGCTACCCGAAGAAGACCTTCACCCGTCAGCAGCTGATGGATGAATTCTGGGACGCGGACACGGACACAGCGCCCCGGGCGGTGGATGTGTACATGACCAAGCTGCGCAGCAAGCTGGCCGATTGCACGGAATTCGAGATCAAGACCGTTCACGGTCTTGGCTATAAGGCGGTGATCAAATGAAAAAGCCCAGCTTCCGGCAGGTGCTGAAAGTCATTAACAATTATGTGGTGTTCTTCATTCTGGTGGCCTTTGCGGTCACCTGCTGCATGCTGCTGTTCGTATCCACTCTGGCCGACACCATGGAGCTGGAGTTTACCGCGGAAAACATCACTGCGGCGGCCAAGCTGACCTTCGGCAATGTGGTGCTGATCACGTTCCTGTTCGCCACCTTCGACTACATCCGCCGCAAGATCGCTGTGGATCGGCCGGTGAAGATCATCACCGCCGCTACCCAAAAGATCATGGAGGGAGATTTCTCCGTACGCATCCCTCCACTGCGGGGCGTGGGCGGCGATGGCTTTCAGCAGATCCGCACCGCCATCAACGCCATGGCTGAGGAGTTGGCCGGCACCGAAACCCTGCGCACCGATTTCATCGCCAATGTGTCCCATGAGTTGAAAACGCCGCTGGCGGTCATGGGCAATTACGCCGCGATTTTGCAGCGCCCCGGTCTGACCGAGGTCGAACGCCGGGAATATGCCAAAGCCATTTCCGATGCCTCCCGCCGGCTGGCGCAGCTGATTACCAACATTCTGAAACTAAACAAGCTGGAAAATCAACAGATCTTCCCCCAGCTGGATGAATACGATCTCGGCGAGCAGCTTTGCGCCTGCCTGCTGCAATTCGAGGATGTTTGGGAGGAAAAGAACCTTTGCATCGAAACGGACATGGAAGACAATGTGCGTATCCGCTCCGACGCAGAGCTGCTGAGTCTGGTGTGGAACAACCTGGTCTCCAACGCGGTCAAATTCACACCGAAGGGCGGCACCATCTCCATCCGCCTGAAGGCCGAGGGCGAACTGGTGGCAGTCAGTGTCAGTGATACCGGCTGCGGCATTTCTCCAGAAGTCGGCCAGCACATCTTCGAGAAATTTTATCAAGGCGATACCTCCCACGCCACCCAAGGAAATGGCCTCGGTCTGGCGCTGGTTAAGCGGGTGGTGGATATTCTCGGCGGCCAGATCGATGTGCAGAGCATTTTCGGTCAGGGCAGCACCTTTACCGTCAGATTTAAGAGGAACTAACATGGATTGGAAGAAAATCGGAAAAGCGATCCTGTTTCCCCCTGTCTGGGTGATGGCGTTTTTTACCGTGATTAGCACGGCGGCGCTGATCGCCGTGTTTGTCAGCGGCTGGGAGCAGACCGTCATTGCATATATTTCTTACGTACTGGCTTTTTATACCCTGAGTGTTGTCTGCGTTTTCTGCTCCGTGGTGCTGCCGAAGCAGTATAAAACCATCAAGCAGAAGCTGTACGACATTCCTCTGTGCAACCGTTTTTTAACGGATCGGGGGTTTCGAACCACGGTTTTTCTGTGGTTTTCCTTCGGGTTCAATATGCTCTATGTGTGCATCAATCTGTGGTCGTGGTATCTGCTGCGCAGCTGGTGGTTTGTGGTGCTGGCGGTATATTATGTGATTATGGCGGTGATGCGCTTCCTGCTGGGAGGTTATCTGCGCAAACATGAGCCCGGCAGCGACCTTGTGAAGGAATGGAAGCGTGCAAGAATCTGCGCCGCCATTCTGCTGCTGATAAATCTGAGCCTCAGCGGCGCGGTGCTCATGATCCTGTATCAGAATCGGGGCTACGATTACTCCGGCATCCTGATCTACGTCATGGCGCTGTACACCTTTTATTCCACCATCCACGCCATTGTGGACATCATCCGGTTCCGCAAGCTGGGAAGTCCGGTGCTGTCCACAGCGAAGATCGTTTCCCTTTCCGCTGCGCTGGTATCTATGCTGAACCTGGAGACCGCTATGTTCGCCCAGTTCGGCGCAGATATGTCAGCAAACGACCAGCAGCTTATGATCATTCTCACCGGGGCCGGTGTCAGCATCACGGTGGTGACGCTGTCAACCCTGCTCATGGTGCGCTCAACAAAAGAAATCAGGAGAAATTAACATGGATAATCAAGAATTCAGCTACACCTACTGCGCACAACAGAAGCAGGAGATCGAAAGCATCCGCCAGAAATACCTCCCCCGTCAGGAAGATAAGCTGACGCAGCTGCGCCGGCTTCACCGCTCCGCCAGCAAAAAGGCTCAGGCTTGGGCGATCACCCTGGGCGTGATTGGGGCTTTGATCATGGGCACCGGTATGAGTTTGGCCATGACAGAGCTGGGCAGCCTGATCGGTCAGTTCGGAATGGTCGTCGGCATCGTCGTGGGGCTGGTCGGCATGGCTCTGATTGCCCTGGCTTACCCCCTCTACAATCACATTCTGAACAAGGAACGTCAGCGCATCGCCCCGGAGATCCTCCGGCTCACCGACGAACTTCTAAAATAACCACACAGAAAATCCATCCCAAGGGATGGATTTTCTGTGCTGAATGCGGTATAATGGCGAAAACGAACAAAGGAAGGTACCATTATGGAGCTGTTCGAAGGCCGACCGGCAGATTGTGACCGGCGGCTTGTCAAAGAAGTCCGGGTCTACGACCTGCTGGACTCCCTGAATATTCCTTACCAGCGCATCGATCACGAGGCTGCCATGACCATGGAGGCCTGCGCCGCCGTTGATGAAATTCTGGGCGGTGTAATCTGCAAAAATCTGCTGCTGTGCAACCGGCAATGCACCCAGTTTTTTCTGCTGCTGATCCCCGGCGACAAGGCTTTCAAAACCAGTGTTCTGTCAAAGCAGATCGGCTCGTCCCGCCTGTCCTTCGCAGGAGCGGAGTATATGGAGCGGTTTCTGGACATCACCCCCGGCTCGCTGAGTGTGCTGGGTCTGATGAACGATCACGACAAGCAGGTCACCTTGCTGGTGGATGAGGAGCTGCTGCACTCCGATTGGATCGGCATGCATCCGTGCATCAACACCTCCAGCCTGCGGATCAAAACCGCGGATCTGGTGGAAAAAATCATCCCTGCCATGGAGCATCCCATGACCGTAGTTGCGCTGCCCAGAGGTGAAGACCAGTGAACATCATCGAAATCACGGATTTTTCCGATCCCCGGCTGGATGTGTACGCGCGGCTCACCGAGGCGCAGCTGCTCAACCGCTTTGAGCCGGCTAAGGGTATGTTCATCGCCGAAAGCCCAAAGGTCATTGACCGCGCTCTGAACGCCGGCTGCCAACCGATTTCTCTGCTGATGGAGCGCAAGGATATCGATGGCTCTGCCCGGCAGATCATCGCCCGCTGCGGCGATATTCCGGTGTTCACCGCTGATCGGGATGTGCTGTGTCAGCTCACCGGCTATCAGCTGACCCGTGGTGTGCTGTGCGCCATGCTACGCCCTGCCCCGCTCAGCGTTGAGGAAACCGTCGGAAACGCCCGCCGCATCGTCATTCTGGAAAATGTGCAAAACCCCACCAACGTAGGTGCCATCTTCCGCAGCGCTGCGGCGCTGGGCATGGATGCGATTTTGCTGACCCCCGGCTGCAGCAATCCCCTGTACCGCCGCAGCGCCCGTGTTAGCATGGGCACCGTGTTCCAGATTCCGTGGACGTTTATCGGCTCCGAAACCTCCGATTGGCCCGATGCCGGCATGGCGAAGCTCCGCACCCTTGGGTTCAAGACCGCCGCCATGGCGCTCAGTGACGACTCTGTTTCCATCGACGATCCCCGGCTGGCCGCCGAGAAGAAGCTTGCCATCATTTTGGGCAGCGAAGGCGACGGTCTTACGGAAAGCACCATTGCCGATTGCGATTACACCGTAAAGATTCCCATGTATCATGGAGTGGATTCTCTGAACGTGGCTGCAGCAAGTGCGGTTGCATTCTGGGAATTACGGGCGAAATAATTGGATAAATGACAAAAACCACGGCAAAAGCCGTGGTTTTTTGAATAATCGAGAAAAACAATCATTTACCGCATTATACAATGGCCAGCAGAAGCAAGATTCCCAGTGCGGCAGCAGCCGCTGCCACAGTTGCGCCAACACCCAATGCCAGTTTCTTCGCAAGCGTTCGTCCTCCTTGCTTCGAGGGAACAATCGGTTCCTCACAAGCCGGAGGGGGCGTTTTCAATGGCGGTGCATCTCCCCTGCCGCGGCACAGCCGATATTCCTCCAGCTCCGCAGCATTACCGAACACAAAATGACCATTGCCGATATCCTCTAAATAAGGCTTGTCCACAGAATAATCGTGGATAGCCGGATCATAGCGCAGCAGCTTTTTGTTCTTCTCCAGCAGAGGGTCAGGAATGGGAATGGCGGAGATCAGGGATCGGGTATAGGGGTGCATGGGGTGGGCGAACAGTTCCTCCGCCTCTGCGATCTCCACGATCTCCCCCTTGTAAATCACACCAATGCGATCCGAAATAAAACGCACCACCGACAAATCATGGGCAATGAACAGGTACGTCACCCCTTGCTGGCGCTGAAATTGCTTCATCAAATTCAGCACCTGCGCCCGAATGGATACATCCAGTGCCGAAATAGGCTCATCGGCAATGACCAGCTCCGGCTCCATGACCATGGCTCTGGCAAGCCCGATTCGCTGCCGCTGACCGCCGGAAAACTCATGGGGATACCGGCTCAGATGCTCCGGCAGCAAGCCCACCTGACCAATGATGCGCTCTACCTTACGGCGGCGGTCTTCCTCATTTTCATACAAATGAAAATTATACAGCCCCTCCGATACGATATACTCCACCGTAGCACGTTCGTTCAAGGATGCGCCGGGATCCTGAAACACCATCTGAATATGGCGCACCACCTGCCGCTCCTGCTCCCGGCTGAGCTTGCCGGAAATTCGCTGACCACGAAACAGTATCTCGCCGGCGGAGCAGGAATTGACCCGAATGATCGCCCGACCGATGGTGGTTTTTCCGGAGCCGGATTCCCCTACCAGTGAAAACGTTTCCCCCCGAAAAATATCAAAGCTTACGTTTTTTACAACCTTCGGCTTACCTTTTCCGTAGGAAATATCCACATTTTTCAGACTGAGCAGCACTTCCCTATCCTCATGTGCCAAAGACCTCACCTCCTGCCGACGCCTTCAATTTTTCATGCAGCTGGCGAATTGCCTCCGGCGGCTGCACCTTGGGGGCTCTGGGATCCAGAAGCCAAGTCTTTGCAAAATGGGTGGGCGAAACCGAAAACAACGGCGGCTCCAGCAGCGTATCGATCTTCAGTGCGTAGGGATTTCGCGGCGCAAAAGCATCGCCCTGAATGGGGCTGTACAGCGACGGCGGCGTACCCGTAATGGCATACAGCTCCCCATCGGCGGCAGCAAGCTGGGGCAGGCTGGACAGCAAAGCCCATGTGTAGGGATGTCGGGGATCGTAAAACAGCTCCTCGGTTGTGGCCAGCTCCACGATCTGCCCCGCGTACAGCACCGCCACTCGATCGGCAATATTGGCCACCACACCCAGATCATGAGTGATGAAAATGATCGTATAGCCGAATTCCTTCTGCAGATCCTTGATCAGCCGCAGGATCTGCGCCTGAATGGTCACATCCAGCGCCGTAGTAGGCTCATCGCAGATCAGCACCCTTGGCTGACAGCTTAGGGCGATGGCGATGACGATGCGCTGGCGCATGCCGCCGGAATAGCGGAAGGGGTAATCGTCAAAGCGTCGAGCCGCATCGGAAATGCCCACCTTTTCCATGATCTGAAGGGCGCGCCGCCGTGCTTCAGCGGCAGAGCAGCCCTGATGGGCACGAATCACGGCGGTGATCTGCGCGCCGATGGTCAAAACAGGGTTAAGGGAGGTCATGGGATCCTGAAATACCGTGGCGATCTTGCCGCCGCGGATGCGGTTCCATGCCCGCGCCCCCTTCAGCTTCGCCAGATCCTGCCCCTCAAATTCAATGGAGCCGGCGCTGATCGAGCCGTTGGCCTCCAGCATTCCGGAAAAGGCTTTCGTCAGCACCGATTTCCCGGAGCCGGACTCCCCAACGATCGCCACTGACTCCTTTTCATAAAAATCCATGGATATTCCACGGATAGCGGTGAGCTTTCGCCCCCGCACCCGAAATTCAACGGATAAGTCCCTGACGGACAGAATTTTTCTTTGCTCCAGTATAGTCGCCCCCTTACAAATGGGTTCTCGGATCCGATGCGTCGCCTAAGTTCTGCCCCACCACATACAGCACCACCGTGATGATGGAGGCCACCGCCACCGGACTCCAGAACTCCAGCTCCCAGCCCGGTGTGAGCATGGCATTCTGGGAGGTTTCAATGAGCTTGCCCAGAGATTGATCCTCCAGGCCCATGCCGATGAAGCTGAGAAACACCTCATAGGAGATATAAGAAGGAATCTCCGCGGCGGCCAGGGTCACGATCACCGAGGTCATAAAAGGCAAAATATTCTTCACCGCAATCCGCCACAGCGGCGTACCTAAGCATCGAGAGGCCAGATTGTACTCCCGATTGCGGATGACCAGCACCTGCGTGCGGATAAAATAAGCGATGCCGATCCAGCCCGTGACGGTCAAGGCAAACACCATGGACCAGAAGGAAGCTGACAAGATCAGCACGATCACGGAGATCAGCAAAATGTAGGGCACGTTGGCCACCACATTATAGACCTCCGTCATAAACCGGTCGATCTTTTCGGAAAAGCCCCAGACTGTGCCCACCGCCACGCCGATAGTCAGATTGATCAGCGCGCAGACCAGCGCCAGCGAAAGAGAGATCCCAGCGCCGTACCACACCGCGTCAAAGGTGGATTGGCCGGAGGCTCCCGTGCCCAGTATCCACTTCAGCCCCGGCCCGAATTTGGCGATGGCCTGATCCGGCCGCAGGTGCTTGGCACCGGGATCCAGCAGGTTGACATAGGGATCCACGGTGCTGTCATAGCCGATAACGGCAGGATACACATAGGTGAACACCAAAATGGCAGCCAAAAGCAGCAGCAGAACAAGGTTCAGCTTCTTCCGGAAAAACACCCGAAATACGCTGCCCCAATAGGAATAGACCGGCGCGTCAATATGCTCCGACATGGTCTGATCCACCGAGACCGGAGCGAACAGCTCCGCCTCGGTCAGGCCGAACCGGCGCAGATCGATCAATTCTTCCATTGCCTTACCTCCCTTTTCGCCCGAAGCTGATTCTGGGATCCACCGCGCTGATCAGCACATCCCCCAGTATCACCGAGGTCACGGAGATCACGGCATAAAACAACGTCACGCCGACGATGACACCGTTATCGTAGGAATTGATGGCTCCGGTCAGCAGGTTGCCCGCACCGGGCACCACATACACCCGCTCCGTCAAAATTGCGCCCACCAGCGCCCCCAGCACAGCGGCAGGAATGCCGTGAACCATAGGGATGGCGGCATTTTTCAGCACGTGGGCCCGAAAAATAAGCCCCTCCCGCAGGCCGCAGCCACGGGCAAAACGAACATACTCCGCGTGCATCTGGTCGATCATATACCGCCGCAGCCACTTCATCAAATTGGCCGCCGAGGGCAGCGCCAGAGAGATCACCGGCAGCACATACATGATCCGGGTGGGATTTTCCATATCGAAGGACGTAGGCAGCCCCGCCCAACCGCCAAGGGCTTTGAACAGGAAAATATACGCCAGCGACGGCACCGCCATAATAAACACGATATACACCGTGCCCAGCCGATCCGCAAGCCGATCCTTCCGCCGTGCCATAAATATACCCATGGGCACCGCCAGAGCATAGGCCAGCGCAACGGACAGAATGCCGATGACAAAGGAATACCCCAGCTTGGAAAAGCCGGTCTTTCGGGTGGTGACACCGGTATAGTCATCCACAAAATTGCGCTTGATCACCGCATCGCCTCCGGCGTAGGAGCCCGCCACATGGACAGCCGAATGAAGATCATCGGCGCTGTACTCCCGATTGCCCGACGGGTAGGTGACCATGGACATCGCTCGCGACCCCTGCTTATCCGTCATGGTATCGAACACATCCACGCCCTGATTGACACTGTAGGATCTGCCCAGAGAGATGGTGAGGAAATTTTGATGCAGGAAGGGAAACTGATCGTCAAAATACAGCAGATATTTATGGCGCGTGCCGTTACCCATGATGGCAGGGGAAAATTTCTCACCGCCGTAGACCGGGTCGAACCAGGTAAACGTCAGCCCCCGCTCCCCCACATCCTCCTTGACAGCATGGATATTGTCCACACGGAGAATGCCGGTCAGATAATCCCTCAGCCGCAGGATCAGCGGAACATCCCGGTAGGCATAAAGCCGTGGCTCACCGCCGTCCAGATAGTTGGCGGTGTTGCCCTTCTTCTTGCCGGTCAGTCGCACCACGGTATAGCCCTCCGCTTCATACTGCGCGGTAAACCGGCGGATATAGTCCGCCGCAACGGTGCTGTCCTGAGCCGGCTTATCCCCCAGCTTCACCGCCTGATCATAGACGGATTGCGCAAGACCCAGCTGCACCAAATAATCACCATAGGGCACGAAATCCACATATCCGTAGTATTCCCACTGCTGCATCTTGTAAACTTCCTGTGCGTTGCTCTTCTGCTTGGTAAAGACCGGATCGTTGGCGAAGATCAGATTTCTGTCCAGACAGGAATAGATCAGCACCATGACCACCGCCACCACAATGAGGACGGACAGGAGTCCCCGCAGGACTCTGCCCAACAAATAGCCTGCCATTGGCATTCTCCTTTCTGTCCGGAACGGGATTTAGAACAGTCCCAGCATTTTCGTCAGGTAGCCGGCATATTGGGGCAGGAACGTGTCCAGATAGGTCTGAGGGTCGCCGTAATCCGGCCCCCAGCCGGACAGATCGTACAGATCAAAATTCGCCTCGTAGCCATAGCCGATATAATAGCCGGAATAATACACGGTATTCATGTCGGCGCAGGCTACGGGGTTGATCTTCACCGCGCCCCCCAGCGCCTTTTCCACGGATTGCTTGTAGGCGTTGACTCGATTGGTATAGTGATCCGCACCGGAAAAATACGGAATATCCAGATAAATCGGCTCCTCAGGACTGATCCGCATCCCCTGCTGCTCCAATTCCCGGATAGCGATCTCCAGTTCCCTGACGGCAGCCTCCGGCGAATTCCAGCCGTCAAAGCCATCAGAGGCGCCGTTGCCGCCCTGTGCGGTTTCGTCCCAGACCACCATATCCACCCCGTCGGCTTCCAGCTGATCCTGCATGATCCGTCCGTAGGGCGTACCGGCCTCGTAGGTCACGGCGCTCTCGCCGATTTGAACCGTCACCGCCTCCGGCAGCATCACAAAATCACCGGGGGTAAAGCTGTTGCGCAGAGCGGTGGTTTTCAAATCCTCACCTTTGGATTGAGCATTGTAGGCGCTTCTGTCAGCCGCGTAAGAAATGGCACGGCGAAAATGGACATTGTACATGGCAACCAGCGCTCGTTGCTGCTGACGCGCCGTCTTGGGAGATGCCGCGCCGGTTTGATCGTTGAAATTTTTCGTAGCCTGCCGGTTCAGGTTGTAGAAAACCATGGAGGTCACCGCCTCGCTGAGCCCCACAAAGGCCAGCCGCTGGAACGTGCCGTCCGCCTTGGCCTTTTCGATAGAGGAAACATTGAGATTCGCGCCGTCTACGGCACCGGACATGGTGTCCTGATAACCCTTCAGCGCATCTTTGCCGTCGGAATAGCTCCACGTAAAGGTCTTGATATTCACATTTTCCTTGTTCCAATAGGCTGGGTTTTCCTTGAAAACGATGGTATTTTCCGCTGTGCTGTTGGCAACCACGTAAGGCCCGCAGCTGGCGATTTTGTCCGGCCCCTTGCCATAGGCATAGCCCGGAGCGGTGGTGTCATATTCCGCGCCGAATTTGCCGCCCTGGGCGGTGTAATACTCCCGACTCATGGGGGCAAAGACGCTGTAGCCCAGCATGGTCATGAAGTAGGGCACATCCTTCGTCAGGGTGTACACCAGTGTGGTATCGTCCACCGCCTTGACGCCCACCTGCGAAAAGTCAGTCAGGCTGCCGCTGCTGTAGGCATAGGCATTGACGATAAGGCTTTCCTCCTCAGAATGCCCCGCCACCAGATATTCAAGACCTGCTTTCGCATCCAGCAGATGCTGCATCCCCGCCACAAAATCGTCCGCTTTCACGGCTGCCACCTGCCGTCCCTGAGAATCCACCCAGGTCGCGCCGCTGCGCAGGTAAAAGGTATAGCTGACAGTGCCGTCATTATTTTCGGTCTTTTTGTTCCCCGTAGCAAGGGCGCTGCGCAGCTGTCCCTCGCAATCATACGCATACAAGCCGTCGTAGGTGTTGACGATGGCATCGGCATCCGCAGATTTGGAGGTAGCCAGCACATCCCATGTCTGCGGATCCGAGGAATAGTGGATGGTATAGCTGTTTTTCAGCGTGTAGCCCTTCTCCTGCAGGTAATCGGCAGCCCAGCTTTTGTAGGTTCCGGTGCCCTTCAGGGCGTACCATTGGGCTTTCATCTCCTCCCGATGGGCGGCGGTAATGGGCGAGGTGGTGACCAGCGCGCCGTGGAAGCGCTGGTTGTCATTGCCCCACTGCACCGTAGGCACCGTATAGGGCGCCAGACGGGAAATGGCGTAGTTGCCGCCACTGGCGTTCAGGGGCAGAATCACTGCCGATGCCAGGAGCTTTGCCTCGGCGATGGCCATCAGCGCATAGCGCATGGCTACCTGATCCGCAGCCTTTGCCTTTTCATAGGCAGTATAAAACTCCCCCAGCGCCCCGTCATAAATCGCCTGACAGCGGTCATTATAATCTTCGTACTCAGCATAAGGGTCATGGACATCCGCCGCGTCCCCATCGCCGTTGTTTTTACGGCTGCAGGCGCACAAATTGGCGCACATAGCCATGGCCAGAGCCAGCGCAATCACTCTTCTCATTGGCATTCCCTCCATTTCACAGTTTCATTTTGTTCAATTATGCCGGCTTTATACACCCCTTGTCACCAGGCGAATGCTGTGGTAAAATGAATCATCACTATTTTTTCGGAGGAATGAATATGGATCGTGGAACACAAGCTGCTGAGCTTTTTTTGAACGGATATAACTGCGCGCAGGCCATCGCCGTGGCATTTTCCGACATAACGGGGCTGGAATCCGATTTTTCCGCCCGTATGGCCTCGTCCTTCGGCGGCGGCATGGGTCGGATGCGGGAGGTTTGCGGCGCGGTCAGCGGCATGCTGATGGTAGCCGGTCTGCTGTACGGCTACGATACTCCCGGCAACGATCAGCAGAAAAAGGCACACTATGCTCTGGTGCAGGAGTTGGCCGGTAAATTCCGGGATCAGGTCGGCAGCATCGTCTGTCGGGAGATCCTGAAAAATCCCCCCTCGGATCCCGCCCCCTCTCCCAGAACCGCGGAATACTACGCCAGCCGCCCCTGCGCGCGGATGGTCTACACCGCCGCCGGCATTCTGGAGCAATACATCGCCGAGCATCCTGTAAAGAGCTAAAATCATGGCTTACCGCACACTCAACGAGCATTATCGGGAGACTTTCGGCTGCAAGGTATACAAGCTCTCTCTGGATGCCGGGATGACCTGCCCCAATCGGGACGGCACGCTGGGCAATCGGGGCTGCATCTTCTGCTCTGCCTACGGCGGCGGAGAATTTGCCGAGGGCGGCAGCTCCATTGCCGATCAGCTGCAAAAGGCAAAGCAGCGGGTGCAGCGCAAAATCAAAGGCGGTAAATACATCGCCTATTTCCAAGCCTTCACCAACACCTATGCCCCCGTAGAGCGGCTGCGGGCTCTGTTCACCGCTGCCATGGAGCCGGAGGATATTGTAGGCCTTGCCATCGGAACCCGTCCGGATTGCCTTGGGGATGATGTAATTGCTTTGCTTGCAGAATTGAACGCCATCAAGCCCGTTTCCGTGGAGCTGGGACTGCAGACCATCCACGAAGCCACCGTCCGCTACATCCGTCGAGGCTACCCCACCGCCGTCTATGATGACGCAGTGCGTCGGCTGAAACGCGCAGGGCTGGAGGTAGTGACCCACATTATGATCGGTCTGCCCGGCGAGGATGCCGCCATGGCAGCCCAAACCACCGCCCATGCTGTGGCCGCAGGCACCGACGGCGTGAAATTCCACCTGCTCCATGTGCTGAAAAACACAGATTTGGAGCAAGACTATCTGGATGGGAAATTTCGCTGCCTAGAGCCGGAGGAGTATGTCGCGTGGCTGCAGGCCTGTCTGGATCAACTGCCGCCCCACATTGTCGTACATCGCATCACCGGAGACGGAGCAAAGCGGGATCTGGTGGCACCGCTGTGGTCGGCTGATAAAAAATTTGTCCTGAACTACCTGAATCGCCATCTCCGGCAAACCTGATACTGGACATTTTGGAAAAAGTTCGGTATAATGAAATGGTTACAAAACAGAAACAAAAATGGAGGGCTCCCCTATGAAGCTCAATTACAAGCGTACCATTCTGGTCGGCTTCGCCTTTTTCCTGATCAGCGCGTTCTGGCAGGCTTACGATGCCACCATCCCCGTGATCCTGACCAATAAGTTCGGCATGAGCCAGACCTGGTCCGGTGTGATCATGGCGCTGGATAATGTGCTGGCGGTATTTATGCTGCCTCTGTTTGGCGCTCTGTCCGACAAATGCCGCGGAAACAAGTACGGCAAGCGCACCCCCTTCATCACCATCGGCACCATTATTGCCGCGCTGGCTCTGGTGGGTCTGACCTTTGTGGACAACGCCCAGCTGAAGAACATCTCCGAGGTCGCCACCATCGACGATCCCGCCGCTCTGACCGTGATCTACGACTCCCAGTCCAAGAGCGAGCTGCAGACTCCCGAAGGCGAGACCTTCGTGCTGGAGGATCAGTTCTCCAAAGAGGAGTTCATCAAGATCCGCAGTACGATTTGGGAAGAATGCAACGACAAAGAGTGGACCAACCCTATCTACACCAACTATGTTGCCCCGGCTCGTCAGGCCTATGTAGCACAAAAGACCGCGGAAAATTCCACGGAGCTCATCGCATTTGTGATCCTGCTGCTGGTGGTACTGGTTGCCATGTCCACCTTCCGCTCCCCTGCTGTAGCGCTGATGCCCGATGTGACCATTAAACCTCTGCGCTCCAAGGCCAACGCCGTCATCAACCTCATGGGCACTGCCGGCGGTATCCTCGTGCTGGTGCTGGGCATCGTATTCGCCACCTCCGCGGTGAAGAACGCCATGATGAGCTACACCGTCTATTACGCCGTCATCGCCGGCATCATGCTCACCGCTCTGATCGTCTTCCTGCTGACCGTCCGTGAAAAGAAATGGGCGCAGGAGATGTACGATGACAGCATCCGCCTGGGTATCGAGGAAGAAACCGCCGACACCACCGAAAAGCGTGGTCTGTCCGCTGGCGAGAAGAAGTCCCTGATCTTCATTCTGTTGTCCATCGCCCTGTGGTACTTCGGCTACAACGCCGTTACCTCCAAGTACAGCGTCTACGCCACCAACATTCTGGCCAAGGACTACAATACCACCATGCTGCTGGCTCAGGCTGCTGCCATCGTGGCCTATCTGCCCGCCGGTATGGTCGCCTCTAAGATCGGCCGAAAGAAGACCATCATGGGCGGTGTGGTCATGCTCAGCGGCGCCTTTGCCGTAGCTGCCTTCATGCGTGCCTCCAGCCCCACCTGGCTGATGAATGCCATGTTCATCCTTGCCGGCATCGGCTGGGCCACCATCAACGTCAACTCCTTCCCCATGGTGGTTGAAATGTGCTCCGGCAGCGACATCGGCAAGTACACCGGCTACTACTACACCGCCTCCATGACCGCTCAGATCGCCACGCCCGTGCTCTCCGGCTTCTTGATGGACAATGTGGCTGAGACCGTGCTGTTCCCCTATGCAGCCATCTTTGCGGCTCTGGCCTTCCTGACCATGGCCTTCGTCAAGCACGGCGACGCCAAGCCCGAAGCCAAGAAGGGTCTTGAGGCTCTGGACATCGACGATTGATATGGATATCCTACTGATTATTCTGTGCATCCTGCTTCTTCTGGCGCTGCTGTACCTGCTGGCCATCCGCGGCCGCAGCGGCCATAAGGGGCTAAAGGACCTGCGGGGCTGGAGTTATGCCCACCGGGGTCTGCACAGCGAAGGCATTCCCGAAAACAGCATGGCTGCCTTTCGAGCTGCTTTGGACGGCGGCTATGGCATCGAACTGGATGTGCATCTGCTCAAGGACGGCAATCTGGCCGTGATGCACGACTCCGATCTGAAGCGCACCACCGGCTGCAGCGGCAAGATCGAAGATCTGATGGCTGCTGAGTTGGAAAACTATCGGCTGGAGGGAACGGACGAAACCATCCCTTTGTTCCGTCAGGTTTTGGAGCTGTACAGTGGCAAAGCACCGCTGGTGGTGGAACTGAAGGTCAGCGGCAACAACTATGCCGCCCTGACCGAGACCACCTGCAGGATGCTGGAGGATTATCCGGGTGTCTACTGTCTGGAGTCCTTTGACCCCCGCTGCCTGCTTTGGCTGAAAAAGAACCGGCCGGAGTTGATCCGAGGTCAGCTGTCCGAGAACTATTTCGCCACCAAAAACAAGCTTCCCTTTATTCTGAAGCTGATTCTAAGCAAAAATCTCGGCAATTTCCTGATAAAGCCCGATTTTATTGCCTACCGCTACCGGGATCGGCGATCCACCCTCAGCAACCGGCTGTGTATGCGCCATATGACCGGCGTCAGCTGGACGGTGACCACACCGGAGGAATACGATACCGCTGTAAAGGAAGGCTGGTTGCCCATTTTCGAAGGCTTCCGCCCCAATCCCGCCAGACGAAACGACAATTAAGATAACCGCCCGGAGTATTGACTCCGGGCGGTTTGTGTTATTCGTAAGATAAATAATTATTTAGTTTAGGTAGCACTAAAATAAAGTGTCATTGCGAGGAGCCCTCTACGAAGGGCGACGTGGCAATCTCCTGGTATAATCTATTAAATATAGAGTTCTGAAATCGGCGGAAACAACCCTAAAATTGCTCGTTCTATCCGCAGAAGATTAGAACAATCGCAACATTTCACCGGGAGATTGCCACGGGTCTAAAGACCCTCGCAATGACACGGTTTTTGTAGCTGGTTGCGCCGATTTATTCTGTTAAACAATCATATTTCTTAGTAAGCATGCAAAAACCTGCCTCTTAGAGAGGCAGGTTTACATAAAATTGATTGATCCCGTTCTGGCTTTCCGCCCAGATCTTTCCTCTGTGCTGCTCCACGATCCCCTGCGCGATGGAAAGGCCAAGGCCATAACTGCGGTTCATAGCACGGGCGGTATCCACCCGATAAAACCGCTTAAAAATATCCCGACACTGCTGCGCCGTCATAGGCTGACCGGGGCTGCTGACGCACAGCAGACATCCCCTGCCATGGCGCTGCAGCCGCAGCTGTACCACCGCACCGGCGGCGGAATACTTACAGCCGTTGTCCAGCAGGATCTCTACCACACGGCGCAGATGATCGACGCTTCCGCTCACCGTGATCCCCGGCTCTACTTGGCATTCCAGCAGCTTTCCGGCCTCGAAATAAACCGGTTCAAAGGGCAGCACCGCATCGCTGACCAACTTGCTGTAATCCAGCGGCCGATGCTCCACTTGAGCCCTGCCATTATCCACCCGTGCCTGATCCAACAGCTCCTCCACCAAGCCCCGCATCTGGCGGGACATGGTCAGAATCGACGTAGCGAATTGGTTTTTACTGGTGGCATCGTACTCCTCCGAGGTCAGCAGCTCCGCATTGGTCAAAATCACCGTCAGGGGCGTTTTCAGTTCATGGGATGCATCCGCCACAAACTGCCGCTGCTGCTCCCACGCCTGCTCCACGGGACGTACCGTCCATCTTGCCAGCAGGACACTGAGCAGGAAGAAAACCGCCAAGCCCACCACCGCCAAAAGGCCGCAGGTCAAATTCAGCCGAGACAGGGTTTGCATTTCGGAGGAAACATCCGTAAACACATACACAGCCATCCCTCGGCCTTCCTCACGCCGGAGGAACCGCAAAGACTCCTGCTTCAGATATCCACTTTCCGTTCCCCTGCTCTGCGCCTGCGTAAGAAGCCCCATCAGGTAGTCCGGATCGTCCAGATCGTAGTAGTCGCTGCCCATGGCAATCAATTCCCCGTTGGAGGAGAGTCGCAGAGAAAAGCAAGGCTTGGAGAGCTCTGTCCTTCCCGGCCGGTTAGGAGGTACCAGTTCAGCCGCTGCCGTCTGCAGGGCTTCCATGGTGGCCTCATCAAGACCGTATCGGGTGGAATGGTAGGTATACACCAAAACGACGATCAGCACCGCCATCAGCAGCACTGTGCTGATCGTGATGATCTTTCGCCGCAGCTTTTTGATCATTTTTCTTTACACTCCAGATAATAGCCCATGCGCCGCTGGGTCTCGATGCTCACATCGGAGCCGATGGAGCTGAGCTTGCGCCGCAGAAAGGCGATATAAACTTCCACGTGATTGTCCACGGCGTTGGAATCGTAGCCCCAGACCCGTGCCAGCAGCATCTCCTTGGAGGTGATGCGCTCGCCGGCCTGAAGCAGCGCCCGCATGACATCAAATTCTCTGGCCGACAGGCGCACGGAATTTTCGCCGCAGTGCAGGATGCTGGTGCCCAGATCCAGCTCTGTGTTGCCGAAGCGGAGGGTGTCCACCTGCGCGCCCTGGCGGCGCAGCAGCGCGTTGATGCAAGCCAGCAATTCACGGGTATCAAAGGGCTTGGTCAGGTAATAATCCGCACCGGCATTCAAGCCCTCCACCCGATCCATCAGGTCGGACTTGGCCGTCAGCATCAAAATCGGCACAGCGCAATGCTTCGCGCGCACACGACGAGCCACCTGATAGCCATTAAGCCCCGGCATCATCACATCCAAAATCAGCAGATCGTAGATACCCAGTTCCGCATATTCAGCGCCGGTCTCGCCGTCATAAACCGCCTCAACCTGAAAGCCCTTGGCGGTCAGAAGCGTCTTCAGAGAGTCCGCCAGCAGCTTCTCATCCTCGATCAGCAGAATTTTCATATTCGTGCCTCCTATGTCTGATTTTATCCATCATAACACAGTTTCCTTAATATTTCCTTAAGCCGAGGACGGGAAATACTTGGTGTGTCAGAACAATTCCTGAATACGACGGATACCCGTTTGCAGTACTGTTTCCGCGGTGGGGCCAATGGCCTCGGTGAGCAGCGTCCACTCGCTGTCCATGGCGTGTTCGACCGACCACGCACCAGCATCGCTGCCCGGAGCGAGAATACCGCCCATAGCCGCAAAGCGGCTCACATTTTCCATGGCACTATCCAGAATCTGATGCACCGCCGACTCCTGAAACCGCCCTTTGCCCCGCAGATTTCCGATGGTTGCCAAGGTCGGCACCCAAACCGCACCGTTCTGCGCCATAGCCGCCAGCGCATCCTCATCGGCATACGCGCCGTGCTCCACGGAGTCCACACCGGCTTGCGCCGCAGCCTCGATGGTTCTTGCACCGTTGGCATGAGCCATGACCCGAAAGCCCTCAGCATGGGCGATATGGATCAACTCCCGGATATCCTCCCGGGGCAGTCCCTCCTCCGTCAGCACGCCATAGCGGTCAAAATCCATAAGGCCGGAGATCATGATCTTGATAAAATCCGCTCCCTGCTGCCGCTGCCGCACCACCAAGGCTGCGTAATCTTTCATAGTTTCGTAGGTCAGCCCGATAAAGCCGCCGTAATGTCCCTTGCGGCACAGAGGTGCCAGCGGCGTGCGGTACACGATGCCGTACTCGTCGGCCATAGCCCTCGCCGCCGCTCCTACGCCCCAGCGGTCGCCGCCGTCACGCAGGTAGGTATAGCCCGCCTTGCGGTATCGCTCCAGAGTCTGCCGAATCCACGGCACGTCCACTTTTTCGCAATGCCGGCCAATGGCCTGCTTCCAATCCACCCCGTCCAGCACCATATGCATATGGCAATCTGATTTCATACAAATCCCCTCCCTCGGGAACAAAAGCCACGGACAAATTCCGTCCGTGGCTTAATTTTACAGCGATGAAACGATCTTCTGCTCGATCCGGTCACGCACCAGAGCCGCCAGCTCCTTGGTGTTCATGGCCTGATATTCATCGTACTCAATGGGCGGCAGGTAGTGGATCTGCACCGTGACAGGCTTGCTGCCCTTCTGATCCAGAACCTTGTAGCAATCCACCAGCGCCACAGGCACCACGGTGCACTTGGTCTTCAGGGCGCAACGGAAACTGCCGTTGTGGAACTCCAGCAGATCATTGGAGCTTTTGCTGCGAGTACCCTCGGGGAAGATCAGGTAGTTACGACCATCGTTGATCTCCTTGATGACGGACTGAATCACCGTCAGGGACTGGCGCACATCCTCACGATCCATGGCAAAGGACTTGGTGCAGGCCACGATCTGCTTCAGGAAAGGAACGTCCTTCAGCTCCTTCTTCAGCACCGTGCCCAGAGGCGGATCGCAGGTGGCAGCGATGGCCAGCACATCAAACATACCCTGATGGTTGGAGTATAGCAAAAAGCTCCGATCCGTAGGGATATTCTCCAGGCCGGTGACCTTCAGCTCAATATTGCCGGACTTCACCGCCCGACCGAGAATGTACTGAATATGGCGCCACTTTTCCAGCTCCGGATACTCGTCGGTATGCTTTGCGTAATGGCAGAGCTTAAACCACGCACCGGGAACGATGTGCAGGTTGCGCAGCACCATGGTTAGAATTCTGTTCATGCGTTGACCTCTTCTTCGTTGTCATTTTGCAGCAGATCCTGATAGATATCCTCCACAGCGCTTCCGAAGGCATCCTTGCCAAAGGACGCAGCGATCTGACGGCTGCGCTCCGATGCAGCTTCCCGCCACCGCAGATCGGCCGCAATGGCACGCAGAGCCTGCCGGAAGCCTTCCACATCCGTATAATCGTAGCCGTTCTCGCCCGACACCATCACATCCCGCAGGCAGGGATCCTGACGGCACAGCAGAGGCAGGCCGTTGGCGGCGGCCTCAATATAGGTCAGACCCTGGGTCTCACTGGTGGAGGCGCTGACGAAGATATCGCCCAGCTGATAGTATTCCTGCACCTGGGTCGGGGGCACCATACCCGTAAAGATCACATATTCCCGCAGACCCAGCTCATCGGTGAGCTTTTCCAGCATTTCTCTGGCAGGGCCGTCGCCTACGATCAGGAATTTCAAATTCTCATACTCCGGAAGCACATCGGCAAAATAGCGCACAAGCTCATCCAGATTCTTTTCATTGCCCAGCCGGCCGATGTTCAGCAGCACCAGATCCTCATCGGAAATACCCAGCTGCGCTCTGCCGGCGCTGCGCTCAGATACATCCAGACGCTTGCTGTGCTGCTCCAGACGAATGCCGCTGGGCACCACGGAAATGGGTGCCGCCACGCCGTAGGAGCGGAGGGTATCCTCCACCTTCCGGGTGGGCGCGATGACCCGCTGGACGTTTTTCAGCCGGAACTTGGAAAGAGTACCCACGGCCTTTTCGCCCACGCCCTTTATGGGAAGCACATAAGGGGCGTACTGCTCGTAAAGGGTGTGATAGGTATGCACGATGGGGGCGCCGGTTTTTTTCGATATGTAGCTTGCGAACTGAAAGCTGAAAAACTCACACTGGCTGTGGATCACCTGGGGGCCCCATTGGATCAATTCCTTGATCAGCCGGTGATGATGATAAGAGGTAGGCATCCGCACATCGGGATAAATAACGCCCAGAGGCACGGAGCGAATATAATACACGTTACCGATCTGGCAGCTGTGCCAGCCGTCCGCCACCGTCAGAATCCGCACCTCGTGTCCCCTCGCAATCAGCTCCTCGCTGAGGTTCTTGACAGAGGTGACCACACCGTTGGTTTCTGTGGTATACAAGTCGGTGGTAATCAAAATTTTCATAATCGGATCTTCACTTCTCTTCCATAGTAGGTTCGCTGTTATCTTCCGCCTGATCTTTTTTCTTGCTGATGGTCTGCTTGATCTTGGCGTACATATCTTTCAGCACGCCCAGAGTCTTCTCGTCATTGGGAAACAGCACCTTCAGCAGCCACATAGCAATGGCCACGGTGATGATCTTCTCCGGCGAAATGGGCAGCCACAGAAAGGTCAGATACGCACCGGAGACCGCCAGCATCCAGCCGCTCTTAAGCCACGTGCCCAGAGCGAACAGAATATACGACCAGCCGTTGGTGATCATCCAGCCCAGACCAAGGCACAGAAGCAATCGGGGATTGACGATAAACAGCACTATTTTTTTCAGATAATACTTCAGTTTCTCTTTCATTGAAATCCCCGATTCGTTGCGATATCAGAACAGCAAATAGTACATCAGAACCGCGTTGGCAACACCCAGCAGGATGCCCGCAGCGACCTGAACGGGGGTATGACCCACAAACTTCTTCAGCTTGACCTCCGGCAGCTTATCCTCTGCCAGCTCTTCGAAGGCCTTGACCAGCTCATCGATGATAAACGCCTGCTTCTCTGTCTCACGGCGGACGCCGGTGGCATCATGGCAGACGATAATAGCCAGAATCAAACTAATGGCAAACTGCACCGAACCGGTTCCGTAAACGATGCCGATCAAAGTCGCCACCGAGGTGACCGTGGCCGAATGGCCGCTGGGCATACCGCCGTCACCAAACATACGGCTAAAGTCCAGCTTCTTGTTGATGATCAGGAAAATGATAGTCTTCAAGACCTGAGCATAAAACCAAGATAGCAAGCCAGTCATCAAAAAGGGGTTTGTAAACAAATCAACGATCCATTCCATACCGTTCTATCTCCTCTTGCGGTATTGTGTCTCATGTGTTATCATACCCTATTTTGAACAAATTGTAAAGTGCTAGAGCATTTTGTCTGCTTATACCAGCGCCATTTTCGGGAAAAATATGCTTGACGAAACTGCACATTCCTAGTATACTACCCGTATACAGTTTTTGCAAGTCTTTTTATCGGTTTTTCGAAAACTTTTTAAGGAGCGTATTTATGAGCGTATCTTCCCTATCCGGCGAGAAAAGAAAGCTGTATATCCTACTGACCCGCTTCCCCGGTCTGGACTCCGACGCCCTGCGCTGGTGGACCCGGTTTCCCTATACCCACGCCTCCATCGGTCTGGAGGAGGACATGAACACCTTTTACAGCTTCGTTGTAAAAGGCTTCATCGTTGAGGACATTTCCCGCTACAACAGCAAGCCCGGCCGCGCCCCCTTCCCCTGCGCGCTGTATGAGCTTGAGGTCTGTCCTGCCGTTTACGAAAAGGCAAAGCAAATTCTGATGAAATTTGTAAGCAATCGGGCAAATCTGCATTACAACACGCTGGGTATGCTGCTGAGCTTGATCAAGATCCCTATGCGGCGTCAGAGCCACTATTTCTGCTCCCACTTCGTAGCGGAGCTGCTGCAGCGGTGCGATGGCGCGCAGCTGAGCAAGCGCAGCACTCTGTACCTGCCCCGGGATCTGCAAAGGCTGGGCGGCATCCGGATGATCTTTCAGGGCGACCTGCTGCGCATGAGCCACCAGTATCCGGCATTGGGATAATATGTTCCTGAAATGATATTCTCACCGCCCTGAAAATTCAGGGCGGTGGTCGTTTTTTGGTAGAATAATTGCACCAACCCATTGATTATTTGAGAATTTGTGGTATTATTAAAATGTATGATTATACGCCTACGGCGCGCACTAACGATTATTGGTATGACTAAAGGAGTAAAAAATGATCACAGTAAGCAATCTTGGTATGCAATTTGGCGGTCAGTGGCTGTTCCAGCACGTTGACCTGCAGTTTCTCCCCGGCAACTGCTACGGCATCATCGGTGCCAACGGCGCCGGTAAATCCACCTTCCTGCGGCTGCTGACCGGTGAGCTGGAGTCCACCGCCGGCAATATCATCATCGATCCCGATAAGCGAGTATCTGTTCTGAAGCAGAACCAGAACGCCTATGACGAATACACCGTCATGGACACCGTCATCATGGGCAACCAGCACCTGTATGAGGTGATGAAGGAAAAGGACGCCATCTACGAGAAGGAGGACTTCTCCGATGCGGACGGTCTACGCGCCGCCGATCTGGAAGCCGAGTTCGCCGAGCTGGGCGGCTGGGAAGCCGAGTCCGATGCCTCCCGCCTGCTGCAGGGTCTGGGCATCGGCACCGATATGCACTACGACATGATGGGCTCCACCGACCCCCGTCTGAAGGTGAAGGTTCTGCTGGCTCAGGCGCTGTTCGGCAACCCCGACATCATCATGCTGGACGAGCCCACCAACAACCTTGACATCGAGGCCATCAACTGGCTGGAGGACTTCCTGCTGGAGTTCCCCGGCATGGTCATCGCGGTTTCCCATGACCGCCACTTCCTGAATACTGTCTGCACCCATACTGTGGATATCGACTACGGCAAGATCAAGATGTACGTCGGTAACTACGACTTCTGGTACGAATCCTCTCAGATGGTTCAGGCCATGATCCGCAACAAGAACAAGAAGAATCAGGAAAAGATCGAGGAGCTGCAGCTGTTCATTCAGCGTTTCTCTGCCAACAAGTCCAAGGCCAAGCAGGCTACCGCCCGCCGGAAGCTGCTGGACAAGCTGACCGTTGAGGAAATGCCCTGCTCCACCCGCCGTTACCCCTTCGTGGGCTTCATGCCCGAGCGTGAGCTGGGTAAGGACATCCTGACCGTTAAGGATGTTTCCGTCACCGTGGACGGCGAAAAGCTGCTGGATAAGGTCTATTTCAGCGTCAACCGCACCGACAAGATCGCCTTCGTCGGTGAAAACGAGAAGGCTCAGACCGCTCTATTCCAGATCCTCATGGGTGAGCTGGAGCCCGATGAAGGCTCTATCAAGTGGGGCATCTCCACTGTTCGCAGCTACCTGCCCAAGGACAACAGCGAGTATTTCGAGGGCAACAAGATGGAGCTGGTGGATTGGCTGCGCCAGTACAGCGCCAAGAAGGACGATGTGTACCTGCGTGGCTTCCTTGGTCGTATGCTCTTCGGAAACGATGACGTGTTCAAGAGTGTTGAGGTTCTCTCCGGTGGCGAAAAGGTTCGCTGCATGCTCTCCAAGATGATGCTCTCCGGCGCCAACGTTGTGCTGCTGGACCAGCCTACCAACCATCTGGACATGGAGTCCATTCAGGCCGTCAACAAGGGTCTGGAGGCCTTCAACGGCGTGGTTCTGCTGGCTTCCCACGACCACGAAATGCTGACCTCCACCTGTAACCGCGTCATCGCCTTCCAGCCCGACGGCACCATCGTGGACAAGTACGGCACCTACGACGATTATCTTGCCTGGGTGGCGGAGAACAAAGCAAATAATTGATATTCTTTCTTAGATACGAGATATGTACTATGAGATATTTATTGGATATCGCTATCTCGTATCTCATATCTCGTATCTTAATATAGGAGTAACGATATGAACAAGATTCTAGACATTATCACCGCCAAGATGCAGCAGGCATTTATCGACGCCGGCTACGATGCATCCTTCGGCCGGGTGACGGTTTCCAACCGCCCCGACCTGTGTGAGTATCAGTGCAACGGCGCCCTCAGCGCCGCCAAGCAGTACAAGTGCGCCCCCATTGCCATCGCCAACGCAGTGGTGGAAAAGCTGGATGCCAACGATTACAGTCTGGTGGAGGCCGTGATGCCCGGTTTCATTAACCTGAAGCTTTCCGGTGGATTTTTGCGGAATTATCTGGATGAAATGAGAACTTCTCCGGATTTTGGCGTAGAAAAAGTTGGTGCGGGCAAATCCGCTGTGGTGGACTACGGCGGTGCCAACGTGGCAAAACCCCTGCACATCGGCCACCTGCGCCCCGCCATCATCGGCGAAAGCCTGAAGCGGCTGCACAAATTCATGGGCTACGACACCATCGGTGACGTGCATCTGGGCGACTGGGGTCTGCAGATGGGTCTGATCATTGCCGAGCTTCACGAGCGTCAGCCTGAGCTTCCCTACTTCGATCCGGATTTCACCGGCGATTACCCCGCCGAGTCCCCCTTCACTCTGACGGAGCTGGAGGAGATCTACCCCACCGCGTCTTCCAAGAAGTCCGATCCCGTGTTCGCCGAGAAGGCCCACACCGCAACCTACGAGCTTCAGCAGGGGCGCCGGGGCTATCGTGCCATCTGGGATCACATCATGGGAGTTTCTCTGCCTGATCTGCGTCGGATTTACGGTGTTCTGGATGTGCATTTTGAGAAGTGGCTGGGCGAAAGCGATGCTGATCCCTACATTCCTGCCATGGTCAGCGACCTGAAGGAACGGGGCATCGCTGTGCAGAGCGAGGGCGCATGGGTCATCCCCGTTGCGGAGGACACCGACAAGAAGGACGTTCCTCCCATGATTCTGGTGAAGTCCGACGGCTCTGCCATCTACGCCACTACCGACCTTGCAACCATGGTTCAGCGTATGCAGGACTGGAACCCCGACAAGATGCTCTACGTCACCGACAAGCGTCAGAATCTGCACTTTGAGCAGGTATTCCGTGCCGCCAAAAAATCCGGTATCGTCAAGGCGGAAACGGAGCTTCAGCACGTGGGTCACGGCACCATGAACGGTGCCGACGGCAAGCCCTTCAAGACCCGCGACGGCGGCGTCCTGCGACTGGAGACTCTGATCTCTGACATGACCGATTTTGTCCGCTCTAAGGTTGTGGAGAATAAGATCGTTGGCGAGGACGAGGTAGAGGCTACCACCGCCAAGATCGCTCTTGCCGCCCTGAAATACGGTGACCTGAGTAACCAGCCCACCAAGGATTACAACTTCGATCTGGAGCGGTTCGCTGCCTTTGAGGGCAACACCGGCCCTTATATCCTGTACACCATCGTGCGGATCAAGTCCATCCTTGCCCGTTACGGCGATTGGAAACACCTGAGCATTCAGGAGCCTGCCAACCCTGAGGCCAAGGAGCTGATGCTGACGATCACCAAGTTCGGCCCCACCATGGAAAGCGCCCTGAGCAATCTGGCGCCCAACATGATCTGCGCCTATATCTATGAGCTGGCGGGCACTGCCAACAAGTTCTATCACGAAACTCCCATTTTAAAGGAAGAGAACGAGCAGCTGAAGGCCGGCTATATCGCTCTGATGGGTCTGACCAAGGAGATTCTGGAGACCTGCATTGAGCTGCTGGGCTTTGAAGCGCCCGAAAAAATGTAAAAAGGAACGCCGTCGCGGCAGCGACGGCGTTCCTTTTTATCTCCAGTTGTTGGCGTTTTGGGTGTTGTACAGATTGGCGTAGATGCCACCGGCGTTCACCAGCTCCTCATGGGTGCCGCTTTCGGTGATCACGCCATCGGCAATGGAAATGATCCGGCTTGCAGCCCGGATGGTGCTGAGCCGGTGAGCAATGATCAAAGTCGTACGACCCACAGCCAACGCATCAAAGGCTCGCTGTATCTTCGCCTCGGTCACGGAGTCCAGTGCGGAGGTCGCCTCGTCCAGAATAAGGATCGGCGGGTTCTTCAGGAAGATCCGCGCAATGGCAATGCGCTGCTTCTGTCCGCCGGAGAGCAGAGTGCCCCGCTCGCCCACATAAGTGTCGAAGCCCTTGGGCATAGCCAGAATATCCTCATAGATCTCCGCCTTTTTCGCCGCCTCAATGACCTCCTCCATGGTGGCATCGGGCTTGCCGTAGCGGATGTTCTCAAAGATCGTATCGGCAAAGAGAAACACATCCTGCTGCACGATACCGATGTTGCGGTGGATGGAGTGCTGGGTCACATCCCGAATATCCTGCCCGTCAATGCGGATCGAACCGCCGGATACATCGTAGAACCGGGGGATCAGTTGACATAACGTCGTCTTACCGCCACCGGAGGGGCCAACGATGGCCACGGTTTCGCCGGGGATGATGTGCAGGCTCACGCTGCGAAGCACATCCAGCTTGCCGTCATAGGCGAAGGAAACATCGTCCACCTCGATCTCGCCCTTGATATCCTGCAGATCCGGCGCGTTTTCCTTATCCTGCAGAGTAGGCTCGGTACGCATGATGCCCACGAACCGGTTCAGACCGGCGAAGCCGTTGGCGAACATCTCCGAAAATCCGGAGAGCTTACGCATAGGGCCAACAAAAGAGGCGATGTACAGCGTAAACGTCAGCAGATCCCGATAATCCATCCGGTTTTCCATGACGAACCAGCCGCCAACGCCGATGATCACCACATTCAAACTGCACAGAAAAAACTCGGTGCAGCTGAAAAACCGACCCATGGCCTTGTGGAATTCCCGTTTGGAGGTCTTGTAGATCTCATTGGCCGCCGTGAAGCGTGCGTTTTCCACATCCTCGTTGGCAAAGGCCTTGGCGGTACGGATGCCGGAAAGGCTGGTCTCGATTTCCTGATTGATATAGCCGGTCTTTTCCTTCATGCCCTTGGAGGCCTTGGCCATAGAGCGGCGCATAGTCATGACCACGATCAGGAAGATCGGAATCATGATCGCCACGATCAGCGCCAGCTCCCAGCGAACGGAAACCATGACCACAAGAGCGCCCACGATGGTCAGCACCGAGGTCAGCAGATCCTCCGGGCCGTGGTGAGCAAGCTCCGTCAGGTCAAACAGATCCGTAGTCAGGCGGCTCATGAGCTGGCCGGTGCGGTTGCTGTCGTAAAAATCGAAGCTCATGGACTGCATATGCCGGAACAGATCAGCGCGGATATCCGCCTCCACCCGAATGCCGAAGGTGTGACCGAGATAGGCCACCGTGTAATTCAGCAGGGATCGCAGCAGGTAGCAGCCCAGCGCCGCCACCATCACAGTAAAGAACAGCTGATACATCTTCCCCGGCAGCATCTCATACAGCGCGCTGCGGGTGATCAGCGGAAAGGCAAGGTCGATGGCGGCAATCAGCACCGCGCAGGTGATATCCACCATGAACAGCTTCCAATGCCGCTTAAAATAGCCCAGAAAAATACTTAACGGGCGTTTTTTCTGATAATCTTTCGGTGTCATCTGGGTATCCTCCATTTCTGTAGCCATTATACACACTTTTTCCGTGACTTTCAAGTAGCCGCAGGCGGGCGAAATAGTTTCAGTTTGTAACTTAATGGTTGCAATTTGTAACCTTTTGTGGTACAATCTAGAAAAATTCTATAAAAGGATTGATGCACATGACCTTCCACGATTGGATCTATAGCAATTATCCCGCCGATGCGGCCATCGACGGTCGCTACGGCGCGCTGCACATCGGCGTGATGATCGCCTGCGTTGCGTTGATCATCCTGATCGCCTTCCTGCGCCGGCGGGATGAGAAAATCAAGCAGGGCGTCCTGACCGCGCTGGCGGTTGCCATTGCCGTACTGGAGATCGCCCGCCGGGTCATTAATCTGTGCAGGGGCTTGCCCACCGAATGGGATAGCTGGGCATACCTTCTGATCCCCCGCCCCTGGTGCGCGATCTCCTGCTGGCTGACCATGTACACCGTTTTGTTTGGCAAAAAAACCTGGCTGTATAATTTCAGCGCTATGAACAGCCTGCTTTGCGCGCTGGTTTTCTTCGCATATCCCAGCGTAGGCTTTAACCACCGGGTAATCTTATTTGAAAATGTTTACTCCATAGCCACTCACAGCCTGCTGCTGATCAGCTCCATCAGTATGATTACGTTGGCTTTTGCGGATTTCCGGCTGAAAGCGTCGGAGATTTTCGGCTGCGTAGGTCTGCTTGCGGGCGTATTCTTGTACGCCACGGCAGAGATTCTGCTGGGTATCGAAGCGGATCCGCTGTACTTCATGCCCGAAAATGAAGTGCAGGCGTTTCTTGGGGTCAATTATCCGGCATTTCTGGTGATATATGTAGGGTTTCTGGCAGTTTATTTCTCCGCCTTCTATCTGGTGCGGCATCTGGTTACCGGCCGAAAAAAGAAGGCAGTCCCCGTTTCCTGAAAAAAACTCCGCTGTGCAACTGCACAGCGGAGTTTTTGATTGCTTATTTACGAATGACACGGATACGCAGCACGCCGTTGATCTGCTTCAGATGCTCCACGGCTGCGTCGGAGACCTGACCGTCGATATCCAGAATGGTGTAGGCGTACTCGCCCTTGCTGCGGTTCATCATGTCAGAGATGTTGATATCCTCTGCGGCAACAGTGGAGGTGAACCGGCTCAGCAGGTTGGGGATATTGCGGTGCAGGATGGTGATACGGGCGGGCTTGGTGCAGATGCCCATGTCGATGGTGGGGAAATTGACGGAGTTGACGATATTGCCGTTCTCCAGATAATTCATCACCTGCTTGACGGCCATCTTGGCACAGTTGTCCTCGGCTTCCTCGGTGGAAGCACCCAGGTGAGGAATGGCGATGACACCCTCCATGCCGGCGGTCTTATCGTTGGGGAAGTCGGTGACGTAGCGCTTGACCTTGCCGGACTTCAGGGCGGCTGCCATAGCATCATCGTCCACCAGCGCGTCACGGGCAAAGTTCAGCACGATGACGCCATCGGGCATCATAGCGATGGTGTCGGCATTGATCATGCCGCGGGTATCGTCCAGCAAGGGTACATGAACGGAAATGATATCACACTGAGAGAAAATATCCTCCCGGTTTTTCACGCGAATAATGCGGCTGTCCAGATGCCAAGCGGCATCAATGGAAATGAAGGGATCGCAGCCGTAGACCTCCATGCCCAGCTTGATGGCATTGTTAGCCAGCGGGCCGCCGATGGCACCCAGGCCGATGACACCCAGGCGTTTGCCCTTGATCTCGTTGCCGGCAAACTTGGACTTACCCTTCTCGACCTTTTTAGCCACATCGCCCTCGTCCTTGATGGACTGCACCCAGTTAATGCCGCCCACCACGTCACGGCTGGCCAGCAGCATGCCGCACATAGCGGCCTCCACAACGCCGTTGGCATTGGCACCGGGGGTGTTGAACACGACAATGCCCTTCTCAGCACACTTATCCAGCGGGATATTGTTCACGCCGGCACCGGCACGGGCCACAGCCAGCAGCTTCTCAGGCAGCTCCACTTCGTGCATCTGGGCACTGCGGACCATAATGGCATCGGCGCTTTCTAATGCGTCGGCAGCCTTATAATCCTCCGTCCACAGGGCGGTACCCTTGGGGGAAATGGGGTTCAGGTAATGTACGTCAAACATGGAAATCCTCTTCTTTCAATCGATATTTGCGGCGCTGTGCGGCAGATGTCAGCCGTATAAAATCATTCGTCCGCTCCAGGCGTTCACGTCCAGTAGGGCGATTATATACCATTTGACCAAAAAAGGCAACCCCTTTTTGTGCTGAAATACAAGAAATATTCGCATGCCAAAGATTTTTGTCTTTCCCAAACGGATTTTTCTTGATTTACCCCCTTTATTTTGTGCAGGTTTGGGTGTATAATGGCACAAACGCGCTGAAGGAGGCACATTATGAAATACGGATTTATCGGCTGCGGCAATATGGGCGGTGCCCTTGCCCGCGCCCTGACCAAGACCACACGGGATGTGATCATCTCCGATCCCTCTCCCCTGGCGAAGGAATTTGCCGCGGATGCCGGCTGCGAATATGGCTCCAACGATCAGGCCGCCCGGTGTGAGCGGGTGTTTCTGGCCGTCAAGCCCCACATCGTTGAGGGTGCGCTGGCTCAGCTGCGCCCTGTGCTGAAGGCTAACAAACCTCTGCTGATCTCCATGGCCGCCGGTGTCACCATCGCTCAGATTGAAAGCTGGGCCGGTACCGAGCTGCCGGTGATCCGCATCATGCCCAACACCCCCGCCGCTGTCGGCAAGGGCATGATCACTTACTGCACCAACGATCTGGTAGACCAGCGGGTGCTGGAGGATTTCCTCAATGACATGGCTCTTGCCGGCACCTTCGATCGGCTGGATGAGAGCCTGATGGATGCAGCTACCGCCGTCACCGGCTGCGGCCCCGCGTTTATGTATATGTTCATGGAAGCCATGGCAGACGCAGGCGTGGCCTGCGGTCTGCCCCGGGTGAAGGCTCAGTATTACGCTGCCGCTACCATGGCCGGTGCGGCGGAAATGGTTCTGCAGACCGGCGAGCACCCCGGTGTCCTGAAAGATGCGGTATGCTCCCCCGGCGGCAGCACCATCGTAGGTGTCCGGACTCTGGAAGAGCACGGCTTCCGTGGCGCGGTGATGGATTGCGTGGATAACGCATTCATTCGCAGCAAGGAACTGGGAAAGAAATAATGATAGCACCACAGGGAGGCAGGTTTATTACCTGCCTCCTCTTTTTGTTTGTAAGATAAATGATTGTTTAGCGGCGGGACGTGTTACTTTCTTGTTTCCGAACAAGAAAGTAACCAAAGAAATCGGCATAGGGGAGGCGCTAGTTGCTTCGCAAAAGCGAGCTCCCCTAAGAACCCCTCCCGCAACCTAGGATCTAAGGCGAAGCACAGAAACTAAGGCGAAAATGTTCCGATTTTCGCCCTGCCGGGTGTTATCTTTCGAACTTCTTACCGAGTGCGCGACGGGAGATCCTTAAGAGGGCGTCTTTGGCGCGCGGGAGCGCGACACTCAGCGCCTCTTAAGTCGGC
>JAFTIZ010000032.1 GCA_017456645.1 Oscillospiraceae bacterium
ATATTCGTTACACCATTGGGTACCGCTCGGTATCTTTCTATTCCCGAAAACTGAGCTTTTGGTTACCGAGTGACCCCCTACGGTGTTAACGATTACTCCGTTGTTCGTAACGCGTTTGCTGCGGGCCATGCCCGCTAAACATTCATTTATCTTACCCATCAAAACCTCTGGTACACCTTACCCGGTTGGATGGCTACGCCCTTGAGTCGGGCAAGCTCCGATACGGTGACGAACCGGAAGCCCTGGGCCTTCAGCTCATCCACAATCGACAGCGCCGCCTCCACCGATGAATCCGACATATCATGGAGCAATATCACATCTCCGTCCCGAACCGTCTGAACCACGGTCTGCCCGATGACCTGCGCGTCATGGGATGCCCAATCCTTAGGATCCACCGACCAGCTCAGCACTCCCAGATCCGCCTGCCGCGCCGCACTGAGCACCGCCTCGGAGCATTTCCCTCCGGGCGGACGCAGGAACGCCGGCTTGCAGCCCTCAGGAAGCAGCGCCATGGTATCCGCCAACTCCCGCTCCAGCTCCTCCTGACACATATCCGCCATACAGCTGTGGCTGTAGCCGTGCAGGCCGATCTCATGTCCCTCGGCGTGGATGCGCCCCGCCTCCCTCGGATAATCTTTAAGGCGATAACCGCACAGCAGAAAGGTCGCCTTTACATTCCGTTTTTCCAGCCCATCCAGCAGCGCCCGGGTAAACCGGCCGGAGGGGCCATCGTCAAAGGTCAGGGCCACATATTTTTCCTGAGTCGCGCCATAGGCCGGCACCGCCAGCCCCAGGCACAGCAAAATTGCCAGCAAACGTCGTAAAATCATCGCATTTCCCCCATTCACAGGTTTACTTTTCCCCGATTTGTTGGTACAATACTGGGGAATAGAATGGTAAAAAATTGTTTACCCATAGGAGTATCATATGCTTGACAAATTACGTGCCGTTTCCAACCGGTACGAAGAATTGTGCGCCAAGTCGGAGCAGCCGGATTTTTACAACGATCCGAAGAAAGCCGCCCGACTTCTGCGTGAAAAAAATGACTTAGAGCCCATCGTCGAGGCCTTCCACGCCTACAACACCGCCCTGCGGGATATGGAGGATGCCCAGGAGCTCATGTCCGATCCGGACATGAAGGAGCTGTGTCAGGAAACCTATCTTGACGCAAAAATGCGCAAAGAGGAGCTGTACCGCCAGCTGCAGATCCTGCTGCTGCCCAAGGATCCCAACGACGAAAAAAGTGTCATCGTGGAGATTCGCGGCGGCGTGGGCGGTGAGGAAAGCGCCCTGTTCGCCCACAGTTTGTTCCGGATGTACTCCATGTATGCGGCCAAAATGGGCTGGAACATCGAGCTGCTGAACTACAACGATACGGAGCTGGGCGGCGTGAAGGAAGCGGACTTCATCGTAAACGGCCGGGGCGCGTACTCCCGTCTGAAGTATGAGTCCGGCGTCCATCGTGTCCAGCGGGTGCCGGAAACCGAGTCCGGCGGCCGTGTCCACACCTCCACCGCCACGGTGGCGGTGCTGCCGGAAATGGAGGAAGTGGACGTTCAGATCAACCCCGCCGACATTGAAATGCAGGTCTATCGGGCATCCGGCGCCGGCGGTCAGCACGTCAACAAGACCAGCTCCGCCGTGCGGCTGATCCACAAGCCCAGTGGTATCGTGGTAGCCTGTCAGGAAGAGCGCAGCCAGCTGCAAAACCGGGAAAAATGTATGCGGATGCTGGCCTCCAAGCTCTATGAGATCGAGCAGGAGCGCATCGAAAGTGAGCACACCGGTCTGCGCCGCAGCCAAGTGGGTTCCGGAATGCGCAACGAGCGGATCCGCACCTATAATTTCCCTCAGGGTCGTGTCACCGACCATCGGGTAAATTTAACCCTCTATAAAATCGACTCCGTCATGGACGGCGCGCTGGATGAGATCATCGACGCCCTCGCCACCGCCGACCAGGCCGAAAAGCTGAAGAATACGCAATAAAAGCCTTTCCCTGGGGGCCTGTGTGCGTAGGGCGGGGTCATGACCCCGCCGCCAATCCAGTAAATTACAGAGCTACAAGATGGTTGAAAATATGTCTGATAATCAACTAGAGCGATTTCCCATACGTAAAAGTCCTCGGCTCAAGTACTTTGATTATTCCAAACCACACTGGTATTTTGTTACTATTTGCACCAGCAAAAAACGCTGTATTTTTGGCGCACCGGAAGCGCTATCCGCTCACGGCATCATCGCCAAAGATGCATTTCTAGAAATACCCAAGCATTTTCCCAATGTTGCGGTTGAAAAATATGTCGTTATGCCCAATCACGTCCACGCAATGATTGCAGTCAATCATGCCGGTACAGAACTCCCTCTGGTAGTTGGCCATTACAAGGCATATGTTACCAAGCAAATACATCTCATCGAGCCTGCACTTACTGTATGGCAAACATCCTTTCACGATCATGTCATTCGCAATCAGGCTGATTATCTTCGGATATGGAAATATATTGATACAAATCCAATAAAATGGACGGAAGATTGCTTTTTTTGCGACCCATAATGGTTCACACCTCAAATCGTCCAACCGGGGCGGCGGGGTCATGACCCCGCCCTACGAAAGGAAAATATATGCAATACATCACCAATTCCCCTGAGCAGACCGAGCGCATCGGTTTTGCCCTGGGACAAAGTTTGACCCCCGGCAGCATCATCGCCTACCGCGGCGATCTGGGTGCCGGCAAGACCGCCTTCACACGGGGGCTGGCGCGGGGTCTGGGCTGCACCGAGCAGGTCACCAGCCCCACCTACACCATCGTAAACGAATACCTCAGCGGCAGGCTTCCCCTGTTCCATTTCGATATGTATCGCCTGCGGTCTTCCGATGACCTTTGGGGCATCGGCTGGGACAATTATTTGGACAGAAACGGCGTCTGCGCCGTGGAATGGAGTGAAAACGTGGCCGACGCTATGGAGGATGCCATCTTCGTTACCATTGAGAAAATAAGCGACGAAAGCCGCCGCATCACCATCGAAGGAGGGGATGATCTTGCTGCTCTTAGCCTTTGAAACCTCAGCGAAAGCCGCCTCTGTGGCGCTGTTTGATGACAATAAGCTGCTGGGCGAAAGCTACCAGAACACCGGCCTGACCCACAGTCAAACCCTGATGGTCATGGCTGAGGATCTCATCCAGCAATGCGGCCATACCCCTGGGGATATTACCCACACCGCCGTGGCCGCCGGCCCCGGCAGCTTCACCGGTGTGCGCATCGGCGTTGCCGCCGCCAAGGGCTTCGCCTGGGGCAAGAAGCTCCCCTGCTACGGCGTGTCCACTCTAGAGGCCATGGCCACCGGGCTTGGCATATGGGAAGGCTACATCTGCACCTGCATGGATGCCCGCCGCGCTCAGGTCTACAACGCCGTTTTTGAAGCGAAAAACGGCCGCCTGACCCGCCTTTCCGAGGATCGAGCCATTGCTCTGGCGGATCTGAAAACCGAGCTGACGCAGCTGAACGGCCCTGTTTACTTGGTGGGCGACGGCGCTGAGCTGACTGATCGCACCCTTGCCGGCGAAATACCCAACCTGATTCTGCCGCCGGAGCATCGCATCCATCAGCGCGCCGTGGGCGTGGGAATGGTGGCGCTGAGCGCCATCGCCCGTGGGGAAAGCGACGATGCCGCCGCACTGGCACCCAATTACCTCAGATTATCCCAGGCGGAACGCGAACGTCTGGAAAAAGAAAATAAAGGAGAGAAATAATATGGCTGTTCATATTCTGGACCATCCCCTGATTCATCACAAGCTGGCAATTCTGCGCAGCAAGGACACCGGTGTCAAGGAGTTCCGCGAGCTGGTTGGCGAGATCGCCGGCCTCATGTGCTTCGAGGCCACTCGAAACCTGCCCACCGTGGAGGTGGAGATCGAGACCCCCGTGGCCACTGCCAAGTGCCGGATGCTTTCCGGCAAGAAGCTGGCCATCGTACCCGTTCTGCGGGCAGGTCTGGGCATGGTGGACAAGATGGTGGATCTGATTCCCTCCGCCAAGATCGGCCACATCGGTCTGTACCGCGATCCCGACACCCACCAGCCGGTGGAATATTACTGCAAGCTGCCGGAGGATATCGAAAGCCGTCAGGTCTACGTGGTGGATCCCATGCTGGCCACCGGCGGCAGCGCCATTGCAGCCATTGATTTCCTGAAACAGCGGGGCTGCAAGAACATCATTATGATGAACATCATCGGCTGCCCCGAGGGCGTGAAGGCCGTGCAGGATGCCCACCCCGATGTGGAGCTGTATCTGGCGGCGGTGGACGAGCGTCTCAACGACCACGCCTATATCATCCCGGGTCTTGGTGATGCCGGCGACCGCATTTTCGGCACAAAATAAAAATCAGGGCAGCGGCTTTCAAACCGCTGCCCTCACTATTTCAATTACGAAACCGTCAGTTCATACTTCTCAATCAGCTCTTGGGCGTACCGCGCCAGCAGCCCACTTGTGATCCAATACTTCTCCCCATTGAGCGGATTTACTTCAATTCTAGGGGAACCTGCCTCTCTGAAGCTGAACCAAGTACCATCTTTCAAATAAATGGTGAATCCAAAGGCAGAATCACAGTCTTCTCCGGTAACTCTACCGGCATAGCCGGCCAGATTGTAATAGGTGACCATTTTGTTGATCTCGCTGCGGCTCAGCTCTACACTGCCTGACACAGGCCCTTCACAGGATGAGCAGCCCCGGAATTCTACCCGCTCGATCTGAGCAGAAGTGATCCATCCTCCCCGCCAAAGCTGGATTCCGCATACCACCAACAAGATCACCAGAATCGCAGCAATCCATGTGATGATCTTTTTCATATGCGTACCCCTTTCCTATTTATGGTATTTCTACTATATCACAGCACCAGCATGATGTCAACCGGTATATGGCGCTGCAGCTAGCAGTTTTGAGGAAAACGCTGCCCGATTTTTTAGGATTTATTTGACAGTTTTCGCCCTCTGTGATACCATAAAACAAACACCGAAGGAGGGTATTTCATGTCGGTTTACGAAGGCAACGAGGATTACATCTTCCTGAGCTATGCGCACAAGGATGCGCCCACCGTTATCCCCATCGTGGAGAAAATGATCCAGCAGGGCTTCCGCATCTGGTACGATTCCGGCATCGAAGCCGGCACAGAGTGGCCTGAATACATTGAGGATCATCTGAAGCGGTGCCGGATCTTCCTTGCGTTCATGTCCCCTGCCTCCGTGGCATCCCGCAACTGCCGCAACGAGGTCAATTTCGCGCTGGAGCTGGGCAAAGAAACTCTTGTGGTCTATCTGGAGGAGACGGAGCTGGTCAAGGGCATGCGCCTGCAGCTGAACTCCACCCAATCCCTGTACCGCCAGAACCACACCAGCGATGCCAGCTTCCTGCAAAGCCTCATGGAGGCACGAATCTTGCAATGCTGTCTGGACGGTACCGCCGAAGCGCCCAACGAGCCCTGGCAGGCTGCCCCCTCCACCCCCAACGCCTCCCGAATCGCCAACGTCTGCTCCATCGGAAGCAATGATGAGGATGATCTGTGGCCGGTAGGCATGTTCTCTTCTACCATCAATCGGGATCATCACCGGGTGATCTTCTTCCATATGCGGCTGCTGAAGCCCTTCGGCTTTACCGGCAGCGTTGCGACGAAATACCAGATCTACAGCCCCGACGGCCATCTGGTCTTTGATGACGATGCCACGCTGGACGTCCAGCCCAATTATGACCGGATCTCCAAGGGTTGGATTCTGAAGGGAACCGACGGCAGCTACGTCCCCTCCGGACAGTACCGGTTCTGCTGCTCCATCAACGGCTCCCCCGTCTATTCCTATCCCTTCACCGTCACCTCCGACGGGGACAAGCCTAAGGGCTTCCTTTCTTCCCTGAAGCGGTTCTTCTCGTGAAACTAAATGAAGATGCTCCCTTTGCCTAAGCGGAGGGCGCATTCTATTTGCGGTTACAGGGCGGTGAAAGATAGACAGCATTTCACAGTCCTACGGACTGCGCTCTGCTGTCTATGGATTCTCCCCCGGACTAAAAAACATGCCACCGGCATGTTTTTTACCTCGCTTCGCTCGGCCGTCCTCTTCGAATCCTTTACCACCCACCCCATAAAAACATCCCTCCGCAGAAGCGGAGGGATGTTTTTATGGGGTGGGTGATGGGATTCGAACCCACGAATACCGGAACCACAATCCGGTGCCTTAGGCCTCTTGGCGACACCCACCATATGGAATTGGATGCTGAATGACACCAGAACTCGCCGGCAACGCTCGTTCGCGTTGCATTTGATTGTTCTCGTCCCCTGCCCCGCCAAATAAAATTTGGCACGCCAGGAGGGACTCGAACCCCCGACCTACTGCTTAGAAGGCAGTTGCTCTATCCAGCTGAGCTACTGGCGCATTTGAATGGAGCGGGTGACGGGAATCGGACCCGCGTATCCAGCTTGGAAGGCTGGTGTTCTACCATTGAACTACACCCGCAGATCCGCGGACCTCTTTGTTCAGCCAGCTAATTCTAGCACAACTTTATAGGCTTGTCAAGCATAAAGAATCGATTTCTTCCAAACAGGGAACGGCGGGAGCAAGCCCCCGCCGACAGTATTTTCTCAACCCATCCGTTCGAGTTTTTGTAAAACTTCCTGAAAATAATCCGGCAGAGGCGCGAATACCATGACCGGCCGGCCGTCACGGGGATGGTAGAAGCACAGCGCTCCGGCGTGGAGCACCTGAGAACTCTGCCCCAACTCCGGCTTTTTCCGTCCGTAGACCGTGTCGCCCAGAATGGGATGGCCGATATGGGCCATATGGACGCGAATCTGATGGGTGCGTCCGGTCTCCAGCTTACAGCGCACATGGGTATAGCCCCGATAGCGCGCCACCACTTCCCAATGGGTCACCGCCCGCTTGGAATTTCGCTCGGTGACGGTCATCTTCTTCCGATCCGAAGGATGCCGTCCGATGGGGGCATCCACGGTGCCGCTGTCCTCACGGAAGGAGCCGCAGACGATGGCCTCATAGGTACGAGCCATGGTATGATCCTTCAGCTGGCTGGCAAGGAACGTATGCGCCCGATCGTTTTTCGCCACCGCCAGCAGGCCGGAGGTGTCCTTATCGATGCGGTGGACGATGCCGGGGCGCAGCTCGCCGTTGATGCCGCTGAGGTCATCCCCCAGCGCATACAGCAGGCCGTTGACCAGCGTATCGTCCTGATGGCCGGCGGCGGGATGCACCACCAACCCCTTGGGCTTGTTGATAACCAGCAGATCCTCGTCCTCGTAGACGATGTCCAGAGGCATTTCGGTAGCGGCGATGTCCACTTCCTTCGGCTCAGGGATGGTCACCCGGATCTCGTCACCCACACTCAGCTTGTCATTTTTCTTGGCCGCGCGGTCGTTACGCAGGACGCAGCCGTCCTCAATCAGCTTCTGAGCGGCGCTGCGGCTCAGCCCCTCCACCGTGCGAGCCAGAAAGGCATCCAGCCGTTCGGCGTTTGTATCGGCATAGAGGGTCATTTTGTGTCTTCCTTCCAGAATTTCTTGTTGAAAAAGGCCAGATGGACAATCAGCGCGATGCAGCCGCAGGTGATGAAGCAATCCGCCACATTGAACACAGGGAATGTCATAAACTCCAGTTCGATCATGTCCACCACATAGCCCAGACGGATGCGATCGATCACATTGCCCAGACCGCCGCCGTAGATCGCGGCGATGCACCAGCGCTCAAAGGTGGTAAAGGGCATGGGCTTTTTGAAGTATTCCACAATGATCAGCACAGTGATCACAGCGAACAGCGCCACAAACAGCCAGCGCATCCCCTGAAAGGAGGAGAATGCCGCGCCGGTATTTTGCACATAGGTCAAGTTGAACAGACCGGGAATGGCATCCACCCGGCCGTACAGAGGGATGTTCTGCAGCACCAGCAGCTTGGTAATCTGATCCGCCACCACGATGGCCGCGGCAAACAGACAGAAGAAAAGAAATAGCATACACGTTCCTCCCGTGATTTCTGTTTTCTATCATACCATCTGCGCACACAAAAGTCAATTTGCGCAAAAAGAAACCGCCCCGAGTATTCCCGAGACGGTGCTACAAGAGCCGAAATTCAGTTACACCAGAAATCTGGCCGCAGCCTGCTTAAACCGGCTGCACTCCTCATCGGTACAATCCGCCCGGACGTGGACAGGCTCGCTGAAGTCCAGACTGAACATCCCCATGAAGCTCTTGGCATTGACCCGCGCACGGTCGTTGCCCACAAGAATCCGGAAGGGCTGCACCGTGGCAACCTCCACAAAATCCTGCACATCTTCGAAGGAATGTAATGCAATGTCGAATTGCTTCAAGGATTTTACCCCCCTGCGCTGTACAAATCGCGCAATTTCGTGTATAATGTAAAAACAAGTAATAAAATCATAATACCTCTCTCCACAGTAAAACATTATACCACGTTTTTGTGGAATTTCAATTGACGTATTGGATGAGATTTACAAATCGTAATGGACAAAATTGGTGGAATTGACATGAAATTTGCCTTTTATACTCTGGGATGCAAAACAAATCAATACGAAACACAGGCCATGGAGCAGCTGCTGAGAGATCGGGGTCATCAGATCGGCAGCTTTGAGGAGGCCTGCGACGGCTACATCATCAACACCTGCTCTGTCACGGCAGTGGCCGACAAAAAGAACCGGGCGGTGATCCGCCGCTGCCGTCGGGAGCATCCCGACGCGGTCATCGGTGTCTGCGGCTGCTACAGCCAGCACGACCCTGAAGCGGCAAAGAAGCTGGAGGTTGACGTAGTCAGCGGCAGCGGCGGCCGGCTGGAGTTTGTGGAAATGCTGCTGTCCACCGCCACTGACCGGGTACGGCGGGAGCAGTGCGATAACGCCCTGCGTCGTCGGGAATTTGAAATTCTCCCTGCCGGCGGTCTGGAAAAGCGCACCCGCGCCATGGTCAAGGTGCAGGACGGCTGCGTCAATTTCTGCTCCTACTGCATCATCCCCTACACCCGCGGGCCCGTGCGCTCCGCACCCTTGGAGCTGGCGGTGGAGCAATGCCGCCAGCTTGCGGATCAGGGCTATCGGGAGATCGTCATCACCGGCATTGAGATCGCCTCGTGGGGCGTGGATCTGCCGGGCAAGCCCGACCCTTCCGTGCTGATCGAAGCCATTTGCCGCGCCGTACCCGATTGCCGTGTGCGCCTTGGAAGTCTGGAGCCCCGGATCGTTACGGAAGCATTCTGCGAAAAACTGCGGGCTTTGCCCAATCTGTGCCCCCAGTTCCATCTGTCCATGCAATCCGGCTGCGACAGCGTTCTGGCACGGATGAAGCGCAAGTACAACACCGCCCGATATCTGGAAAGTGTCACCTTACTGAACGCCGCATTCCCCGGCTGCGCCATCACCACGGACATGATCGTGGCCTTCCCCGGGGAGACCGAGGAGGAATTCGACGAAAGTCTGGCGTTTATCCGCCGCTGCGGCTTTGCGGATATGCACATCTTCCCCTACTCACGCCGTCCGGGTACGCCGGCGGACAAGATGCCGGGGCAGCACCCCAACGCCGTGAAGGAGGCTCGCAGCCGCGCAGCCATTGCCGTAGCGGAGGAAATGAGCCTAACCTATCGCCAAACGCTCATCGGCACCACCCAAAGTGTGCTGTTCGAGGAGTCGGAGGGAGACTTCTTCACCGGCCACGCACCCAATTACGTGAAGGTGTATGTCCGCGGCCAGGGTCTGCATAATCAAATTCAAGATGTGCAAATCACCGAAGTGTATAAAGATGGCGTCCTAGGACGGTAAATGATTGTTTAGCGGATTATCACACATGCCATTCGTAGGGCGGGGCCATGGCCCCGCCGAAAGAGTTCGATTATTGAGCCGTATGATATTTGCTGTAATCGTAAGGTTTTTGAAGGGATTTTACTGCTCGATCGGC
>JAFTIZ010000033.1 GCA_017456645.1 Oscillospiraceae bacterium
AATACATAGATTACTACAATAATAGGCGCATCAAGGCAAGATTAAAGGGCTTGCCGCCTGCATTACACAGACAGCAAGCCCTTTCAACAGCTTAAACAATTTGAGTTAGAAATATTTGTCTAACTTTTTGGGGTCACTTCAGACGCAGCAGGCCGTTATTTATCCGCACCATTGCCATTGTCCGGCCCATTGACGATATCGGGGAGCGGACACCTCCAGCCATCGGCGCAGAGCGTCCTCTTTTCGCAGAAAATCCACGAACCGCGCCGTCAGATCCTCCTCCCTTTTTAACGAGTCCACTCGCACCACCGACTCCTGACCGGAGCCGAACAGGGTGTCGGCCAAGCCTTGAACACGGCTGCCGGCTCCCACGCACACACCGGGAACACCGCAGCTCCACGCCGCGCTGACACCGGCAGTGCCCACGCAGCACCGGCACAGAGAAAGATCTCCCCGCAACACTCTGCAATCCCCATCCGTGCGGCAAAAGAGCCTGTCCTCACCGACAAACTGCTGCTTCACCGCCGTCTGCAGCAGCAGATCGTTGCAGCTATTCTTTGCGCAGTAGGGAATCATAGCGATCTGCCAATCGGTATTTTTCAAAATCCAGCGAATCAGATGGCAGTAGCTATAAAACAGCAGCCCCGGCGTCTGTTCAAACCGTACCGCCGCAGGGCTGATACACAGCCCCACCGTATCCTGACGGAAGGCATTGCCGATGGGTCGCAGCTGCCGCTCCACCAGAAAGGCCGGCTCCGGCCCCAGACGGACGTTTTTCTTCACCCCCGCCCGACTCAAAAGCTCCACCGAACGAGGCTCCGTAAGAATGATCCGGTGAAACCGGCTCAGCGCCTTTGCCTGCCGCCGATCCGGAGCGGTCACCGGCGCCCAGCCCCACAGCACCGTCCGCACCCCCATGCGCAGCCCATCGGGGCACACCGGTCGGGTTGTCACATACCAATCCCCTCGCCGCAGGCGACGAGCCGCCCACCCCGGTCGATCCCGTGACAGCGCCGCCAGCGATGCCAGCCCGTAACGATAATCCTCCTCCGGCGAGCCGGTGCAGATCTCCGGCTTTCGGGGCAACATTTGACACAGCCCCCGAATACGATCCTCGCTGCAGTGATCCGCGCTGCCGCCGTGAAACAGAAAATACCCCATCCCGATTCCCCCCGCAAGATTATGCAGGAGCCATTATAATTCACCCCTGCGAAATTGTTGGGCTAATTTTGTCAGCGGTGGAATATTTCTTTGCGTCTGGCCATAGAATGCTGTTTGCGGTAAAAATAACCGCCCCGACCGTTGCGGTCAGGGCGGTTTTACTCATTCTTCTGTGCGCAGGGCATCGTCCATGGTTCTGCCCAGATGATAGAAAAATACATTATCTCTTGCCGGTATCAGATCCGAGAACATTCCTCGCTGAGCGAACACCGCATAGCTGCGGAACAAAATGGGGCACAGCTTTCCGTCCTCCAGCACCTTCTGATGCAGGGTGTAATAGTTGCCGCTGTTGGCCAGCGCGTCCAGACTCAAGCCGTACAGCGCCGCATCGCTCATGCCGCCGTAGTTCAGAGAACCGTTGGTGTCGAAGAACTCCGACAGATCCATATTGGCCGAAAGGCGGGTCTGCCCCAGATACAGGTCGAAGTTCTTGGACTTCAGCGCGGACAAATAACCCTTGGTATTGCGCTCCGACATGGTGACCTTCAGGCCGCACTGCCGAAGCATATCCGCAATGGCTCGAGCCGTCCGCAGGCGGATGCTGTCATCCGTGTTCACCAGCAGCTTCACCTCAGCGCCCTCAAGGCCGGCATCGGTCACCGCCCGCTTCAGCCGCTGGGGATCGTAGCTGTATTTCTGGGCAAGGCTGTCGCTGTACCACGGGGATTGGGGCGAAACCGGCAGCACCGTTGCGCTGGCAAAATCGTTATAGTATTCCTCCACCAGCGTGCCCCGGTCAATGGCGTAGGTCAATGCGGAACGAACTGCCTGATTGGAGAACACCTCGCTCTTGCTGTTGCAGCCAAGGTACACAAAAATGCCGTTTTCGCAATCCCATAGCTCATAGTCGCTATGGTAATCCACATAACTGCTGCTGCCAGGATCGGCTGTGACCAGACCCAGACCGGCAAATTCAAAGGCATCCCGCAGCTGGGCAGGGCTCTCGCCCTCCAGCAGTTCAATATGCTCAGCCGTCAGCGGCAGCACCGCGGCACACCACCAATCCGTCCGCCGACGCAAACGAAGGCTCTCCCCATATTTCTCGTAAAGATACGGGCCGGTGCCCAAGGGGCGCTCTTCGTCAAGCTGGGATTGCTTCAGAACGGGCATATCCAGCAGGTTCGGAAAATTCTCATAAGGTGTGGTCAGCACCACCGTCACGCCCCCATCGTCGGTAACGTTGATGGATTTGACATAGCCGAACCGCCCCTTATACAAATCGCTGTTCATGGCCGCCTTCAGGCTGGCTGCCACATCCGCCGCCGTCAGCTTATCGCCATCGGGGAATGTAGCCGCCTGCGGATAGAAGGTGTAGGTCTTCATATCCCGGGACACCGTATAGCTTTTGCACAGCACGGGGTAAACATTGTACTTCGCGTCCAGGGCAAACAAGCCCTGATAGATCAGAGAAAACACATTCTTGTTTACATAATCTCCGGATTTGTAGGGGTTCAGCCCTCGTTCCGGGAAGTACGGCAGGGTCATCTGCTGCTCCGTAACGGAAGATGTGGGCTGCGTCGGCTCGCCCCATGTCAGACCGTCGCCGGTGGGGATATAGACATATTCACCTGTGTTGCAGCCCGACAGCATGCCGGCCGCCAGCGCGGCGCTGAGCAACAGCGCAGCCAATCGCTTCATTTTTCTCCCCCTTTACAGACGATCACGGCACCCTGAGAGCCACGCAGACCTCCGGTGATCCGATGGGACCAGAACCTGCTGCTCTGGCAGGCGGTGCAATCGGTGCTGATGTCGATCTGACGGACACCGGCCTGCCGCAGTACCAGAGCATTTATTTCCTTTAGGTTTACATAAAACTTATCGCCCTCAGACCGGATGAAGCTCTCCGCCTGCCGGCCGAAGGCCGAAAGCATGGCATCGGGAACATCCCCATCGGTCTGGAAGCAGCACTGGCCGATATTTGGGCCGATGGCTGCCTGAATATCTTCCGGCTTGCTGCCGAAGTGGCGAACCATGGCCTCCACGGTCTTGGCGGCAATAGCCGCCGCCGTACCCCGCCAGCCTGCGTGAGCAGTGCCCACCGCGCCAGTAACCGGATCGTGGAGCAGGATTGGCGTGCAGTCCGCGGTGAAGATCACCAAGGCCGCTCCCGGCTCATTGGTGACCAAGCCGTCGCATTCCGGCAATTCCTGAGCATACAGGCCGGCACCCAGCTCCTTTTTGCCCACAGCCAGCACAATATCCGTATGGGTCTGGTGGGACAAAATCACATTTTTCGTATCAAAACCCAGAGCATTTCCGAGGATTTCGTAGTTTTTCAGCACATTTTCCCACGTATCGCCCCGATGGATGCCAATGTTCAGGCTGTCCAGATACCCCTCGCTCACGCCCCCGAAGCGGGTGGTGAAGCAATGGGGCGCGGTGATCCCTTGGGCGGTGAGATACTCCAACGCGCCGATTTTGATGGTAATCACAGACATAATACTCCGTTGAATTAGGAATTATTCTTATCGTTTTGCATGCAGCACTTCTTGTACTTCTTGCCGCTGCCGCAAGGGCAGGGGTCATTGGGGCCGACCTTCTTATCCTTGCGGACGGGCTGCTTCTTGACCTGCGCATTCACAGCGGCGCCGGTTCCGGTCTCCTTAGCCACCCGCTCCCGCTTGACTTCCTGACGGGAACGGATCTGCACAAGGAACATCCGGCGGACAGTCTCCTCACGGATCGCCTGAATCATAGCCTCGAACATCTGGAAGCCCTCTTCCTTATAGGCAACCACGGGGTCATGCTGGCCGTAGGCACGCAGGCCAATGCCCTGCTTCAGATCATCCATGGCATCGATATTGTCCATCCAGTATTCGTCAACCACACGCAGCATGACAACCCGCTCCAGCTCACGGGTCACAGCAGGCGTAAACTCCGCCTCCCGCTTCTCATAGGTCTGAACCGCCTGCTCGTACAGCAGCTCGGTGATCTCCTCGGCAGACAGCTTGCCCACCTTCTCAGGCACGGGGCAGGCGCCCTTGGCAAAGTACACGCCCTCAAACTGTGCCGTTAGTTCCGCAAAGGAAGCCTCATCCAGCCGACCGGCGGTGCTCATGGCCGTAGCCACAGCGGAGGACACCACCTCGTTCAGCATATTGAGCATATTGTCACGAAGGCTTTCGCCGTCCAGCACCTTCTGGCGCTGGGCGTAAATGACCTCACGCTGGACATTCATGACATCGTCATATTCCAGAACGTTCTTTCTGGCACGGAAGTTCCGGCTTTCCACACTTCTCTGGGCATTTTCCACGGCATTGGACAGAATTTTGGCATCAATGGGGGTATTCTCGTCGATGCCGAGGGTGTCCATCATGGCCATGACCCGATCTGTAGAGAACAGGCGCATCAGATCGTCCTGCAGGCTCAGGTAGAAGCGGCTTTCGCCGGGGTCGCCCTGACGGCCGGAACGGCCACGCAGCTGATTGTCGATTCGGCGGGACTCATGGCGCTCGGTGCCGATGATGACCAGACCGCCGGCAGCGCGAACCTTTTCCGCCTCGTCCTTGATCTGAGCCTTAAAATCAGAAAGCAGTTCCTCGTACTTCTCACGCACAGCCAGAATCTCGGGGGCGTCGGTTTCCGCAAAGGAGTCCGCCTCAGCCAGCAATTCCTCGGAATAATCCATTTTCCGCAGCTCGTTTTTCGCCATAAACTCGGCGTTGCCGCCCAGCACGATATCCGTACCACGGCCGGCCATGTTGGTAGCGATGGTTACCGCGCCGAATTTACCGGCCTGTGCCACGATCTGAGCTTCCTTCTCGTGGTACTTGGCGTTCAGCACGTTGTGAGGCACGCCGGCCTTCTTCAGCAGCTTGCTCAGCACCTCGCTCTTCTCAATGGAAACGGTGCCGACCAGAACCGGCTGACCCTTTTTATGGCATTCGATGACCTGCTCGATGATGGCCTTGAATTTGCCCAGCTCCGTCTTGTAGACCACGTCGGTATGATCGATACGGGCAACGGGGCGGTTGGTGGGAATCTCCACCACGTCCAGCTTGTAGATGGCGCTGAATTCCTCTTCCTCGGTCAGAGCCGTGCCGGTCATGCCGGAGAGCTTGTCGTACAGGCGGAAGAAATTCTGGAAGGTGATGGTGGCGAGGGTTTTGCTTTCCCCGGCCACGGCGACGCCTTCCTTGGCCTCGATGGCCTGATGCAGACCCTCGTTGTACCGGCGGCCATACATCAAGCGGCCGGTGAACTCATCAACGATAATGATCTCGCCGTCCTTGACCACATAATCAATGTCCTTCTTCATCAGACCGCGAGCCTTCATGGCCTGATTCAGGTGGTGGGACAGCGTCGTATTTTCCACATCCGCCAGATTTTCCACGCCGAAGTACTTCTCGGCCTTGGCGATACCCTCGGCGGTCAGGGACACGGTGCGGGATTTCTCATCCACAAAATAGTCGCAATCGTAGTTATCCTGCACTTCCTTTTCATCGGTCTTGGCAAAGACCTTGCGGCGCAGAGTGGACACAAAATAGTCAGCCATTTCATACAGTTTGGAGGACTCCTCGCCCTTGCCGGAAATGATCAGAGGGGTACGGGCTTCGTCGATGAGAATGGAGTCCACCTCGTCCACGATGGCAAAGGCGTGACCACGCTGAACCAACTCGGTCTTGTAGATGGCCATGTTGTCCCGGAGGTAATCGAAGCCCAGCTCATTATTGGTGCAGTAGGTGATGTCCGCGGCGTAGGCCTTGCGGCGCTCATTGGGATCCATGCCGGGGATGATCAGGCCGACAGACAGACCCATGTAGCGGTAGACCTTTCCCATCCACTCGGAGTCACGCTTGGCAAGGTACTCATTGACGGTGACCACATGAACGCCGCGGCCGGTCAGAGCGTTGAGGTAACAGGGCAAAATCGCCACCAGTGTCTTACCTTCACCGGTCTTCATTTCCGCGATACGACCCTGATGCAGCACCATGCCGCCGATCAGCTGCACGGGATAGGGCTTCATGCCCAGCACACGCCACGCGGCCTCCCGAATAGCGGCAAAGGCCTCGGGCAGCAGATCGTCCAGATCCTCACCCTGAGCGAGGCGCTCCTTAAATTCGGCGGTTTTCCCCTTCAGCGCTTCCTCGCTGAGAGCGGCGTATTCGGCCTCCATGGCCAGAATCTTGTCCACCGTCGGCTGGAGTTTCTTCGTTTCGCGCTGGGAGCGCGTACCAAAAATCTTTGTAAACAGTCCCATATCGGATCTCCTTTTAGAAGTTGTTCGTTCAAAAGACATACTCTCGTATTTTACTCATTATAGCACACTCAACCGGAAAATAATAGATGATTTTGTAAACATTTTTCTATCTATTCCCCCAAAAAAGCTGCCGCTTTTGCGGCAGCTTTCAAATATTAATATTAAATAGCGTACTTGGCAATCAGGCCGATGGCCAGCAGAAGGCCGGGGTACATCAGATAATTCAGCACCTTGTTTTCCTCGCCCTGCTCCTCATTATAGAAGTGCACCGTCAGGAACACGATGGGCGCCAGCCAGTAAGTGGGATTGAAAGGGATGGCGCTGCAAACAAACATGATCACGCAGCCGCCGAATACCTGCAGAGAACGGTTCTTGCGCATGAACCACAGAGAAGAGATCATAATTACGATCGCCATGCCGTCATTGATCCGCAGCATCTCCACCCAGAGGATAGAGAACACTACGACCAGAATTTTGATCATGACATTCTTGAAGCTCTTACCGGAATAGTGGTCATAGATGATCAGCATGACCATACCCAGCGCCATGGCGATCATGGGGTTGCGGCTGTCCAGATCGATCCACTTGCCCGTCATGGCCAGATTATAGGGGATCTCGCTCAGAAGCGCCACGCCTGCAACACGCAGGGCATAGTTCTTGACACTGGAGGTGCGCTGAAAGCCATCCACCAGCAGGAAGGTGAAGATCGGAATGGCGCAGGCCATCAGCAACTGCAGCAGGAACGCAACGGCCGCCATGACAAAATTGTTGTTATCCTCCAGCAGCTTACCGAAATCCGCACTGGAAATGGATTGGATATTCAGAATGACGTTCTGGATGATGCTCTGACCGGCAATACCGGCAGCAAGAAACAGCATACCCCAGATGCGCAGGGTCTGGCGGGACATACCCTTGGGGCGGTTGTTTGCGAAGCTACGACTATTCGTAAGATTGGACATGGGACTACTCCTTCGCTATTGTAATTTTGGGATCTTCAAAAAGCCGACTTTTCCGTGATAAAGCGCGGTTTTTGGAAAATTCCAAAGGAATAAAAAGGCCCTTCCCGCCTTTCTCTGGCAGGAAGGGCGCAATGAAAAAGATCAGTTATTGGGAACCAGAACAGCGATACCGTAGGCAGGCATATTCAGGTTAGTTCCCTCCTGCGCCACGGCTTCGCCGTTGGCAGACAGAGTAGCTACGACCTTCCAATCCGTATAGGCGGAAAGATCCACCGCCACGCCGGCCTCGTCATCGTCAATATTCATCAGAATGATGCACTGCTGATCGTTCCATGTCTTGCGCACGGCGCTGACGCAGCCCACATTCAGGTTCTGCTCCACGGTGGTAACACCGTGAGAGATCACCGGCAAAGCCTTGCGGATGGCAATGGCCTCGCGGTAATAGTTGTACACCGAGCCGGCATCCTTCTGCTGCTCCTCAAGGCTGCCCATGGGGTAACCCATCTCAGGCAGAGAACACTGGGGCGGCAGGTTGGTGGTGCCGTTGTTGCGATCCGCATTCCAGTACATAGGGGCACGCTTGGACGGATCATTACCGCTGCCGGGCATACCCAATTCTTCACCGTAGTAGATGAAGGTGCTGCCGCTCATGAACAGGTTCATGGCGCCGGCCATCTTAATCCGCAGCGGATCACCGGAAACGAAACCGTAGATACGACCCACATCATGATTGCTCAGGAAGGGGGCATCGATGTAGTTGGGGTTCTTGCCCGCATAAGCCTTGTTAGCCGTCTGCAGAGCGGTTGCCCAAGTGGTTACCATGGCGGCATTGCCCCGTCCATTCAGGACTTTGCAGAGCTTGCCGTCATAATTACCGAAGGGGTAATTAAAAATGCTGGTGAAGCCGCTTTCATAGTAGCTGGTGATGGTGTTGTAATCCGACTCCCAAACCTCAGCGACCATGTATGCATCCTCCTTAATGGAGTTAGCGGTCTGCTGCAGCCAGCGCATGACTTCCACATTCTTGTTGACAGCGCCGGTGTAGAACTCCTTGGCGGCATCCACACGGAAGCCTGCCACGCCCTTATTCAGCCAGAACTCCATAACAGCCTTTACATCGGCGCGCATGGCCTCATTTTCCCAGTTCAGATCTGGCATAGAGGAGCTGAACTGACCCTCATAGTAGTACTTGGTGCCGTAAACGGCGTGGTAGCCTTTATCCTTCTCGGTGCTAAAGGTGAAGTAATCCAGATACTTGCAATCCTCGGCATTGGGTTCCTGGCCGGGCTGCAAGCCACGCAGGTACTCGCTAGCCTCTGTGAACCAGGGATTGCCGGCGCCGCAATGGTTGACGACCAGATCCAGAATGACAGCAATGCCACGCTTATCGCATTCGGCCATAAAAGCGTCAAAATCAGCCATGGTGCCATATGCAGAATCGATTGCATAGTAATCGTTAACGTCGTACTTATGATAGCTATAGCTGGGGTGGATCGGCATCAGCCAGATGCCTGTGATACCCAGCTCCTGCAGATAATCCATTTTGGAGATTACGCCCTGCAGGTCGCCAATTCCATCGCCATTGGAATCGCAGAAGGAATAGACGAAGATCTCGTACCAGGTACGATAATTATCATCGGGGCTGCTGCCCAGTTGGGCATACTGCGCCAGACGATCTTCCAGCTTTTCCATCTCACTGCGCTCGGGAGTAGAAGTGCTGGTGGGCGTACAGCCCACCAGCAGAAATACAACTAAAACGAGACACAGCAGCTTCTTCAGGTGCCGCGCCATAGGCGATTAACCCTTGACGGAGCCGGACATGGCTTCCTGATAGAATCTCTGAGTAATAATATACAGGATGGAAATCGGAATGGCGATCACAACTGCACCGGCGCAGAACCGGGTGAAGTAGGTGCTGATGGAGTCCATCTTCAGCATATCCCACAGACCGATGGAGACGGTATAGAAGTCCTTCTCATCGCGGCAGATCAGCTTGGCGAAGATAAAGTCACACCAGGGACCCATGAAAGAGGTGATGATCTGATAAACGATCATGGGCTTACACAGAGGCAGGGTGATCTTGATGAACGTCTGCCACTTGGTGGCGCCGTCCAGATAGGCGGCCTCGTCCAGGGCCTTGGGAATGGTATCCATATAGCCCTTCATGACGTGGAAGCCAACGCCGGCACCGGAAATGTTACAGATGATCAGTGCCAGAGGAATGTTTTCACCGGTGGTCAGGCCCATAGCCTTCAGCAGGAAGTAGGTAGCGGTCATAGACATGAAACCAGGGAACAATGTGATAACCATGCCCATGTTCATGTAAGGACGACGCAGCTTCCACTTCACGCGGCTCAAGCAGTAAGAAACAGCCAGAACCAGGAAGGTACCCAGCACACAGGAAACAGCAGCGATCTTAAAGGTATTCCAGAACATCCGGGGGAAGTTCACGACACTGGTATCGGTGAACAGGCGGATAAAGTGCTGGAAGGAGTAGGAGGTGGGGAAGAACACGCTGGAGTCAACACCGTTGTTGTTGCCGCCGCGCAGAGCTTGCGCGATCAGATAAACGAAGGGCATGACCCAAACGATCGCCACGATGGTCAGGAAGATATGGACAATAATGTCCATAGTAATTCTACTTGCCTTCACAGAACCAGACATCTTATTCTTAGCCATTATTTGAAGCCCTCCTCATCTTTGTAGGAGCCGGAGCTGCGGTAAGTCACCAGAGAGATAATCGCCAGGATAATGAAGGTGAAGATACCGATAACGGCTGCAAGGTTGTACTCGAACTTTTCGACGCTCAAACGGTACAGCCAGGTGACCAGCAGGTCAGTCTTACCGGCCGTGCCCTCCAGACCGAAAGGTCCGCCGCCGGTCAACAGGAAGATAACGTTAAAGTTATTGATGTTGCCGGTGAAGGAGGTGATGATGTAAGGCGTCAGAACGAAGATCATATAGGGAAGAGTGATGTTCATGAACTGCTGCACCACATTAGCGCCGTCGATCTTCGCAGCTTCATACAGGTCGGCAGGGATATTCTTCAGAATACCGGTGACCTGCATGACGGTGTAGGGAATACCGACCCACAGGTTAATAACAATAACGAATATTCTCGCATTCGTCGCGTTATCCGTAAACTTAATGGGTTCAGCGATCCAATGGAGATCCATCAGCATTCTGTTGATGATGCCGTTCAGAGCAAACATCTGGCCGATGATCAGCAGGGACACGAACTGAGGAATGGCGATGGTGAAGGACAGCATGGTACGCCAGAAGCCCTTAATCCGGGTAGTGGGCCGGTTGATGATCATGGCCATGAAGGTACCCAGGAAGAAGTTCAGGAACGTAGCAAAGAATGCCCATACGATCGTCCAGCCCAGAACGGACCAGAACTGCTTAGAAATGGAGCCACCGGACTCGAACAGCAGGGCGAAGGTGTCGAAGCCGACCCAATCGAACAGGTTCTGATGCTTGCTGTCGTAGTTGGTGAAGGCCATGCAGATCATGTAGACCAGAGGTACAACCGTGAAGACCATCAGCAGGATGAAAGGCACGATCATCATCAGCTTGTGGATGTTCTCGTCGAACAGGGACTTGACGTCCTGAACGAAGGTGGGAGCCTTCTTACCGGACTTCTTGGTGCGCAGGGCCTGATAGCCGCTGCGGACGGAAGCCTGCCAGATCACGATGAAAGCCACAATGATTGCGAAGAAAATAACGGAATACAGCAGGATCATCTGGGAACGGTCACCGAAAACGGTAACCTCAATGTTGCCCACGACTTCCTTGCCGTCTTCCCGGTCGCCCAAGCTGGGCAGCATCTTGATCCAATCGATGCCGCTGTGGGGGACCTTGGCGATATCCGGAATGATCGGAATCGTCAGCAGGCAGATCATACCGACCTCGATGGCCAGGAAGATCAGACCCTTGATAATCTGGCCGGCAGCAAAGTTGCCCAAGCCCATAATCAGGCAGGAAAGCCAGACGATAGGGCCGCCGTTTTTCAGAGCGCTCAGCAAAGAGTTCGGGTTCTTCTCTCTTTTCCGTGCGGCATCTGCTTTTGTCAATTGATTAGACACGAAAACGTCTCCCTTCTTACTTTTAACGCATTTGCCGCAACTTTGCGGCGAAATGCGCAGGATTCACTATCTAAAAAAGGCGGCGGCTAGAGTTATCCAGCCGCCGCCAGGTGCTCTTAGTTAAGCGGGATCAAGTTCTGAGATTACAGACCGGGGTTGTTCAGCAGGTTGTTCAGATCGTCAACAGCCTTCTCGTAGTTGGTCAGGTCAACGTCCTTAGCGATAACGTTCTTGCCGAAGGTCTCGACGGGGCCCCAGTAGTTACCCATCTCGGGCAGAGCGGACTGAATGACGGAAGCGTTGTTGATGGTGTCGATCTCAGCCTGAGCGATGGGATCGGCAGCAACATCCTCGTTGGTCTTCAGGTTCTTGTGAGCGGGGATAACACCACGCATGGTGTAACGAGCCAGCTGAGCCTCCTCAGAAGCCAGGAAAGCAGCGAACTCGGTGCAGACCAGCTGCTTGCCCTCAACGGAGTTGGAGTTGGGGTTGACGCCGACACACTTGGAGCCGGACATAGCAGTCATCTGGTACTCGGTGCCATCAGCGGTGAACTTGGGCAGCATAGCAACGCCCAGCTTGTCACCCAGAGCTTCCTTCAGGCCGGCAGCATCCCAGGAGCCGGAGAAGGTAGCGCCGACCTCACCGTTCTTCAGAACGGAGACGTCCATGCCGCCGGTCATAACGTTGGAGTTGTTGACCAGCTCGATCATCTTCTTAGCAGCGGTGTAGCCCTTCTGGCCAGCGAAGTCCATGCCGACAGAAGCGTCACGGCCAGTGTCGCCGAACAGGGAGCAGCCAGTGCCCAGGAAGATACAGCCAGCGGTCCAGCCGGTGCCGAAGGGCAGGTAAACCTTACCCTTGGTCAGCATGGTGTCCAGGGACTTGACATCCTCAGCAGAGAAGACGTCGGTGTTGTAGTACAGGAACCAGGTGTTGTTGGTTACGGGGAAACCGTAAACAGCATCGTCGGTGTGGGTGACAGTGTTGATCATGAAGTCGCCATTGTCAGCCTTGACCTGAGCGGCGAAGTCGCCGACCAGCTTGGACAGACCGCCAGCCTGGATCAGCTTACCCAGCTGGTCGTTAGCGAACATGAACACGTCAGCAGAAGCGGTGACGTCAGCGATAACAGCGTTACCGGCATCGCCTTCGCCCATGGTGCTGTTGTCCCAAGTGATGGTGTACTCGGGGTGCAGCTCCTCAAAGCGCTTCTCCATAGCGGCCAGCCAGCTGTTGCCTTCGGCCTGATCTTCGGTGGGGGTCCAAACCTTAATGGTGAACTCCTTGTTGGCGGGAGTGCCATTGTTGCCACCGTTGTTGCCGCCATTGTTGCCGCTGGGGGTCTCGGTGGTGGTGCAGGCGACCATGGACAGAACCATCAGAGCAGCCAGCACCAGTGCAAGAATCTTCTTCATTGCGATTTTCCTTCCTTTTTAAGTATTTTTTATTTTAACTGCACCTTCGCAGTCAAAACCATTGGGTGCGGAATGGGCGCAACTTGCCTATTCCGTTTTGTGTTTTAGATTGTACCACAGCAGACCCCATATGTCAATCACCGCTTGTACATAATCGGCAATATCGACAATTGGTAATTTCGTCCTTTGTGCAGTTTTACAATCATTTTAGGATAGATTTTTGTCCTTCGGCAGCCCCGTTTTCTACCGCCATCACGCCTGTCCACCGACGCAGGACACACACCGCCCGCTTACATTATATTATATCAAAATTCTGCCCGCGGCAAATCTTTCTGCCGCACCTTTTTGGGGCTGCGGAATAACATGGAATGTACGGTGAAGGCCGTAACAAATCTTTTCTCGGAGGTAACGCGTATGTGTAATTTCGGTTCTTGGGGCGGTAACGGCTGCTGGTGGATCATCATCCTGATTCTGCTGCTGTGCTGCTGCGGCAACGGCAACAACCTGGGCTGTGGCTGCGACAACAACAACAGCTGCGGCTGCTGCTAAAGAAAACACGGGTGCCCTCACGGGCACCCGATTTTTTCGCCGTTTCCGCCCAGATATCCGGCAAAAATCTTCATCTGCCTATTGTGCAATCCCCGCATATTTGATATAATATTGAGAAAATGATATAATTGGATGTGTATTGCTTTGAAATATGGAGTTTGGAATGTATCAACACCGGAGATGGGAGCCGTCAACGCACTGGTCAGTGCCGGATATTCGCCGCTGACCGCCATGCTGCTGTCCGCCCGCGGTCTGAAGGGCGAGCAGGACGCCAAGTGTTATCTGGGCTGCGACTGCCCCATGCCCGATCCCTTTGAGATGACCGATATGGATCTGGCTGCCGGCCGGGTCGGTCTTGCCATGTCCCGGGGTGAGAAAATTGCCGTTTTCGGCGACTATGACGTGGACGGTATCACCGCCACCTGCCTGCTGTCGGATTTTCTGCGCCGCCACGGTGCCGATGTGGTATCCTACATCCCCGGCCGCATGGAGGAGGGCTACGGCCTGAATCCCATGGCCATCCACCAGCTCAGCGGTGAGGGTGTCAAGCTGATCATCACCGTGGATTGCGGCATCACCGCCATTAACGAAGCGCAGCTGTGTAAGCAGCTGGGCATCGATCTGGTGATTACCGATCACCACGAGTGCAAGCAGACCCTCCCTGAGGCCATTGCCATCGTAGACCCCCACCGCATCGACGGCGGTTACCCCCACAAGACCCTTTCCGGCGTAGGCGTGGCCTTCAAGCTGGCCGCCGCCCTGTGCGGCAGTCAGGAAGAGGTGCTGGCAGACTATGCCGATATGGTATGCCTCGGCACCGTTGCCGATGTCATGCCCCTGCAGGGCGAAAACCGGGTGTTTGTCAGCCGGGGTCTTCAGTCCCTGCGCCGCACCCGCCGTCCCGGCATCGCCGCCCTGATGAAGGAAAGCGGCTGCAGCCCTGACAATATGAGTGCCTCCTCCATCGGCTTCATGCTGGCTCCCCGGATCAATGCCGCCGGCCGCATGGGCAAGATCGAGCTGGCCATCGAGCTGTTTTTGACCGAGGACGCCGAGCGAGCCACCTATCTTGCCAAGGCTCTGTGCGAGCTGAACAAGCAGCGCCAAAGCGTGGAATCGGCGATCTATAACGAGGCCATCGCCATGCTGCGCAATCAGCCCACGCCGGAGGCCATCGTTCTTTCCAGCGAAACCTGGCATCAGGGCGTGGTGGGCATCGTGGCCAGCCGCATCGCTGAGGAATACAGCTGCCCCACCTTCCTGATCTGCATGGACGGTGATCACGGCAAGGCCAGCTCCCGCAGCTACGGCGGCTTCAACCTGTTTGGCGCCCTGTCCACCCTGTCCGGCCTGTTGGAAAGCTACGGCGGTCATGAGCTGGCGGCAGGCTTCACCATCTCCCGTGGCAACATTGATGCCTTCCGGGAGCAGGTCTGCGCCCTTGCCCGGGATTTTTACGCCGAAGTGGACGAGCGCACCACGTTGGACGTGGACTGTGCCATCTCTGCCGACCTGCTGACCGTAGCCGGCATCGAATCGCTGGGCGTGCTGGAGCCCTGCGGCAACGGCTGTCCCAAGCCGGTACTGATGATGGAGCGGCTCCACGTGGAGCGCATCAGCATGGTAGGCAACGGGCGGCATATGCGCCTGCGACTGCGTCAGGGTCGCCATACTCTGGGCGCCATCTACTTCTCCGCCACCCCGGAAAGCGCATCCATCCAGCCCGGCGATCTGGTGGACGTGGCCTTCCTGCCTCAGGTCAACGAATTCCGCGGGGAACGTTCTCCCCAGCTGAACATTTCCGATATTCGCCCCAGCTGCGCCGCTCCCTGCACCGCCGACTCTGCAGGCTACCGGGCGCTGCGCTGCGGCACCATCACCCCCGCCGCGGCGGAGGCGCTTCTGCCTGACCGCGCCACACTGGCCATGGTCTGGCGGTATCTGGCCGCCGCTCCCGGTCCCCTGCGGGAAAGCCCCATGTGCCTGTGCCGCAAGATCGTCCGCTGGTCGGGTCTGCCCCTGAATCTGGGGCAAATGCAGACCTGTCTGGATATTTTTGCCGACGTGGGTCTTCTGCGGCTCCAGCGGCAGCATAAGTACATCCACATCAGCCTGAGCGCCACCGGCGAAAAGGCCGATCTGACTCAAAGCCGGACCATGCAGCTCCTGCTGCAGGCCAAGGAGAATTAATATGGAAACCTTTGCCGAACATTACGGTGCCATGTGCGCCGCCATACTGAACCGGATGCCCGGCGCGGATATGGAACTGATCGACCGGGCGGTAGACTACGCCCGCAACAAACATAAAGAGCAAAAGCGCAAGGACGGCTCCCCCTATATCATCCACCCTCTGGCCGTGGCGCAGATTGTCACGGAAATGGGTCTGGATACGGATGCCATTCTGGGTGCCCTGCTCCACGACTGCATTGAAGACACCGACGCCTCCCACGATGACATCGCCAAGCTCTTCGGCGAGACCGTGGCAGAGCTGGTAGAGGGTGTTACCAAGCTGACCCGTGCGGACTTCTCCTCCACCGAAGAAGCCCAGATGGAAAACCTGCGCAAAATGTTTATGGCCATGTCCAAGGACATTCGGGTGGTGCTCATCAAGATCGCCGACCGGCTCCACAATATGCGCACCATGCAATACCAGACCCCTGCCAAGCAGGTGAAGAAGTGCCGGGAGACCATGGACATCTACGCGCCTCTGGCTCACCGGCTCGGTATGCAGAAGATCAAATGGGAGCTGGAGGATATCGCTCTGCGCTACCTCGACCCCATGGGCTACGAGGGCATCATGTCCTATCTGACCGCTCATCAGGAGCAGGACGAAGCCTTCATGTGCACCATTCAGGATAAGATCTCCACCCGTCTTGCCTCCGTGGGTATCCACAATAAGACCTACGGCCGGATCAAGCACGTGTATTCCATCTACCGCAAGATGAACACCCAAGGCAAGACCATGGACGAGCTGTTCGATGTGTACGCCTTCCGTGTCATCGTGGACAGCATCCCCGATTGCTACAATGTTCTGGGTCATATCCACGACCTGTTTAATCTGGTACCCGGCCGGTTTAAGGACTATATCTCCACCCCCAAACCCAATATGTACCAGAGTCTGCACACCACCGTTATCGGCACTCAGGGCATCCCCTTCGAGGTGCAGATCCGCACATGGGAAATGCATGAGACCGCTGAGTACGGTATCGCCGCCCACTGGAAGTATAAGCAGGGCTCCGGCGACGGCAACGAAAAGGACTTCGAATGGGTTCGCCGCCTGCTGGAAAGCCAGCAGACCACCGACGCCGAGGACTACGTCCACTCTCTGAAGATCGATATGTTCGATGACGAGGTCTTCGTCTTCACCCCCAAGGGCAAGATCGTGTCCCTGCCTGCCGGCTCTACCCCCATCGACTTTGCCTACGCCATCCATTCCGGTGTCGGCAACGCCATGGTGGGCGCCAAAATCAACAACCGCATCGTAGGCATCGACTCCAAGCTGAAAAACGGCGACATCATCGAGGTTCTGACCTCCAAGACCGCCAAGGGCCCCAGCCGTGACTGGCTGAATATCTGCAAGTCCAATCAGGCCCGCACCAAGATCAAGCAGTGGTTCAAGAAGGAAAAGCGTGAGGAGAACGTGGCTCACGGCCGCAGCTCCTTCGAAGCCGAAATGAAGCGGGTAGGCCTGCCTCTGTCCATCACCGTAGATCCCGAGGTCGGCCCACAGTTGCTGAAAAAGCTGAGCTTTGCCAGCTGGGAGGATATGTACGCCGCCATCGGCTACGGCGGTTTGACCGCTCTGAAGGCCGTAGGCCGCATCCGTGACGATATCAACCGGGCGCTGAAGGCGCAGACCAATGAAAAGGTTCTGATGACCGGCCCTCTGCGCACCACGCCGGACTCCGACCACAGCAAGCGGGATCGCCATGCGGTCAACGGCGTCATCGTGGAGGATATCGACTCTTGCATGATCAAATTCGCCAAGTGCTGCACCCCTGTTCCCGGTGATCCCATCATCGGCTTCATCACCAAGGGCTTCGGCGTATCTGTCCACCGGATGGATTGCCCCAACGCCCAGAACCGGGAAGAGCCCCATCAGGCCGCCCGCTGGGTGCGGGTGCGCTGGGCGCATCAGGCGGAGCAGCCCTTCGACACCACTCTGGAGCTGGATTGCATCACCCGTGACGGTCTGCTGCTGGATGTGGCAACGGTCATGACCACCGCCCGTGTCCGTGTCAAGGAGCTTAACGGCAAGGATCTGCCCGGCGGCCGCAGTATTTTCACCGTCCGCTTTGAGGTCAAGAACGTTTCCGAACTGGAGGTCATCCGCAATAAGCTGCTGAGCATCCGGGATGTCATCGGCTCCCGCAGAGGACAGAATTAAAGGCTCCCCTTGAGGGTAGCCTTGAAAGGAGCATTACTTTGCGCGCTGTATTAACAAGAGTCAACTCCGCCTCCGTCACCATTGACGGCGAGGTGGTGGGCAAGATCGGAAAGGGCTTTCTGATTCTGCTGGGCGTCGGTCCCAACGACACCGAAGCCGAATGCCGCTGCCTTGCGGAAAAAGCTCTCGGTCTGCGTATTTTTGAAGATGAAAACGAAAAAATGAACCTCGGTCTGGAAGCCGTAGGCGGTCAGGTGCTGGTAGTAAGCCAGTTCACCCTCTACGGCAACTGCCGCAAGGGACGCCGCCCCAGCTTTGTTGAGGCCGCTCCCCCGGCACTGGGCGAGGCGCTGTATGAAAAATTCCTGTCCATCTGTACTGAGCTGGGCTATCCGCCGCAGCATGGCCGTTTCGGTGCCAGTATGCAGGTGGAGTCCGTCAACGACGGCCCCGTGACCCTGATTTTGGACACGGATCAGCTGATGAACACCCCCAGACGGTGATGCCATTATGAAGACCTATATTTTGCCCTTGGGCAACTATCAAACCAATACCTATATTGTATCCGGCAACGGCCAAAGCTGTGCCGTCATTGATCCGGGCTTCCAGCCGGAAACCATTCTCGAAGCGGTTAAAAAGCTGGGGCTGACCATTGACGCGGTGCTGCTGACCCACGGTCACTTCGACCATGTAGGCGGCGTTGAACGGCTGGTCGCCGCCACGGGCTGCGCTTTGTGGATGCATAAGGCCGACTATGACAAGCCCGCCGATCCCCTGAACCGCCGCTACTATCCTCTAGCCAATTGCGACTTTGCAGAGGTTTCCTTCTGCGCCGAGGGCGACAAAATTTGCGCCGGCGGCCTGACTTTTACCGTACTGTCCACCCCGGGGCATACAAAAGGCTCCGTGTGTTTTCTGTGCGGTGACGCGCTGTTCTCCGGCGATACCCTGTTCGCCGGCTCCTGCGGTCGCACCGACCTGCCCGGTGGCGATTGGCTCGAAATGGAGGCCTCGCTCCACCGGCTGTCCTCGCTGGAGGGTGACAAAACCGTCTACCCCGGTCACGGCGGCGGCAGCAGCTTGATCTATGAACGCAAATACAACCCTTATCTGAGGTAATTTATGAACCTGACCCTCATCGGTCACGACGACCGTTATGCTGTTGAACAATTGCAGATGGCACTGTTTCCCGAGGGAACAGAAGGCGACGCGGTATCCACCCTCCATCGGGGTCGGGTCTGGCTCACCGCCACGGCGAAGATCGCCATGGGCGGCAAAACCGCCACCGCCACGCGTCGCATCAAAGCCGATGCCGAAACAGTTCGGCTGCGCCGCCGTGCCCTGCAGCAGAGCTACTATCTAGCGGCGGTTCAGCTTCTGAGCGATGTGCCCGCATGGGGCGCCCTCGCCGGCGTTCGCCCCACCAAGATCACCACAAAGCATATGCTGGAGGGCGGCACGGAACAGACAGCAAAAGACCTCCTTCGGGATGTATACTATGTTACTCCCCAGCGGCGGGAGCTGGCGGTGGATTGCTCTGCCTCCACGGTCAACGCCGCTCGGCTGCTGGAGCCCACGGATCTGTCGCTGTATGTGGGTATCCCCTTCTGCCCCACCCGCTGCGCCTATTGCAGCTTCGTCAGCCGCAGTATCGGCAAGCGGACGGAGCTTCTGGAGCCCTATCTGGAGGCGCTGATGAAGGAGCTGACCGCCACCGGCGCGCTCCTTGCAAATTCCGGCCGGAAGGTGCGTACCATTTATATAGGCGGCGGTACGCCTACCACGTTGTCGGCTGACCAGCTGGCGCGGCTGCTGGATGCCATCGGCGACAGCTTTGATCTGTCACGATGTATCGAGTTTACAGTTGAGGGCGGTCGCCCGGATACACTGGATGCCGAAAAGCTGCACGCCATCCGCGCTCACGGCGCCGATCGCATGAGCATCAACCCCCAGACCATGATCGACACAGTGCTGCGCGCCAGCGGCCGGCCTCACCGGTCGGAGGATGTGCGCCGCAGCTACGCCCAAGCGGTGGATGCCGGCTACAAGGCCATCAACATGGATCTGATCGCCGGCCTGCCTACAGACACCGTTGACGGCTTCTGCCGTTCGCTGGATGAGGTGGCACAGCTGAGCCCTGCCAACATCACCGTCCACACTCTGGCGCTGAAGAAGGGCGCGGATCTGTTTGAGCGGCGGGAGAATCTGCCCACCGCTGAGGCTGTTACCAAAATGGTGGCCCACGCCAACGAAACCCTTCGCCGTCTGGGCTACAAGCCCTATTATCTGTACCGCCAGAAATATATGTCCGGTTCCTTCGAAAACGTGGGATGGAGCCGCGACGGCCTTGATTGCCTTTACAATATCTATATGATGGAGGAGGTTCACACCATCCTCTCCTTAGGTGGCGGCGGCATGAACAAGGTCAATTTCCCCGACGGAAGCCTGAAGCGGTTCCACAACCCCAAGTTCCCGGAGCAGTACATTGAAATGATCGACGATGTCCTGCGCCAGAAGCAGGAATTGTTTGAATTGATGGGATAATTTGAAAGGAAGTAATTTCTTGGACACTTTGATCTCCAATGTCACCATTGTGACCATGAATGAAAAAATGGAGGTGCTGTTCGGCGCGTATCTTGGCGTTCAGGACGGCAAGATCTCCTATATCGGCAAAACCGCTCCTCAGGAGCAGCCCGCCACCATTGTCGACGGCACCGGCATGGTCGCCATTCCTGGCCTCATCAACTGTCACACGCACCTGGCCACCACGGCTCTGCGCAGCTACTGCGATGACCTGACCGGCCGGGAGGCTCTGGATGCCCAGCTGCAAAAAGAGGACAAAATGGACTCCCGCTGCGCCAAAGCCGCGGCCAAACTGGCCATTGCGGAAGCCCTTCGCTTCGGCATCACCTCCGTGTCTGACCTCTACTACTACCCTGCCGCCACCGCCGAGGCCATCAGCGAAACCGGCATCAAGGGCAATCTGGCGCTGTCCGCCTACCGCTTCATCGACCAGAACGAGGACTTCGACTTCGACACCGATGAGCAGTGCCAGGAGCTGTGCCGGGTGGTAGACGCATGGCACGGTCACGACGGCGGCCGCATCCGCATCGATGCGGGCATCTACGCCGAATACACCAGCAACCACAAGCTGTGGGAGGGTCTGCTGGGCTACGCAAGCGAAAAAGGCCTCGGTCTGCAGCTGCATCTGGCACAGACCGATGAGGAAGTCAATTCCTGTCTGGATCGCACGGGTCTTTCTCCCGCGGAACTGCTGGATTGCCACCGGCTGTTCAGCCTGCCCACCACCGCCGCCGGCTGCGGCTACCTTTCCGACGAGGATCGGCAGCTGCTGGGTAAGCGGAAGATTTCCGCCGTGGCGCTGCCCATGGCCGCCCCCAAGGCCGGCCAGAAGAGCGCGGACATTCTGAATTGCGTCAAATCCGGCATGAATGTGGCGCTGGGCACCGACGGTGCCATCGAGGCCGGTAATCTGGATCTGTTTGAAGCCATGCGCTTTGCCGCTCTCAATGCCCGTGCCGTCTCCGGCGACGCCGCCGCTCTGCCCGCCCCCGCGGCTCTGATGATGGCCACGGTCTGCGGCGCACGGGCGCAGGGTCGTGCTGAGGAGTGCGGTATGCTGAAGGTGGGCATGGACGCGGACATTGCCCTTGTGGATTTCTCCGCCCCCCACCTGATGCCCTGCCACAACGTGCTCAGCGGTCTGGTGTTCAGCGCCAAGGGCGGCGACGTGGCCATGACCATGGTGCGGGGCAAGATCCTGTACCAGAACGGCATTTGGCCCACCATCGACCTGAAGGAAGTGGTGACTGAGCTCACCGAATACGCCATCCCCCGGCTGTTCGCTGACCAAAAAGGAGAACCCAATGTCTGATTCTAAAAAGCAAACCTTTCTCCATGGCACAGCGCTGCTTGCCATGTCTACTGCCATCGTCAAGATCATCGGCGCTTTCTACTCCATTCCCCTCAAGGCCATCATCGGCGATGTGGCCTTCGGCTACTACTCCACCGCCTACGAGATCTACACCCTGCTGCTGATGATCTCCACCGCCGGCCTGCCCGTAGCCATGAGCCGCATGATCTCCCAAGCCAGCAGCTTGGAAAACTACAAGCAGGTGCGCAAGATCTATGCCACCGCCCGAACTATTTTCCTAACTTTAGGTCTGCTGGGCACCGCCCTGATGATGCTGCTTTGCCGGCAGCTGGCCGAGTTCCAGCGGCAGCCCAACGCATGGGTGACCATTCTGGCGCTGGGTCCTGCCTGCCTGCTGATCTGCATGATGAGTACCTACCGCGGCTTCTTCCAGGGTCAGAGCAATATGAAGCCCACCTCCGTTTCTCAGGTTCTGGAGGCCGCCGTCAAGCTGATCTGCGGTCTTTCTCTGGCCGTTGCCCTGCTGTGGTACACCTCCAATCACGCCTATGCCGCCGGCGGCGCCATCTTCGGCGTGACCATGAGCTGCCTGATCTCCACGTTCTACCTGAGCCATTGCTTCCGCAAAAGCTATCGGGAGCTGCCCGTGGGCAACGACACCGCCGAAAGCTCCGGCTCCGTGGCGAAAAGCCTGCTGGCCATCGCCATTCCCATCACCATCGGCTCCGTAGGTCTGCACATCCTGACCGTTCTGGAGACCCGGGTGTACATGAGCCAGCTGCTTGGCTTTATGGCGCAGCAGACCGCGGATCTGCACAAGGGTATCTATAACTTCGTCCAGAAGATCTTCAATATGCCCTGCGCGTTCATCACCCCCATCACCATCAGTATCATCCCCGCCATTACCGCCCAGATCACCACCGGTGACAATAAGGGCGCCAAAATCACAGAGGAATCCGCCGCCCGTGTCACCGCCCTGATCTCCATGCCCTGCGCGGTGGGTCTTGCGGTGCTGGCTGAGCCGGTCACTGCCCTGCTGGGTGGCTACGCCGGCGAAAATCTGGCGCTGGCAGCAAACCTCATGCGGGTTTTGGGCATTTGCATTATTTTCAATGCAACCGTTCTGCTGACCAATGCCATCATGCAGGCTCACGGCCACGTAAACCTGCCGGTGATCAATATGCTCATCGGCGGCTTCCTGAAGCTGGGCGCCATCGCCATTCTCACCGGCAATCAGCACATCGGCATTCTGGGCACCCCCATCGGCAGCCTTTTGTGCTATCTGAGCATCACGGTGCTCAACGTGATCACCGTCCGGCGGGTGCTGCCGGATCCCCCCGCCATTGTGAAAAATATGCTGCGAGGCTTGCTGGCCGCTGTCATCATGGGTGTCGTAACCTACGGCGCATGGTTCGGTCTGACGTATCTGGGCATTACCAGCCGCATCATCCTCTGCGCCGCTCCCATCGCCGTGGGCGTTGTGGTCTATCTGCTGTCCGCCATCAAGCTCAAGGCCATCACCCGTGAGGATTGCCTGCTGCTGCCCAAGGGAGAGAAGATCGCAAACCTGCTGCATCTGTAAACGCGTTAATACTGCAGCAAATGCTGCAAAAAAATAAAGGAGAGTCACAATATGAACAAAAAAGAACTCATCGCCGCTGCCGCCGCTCAGGCTGGCATGACCCAGAAGGACGCTGAGCGCGTCATCAACGCCGCTCTGGACTCCATCACCGCCGCTCTGGCTAAGGGCGAGCGCGTGCAGGTTTCCGGCTTCGGCATCTTCGAGGTCAAGACCCGTGAAGCCCGCGTTGGCCGCAACCCCAAGACCAAGGAAGCCATCAACATCCCCGCCACGAAGGTTCCTGCTTTCAAGGCCAGCAAGACCCTGAAGGACGCTGTCTCCAAGTAAAATGCGGCTGGATAAGTATCTGAAGGTCTCCCGGCTGATCAAACGCCGCACCGTAGCCAACGAAGCCTGCGATAACGGACGTATCAGCGTCAACGGCCGTGTGGTCAAGGCCAGCTACGATGTCAAGGTCGGCGATCGGATCGAGATCGCTCTGGGCACCCGAACGGTGGCCGTGGAGGTGCTTCAGGTGGCGGAGGCCGTCCGCAAGGACGATGCCGCTGCCATGTACAAAGAGGTATAAAAAACGCGCTGCTGCGAGCATTCGCAGCAGCGCACCTTTTTTCTTGGGATCATGATTGCTTAGTGCGGCATATTGCCATACAGCTTCTCCGTAAGGTTCCGGATGGGCACGAACAGCAGCAGGGCAATGACGAAATTGCCGGCACAATGGGCCAGATCAAAAGGAATGCCGGACACCCATTTGCTCACCGCGTAGCCAACGCCGCCAATAAATACATCCACCGGGGCGCACAGCGCACCGAACAGAAGCCCGAACACGCCGCTTAGCAGCGCCCATGCCAGAGGATGCTTCATCCCGCGCAGCAAGCAGGCCGCCACAGCCAGTATGGGCCAGACGTACAGATAATTGATGTTCCACGTCCCCAGACCGTAAAACAGAATCTCCGCCGCCACATAAACCGCCACGGGAAACAGCGCCTTCCAGCCGAACACCGCGCCGAATACCATCACCATCAGCGACACCGGCTCGATGTTGGGCAAGCCCGCCATGACCCACTTGGCACCGAAGGTCAGTGCCGCCAGCATTCCGAACAGAGTAATGTCCCGAACGGTCAGCTTAGCCCCAGCCAATGGTATACACCCACTCGTAGATCGTACCATCTGTGATCGAAATTGTGTTGGCACCCTCCATAGAGCTTTCTCCGTCAACATACAGGCACCACCAGCTTTCGTCCACGCTGTAATCCGTGGTTTCGCCATCGATGGTGTAGTACATTCCGTTGTCGTCCTCGCCCAGCAGATTCCGTTCATTCATGGCCTCAGCCAGGGTTTCAGCCTCCGTTGTGATCACATAATTGTTGGTGGTGCCATCCTTGTGGACAACCTTGACGGTGATGATCTTCTCCCCCTCCGTCGGGGTCTGCCGGGTGGCGAACCATACGCCAGCCATAATGCCGATCACCGCCACAACAGCAACCACAGCGATCCAGATTTTCTTGTTCATGTTTGATTTTCCTCCTAAAAACAAAATTGCTGCGGCACCGATCATCGGTGCCGCAGCCGTCTTTCTGCGACAAATCACGCCCCGTAAACACGCAGGGCGCAGGAGAAAAGCATTCCGTAGGTCTTCTGACTTGTGCATAGGGATCTGGGGTCCTGCGACATCCTCTGCCTTCCCGGATCTCTCCAGTGACCGGCTTTCGCCAAAAGAGGACGCCTCTGCACTTACAGCGGCGGTACCGTTCGGGATTTACACCCGATTATCTTGTTCAGCAGAGGCGGTTCAGCGCCGCATCTGCCACGGAGCGCTATTCAGTTGTCACGTGTATTCTAGCACAACGCCGGAATAATGTCAACAGCAGGGCGTGCCGCAGCAGCACAGATTCAGCAGCCAGCACCAAAGCAAATTGGCGCAGGGGTTGCCCCGCATCTGAAAGCCGCCGTAGTTGCCGGCCTGCCGGCGGTAGGTCACGCCGCCCTGCTCGATGGCCTGCAAAGTTTGCAGATATTCCATATTATCCGGCTCCATGCTCACCGCACGGCGGATATGCTCCAGAGCCGTGACCTGATTGCCCAGACCGTCATTGGCCAGAGCGCTAAGGTAGTACCACCGGGCGTTCCGCTCCGTGGCATTTTCCAGCGCATTCAGCGCCTCCCGATACCGCCCGAACCGAATGTACTGGTACGCCGCCTGCTGATAGGAGTCCCCACCGGCGGATCGTCCGTAACCGGCGTAGGAATCGTAGCCGTAGCCTCTGCGACCGGTGCCGGCGGCCTTGTCCGGATCCTTGATCTGCTCATAGGCCGCGTTGATCCGCTGCATCTGACGGGCAGCCTCCTCATCGCCGGGATTGCGATCCGGATGATATTTTTTTGCCAGACGCCGATATGCCTGCTTGATCTCCTCGTCGGATGCGTCGGGGCTTACCCCCAGAACCTGATACGGATCATCGATCATCCTTCGTCCTCCTGACGTTTCTTCTTACCGAAATTCGTCCACACACCGCTGTATAAGATGTTATCCAGCAGGGCTTTGTCCTGCACCAGCGGTAATTTTTCGTAGTTTTCCGTGCAGCGCCCCATAGCCAACACCAGATATTCATCCCATCGGGAGCGATCCTCCTCCCGAAGGGGATTGTAGCGCCCCTTTCGCTTGTCCCGATCGAAATCCGCTACCGCGTCGGCCAGATAAATGAACCGACCCAGAGAAAAACCCATCTGCTGCAAATAGGGTTCCCACAAATCCTGCCGGTACACCATTAGCTGCGCCATCAGCTGTCCGAAGCAATTGGCCGGCTCGTCTGGATTATCGCAGCCGGCATTTTCCAGCTCAGCCAGACGAGCGATTCCACCCTCCATAGCGTCGCACTGCCGGGGATACTGCTCTGTCAGCCGGCTCATTTGCTTTTTCAGATGGTTAGCCATGAGATGGGCAGCTTGGCTGCCGTCATCGCGCCAATCGTCCAGACATTGGTAGTACGCCAGCGCCACATTCATATCCGCGGCATAGCGGATATACTCGTTATCCACCCAAGGCCGGGGTTTGATGGGATGCAAGGCGCAGGCGCGGCCACCGGAAATCTCCTCCGGCTCATACAAACTCATGAGCAGCAACGCAAGAAACGCCATATCGTAGCGCAGGGTCAGACGGGCGGTGTTGGTATGCTGGCTGCGGATGCAGCGGCAGATGCCGCAGTAAACCGCACTGTACCGCCGTTTTTGCTCCTTGGACAGCTCCGCGCTGTTGGCTGTAACGAAACCGAACATCTCACCGCCTCCTTTTTGCCATCATAGGGCATATTTGTGAACTTTTTGTAAACCATTCGATACATAGCGGTAAATTATTGCTTAGCGCTCCATCAGGTACCGGTTCAGGGCGCCGCCGTAAAAGAAAATACACACGCAGAAATACAGCCACAGCATGGCCAGCGCCGCCGCGTAAACCGACCCGAAAACGTTGGCATAGCTGGGAAAACGCTCCACATAGGCGGAAAAAAGATTTGAAAATGTCAGCCAACCCACGGATGTCAGCAGCGCCCCGGGCAGACACCGGCGAATCGGATTGCGCCGGTTTGGCAGAGCCGCGTACATGGCGGCAAATAGCATGGTCTGCGAGAACAGCAGCAGAAAAAACCGCAGGTCGATCACGTCCAGCACGAACAGCCAGAAGGGATTGGTGGTCATGCGCAGATAATCCAGCACCAACGAGCCGAACACCAGCAGCGTCAGCGTCAGCACCAGCACCACGAGAAACAGAAACGTATACAATGCGCTGAGCCCCCGTGTGACGAAATAACTGCGATCCTCCTTCATGCCATACACGGCATTGAGTCCCAGCAGCAGCCCCCGCATCCCCTGACCGGCAGACCACAGCGCCGTCAGGATGGACACGGACAACACCGGCGCAGAGGCGTTTTCATAAGCGCCCTGAATGATATGCTCCGCCAGGGGCTCCAACGCATCCGGCAGCACGCCTGCTGCAAGCGCCATGACCTCCTCCGAGCCCAGAGAGGTGTAACCCAGCAGGCAAAACAGCACCACCAGAATAGGAAACACAGACAGCACCAGAAAAAAGCCGGTGTACGCCCCATGAAGAGAAATATTCATAGGCTTAAACCACGCTAGAGTCCGCCGCAGCCACACCACCGGCTTCCATGTCAAAATACCCTTCATCCATATCCCCCTTGGAATGATAAATGATTATCTATATGATTATTGTAGGGCGGGGGCTTGCTCCCACCGAGCGCCCATAGGGCGCAAAGGCTTCCCCTGGGGGAAGGCTTTATCGCGCTAAACAATCATTTGCCTGTCTTATTACAACAACAAGCAAAGGCCCGCTGCGTTGGCAGCGGGCCTTACACATCATTATATTATTCCGCAGAGATCAGATAATAGTACACCGGCTGACCGCCACGCAGCAGATTGACATCCGCATCGGGGCAAATATCCGCAAAGATGTCCGCAGCTTTCTGGGCGTGCTTCTCCTTCACGTTTTCGCCATAGTAGATGGTGACATAGTCCTTGCCGTCATCCCGAACCTTCTGAGCCAGAGATTTCAGCAGCACCTTGATGTCTTGGCTGGTGCCGAAGAGCTGGCTGCCGTATAGAGCCAGATAGTCACCCTCATGGATATCGTAGCCGTCGAAATCGGAGTTGCGGGCGGCGTAGGTGATCTGCATGGTGTCCACAGTGCCCAGAGCCTCGGTCATGGCCTCCACATTCTCCTCTTCCGTACCCTCCGGGTTGAAGCTGAGCATGGCGGTGACGCCCTGAGGAATGGTCTTGCTCTCGATGACCACAACCTTCTTGGGAGTCAGGGCATCTACCTGCTGAGCAGCCATGATGATGTTCTTATTGTTAGGCAGAACAAAGACGATCTCGGCAGGAACCTTGTTGACTTCCTCCAAAATATCCTGCGTGCTGGGATTCATGGTCTGGCCGCCGGAAACGATCCGGTCAACGCCCAAATTGGCGAACACGTCGGCAATGCCGTCACCGGCGCAGACGCTAACCACGCCAAAGGTTTTCTCAGGCTCGGCGATCTTGGGGCTCTTCTCGGACTCGCTCATGACCTTCTCGGTATGCTGCAGACGCATATTCTCGATCTTAACGGTAACAAAGGAGCCATAGTCCATAGCCTCATGCAGAGCCTTACCGGGGTCATTGGTATGGACGTGAACCTTGATGATCTCCTCATCGTCCACCAGCACCAGGCTGTCGCCCAGGCTGGACAGGAAATCTCTCAACTTTTCGGGATCCATATCATTCTCACGGGAGATGATAAACTCGGTGCAGTAGGTGAAGGTAATGTCTTCGGTATTGAAATCGTCGAAGGAAGCGGCTTCCTTGACTTCCACACCGCCCTCGGGAGCCACGATGTCCTCACCCCGCAGGGCGCACAGCATAGCTTCCAGCGCCACCAGCCAGCCCTTGCCGCCGGCATCCACAACACCAGCCTTCTTCAGGACGGGGTTCTGGTTGGTGGTGTTGGCCAGAGCGATCTTGGCCTCCTCAATGGCAGCCTCGTGAACATACTCGAAGTAGTTGTTCTCCTCAGCAGCCCGCTTTGCCTTGGCGGCAGCCAGACGGGCAACGGTCAGGATGGTGCCCTCGGCGGGCTTCATAACAGCCTTGTAGGCAGCGTCCACGCCCTCCTGCAGAGCCTCAGCCCACAGAACGCCGTCGCAATCCATAGCGCCCTTGAGCTTCTTGGAAATGCCCCGCATCAGCAAGGACAGAATAACACCGGAGTTACCACGGGCGCCCCGCAGCATGGCGGAAGCGGTGGCAGCGGCAGCCTTTTCCAGAGTGGGATCCTCCAGCTTGCGCAGGTCGCCGGCAGCGGCATTGATGGTCATGGACATATTGGTGCCGGTATCGCCGTCGGGAACGGGGAACACGTTCAGGTCATTCAGCGCCTGCTTGTTGATCTCGATGGACGCAGCGGCGTTGATGATCAGCCGGCGAAAATCAGAACCGTTGATAATTTGTCTCATTCGTTTACCTCCAGCTCATCAACCGACCATCATGGAGTCGACGTAGACATTGACCGCGCGAACCTCAGTGCCGGTGCACTTGGTCACAACGTAGCGAACCTCGGAGATGATGGACGCGCCCACGGCGGACAGGTTCACGCCGTGATCGACGATGATATGCAGGTCGATGGAAATGGTATCATCCTCATGGAACTGGACCTTCACGCCCTTGCCCATGGATTCCTTGCGCAGCAGGTGGTAGACGCCGTCGGTAACAGACCGGGCAGCCATACCCTTGACACCGAAGCAGTTGCTGGCGGCAACGCCGGCGATGTCAACATAAACGCCGGTGCTGACGCACACGGAGCCGTTCTCATTCTCGTGACGAATCATAATTATTCCTCCCAAATAAAGTATCTTTCAAACAGCGAACTTAAACCATGCTTGCTTCCCAGCAGTCGGGAGCGGTCAGACCCATCATCTTGACCACGGTGGGAGCCACGTTGGCAAGGCCGTAAGCGCCTTCCTTAATGGTCCAATCGTTGTCCTTATCGTAGATGATGAAGGGAACGGGGTTCAGGGAGTGGGCAGTGCGGACGGAGGTCTTGCCCTTCTTGGTTTCGGTCATCTGGTCGGCGTTGCCGTGGTCAGCGGTGATCAGCACGGTGTAGCCGTACTTGTCGGCAGCCTCCAGAATGGCCTTCAGGCCGTTGTCAACGCACTCCATGGCGTAGACCACCGCGTCCATGACACCGGTGTGGCCCACCATGTCGCCGTTGGGATAGTTGCAGCGCAGGAACTTGAACTTACCGGAAGCCATGTTGGCCACCATCTTCTCGGTGATCTCCTTGGACTTCATGGCAGGAGCCTGCTCGAAGGGAATCACGTCGGAGGGGATCTCCTCGTAGACCTCCAAGCTCTCATCCACCTTGCCGGAGCGGTTACCGTTCCAGAAATAGGTCACGTGGCCGTACTTCTGAGTCTCGGAGCAGGCATACTCGGTGATGCCGGCCTCGCACAGCACTTCGGTCAGGGTGTTAGTGATGACGGGGGGCTGCAGCAGGTAGTTGTAAGGGATCTGCAGATCCGCGTCGTACTGCAGCATACCGGCAAACTTGACGCCGGTATATCCGGGGCGATCGAACTTATCAAAATCCTCACGATCGAAGGCCAGGGAGATCTCCTGGGCACGGTCGCCGCGGAAGTTGAACAAAATCACGCTGTCGCCATTGTTGATCTTGGCGACGGGCTCGCCGTTGCGAGCCACAACGAAGGCAGGCAGATCCTGATCGATGCAGCCGGTCTCAGCGCGGTAGGTCTCGATGGCCTCTGCAGCGGAAGCAAACTGACGGCCTTCGGCCTGCACATGGGTGCGCCAGCCCTTTTCGACCATGCCCCAGTTGGCCTCGTAACGATCCATAGTGACCTGCATACGGCCGCCGCCGGAGGCGATGGCGTAGTCGCAGCCCTCGGTGTTCAGTTCCTTCAGCACATCCTCCAGCATAGAAACATACTCCAGAGCGGAGGTGGCGGGCACATCACGGCCGTCCAGCAGGATGTGGCAGTAGGCCTTCTTGACACCCTCGGCCTTGGCCTGCTTCAGCAGGGCGATCAGGTGAGAAATATTGGAGTGGACGTTGCCGTCGGACAGCAGACCCAGGAAGTGCATGGCCTTACCCTCGGCGTTGGCCACCAGCTCCTTCCAGGTTTCGGAAGCATACAGGCTGCCGTTCTCGATGCTTTCGCCAACCAGCTTGGCACCCTGAGAGTAGACCTGACCGCAGCCCAGGGCATTGTGGCCGACCTCGGAGTTGCCCATGTCCTCATCGGAGGGCAGACCGACGGCGGTGCCGTGAGCCTTCAGGTAAGTATGAGGACAGGTAGCCAGCAGATTATCCAGAGTGGGAGTGTTGGCAACAACAACAGCATCACCGCTGCCGCCGTCACCCTTGCCGACGCCGTCCATAATCACTAAAACGATAGGTTTTTTCATATTGAACCTCCAGAACCGAATTCGATCGGGTTATTCGCAGTATTTTGGTTTTACTATTTTACATCATAATTACAGAAGTTACAACCCATTATTTAAATTTTTTCCGAAATCACGAAAATAGCCAGCCTTCGAAATGACTTTTCGGCGTTTTTTCCCCGATAATGTTAAGCAAATATTAAACCGGAGAAAAGTTTTCAAAAAAGTTGTAGGAAAAACAAAACAAATGTGCTATCATAAAAGAACGAGGTGAATACGATATGGAAAATGAAGAACTGAATCAGCAGCCCGAAGAGCTGGAGCCCCGTCAAGGCTACACGCCCCGTCCCGCATGGCAGGTCTGGGCAGCCCGCATCGGTCTGGTCATTATGATCATCAGTGTGATCTTGTACTACTGGCACATCGCCAGCGGTGGAATGCAATGAGGATACTGGGCATCGATCCTGGCTACGGGATCACCGGCTTTGGTCTGGTGGAGGCTCAGCGTGGGCAGTTTCAGCTCCTGCGCTGCGGCGCCATCACCACCCCTGCCGGTATGGATTTTTCCGCCCGGCTGGAGATCATTTATGAGGATATGAAGCAGCTGCTGGAGGTGGCAAAGCCCGATGTGGTAGCCATCGAGGAGCTGTTTTTCGGCCAAAACGTCACCACCGGCATCGGTGTCGCCCAAAGCCGTGGGGTCATTTTGCTTGCTATCCGTCAGGCAGGGCTGGAGGTCTATTCCTACAAGCCCATGCAGGTCAAGCAGGCGGTGGTGGGTTACGGCAACGCCACCAAGCATCAGGTTCAGGATATGACGAAGCGGCTTTTGGGGCTCAGCGCCATGCCCAAGCCCGACGACGCGGCGGATGCCATCGCCATCGCCCTGTGCCACGGCAGATCCTCTACCTCCTTGTTGGCACAACTCAATAAATCGTAACGGTAAATGATTATTTACACTGCTGTATGTGTGTAGGGCGGGGTCATGACCCCGCCGACCACTATGGTCGATTGAGTGGTAAAACCACTTCAAAAACCTTACGATTACAGCGAATATCATACGGCTCAATGATCGAACCCTAGCGGCGGGGCCATGGCCCCGCCCTACGAATGGCGTGTGTGATAATCCACTAGACAATCATTTATCCTACCACCATTGTGGAGGTATCGTTATGAATAAACCTCAACTGAAGATATTCCCTTGTTATCTCATTGGCCTGCTGATAATGGCCGTATCCGCATGGGCGATTTCCTTGCTTTATAGTCAGGTTACGTTCCTGTCGCGGCTGCATTGGATCGTGCAGCTGCTTCCCCCTCTTGCGCTCATGATTGCGGCTCTGATTGTGCATCCGGTTTCAAAGGGTCGTACCGGCGGTTATCTTTTTTCCTATTTCCTTAACGCCACCGCATCCGGCTGGGCCATCGGTGTGCTGTTGGGGGAAGCCGCCATCATTCCTCCCCCTCAGGTGCTGGCCGCCATGGTGCCTGCCGCTGCTTTAGGTCTTATTTTGATGCTTTTCTCCCGTAACAGCTCCAAAGCATGGCGCATCGCAACCATTGTCACCTTTTCTGTGCTGGGTCTGGCCCTCATCGGCGGAGGCATCTATGTATGGTGCGTTCACTGTCCCCTTGCAGGCTGCGCCTTTGTGTTCAGCGGATTGTTTTATTTACCGCTGCCCTTTTGCTATGGAAAAGCCCTATCCAACCCGGATGAAATGTATCGATATCTGTCTTACACCGGCTTCGGTGCCTTTATCTTGATTTTCCTGGTCGTCATGTTCATTCTGTCAGAAGGCGAAATTCTGGATGGGCTCGACTTTGACTTCGGCGGCGAAGGCGGCAAAAAGAAGAACAAACCCGTAAAATGACGGAGGAACTACCATGCTTTACTACGTTTCCGGAGCTGTAACCATTTTAGAGCCGGCGCTGGCTGTCATCGACTGCGGCGGCGTGGGCTACGGCTGCCGAATCACGGCCTACACCGCAGCCCAACTCAAATTGAACCAAACCGCCCGGCTGTACATTACCGAATCCATCCGCGAGGATGCCTATGACCTCTATGGCTTCATTTCCAAAGAGGAGCAGCATTGCTTCCAGCTGCTGACCTCCGTCACCGGCGTAGGCCCCAAGGCCGCTCTGGCCATTCTCTCTGCCGGCGGCCCCCAGAATTTCACCCTTGCCGTCATGACCGGCGATGAAAAAATGCTCACCGCCGCTCAGGGCGTGGGCAAAAAGCTGGCTCAGCGGATCATTTTGGAACTGAAGGACAAGATCGGCGGCAGCGGCATGGAGCTGGACTTCTCCGGCGGCGCATCCGTAGCCGCCCCTGTGCAGCAAGGCAACAATGTCGCTCTGGCCACCGCCGCCCTGCAGGAGCTGGGCTATTCCCCGGCGGAGATCGCCGCCGCCCTCAAGGGTGTGGACGCAAGTGCCAGCACCGAGGAAATGGTTCGCTACGCCCTGCGTGCCATGGTCATGAAGGGCTAAAATTCCGAGATACGAGATACAAGATACGAGATACGAGATAGCATAGGAATATCTCATATCTCATATCTCATATCTCATATCTCCATTTCGGAGGTAAGCTATGAGTTTAGAATACTCTCAAGATTTCGACATGCCCCTGATTTCGCCGACTTACGCTCCGCAGGATGCCGGCGAGATCGGTCTGCGCCCCAAGCTTCTGTCCGACTACACCGGTCAGGAGAAGGCCAAGGGCAATCTGTCCATTTATATTGAGGCCGCCCGCCGGCGGGGTGAGCCTTTGGATCACACCCTGCTCTACGGCCCTCCCGGTCTGGGCAAAACCACTCTGGCAGGTGTCATCGCCAACGAAATGGGCGTAAATATCCGGGTCACCTCCGGCCCCGCCATCGAAAAGCCCGGCGATCTGGCAGCGCTGCTGACCAACCTGAACCCCGGTGACATCCTCTTTATCGACGAGATCCACCGCCTGAACCGGGTAGTAGAAGAAATTCTGTACCCCGCTATGGAGGATTTCGCCATTGATATTATTGTAGGCAAGGGCCCCAGCGCCAACTCCATCCGTCTGGATCTGCCGAAATTCACGCTGGTGGGTGCCACCACACGGGCAGGCCAGCTGTCCGCTCCCCTGCGCGACCGGTTTGGCGTTTCGCTACGTTTGGAGCTGTACACCCCCGAAGAGCTGGCACGCATCGTCACCCGCTCCGCCACCATTCTGGGCATGGATATCGACCCCAAGGGTGCCCTGGAGATCGCGTCGCGCAGCCGGGGCACGCCCCGAATCGCCAACCGCTTCCTGCGTCGGGTTCGGGATTTCGCTCAGGTGGTCTGCGACGGCACCATCACCAAGGAGGCCGCGGATCTAGCTCTGCAGCGGCTGGAGGTGGATCATCTGGGTCTGGATGCCATCGACCGGCGGATGCTCACCGCCATCATCCGCAATTACGGCGGCGGCCCCGTGGGTCTGGAAACCCTTGCCGCCACCATCGGCGAGGAGGCTGTGACCCTTGAGGATGTGTACGAGCCCTATCTGATGCAGCTGGGCTTCCTGACCAGAACCCCCCGGGGTCGCTGCGTCACCGCTCTGGCCTATGACCATCTTGGCATCGCCTACGACGGTCAGCAGACCGCTTTCGACCTGTAACCTGTCGGAAATTTGCATAAAAGTTCAAAATATTTCACAAAAGTTTTCATAAAGGATTGACAAACAGATATCCTGCGTGTATAATCGCATTTGTGGTAAATCCACAAACTATCAAGACTCCGCGTTACAACTGACATTCATGGTAGGCGTTCACGGGGCACATTTATCCGAAGAGAGGTAAAATCAATGTACGAAGATAAGACTTTAGTTTGCAAAGAGTGCGGCAATGAGTTCGTGTTCACCGCCGGTGAGCAGGAGTTCTACGCTGAGCGCGGCTTCCAGAACGAGCCCCAGCGCTGCAAGGCTTGCCGTGACGCTCGCAAGAACGCCACCCGTGGCCCCCGTGAGTTCTTCACCGCTACCTGCGCCCGTTGCGGCGGCGAGGCCAAGGTTCCCTTCGAGCCCAAGTCCGACCGTCCCGTGTTCTGCAGCGAGTGCTTCGCTCAGATGCGCGCCAACGGCTAATTCTTATGCATGATGAACCGGAGCTGACCTTCGTCAGCTCCGGTTTTTCTGCTCTTTATGATAAGATAAACCGACAAAAAACCGGAGCTGCCGCGGCAGCTCCGGTTTTTCTCATTGAAACAATTCCTCAAACACGGACTTCATTTCCTTCACATGGCCGGGCTCGAAGGGGCTCGTCAGCTGCGCCCACTTCACGAACGTCAAAAAATCATTGTGCTGAACCGCCAGCTGCCCACGGTAGCAATCCAGACCTGAGCCGGCCTTCTCCGACTCCATCTGATACAGCTGCATGGCCGCGTCATTGCTGACCACATAGCTGATCACATACATCGGACTGGTGAACAGATGGGGGATGTTGACATAGCTGCGGCTGTCCGCAGCATCGCCGAAGCCGTACTCGTCAGCGATCTGGCCGTACAGCTCCTGAACGGACTCCACCGTCAGCGCATCGGTATCCATGCGGTAGACACGGTTCTCAAAATCTGCCAGCGCCGCTTGCTCCACATAGACGCACAGGCTGTCCGCCAGCTTCAGCGCCTTCAGATCTTCCGTACCGTCCACATAGAACAGGCTCAGGTATTCCATGCCCTGGCTGAAGAATTCCGCCACATCGATGTTCCGCTCGATGCCTGCGCTGGCGTAATCGCTGCAGAAATGACCAAATTCATGGGCAAAGGTCAGCTTATCCTGCCCGGTTTTCGTGGGATTCACAAAAACAAACGGCACCATATAATCCGGCAAAAACACCTCAAAAGAGCTATCGTACTTATTTTCTTCATAGGAAATGTGGTATAGCCCGGAGCTGTCCATCAGCTCGAAAGCCTCCCGAACCGTGCCGCCCATGGCAGCCGCCATCCGCTCCACAAACCGATAGGTTTGCCCCTCGTCGCAGGGCTCATAGACCTCATCCCACACGTCCAGCAAATACAGCTGCTCATACAGCGGTACCAGTTCCCTGCGGATATCCGCCAGATACGTTGCGGCCTGCTCCGGTGTGTAATCCCGATCGAAGTAAAATTCGTAGGCAAATTCCGGATAGCTACCGTAGCCTGCCTCCGCCGCGATCTGCTGACGCAGCTTCACCATCTGCACATAAAGCGCCTGCAGCTGGGCACCGCAGGTGGTGAAGAACTCCTCAGAGGTCGGATCCATCAGCAGCGCCTGAGCGGACAGCTCGTAATAGCTGTTCACCAGCTCCGTTTCCTGCTCCATCAGAGCGGTAAAGGCCTCAGTCCACAAGCTCTCGCCATCGTAATCATCGAAATAGCCCTCGCCGAAGTATTCCTCCGCCTCCAATTGACCGCGCAGGCTGCATTCTGCCAGCGCATACATCAGCTCATCCACAGCGGCCTGCACCTTCGTGCCCTGCTGAGCGCAGTAATTGTACTCCGTTTCCCAGTATGTATCGGACATATCGATGCTGTAATGAATAAAGGCCAGCAAATAATTAGTCTGGAAGGCACTGCATATGCTGTTCAGGGTGGTAATGTCCCCCACCAGCCGATCCAGATCCTTGCCATCGGCAGCACTTTCCAGACACGCCTCCAGCGCTCCGTCCAACCCGGACAGATCCGGCCGGGTGTACTCCATATTATCAAAGGAAACCGGCCCAAACATATCGGCCAGCTTATCAAAATAGCCGCTAAAATCCAGCACGCCGCAGCCGCCGAGCAGCAGCGCCATGCTCAAAATCAGGGCAATCACCCTGAACCGGATGGATTTCATCACAATTCCCCCTTTTTCTGTCAGTATACCACATCCCATTCCGTTACGCAAGGTTCTGCCTTTGGCGCAGCATAATTTTACCCCCGGGGAATAGTTCTGCCCGGGGGTGGGGATCATTCATTTGTTACCATCGTGCCCGAACCGGGTCGGAAGGAAGACAGCACCTGCACCGGCACCTGATACCGCCGTGCCAGCTCCACACAACGGTCGTGGAGCACCTGCGCTCCCTGCTGTGCCAGAGCCAGCATGGCATCGTAGCCGATGCGTTCATAACGCACCGCATTGGGATGTTTTCGAGGATCCCGATCGTAGACCCCTTCCACATCCGTATAGATCATGCACCGATCCGCCCCCAGAAAGGCCGCCAGCGCCACCGCCGTGGTATCCGAGCCACCACGCCCCAGAGTGGTGATATCCCCCTCGGCGCTGACGCCCTGAAAGCCGGTAACCACCGCGGTACGCCCCTGCTCCAGCTCCTGCCGGATCCGGTTGCCCCGAAGTCCTCGCACACGGGCATCCCCATGGTCACTGTCGGTCATCAATCCGGCCTGCCAGCCGGTCAGACTCACCGCCGGAATACCCTGCGCCTGCAGAGCCATGGCCATCAGCGCCGCGGACATCAGCTCGCCTGCGCTAAGATACGCATCCAGCTCCCGCGCCGGCGGCGAAGACGAAACCGCAGGCACTTTCGCCAGCAGCGCATCCGTAGTATCGCCCTGGGCCGATACCACCACAACCACTTTATGTCCCAGCCTGACCTGCTCCGCCACCCGCCGCGCCGCCCGATGAATCCGGGCTTCATCAGCCAAGGAGGAGCCTCCGTACTTCTGTACGATCAGCATTGCCATCACCTCCGCCACAATCTATGTCACGGAAGACGGAAACGTGCCGAAAGCAAGAAAAAACGTGCCGCTTTCACGGCACGTCTTTGCTATGGAATTTAGCCTGCCAGAACCTCGGCCTTGATCACACCGTTGGTAGCGGTCAGCAGCCGCAGCAGCTCGTCCAGACTGACGGTCATCTCCGTGGTCTCGGCGGAGATCGTGACCAGCGCACAGCCGTTGGAGGGCGTGATGGAATTGATGGTCAGGATGTTGGCGCCATGGGTGGCATAAGTCGACAGAATGGCCGACAGTACGCCGGGCTCGTCATGGAGAACAAACTGGAAGGTGATGACGCGGCTGACATTCATCTTCTGGAAAGGCTGAACGGAGTCGCGATACTTATAAAACGCGCTGCGGCTGATGCCGGTCATTTTCGTTGCCTCATTGACCGTGGATGCCTGACCGGTGGCGATCAGGCGCTTTGCCTCAGCCACCTTCAGAAATACCTCAGGCAGCGCGGCTGCCTCGACGATAAAATACTTGGGGGTGTTCTTCATAGAGTGTCCTCCTGGGGAAGATTATTTGTAGTGTTGCTCACACAGAGTACATTTGTCCTTGAATATTGTACCATACATTTCCTGAAATGCAAGTATGTTTTTACATCGCGGAGGATTGTTCATGACAAAAATACCTTTAAATCGTCTGATTCTCATTCCCGTGCTGCTGGCAGGGGGCTGGATCTTCATCCGTTTCGGCCTGCCGGTGCTGCTCCCCTTCCTTCTTGGCGCCGGTCTTGCCCTGGCGGCGGAGCCTCTGGCCGGCGTGCTGGAGCGGCGGATCCGGCTGCCCCGGGCGGCCGCCTCCGGCATCGCCGTAACGGCGGTATTCGTGCTGCTGATTGCCGTGGCCACGCTGCTCATTGCCCTGATCCTACGGGAAGCGGGACAGCTGGCGCGGATCCTTCCGGATCTGACCGATGCCGTCCGCCAAGGTTTGAGCAGTCTGGAAAACTGGCTGCTGGAGCTATCCGCAAGCGCCCCTTCCGGTATACGTCCGGTGCTGACGAACACGGTGACCAGCCTCTTTTCCGGCTCCGGCGCCACCATGGATCGGGTGACAGACAAGTTGCTCGGAATCGTCACCGGTCTGTTCAGCGCCATTGCCGGCAGCGCTTTGACCGTTGCCACCGGCGTACTGGCGGCGTTTATGATCTCCGCCCGACTCCCCCGGCTTCGCTCAGCCATCGCCCACCGCATGCCACCTGCGTGGCAGGAAACATACCGCCCCGCTCTGCAGGACGTCAAATCCACCCTGCTGGGCTGGCTCAGCGCCCAGCTGAAGCTGTCGGGCATCACGGCGCTAGAGCTGCTGGCCGGCTTCTGGCTTCTGCGGATCCCCTATTGGCCGGTCTGGGCGCTAATGGTGACGCTGGTGGATGCCTTTCCGGTTCTGGGCACCGGCACGGTGCTGATTCCCTGGAGCATCCTTTGTCTGCTTCAGGGGCAGACCGCACAGGGCGCTGGGCTGCTGGGGCTGTATGCCGTGGTGTGGCTGATGCGCTCCATTCTGGAGCCCAAGCTGCTGGGTCGGGAGCTGGGGCTGGATTCTCTTACGACTTTGCTTGCCATGTACGCAGGCTACAAGCTTCTGGGGCTGCCGGGGATGCTGCTGTCGCCCATGCTGGCGGTGGTGGCCACCCGTCTGCTGAAGGCCGCGAAAAAAGACGAAAAAACAGGCGGCTAAAAAGCCGCCTAATACAATCATTGTATCAGATCCCCCCGACATTTGTCAATTCCTTTTGTGCGCAAAGCCCGGAAATCTGTATTTTGTACAATTACTTTTTGTATAGTTTGTACAGTTTTCCATATTGCATTTCCTCTAAAGTTGTGATATTTTATAGTCACAAGAGGTGATACCAATGTACACGTAAATCCTCCCCGGTTTTAATCATTCGATCCGGCAGAAAAAGCAGCGAAGCGGAGAAAGTATTTTTAGCCTTCCAATCATGTAAGTCATCAAAAGAATCCTTCAAGCATTTCCCACTATTTTAAGTATTGAACAATCTCCTCCTCTGCCGTAACTTGATCGAAGATGAAAACCAAGCAGACAATTGCACCGATCACTTTCAACAATTCCGCACACCAAGCCAATCTTGCTTATGAGATGTAAAAAATTTGTGATTGCAGAGAATGAATGATCCCGATCTGATGCAAATGTCTAAATCTGTAGAAAGCGAGGTTAACCAATGATGTTAGATATCAAGAATGAACAGAAATGACCCTTGATCGTACGTATCGAAAGAACGACGGTCAAGGGTCATTTCTGTTTTATGCCACGCCGCCCATGTGGGCGGTTTTTTTGCGCAAAAAACCACAGGGCGTGACCCTGTGGTTTTCATAATCAATAAGGACGGACGTACAACTCCCGCCGCTTGGGCGCCGGTCGGGCTTTCACGCCGGATACCAGACCCAGCATGGCATACAGCGACACGATGGAGCTGCCGCCATAGCTGATGAAGGGCAGCGTCAGACCGATAACCGGCGTCACGCCGATGCACATACCCACATTACTGCAGATCTGGAAGATCAGCGCCATGGCCGAGCCGAAGCAGACCATCCGGCGCAGATAATTCTGGCTGCGGCTGCCCACCTGCACAACCCGCACAACGATGGCCAGCAGCAAGATCAGCACCACAATGCAGCCAATATAGCCCATTTCTTCGCCGATGGCGGAGAAAATATAGTCCGTATGCTGCGCCGGCAGAGCGCCGATCTGGGTACGGTTTCCGTTAAACAGCCCCTGTCCCGTCAGGCCGCCGCCGGTAAGGGATTTCAGAGAGCGCATGGAATGATATCGCTCGTTCAGACCCATAGGGTCAATGTCCGGGTTCCACAAAACCTCGAAGCGCTTGCGCTGTCTTTCACTCATCACAAAATTCCAGATCACCGGCGCGCCGGCAGCAATGGCACCGCCGCCCAGCACAAACCAGAACATGCTGACACCGCCGGCAAAGGCCATGCCGATGAAGATGAACACGAAGATCAGCGACACACCGGCGTCCTTGGAGATCACGATGTTGGTACCAACCAGCAGAAGCATATGGAACAGCATGGAAAACACGCTCTTGACCGAGGAGATCCGCTGCTGATGGGAAGCCATCACGGACGCCAGTATCAGAACAAAGGTGATCTTACAGATCTCCGCCGGCTGAATGCTGACGGGCATCAGCGGCAGGTCGAGCCAGCTTTTATTACCGGAGTTGAAGTCCACGCCGAAGGGGATCAGAAGCAGCAGCAGGAAGATATTGAATACCACCAGCACGCCCCGATGCTCGGAAACGAAGTCCAGATCGATGGCCGACACCGCCACATAGCACATCACGCCCAGCACAATGGCCGCCGCCTGCACGATGACATAGCGGATGGTTTCGTGATGGTTGGTAGCGCTGGCGATGCACAGGCAGCCAAAGGCGGAGGCGACCACGCACAGCAGCAGCAAGATCAGATCGCCCTTCATGAATACGTTCCAGATTTTTTGTAAAGCCCGGCGCAAGTCCCTCGCCTCCCTTCAATTTGGTAGCTTTCATTGTATCATCGTTTTGTGAAAATGTAAACCAGGATTGTGTGAACTTTCCGCGGCGTTTACCTTCCTAATTCATGGTGCCCTCGGCGCGGCGGAACAGCTCGCCGATTCGCTCCCGCAGGGCAACAGCCTCCGGCGTAGGCGCGGTGCCGAACTCCTCGATCCATTGGGCAGAGGCGGCCTGGGCATCCTTCAGAGTCTGTAAATCGTAGCTCAGATCCCCTACACGGAAGGCCGGCAGACCGGATTGCCGCGCACCGAAGAAATCGCCGGGTCCGCGAAGCTTCAGATCCTCTTCCGCGATCTTGAAGCCGTCTGTAGTCTTGCACAGAGCCTTCAGCCGCTGGAGTGTTTCGGGATTTCGGTTGTGAGAGGTCAGAATGCAGAAGCTTTTCGCGCTGCCCCGTCCTACACGGCCACGGAGCTGGTGCAGCTGGGAAAGGCCAAAGCGATCCGCGTCCTCGATGACCATCAGCGTGGCATTGGGCACGTCCACGCCTACCTCGATGACCGTGGTGGCCACCAGAATATCGCCCTCGCCGGCGGCGAAGGCCGCCATGATCTGCTCTTTTTCCGCGCCCTTCATCTGCCCGTGGAGCAGCAGGACACGCAGATCGGGAAATACGGTTTTTTGCAAGGTTTCCGCCCAAACCTCGGCAGATTTGATGCCCAGCTCCTCGTTTTCCTCCACCGCGGGGCAGACCACGAAGCACTGATGCCCCTCGGCCACCTGCTTGCGCAGGAAGGCATTGATCCGCGCCCGGTAGCTTTCGTTCACAAGGAAGGTATCCACGCTCTGGCGTCCGGGAGGCAGCTCGTCCAGAATGGACACCTCCAGATCGCCGTACATGATCAGCGCCAAGGTTCTGGGAATGGGCGTTGCGGACATGACCAGCACATGGGGGTCGCTGCCCTTGGCCGCAAGTCTGGAGCGCTGCGCCACGCCGAAGCGGTGCTGCTCATCGGCAATGACCATGCCCAGCTGATGGAACACGGTGGTGCCGGAAAGCAGCGCATGGGTGCCCACCACCAGATCCACCTCGCCGGCGGCGATGGCTTCCCGCACCGTGCGCTTTTCCTTCTCCTTCATGGAGCCGGTGAGCAGCGCCACCCGCAGCCCCAGCGGAGCAAACAGGCGGGACAGGGAGTTGTAATGCTGCTCCGCAAGGATTTCCGTAGGTGCCATCAGGGCGGCCTGCCGATGGTTGTTGGCAGCCAGATACGCCGCTGCGGCAGCCACCATAGTCTTGCCGCTGCCCACATCGCCCTGAACCAGCCGGTTCATGGGCGCGCCGCTGCGCACATCGGCAGCGATCTCCTCAATGGCACGCATTTGCGCGCCGGTGAGACGGAAGGGCAGCGCCGCAAAAAAGGGCTGCAGGTTGGTATTTTCATAGGGCTGCGCACTCTTGCCGGCACGGGAGGCACGCAAAAGCGACAATCCCGCGGAGAAAACGAAAAATTCTTCAAAAACCAGCCGCCGCTTGGCAAGCTCCGCCTCCTCCATGGACGCCGGCTCATGAATGGCGTAATATGCCCGCTCCGCCGGCAATATGCCGTAGCGCCGGCGCACAGCCTCAGGAATGATCTCCTCCGGCACATCGCAGATGGCCAGAGCCTGCTGCACTGCCTTCAGGACGCTGGTGTTGGACAGGCCTGCGGTCAGCGGATAGATGGGCAGCACCCGCCGTGTGGTCACCGGCGGAGAATTCAGGCTCTCGAACACGGGATTGGTCATGTTGAAGCCGGAAAAATCCCCATTGATTGCGCCATAGAAGATATATTCCTCGCCGTAGCGCAGCTGATCGGTGACGTAGCGGTTGTTGAAGAAGGTCACACTCAGCCTGGCGGTATGGTCGGCCAGCTGTACCTTGGTCATGTCCAGACCCTTGCGGATATGGGCGGTGCGGGGCGTGCTCATGACCACAGCCTTGAAGCAGGCTGGGCGGTCAGCCTCCAGCTGATCGATGGTCACCAGCCGTGTCCGATCCTCGTAGCCTCTGGGGAAGTGGCAGATCAGATCCCGCAGGGTGAAAATATTCAGATGTTCAAACTGCTTCGCCTTGGTAGGGCCGATGCCCTTGAGTATGGTAATCGGATCACTGAGCTTCGCCATGGTGTCACCTCCTGCATTCTATTCTAATATGAAAAAACTCCCTCCGGAATACGGGAGGGAGATATTTTCAGAGAAAACTCAAGCCAGCTTATTCAGCTTCAGGGTCATGCTGCTCTTCTTGCGGGCAGCATTGTTCTTGTGAAGAAGACCCTTCTTGACAGCCTGGTCAACAGCCTTCACGGCAGCCACATAGGCAGCCTGGGCAGCGGTCTTGTCGCCGGAAACCAGAGCAGCATCAAACTTCTTGACGGTAGTCTTCAGAGCAGACTTATCGGCCTTGTTCTTCTCGTAAGCAATCTTGGAAGAAATGACATCCTTCTTAGAGGACTTGATGTTGGGCATGATCACACCTCCTATTCTCAAACTTTCATACAGTTTCACATTATAACGCCCTTTTCACGGAAAATCAATACCTTTTTTAAAATTTTTTTGATATCTGTCCACATGCAGATCCGGCGGCGCAAAAACGCCCACCGATCCAGCATCCTTTCCCACCCATCCATGACAGAACCGGTTTGTCAAGTCCTATTTTTCGTACCTTGGCGGCGGGGCTGCCGTTTTTTTGACATGCGGAAAAGTGGGAAATTTGTCGAACTGCGCCGCAAGTCATTATGTCAACTAAAAATGGATATGCCTCGAAACCGGCTGTGAAAACAGCCTGTGGAAAAACCTGTGGAGATTGTGGAAAAGTTCGAGTTTTCCACAAGCATACCCAAAATCCACAAACTTCGCTCACATCAAAAAATTGTATATCCGCTTGCATATTCCCTTCCAAAATTCACCGCATAACGTGTTACGTCACCACCTGCCACCCCTCAATTTTTTGCTGAAATTCCTTCAAAAAGTTCAAAACCCGTCACCGCGACCCCTTTTGAGCGCCCTGCGTCGTCGTTTTCAACCCGAATTTTTGTGAAAAAAGCACAATCGCCACAGATGTATGTTTGTCCGCCGGATGGAGATAATGGTACTACCTTACAACAGGAGGAGAAATATGCAGGGAAAAGTAGAGATCTGCGGTGTGAACACCGCACGGCTAAAGACCCTGACCCATGCGGAAATGGACACCCTGCTCCGGCTGGCCAAGGCCGGAGATAAAAAAGCCCGGGAAAAGCTCATCGAAGGCAATCTTCGGTTGGTTCTCAGCGTAATCCAGCGCTTCGACAAGCGGGGCGAAAGCCCCGACGACCTGTTTCAGGTAGGGTGCATCGGCCTGATGAAGGCCATCGCCAACTTCGACCCGGACAAAAATGTGAAATTTTCCACCTACGGCGTGCCCATGATCGCCGGCGAAGTGCGGCGGTATCTGCGGGACAACAGCGCCATTCGGGTGTCCCGTTCCATTCGGGACGTGGCCTATCGGGTACTACAATGCAAAGAGGCCATACTTTCCCGCCTGAATCGGGAGCCGACACTGGAGGAGATCGCAAAGGAGCTGGCGCTGACCGTGGAGGAGGTCAGTCAGGCGCTGGACGCGGTGTGCGCGCCGGTGAGCCTGTACGATCCCGTCTACGCCGACGGCGGCGACCCCCTGACGGTAATGGATCAGGTGCGGGACACCAAAAACACCGAGCTTGTCTGGATGGAGCACATCGCCCTGCGGGATGCCTTTAAGGCTCTGGGGGATCGGGAAAAGCAGATCCTGTCCCTGCGGTTTTATGACGGCAAAACCCAGATGGAGGTGGCTAACGTGCTAGGAATCTCTCAGGCGCAGGTCTCCCGATTGGAAAAAGGCGCCATCGGCGCCATGCGAAAAGCATTAGTGTGATGTAAAATTATTGTTTAGCGGATTAAATATGTACCGCACCAAAGCCTCCCTTGCCTAAAGGGAGGTGGCCGAGCGTAAGCGAGGTCGGAGGGATTTGTCGCCCATACTGGGCGACAGTGCCGCTATGCGGCACAATATCCCCCAGTCACC
>JAFTIZ010000002.1 GCA_017456645.1 Oscillospiraceae bacterium
ACCTCTCTCTTGGGAACATTACCTCTTCTGGGCACTTTGCTTCCCTCCTTCATATAATAATGATTTTCATCGGTACTCGAAAGTGAAACTTTCGTTGTGCCTGGCCAGAGGTTTCTCTATATAAAAAACCATCATGGCAAGGCGTAGCCTTGCGAAAGGGCTTGGAATAAAGTCAAATTTGGTTGGACGGATCAGAATTACTTCTTGCCGGCCTTGGGACGCTTCGCACCGTACTTGGAGCGGGACTGCATCCGGTTCTGCACGCCCTGGGTATCCAGAGTGCCGCGGATGATGTGGTAACGAACACCGGGCAGGTCCTTGACACGACCGCCGCGGATCAGAACCACGGAGTGCTCCTGCAGGTTGTGGCCAACACCGGGAATGTAAGCGGAAACTTCCATGCCATTGGTCAGACGCACACGGGCGATCTTACGCAGAGCAGAGTTCGGCTTCTTGGGGGTGGTGGTACGAACAGCAGTGCAGACGCCACGCTTCTGGGGGGAAGGCAGGTTGGTGGCCTTGTTCTCCAGGGTGTTCAGACCTCTCTGCAGAGCAGGAGCGGTGGACTTGTAGGTGACCTGCTTACGGCCGTTCTTAACGAGCTGGTTAAAAGTAGGCATTTTCTTTCTCCTTTCTTCAATATTTATATTCTACGGACTTTATCCGGTAGAAACAGATCAATCCACGGCGGCTGCCGCGGCGGCGCCCACTTCGATTCCGCAGGCGCGACCCAGATCCTGCATACTGCTGACCCAGGCACAGGGTACACTGTTCAATTTGCACTGCTCCTCGATGGGAGCGGTGATGGCGGGGTCGGCATTTTTCGCCAGATATACGAAGTTAGCCCTGCCGGATTGGAGCGCTTTTCGGAGCTGCTTTGCCCCCACAACGAACCGCTTTCCGGCCAATTCCGCCAAATCCCCGCATTGGGGGATCATACATTCTTTCATAGTGTCCATACAAAATCATATTATATACACTTTTTAGAAAAAGTCAACAAATTTTGCGGAAATATTTTTATACCCGGAGCCATATTTTATTTACATTTTTTGGTTGCAACGAGCATTCATGTTTGATAGAATACAGTTGAAGGGAAGAACCGTAGCAGTATTTCATTTTTGAAAGGAGTGGGATCTTGAAAGTAAGTCGTACCATGGTAATATGTGCTAACATTATTCTTCTTTTAGGAATCACCCCCATAATCGCAGCCTTTTTCATAAATATCCCCGCTGCTGTCCAACGCATTTCTTTAATCAACTTTGTAACAGGAAATATTTTATGCTTACACAGTTCAAAATGCCCCCATTGTAAAAGAATTACGCTTCCCTTTTATAAAAACCCCTTCTCCACCAGACTTGGCTATTGCAAACATTGTGGCAAACAACTAGAGTATAAATAAACAAGGAGGATATTTATGAGAGTTAAAAAAGCAGTTTCTTTATTCTTATCCCTAGTTATTCTGGTTAATCTGATCCCCCCAGCTGTCTATGCCTCAGATAACAATTCCAGTTTCAGTGCAAATGAGGTTATCACAACAAGTGGGCAGCATACTGTTTATTATTGTAAAACAAGCAGTTATCTGTCCAACATTTACTTGGACACCCTCTCCGGCAATGGCTGTTTTGCTATCCAATATACCAATACAGATACCTATATTTATGAATACTATTTTAATATTGACAGTAAAAAAATCAGCGTCAGTTCACCTAGTTTTTGGCGTGATCTTTTTTCCAATTGCGTAGATAGCCGTGATCTTTGGGATAAAATACACTGTCCATCGACAATTATCCACACAGAACCCGCCAGTAGTGCACGACTTTTAACCACAGATGATTTAGAGGCAGAATTTACTCCCGCGCTTGAGGAAGCGTTGGGCCTTTCGGAATATACCGGACGAATCATTCATACCGACTCGAGAGATAGGTACATCTTCCATATACATGAAGATGTCGATTTTGTTGTTGTAGAAAAGGACTTATACTTTATCGCAAATACAATTTCCGTTGCCAGTCTTATTACAGGTTTATTCGGAATGCCTATTACATCGACCCTTTTAGCAGCACTAGGATTAGCTTGTGGCGCAACAGTCCCCGCCGAAACGGAAGTAGGCTCACACTTTGTCGGCGCAAACATCGAAAGATATGTTAAAAGAATGGATAGTAGCATATGGCTGAACACAACATGTTGTTCCATATCTTTTGACGGCTATGCCGTAAGTAGCACCAACCATTACGGCATTGATTTGGGCAGTAAGACCACTACATATACGCATTCCGAAGCATATTTCAACGATAAAGATGCACAAATTGATGACGGTTACCATTATTTGATTTATGGTGCCTAAATGTTAATGTTGCAACTTTAAGACCAGGACGAGTTTCTGAGGAAACTCGTCCTGGTCTTTACGAAAAAGCCCCAGTATTGCAGACATTGCGGTGAGCTTGTAGAATTTGAATGACCCCTCCCCTGCCCCGGCGAGCCTTTTATGGAAGGCTCGCCGGTTTTTTGTTTCCTTGTCAGGGATCGGTAAGCAATCATTTATCTACCACGCATGCGGGTTTCATTGACATTTTTCGCTGAGTTTGGTATAATAAGGCTGTTGAAAAATCAACATTACTTGAAGGAGTGACAAAACATGGATGCAAAATACGAAGCCCTGTTTACCCCCTGGAAAGTCGGCAATGTGGAGATCAAGAACCGCATCGTCATGTGCCCCATGGGCGGCACTTCCCTGTTCGGCTGGTTTGAGCTGACCGGCTGCGGATTTGACAAGGAAGCCGCAAAGCTGTTCCTGGAACGGGCTCAGAACAACGTGGGTCTGATCATTCCCGGCATCGCTCCCCTGCGGGATACCTTCTGGGGCAAGTGGCTGTGGCAGAACCCCAAAATGTTCGAGGATCTGAAGGTCTTCATGGACGAGATCCACAAGACCGGCGCCAAGCTCTTCATCCAGCTTACCGCCGGCATGGGGCGCAGCTGGGCCATCACCGAGCTGGTAGGACCTCTGCATAAAAACAAGATCACCCGGGCCATCATCAAGCCCATCATCGATACCAGCCATGAGCTGGCCAGCCCCAGCGAGCAGCCCTCCCGCTGGGCACCGGACATCATCTGCCCGGAAATGACCAAGGAGCAGATCCATGAGATCATCGAGGCCTTCGCCAAGACCGCCAAGCTGTGCAAGGATGCCGGTGTTGACGGTGTGGAGGTTCATGCTGTCCATGAAGGCTACCTGCTGGATCAGTTCGCCATCGAGTTCTTCAACAAGCGCACCGACGAATACGGCGGCAGCTTCGAAAACCGTTACCGCTTCGCCGCTGAGGTGGTCAAGGCCATCAAGGAAAGCTGCGGCAGCGACTTCCCCGTTTCCCTGCGCTACTCCGTAGAGTCCAAGCTCAAGGGCTTCCAGAAGGGTATCGTCCCCGGCGAGGATGCCAAGGAGATGGGTCGTGACATGGCCGAGTCCGAGCGGGCTGCCAAGTACCTGCAGGATGCTGGCTACGATATGCTCAACGCTGACAACGGCACCTACGACAGCTGGTACTGGGCACATCCGCCCATGTATATGCCCCAGAACTGCAATCTGGAGGACGTTGCGCACATTAAGAAATTCGTGGACATCCCCGTGGTCTGCGCCGGCCGTATGGAGCCGGATGTAGGCGCTCAGGCCATTGCCGAGGGTAAGATCGACGGCATGGGTGTTGCACGTCAGTTCCTGGTCGATCCCGAATGGATCACCAAGCTCATCGAGGATCGTCTGGAGGATATCAAGCCCTGCATCTGCTGCCACAGCGGCTGCTTCAACTTCTCCTCCTCCAAGGGTCACTACAATACCCAGGATCTCAAGGACACCATGGGTCTTGCCCGCTGCGCTCTGAACGCGGAAACTATGCAGTCTAAAAAGCACTACATCAAGCCCGCAAAGAAGTCCAAGCACATCGTGGTCATCGGCGGCGGCATTGGCGGCATGGAGTCCGCCATCGTCTGCGCCAAGCGGGGTCACAAGGTGACCCTTTACGAAAAGACCGATCGGCTGGGCGGCGTGTTCATTGCGGCCGCTGCTCCCTCTTTTAAGGAGAAGGATCGGGATCTGATCACCTGGTACCGCCGGGAGATCGCCAAGTACCCCAACATTGAAGTCAAGCTGAACTCCGAGGTCAAGCGCATTTCCGATTGCAACGCCGACGAGATCATCATCGCCACCGGCTCCAAGCCCAACCGCATCCCCGTACCCGGCATCGACCGGACCATTCAGGCGGTGGATTTCCTGCTGGGCAAGAAGGAAGTGGGCGAAACCGTTACCATCATCGGCGGCGGCCTGACCGGCTGTGAGATCGCTTACGAGCTGTACCTGCAGGGTAAGCACCCCACCATCGTAGAGATGCAGGACGACCTGATCACCACCCCCGGTATCTGTCTGGCCAACACCAGCTTCCTGCGTGATTTCTTCGAAGCCAACAAAGTTCCCGTCCATCTGGAAACCAAGCTGTGCCGGGTGGAAAATGACGGCGTCATCGTGGCAGACAAGAACGGCATGGAGTTCAAGATCGAGTCCGACTCCGTGATCCTGTCCGCCGGCTACAAGCCCATGCCTCTGGTGGAAAAAGGCAAACACATCTATATCGTCGGCGACGCCAACAAGGTCGGCAACCTGCGCACCGTTATCTGGGGCGCATGGGATGTGTGCATGAAGCTGTAAATGAAAGGATGATAACCATGTATTTAACTCCCGAGCAGCAGGCTATTTTAGACGGTGCTAAGGGCGAAACCATGGCCAAGGTCATGAAGACCTTAGTCATGTACGGTGAAACCTTCGGCGCTGACAAGCTGGTTCCGGTGACTTCCGACTATAACCATCTGGTCACCTCCTTCGGCCTGAAGATGATGGGCCCGGTTTTTGACCTGATGCAGCAGCTCATCGATGCCGGCGCGGTCTCCAGCCAGAAGTTCTCTGTTGACCCCCGGCCTGTGGACAAAAACGTACCCGCCAATTTCCTGCAGAAGCTGGTATTCAACAAATTTATGTACTCCACCCAGGAAAGCTATGAGGAGCAGCTCAAGCAGCTGGGTCTGATGGACAAGGACGCCTTCACCTGCGCCTGCTATCTGGATCAGGTGGGCAACAAGCCCAAAAAGGGCGATATCCTCAGCTGGGCTGAGTCCTCTGCCGTGGTTTACGCAAACTCCGTGCTGGGCGCCCGGTGCAACCGCAACTCCGGCATTATGGACATCATGGGCTCCATCGCAGGCTACGTTCCCAACTTCGGTCTGCTGACCGACGAGGGTCGCAAGGCCACCTGGATCGTCAAGGTAGAGTGTGAAAACAAGCCCGAAGCGCAGCTGCTGGGCTCTGCCATCGGCATGAAGGTCATGGAAGACGTACCCTATGTTATGGGTATGGAAAAGTGGCTGGGCACCGAGCTGAATGACGAAAACTGCGCCTATCTGAAGGATTTCGGCGCGGCTACCGCCTCCAACGGCGCTGTAGGCCTATATCACATTGCCAACCTGACCCCCGAAGCCAAGGAGCTGGGCGAAGCCCTCATCGCCGAAAACGCTCAGGTTTACGTCATCGACGACGCAGAGCTGGAGCGGGTGAAGAATAATTATCCCGTCATGTGGAAAAATCCCGACGCAAAGCCCAAGCTGTGCTTTGTTGGCTGCCCCCATATGAGCATGGAGCAGCTGAAGAGCTGGACAGTTCGTGTTGAGGAAGGTCTGAAGGCCGCTGGCAACAAGAAGGTGCTGATTCCCACTGTGTTCACCACCGCCCCCGCCGTCAAGGCCGAGTTTGAGAAAACCGAGTACGCTGCGCGGCTGAAGACCACCGGCGTGATCCTCAGCTACATCTGCCCCCTGATGTACATGAATAATCCCCTGTGCAAATCCATGAGCGTTATGACCTCCTCCAACAAGCTGCGCACCTACACCACCGCCCGGTACTACACCGAGGACGATATCCTCGCCAAGATCACGAAGGGAGGCAATTGAAATGAAGGAATTTAAAGGACGTGTCATTGCCCCCGGCACCGTGACCGCTGAGGCCGTTGTTTCCCACGGTGGCTTCAACACTCTGGCATCCCTGCAGGGCGCGCTGCAGTTCGGCGACAAGAAGGCCACCTGCGGCGACCAGAACAACCCCGACCTCCACGGTAAGGAGCTGGCCGGCAAGGCGCTGTGCCTGCCCATGACAATCGGTTCCACCACCGGCGGTCTGGTGCTGTACTGTGCCTGCGCCATGGAACGTCAGCCTGCCTGCATGCTCTTCAGCAAGCCCATTGACTCTTTGGCCGCTGCCGGTTCTATTCTGGCTAGCGTCTGGCTGGAGGGAATCAGCATGCCCGTTGTGGACAGTCTGGGAGATGATTTCCTGGAGGCTGTCAAGCACGGCGACACCGTTGAAGTGAAGGAAAACGGTGTGGTCGTAATTAAATAATCAAAACTCCCCGGAGGTAACTCTGGGGAGTTTCGCTTTTAATTAAGGTAAATGATTGTTTAGCGGATTATCACACATGCCATTCGTAGGGAGGGGCCATGGCCCCGCCGCTGGGGTTCGATTATTGAGCCGTATGATATTTGCTATAATCGTAAGGTTTTTGAAGTGATTTTACTGCTCAATCGACCAAAGTGGTCGGCGGGGTCATGACCCCGCCCTACGAAAAAGTTGTATTGTAAACAATCATTTATCATAGTATCCACAAACACAAAAAGGCCGTCACCAAATGGTGACGGCCTTTGCAATTAATCCATCTGCTCGACAAAATCCTCGGTCAGGCGGCTTTCAGGGGTCACGCCGGGAGCGTAATCCCGATAAGCCATCATGCCGGAACCGGCGGGGATAAGCTTACCAATCAGCACGTTCTCCTTCAGGCCGACCAGACGGTCAACCTTGCCCTTGATAGCGGCATCGGTCAGAACCTTGGTGGTCTCCTGGAAGGATGCGGCGGACAGGAAGGAATCGGTAGCCAGAGCGGCCTTAGTAATACCCAGCAGCACTGCGGAGGCAGTAGCCAGCTTCAGGTCGGTCTCGCCTGCATCGATGCGAGCCTGCACAGCGGCATTGGCATCCTCGAACTCGAAGATGTCAACGACCGTGCCGGTCAGCAGAGCGGAATCGCCGGGCTCCTCAACGCGCATCTTGCGCATCATCTGACGGATGATGACCTCAATGTGCTTATCGTTGATCTCAACGCCCTGCTGGCGGTAAACCGCCTGAACGGACTGGACCAGATAATCCTGAACAGCCTCAACGCCGGAAATACGCAGCACGTCCTGAGGATACAGAGCACCGTCAGTGATGGGCTCACCCTTCATAACCTTCTTGCCGTGCTGAACCTTCAGGCCCACAGAGTAAGGCACCTGATAGACCTTGACCTCGCCGTCCTCGGCGGTAACGGTGATGTTACGCAGAGCGGTACGGTGGCTCTCATCAACGGCCACAATGCCGGTGATCTCGGAGATCTGGGCCATCTTCTTGGGACGGCGAGCCTCGAACAGTTCTTCAACTCTGGGCAGACCCTGAGTGATATCGTCACCCGCAACGCCGCCGGAGTGGAAGGTACGCATGGTCAGCTGAGTACCGGGCTCACCGATGGACTGAGCCGCGATGATACCAACAGCCTCGCCCAGATCGACCTCCTTGGAGGTGGCCAGGTTCATGCCGTAGCACTTGGCGCAGACACCCACGCGGGCGCGGCAAGCCAAAATGGTACGGATATAGATCTTCTCGATACCGGCCTTTTCGAACTTAGCGGCATCCTCGGGCATCATCATGACGTCCTTGGAGTGCAGCAGCTCGCCGGTCTGAGGATGCACCACATCATTGACGGGATAACGGCCCTTAATGCGGTTGCCGAAGGAATCCACAACGTCACCGTTCTTGTCGTACACAGCGCCGACCCAGATGCCGTTGCTGGTGCCGCAGTTATGCTCACGGATGATAACATCCTGAGAAACGTCGACCATTCGGCGGGTCAGGTAACCGGAGTCAGCGGTACGCAGAGCGGTATCGGTCATGCCCTTACGAGCGCCTCTGGAGGAAATGAAGTACTCCAGAACGGACAGACCCTCACGGAAGTTTGCCTTAACAGGGATTTCGATGGTGCGGCCGGCGGTATCGGCCATCAGGCCACGCATACCGGCCAGCTGACGAATCTGAGCCATGCTACCACGGGCGCCGGAGTCAGCCATCATGTAGATGGGGTTGAACTGATCCAAATTGCCCTGCAGAGCGCCGGTGACGTCAGCGGTGGTCTTCTCCCACTGCTGGACGACCAGACGGTAGCGCTCATCGTTGGTGATCAGACCCTGACGGTAGTAGTTTTCGATCTCGACGACCTTACCCTCAGCCTGCTTGACCAGCTCGTACTTAATGGCGGGAACCACCATGTCCGCAATGGACACGGAGATAGCGCCCTTGGTGGAGTACTTGTAGCCCAGAGCCTTGATGCGATCCAGCATCTCGGTGGCGATGGTGAAGCCGTGGACACGGATACACTTGTCGATGATCTTACCCAGCTGCTTCTTACCGACCAGGAAGTCAACTTCCAGATCGAAAGCGTGGTTGGGATCAGTACGATCTACGAAGCCCAGATCCTGAGGGATGGGCTCGTTGTAGATCAGGCGACCCACAGTGGCGGTGATGATCTTGTATACCATCTCGCCGTCGATTTCCTTGCCCATACGAACCAGGATGGGAGCGTGCAGACCCACATTGCCGTCAGCATAGGCGGCAATGGCCTCCTCCACGCTGGAGTAAGCATGGCGGGGACGGAAGGTAGCCTCTTCCTTGCCCTCTTCCTTCAGAGCCTTGTTTGCAGCCAAGAACTCGTCCGCATCCACCAGATCGCCGGTGTTCCACTGGCTGTCGCCGGGGTTGGCGATGAACACTTCCTCGGCACCCTTCTCGGCCTTGCCCAGACGGGTGTAGGTCAGGTAGTAGGCACCCAGGATCATATCCTGCGTGGGAACGGTAACGGGCTTGCCGTCCTGAGGACGCAGCAGGTTGTTGGCGGACAGCATCAGCATACGAGCCTCAGCCTGAGCCTCAGCGGACAGAGGTACGTGAATAGCCATCTGGTCGCCGTCGAAGTCGGCGTTGAAGGCAGTACAGCAAAGGGGGTGCAGCTTCAGGGCGCGGCCCTCCACCAGGATGGGCTCAAAGGCCTGAATACCCAGACGGTGCAGGGTAGGCGCACGGTTCAGCATAACGGGACGATCCTTGATGATCTCGTCCAGAGCATCCCAAACCTCGGTCTTGCCCTTGTCGATCATCTTCTTGGCGGACTTAATGTTGTTAGCCAGACCGTCGGCCACCAGCTTCTTCATAACGAAGGGGCGAAACAGCTCGATGGCCATTTCCTTGGGCACGCCGCACTGATACAGCTTCAGCTCAGGGCCGACAACGATAACGCTACGGCCGGAGTAGTCAACACGCTTACCAAGCAGGTTCTGACGGAAGCGACCCTGCTTACCCTTCAGCATATCACTGAGGGACTTCAGAGCGCGGTTGTTGGCGCCGGTAACGGCGCGGCCGCGACGGCCGTTGTCGATCAGGGCGTCCACGGCCTCCTGCAGCATCCGTTTCTCGTTGCGGATGATGATGTCGGGAGCCTTCAGCTGAATCAGGCGCTTCAGACGGTTGTTACGGTTAATGACCCGGCGATACAGATCGTTCAGGTCAGAGGTGGCGAAACGGCCGCCGTCCAGCTGAATCATGGGACGGATCTCGGGAGGAATCACGGGCAGCACGTCCATGACCATCCAGCTGGGCTTGTTGCCGGACTCACGGAAGGCCTCCACGACCTCCAGCCGCTTCACGAGACGCAGCTTCTTCTGGGAGGAAGCGGTCTTCATCTCCTCACGCAGCTGCTCGGACAGCACTTCCAGGCCGTTGAAGGCATCCATTTCAGCCTCCAGATCAGCCAGGCGCTGGGCGTCATCCTCGTTCAGATCCAGGCCACGCTCCTTCAGAGCGACGGCCTTGGCCTTCAGCTGATCCGCAGCGGCCAGCAGCTGGAGCATACGGGTGCGCTCCTCGGCATTCAGGCCAACGGTAGCCAGCAGCTGCTTAACAGCCTCGGCACCCATGCCAGCCTGGAAATCGTCCTCGTACTTCTCGCGCATATCCCGATATTCCTTCTCGGTGAGCACCTGATTGACGCTCAGGGGCGCATCGCCTGGATCGGTGACGATATAAGCAGCGAAATACAGAACCTTTTCCAGAATCTTGGGGCTGATATCCAGAATCAGACCCATTCTGGAGGGGATACCCTTGAAATACCAGATATGGCTGCAGGGTGCGGCCAGTTCGATGTGACCCATGCGCTCACGACGAACCTTGGCCTTGGTCACTTCGACGCCGCAGCGGTCACAGACCTTACCCTTAAACTTGATTTTCTTATACTTACCGCAGTGGCACTCCCAGTCCTTGGTGGGTCCGAAGATCCGCTCGCAGTACAGGCCGTCCCGCTCGGGCTTCAGGGTGCGGTAGTTGATGGTCTCCGGCTTCTTGACCTCGCCGAAGGACCAGTTCCGGATCATCTCCGGGGAAGCAATACCGATTTTGATTGCATCAAAGGTGGCATCTGCCATTTATAGCGCCTCCTTACTCATCATATCCGTCGGCGTCATCCGCGCCGCCGAATACATCCATAATATCTTCCGGGCTGTCCTCGTCGATCACGAAGCCGGCTTCCAGAACCTCGTCGGCAGAGCCAACGACCAGCTCCTGCTCGTGGTCGGCGGTGTAGACGATCTCCTCGTCCTCATCCTCGTCCTTCAGCTCAATCTCGTTGCCATGCTCATCCAGCACGCGGATATCCAGACACAGAGCCTGCAGCTCCTTGACCAGAACCTTGAAGGATTCGGGCACACCGGGCTTGGGAATGTTGGCGCCCTTGACGATGGCCTCGTAGGTCTTGACACGGCCGTTGACATCGTCGGACTTGACAGTCAGGATCTCCTGCAGGGTATAGGCAGCGCCGTAAGCCTCCAGGGCCCAGACTTCCATTTCGCCGAAACGCTGACCGCCGAACTGGGCCTTGCCGCCCAGAGGCTGCTGGGTAACCAGTGCGTAGGGGCCGGTGGAACGGGCGTGGATCTTATCATCGACCAGATGGTGCAGCTTCAGGTAGTAGGGGTAACCAACGGTAACCAGGTTATCGAAGGGCTCACCGGTACGGCCATCGTACAGAACGGTCTTGCCGTCCTCACGCAGGCCAGCCAGCTTCAGGGTCTCGCGGATGTCCTTCTCGTTGGCACCGTCGAACACGGGAGTGGCGACCTTCCAGCCCAGCGCCTTGGCGGCGTAGCCCAGATGGACCTCCAGAACCTGACCGATGTTCATACGGGAAGGCACGCCCAGAGGGTTCAGAACCACATCCAGGGGGGTGCCGTCGGGCAGGAAGGGCATATCCTCCTCAGGCAGAACACGGGAAACGACGCCCTTGTTACCGTGACGGCCGGCCATCTTATCGCCGACGGAGATCTTTCTCTTCTGGGCGATGTAAACACGGACGGACTTGGTAACGCCGGGAGCCAGCTCGTCGGAATTCTCCTTGGTGAAGACCTTGACATCCACAACGATGCCGCTCTCACCATGGGGCACCTTCAGAGAGGTGTCACGGACTTCTCTTGCCTTCTCGCCGAAGATAGCCCGCAGCAGGCGCTCCTCAGGGGTCAGCTCGGTCTCGCCCTTGGGGGTGACCTTACCAACCAGATAATCGCCGGAATGGACCTCGGCACCGATACGGATGATACCGTTCTCGTCCAGATCCTTCAGGGTATCCTCGCCCACGTTGGGGATGTCACGGGTGATCTCCTCGGGTCCGAGCTTGGTGTCCCGAGCCTCGGTCTCGTGCTCCTCGATGTGGATGGAGGTGAAAACGTCCTCACGAACCAGACGCTCGTTGAGCAGAATGGCGTCCTCGTAGTTGTAGCCTTCCCAGGTAACGAAGCCGATCAGCACGTTCTTGCCCAGAGCCACCTCGCCGCCGGAGCAGGAGGGGCCGTCGGCAATGATCTGCTCGGTATCCACGCGCTCGCCAACGACCACGATGGGACGCTGGTTGATGCAGGTGCCGGCATTGCTGCGGGCGAACTTGGTCAGCTTATGGGTATACATCTCACCGTCGTCATAACGGATGACGATGTCAGTAGCGCTAACACTGTGAACCACGCCGGGGCCTTTGGCCTTCTCGCAGACCTCGGAGTCCACAGCAGCCTTGTGCTCGATGCCGGTGGCAACGACGGGAGGCTCGGTGGTCAGCAGAGGCACGGCCTGACGCTGCATGTTCGCGCCCATCAGAGCACGGTTGGCGTCGTCGTTCTGCAGGAAGGGAATGAAGGACGTGGCGATGGAGATCATCATTCTGGGAGACACGTCGATATAATCGATGACGTGGCGATCCACCTCGATGATCTCATTGCGGTGACGGCAGGTAATACGGCTATTGATCAGGCAGCCGTTCTCGTCCAGAGGCTCGTTGGCCTGACCGATATAGAAATCATCTTCCACATCGGCGGTCATATACTCCACCACATCGGTGACACGGCCGGTGGCCTTGTCGACCTTGCGGTAGGGAGCCTCAACGAAGCCGTACTCGTTGATCTTGGCGAAGGTAGCCAGATAGTTGATCAGGCCGATGTTGGGACCTTCGGGGGTCTCGATGGGGCACATACGGCCGTAGTGAGTGTAGTGAATATCACGGACATCGAAGGATGCGCGTTCACGGCTCAGACCGCCGGGGCCCAGAGCGGACAGACGGCGCTTGTGGGTCAGCTCGGCCAGAGGGTTGTTCTGGTCCATGAACTGGCTCAGGGGGCTGGAGCCGAAGAACTCCTTGATGACAGCGGTAACAGGGCGAATGTTGATCAGGCTCTGGGGGGTAACGGCATCCAGATCCTGAACGGTCATGCGCTCACGGATGACACGATCCAGACGGCTGAAGCCGATGCGGAACTGGTTCTGCAGCAGCTCGCCCACGCAACGCAGACGGCGGTTGCCCAGATGGTCGATGTCATCGGCCACGCCGATGCCCATAGCCACGCAGTTCAGATAGTTGATGGAGGCCATGATGTCATCAACGATGATGTGCTTGGGAATCAGATCGTCCATGCGCTCAGCGACGGCTTCCTCCCAGTTGATGCCCTCGGTAGCCAGCATCTCCTTCAGCACGGAGAAGCGAACCTTCTCACGGATGCCGTACTCCTTAGGATCGAAGGAAACGAAGTTCTCCATAGGAACCATGTCGTTGGAGAGAACCTTGACCTTCTGATCGCCAACCTTGACGGCAGCCTCGTTGACACCCTTATTGCTCAGGGTGCGAGCCATGTCACGGGTGATGATATCGCCGGGCATGACCAGAATCTCACCGGTCATGGGATCGGCAATGGGCTCCGCAGCCTCCTGACCACTCAAGCGGCTCCAGATGTCCATCTTCTTGTTGAACTTATAGCGGCCGACCTTGCTCACATCGTAGCGGTGGGCATCAAACAGCAGACCTTCCAGATGGGAGATGGCGGTCTCCACCGTAGGAGGCTCACCGGGACGCAGACGGCGGTAGATCTCCAGCAGGGACTCCTCACGGGTCTTGCAGGGATCCTTCTCCAGAGTGGCGATGATACGCTCATCCTCGCCGAACATGGCCTTGATCTGCTCATCGGTCTGCACGCCCATGGCGCGAATCAGGCTGGTGATGGGCAGCTTACGGTTCTTGTCGATGCGAACCCAGAACACGTTGGAGTTATCGGTCTCGTACTCCAGCCAAGCACCGCGGTAAGGAATGACCGTAGCGGTGTAGGTGTGCTGGTCAGCCTTGTCCACCTCGTGGCCATAGTACATGCCGGGGCTGCGGACGATCTGAGAAACGATGACGCGCTCCGCGCCGTTGATCACGAAGGTACCACCATTGGTCATGATGGGGAAATCTCCCATGAAGATCTCCTGCTCCTTGATCTCTTCGGTCTCGGTGTTGCGCAGACGCACCCGAACCTTGATGGGTCGGGCATAGGTAGCATCCCGCTCCTTGCACTCCTCGATGGTATACTTGGGAGGCTCGTTCATGGAGAAATCCAGGAAACTCAGCTCCAGTTTACCGGAGAAGTCGGTGATGGTGCCCACATCCTTAAAGACTTCCTGCAGTCCCTCATCCAGGAACCACCGATAGGAATCCTTCTGGATCTTGAGCATGTTGGGGATCTCGAGGATCTCCTCATACTTCGCGTAAGACTTACGCGTGGTCTTGCCGAACTTTACGTCCTTGACCATTGCCATATGGATCATCACAGCCTTTCTTTCGGCTTTCGCCGTGTGTTGTGTTGCTTACGTTTTGTGATACGCACGGAGCAGTTGTCGCTTTTGAAGAACTTTCCTCTTGACAGCGGCTCTGTCCTGTGGTAAAATGTCCATGCTGGGGCGAATGGGCATAGTGCGCCTACTCCCCATAGTATGGAAATCCATTTTACACCATTGACACGGGTTTGTCAATGGGCTTTTTTATTTTTCGAGGAATTTTTCTGCCAATCTTTGATAGAACGATAAATGATTGTTTAGCGGTGGGACGTGTTACTTTCTTGTTTCCGAACAAGAAAGTAACCAAAGAAATCGGCATAGGGGAGGCGCTAGTTGCTTCGCAAAAGCGAGATCCCCTAAGAACCCCTCCCGCAACCTAGGATCTAAGGC
>JAFTIZ010000003.1 GCA_017456645.1 Oscillospiraceae bacterium
ACTTCTTACCGAGTGCGCGACGGGAGATCCTTAAGAGGGCGTCTTTGGCGCGCGGGAGCGCGACACTCAGCGCCTCTTAAGTCGGCTTCTTTTCGTACTTTTCTTGCCGAAACAAGAAAAGTACATCGTTTTCCTAAACAATCATTTATCTGATTAAGCAATATACAAAAAAGGGGACGGTGGGGGACACCGTCCCCGTAGGGGATCAGATTTCGTATTTTTTGACGATCTGGGTGGGGCCTTCCAGCAGCAGCTCCGTGACCGCGCCGTTCTCGCCGGTGATGGTCACCGCCAGCGTACCGCCGGGGTTCTCCACCGTCAGCCGGCCGTCACGGATTTTGCCCTGATGCCACAGCACCACCGCCGTGGAGGCACTTCCGGTGCCGCAGGCCAGGGTGTAATCCTCCACACCCCGTTCGTAGGTCAGGATGCGAATGGTCTGATCGTCCAGCTGTGTGTACAGGTTGACGTTGACGCCTCTGGGAAAGGCCGGATCGTAGCGAAGCGCCTTGGCTTTTTCACGCAAAGCCTCCCGATCCGCCCATTGCAGGCCGGGGATCTCTACCACCGCGTGGGGGATGCCGGGGTCGCCCAGCTCCACATAGGCCACGTCGCCCTTGCGGTGCAGATCCAGAACGCCGGGGTTGTTCAGCCGGATCCGGTAGCGGCTTTCGTCCAGCCGCCAGCCTTCAATCAGACCGGCATCGGTCTGGATGGTCATGGTTTCGCCGGCGATGCCCAACTCGTAGGCAAACCGGCAGACGCATCGGGCACCATTGCCGCACATTTCGCCCCGCAAACCGTCGGGATTGTAGAAATGCAGGCGAAGATCCGCAATGTCGGAGTGATCCACAGCCATGAAGCCGTCGGCACCGGTTAGTTTACATAACTCTATTGCCTGCGCCCGGAGATCCAGCTTCAGCCCCCGGGCATCCACGACCATAAAGTCATTGCCCGCGCCGCTCATGTAATAACCCTTCAAATTGGAACCTCCATCACAAAGATATGAGATATTTTTTAATGAAGACTGCCTCGTATCTCATATCTTGTATCTTCTTATCTGGAATTAGCCCAGGATGTCCTCCATGTTATACAGGCCTGCGCTCTTGCCCTCTATGAACCGGGCGGCGGCTACAGCGCCGTCAGCCAGCATGGCACGGGAGCCGGACTCATGCTTCAGGGTCAGGCTCTGGTTGCCGGTGTGGATATGCACCTCGTGGACACCAACCACATTGCCCAGACGCAGGGCGTGCATGCCGATCTCGTCCTTGGTACGCTTGCCCTCGCCGGCACGTCCGCAGTTTTCCCATGCGTTGGGGCGGACTTCCTTAATGGCGTTGAACAGCATTTTGGCGGTGCCGCTGGGGGCATCGACCTTGCGGGTGTGGTGAATCTCCACGATCTCGATATCCGCATCGGGGAAGTAGGATGCGGCCTCCTTGGCAAGGCGGCACAGCACAGCGATGCCCATGCTCACGTTGCCGGTGAAGAACACGGGAATGTCCTTGGCGGCCTCGTCGATCAGCGCCTTTTCTTCGTCGGTGTGGCCGGTGGTGCCCACCACCACGGCGGCACCGATGGAGCGGGTGTAGGCCAGCACATCGGCAATGGCGCTGTGGTGAGAGAAATCGATGACCACGTCGGCCTCCACCTTGCCCAGCTCGGCAAAGGTCTTGGGAACGCCGTTTTCACCGTCAATGCTGACCCGGCCGACGCACTCCGCGCCCAGAATACCGTCGATCAGCTTACCCATGGCGCCGTTGGCGCCGCACAGAACTACTTTCATACGTTAATACCCAACTTTCTCATTTCTTCATATAACTTTGCTCGATTGCCCTCTTCCATGGGGGTCAAAGGCAGTCGCAGAATATCCTGACAGAAGCCCATGGCGGAAACACCGGCCTTGGCGGGGATGGGATTGACCTCGCTGAAGCAGGCGTTGATCAGGGGCAGAAGGTCGCACTGCATTTTGGCGGCGGTGGCATAGTCACCGGCCTTGCAGGCATCGGTCATGGCAACGGCCTCCTTGGGAGCGATGTTGCTCAGGACGCTGATGGTGCCGGCGGCGCCCATGGCCATCATGGGCACGGTGAGGGCGTCTTCGCCGGAGTAAATATCGATCTTATCGCCGCACAGGTGCATCAGTTCCACCATTTGAGCCATGTTGCCGGTGGCTTCCTTGATGCCCACAATATTGGGATGCTCGGCCAGCTTCGCCACGGTTTTGGGCAGCAGGTTGCAGCCGGTGCGTCCGGGGACGTTGTACAAAATCACCGGCACGGTGGAGGCATCCGCCACGGCGGTGAAATGCTCCACGAGGCCGTTCTGGGTGGCCTTGTTGTAGTAGGGAGTGACCACCAGCACCGCGTCAGCGCCCACTTCGCAGGCGTTGCGGGTGTTGTGCAGCACGTGAGCGGTGTTATTGGTGCCGGTGCCGGCGATGACGGGCACCCGCTTGGCTACCTTTTCCACGGTGAAGCGAATGACTTCCTTCTGGTCGTCGTATTCGATGGTGGCATTTTCACCGGTGGTGCCCATAACCACGATGGCGTTGATGCCGTTTTCGATTTGGAACTCCAGAAACCGACCCAGGGCATCGTAGTCAATGCCGCTCTCGGTCATGGGGGTGATGATGGCGGTGGCCATGCCCGTGAAGATCGTGTTCTTCATGCTATATCTCTCCTCTTGGCTTAAAACTGGGTGAAATAATCGTATAGGGGGATCAGCTTTTCCAGCAGAGAGCGAACCCGCTGAGCCAGCTCCGGCCCGAACAGCTCCGGCCCAATCTCCTCCTCCCTCACGCAGCCGATCTGGCCGCGCCATGCGTAGAAGGGCGCCAGACGGGGATCGTCGGTGGGCTTGGGGCGCTTGTACAGCTCCGCTGTCACCGGAATGCCGGTGGCCGCCTCGGTATCGGCGATAAGCTTCAGAAATTCATCGGGGCGAGCGGCGATCCGCTTGCGGAATTCCTCCATGCGGGCGGTGCCCATTTGCCAGAAGAAAAATCCGTAATGGATCCGGTCAGGGTTGATCTCGAAATATAGGCAGGGGTGCTCCGCCCACCATGTCACATCCTGCCGAATGCAGATCCACAGGCTTTCCTTGTAGGGCAGGGGGTGGTGCATACGGGCATCCCGGTAGATGCGGCTGACCTTCAGGAGCATACCGGGCTTGTCCAAAAAGGGCTGGAACAGCTCCTGACCCAGAGCCTTCATGGGCTCGTACAGGGTTTCGACGTATTGTTTTTTATGCTCCAGAAACCATTCCCGATTGTTATTCATCCGGATTCCCCAGAGAAAATCGATGGTTTCCGGCGTAAAGCCGGTAAACATGGAGTCTGCCTCCTTTTGTATCAATCCTTATGCTTGGTTTTCCAAATAATCTGACCCCGATCCCGTTCCTTGAAGGGTACATCGGGAATCTCCAGCACATAGCGCTCGGAAACGTTGATCACGGAGGTGTCGCCGTACCGGTTCTCTCGGACGGGGGTCTCACCGGTGTGGGGATTGTAGCGCAGGTGGACGTGTCCGTGGAGCAGATATTTGGGCTTGTACAGATCGATCATCTCCAGAAAGGTCTCGAAGCCGTGGTGCGCCGGATCCTCGTCGTCACCTACGCCCAAAGGGGGTGCATGGGTCACCACAATGTCCACACCGCCCAGACGGCGAATCTTCCAGTGGAGCTTGGAGATGCGGCGAGCCATCTGCTTTTCCGTGTACTGATAGTCGCCGGGGTGATAGCGCAGGCAGCCGCCCAGACCCAGGATGCGAATGCCGTTGTAGACCACAAGGGCATCGTCGATGCAGTCGCAGCCCTCCGGGGGATTTTCGTCATAGACGGTGTCGTGATTGCCGTGGACGTACAGCACCGGGCAGCGACCCATGGTGACCAGAAAGCTCAGATACTCGGGCTTCAAATCGCCGGAGGATAGAATTAGGTCATACTCACTGAGCCGTCCGGGGACATAGTGATCCCACAGGGCGGCGCATTCTTCGTCAGATACGGCAAGTATTTTCACAACGGTGCCTCCTTTTCGGCAGGAATCTCATCTCTGTAAACACCAAGAGCGCGAACCATGGGCTGGGAAATGGGCAAAATCTCATCAAAACGGGGGATGCTGCCCTCCACATTTTCGCAGAGCCAGTCCATGTGCAGAATCTCGTCGGGGGTAAATTTGCGGCTGCCATCATTTTTCACAGAGCCGTCCTGTGCGGTAATGGTGCGCAGGAAGGGGTCAATGGTGCCGTTCTGCAGACCATTGCGCAGCATTTCGGCAAGGGTGCGGACGCCGTCAGGCAGCTTGTCGGACAGCTTTACGTCGATGACCCCGGTGTCCATGCCCCACCAGTAGTTTACGGCACGGAGGTCATCCTTGCCGGTTTCCCATGCGCCGGACATGATGGAGCGAATCACGGTCTCGTAAAATTTGCCCCACATCCAGCAGGGGGAGCCAAGGGGGGTTAGAACGCCGTCCTCCTCCACCTGGTAAGTACCGAAGTTGCAGAAATCCATACAGATCTGTGCCTGACTCGGCAACTCCCGGTTGGAGATGACGCGGATGCCGTCGCTGACGAAATCCGAAACGGGTCGGCCGCTCTGGCAGGACCAGCGCAGGTCGATCTTTGCGCGGGGGTTGGTCATCTGCGCGCCCAGAGCGAAGGCGTTGATGGAGGCCGGCTCGCCAAAAATGGGATAGGCGGCGATGTAGCCGATGCGATCGTTGTTGGCCATAGCGCCGGCGATGGCACCGGTGATGAATTTTCCCTCGTACAGCCGCCCGTAATAGGTGCGGATGGAGGAATAGGGGATATCCACGGCGCAATTGAGGAATCGCACCTTGGGGTGCTTGACGGCGGCCTTCAGGGTAGGGCGACCCATCTGGGGCGTGGTGGTGAATACCACCTGTGCGCCGTCGGCAATGGCCTGCTCCAGAGCGGCTTCCACCTGCTCCGGTGTGTCGGCGCCGAAGTAGCTGCGGGTGGTCACCGCATCGCCCATGACGGCTTCCAGATATTCGCGACCCTCGTCGTGGGCCTTGCTCCAGCCGCTGCGCTCGGCGCTGAGCTGGTGGATGAAAGCCACGTTCAGATGCTCCGGGCCAGCGGTGATGATGCGACCCAAAATGCCGCCCTTGGCCTTGGGGGTTTCGGTCTCCACCTTTACGGGCTCCGGCTGGGACAGGGCGGTAAGGTTTTCCCAGATGGCATTGAGGGATTTCTTCAGCTCTTCCGTGGAGAGCCGTCCCAGATCCCGATAGGGATACACCGTCAGCCACAGCAGCAGCGCATCCTCCGGGCGGATGGACAGCAATTGGCCGTTCAGGGCGTCAAAGGCATCCCGGAAATATTGAAAATAGGCGGTAAAGCTCAGGCGCTCCCGCTCTGTCCAGCCCTCGCCGGGCTCTTTACCCATGGCGGACAGGAGCTTGCTGTAGTCGCCGGGGCGATGGAACTGGACATTGTAAATGCCGGAGGCTTTGTAAAAATCCAGAAATTCGTAGTAGGCTTTGATGCGCGGTGAGCCGTCAGCCTTAGGCAGCACACGGGTGACCGTGGCGGGGATTCGGGCGGCGCCGAAGTGCCGCAGGACGCTGACCCGCTTGTTGCCCTCCTGCACGTAAAAATTGCCCAGATATTCGTAGCAAACGATGGGGTCACGGATGCCCTCGTCGGACATATGAGCCATGCACAGGGCGATCCACTTGTTGGCAAATTCACTTTCTGCGTCCAGCAGGGGCAGAAAGCTTGCGGTAAAGGCCGAGATACGGCCTGCGGATTTGGTTCCCACGATCTGATCCGCGGGAATCTCCACCAGACCTACGTTCTGGGTGGCTTCGGTGGCAATGTCAGTCAATATATCATCCAGCACAGCGGGATAGGGCTCCTGCTTGGCGCTGAGCAGTTCTTTGTATTCTCGCTGGCCTGCGCGCAGAGCGCGGCCGTATTCGTCCAATGCTTCGGTTCGGTTCACACGACTCTCCTCCTTTGGCTATGCAGCGGTGCGAAACATTCGGGTAACAGATAGCTACTGGTACAGTAATTATATCATACCCAATTTCCCTCGATTTTGCAACACAAAAGTGCATTCGCTTCCGGTGGCGGGATATAAAAAACCCGACGCAAACGCGTCGGGCTTTTTGTGCAGTTGCTTACTTCACGATGTCCAGGAACTTCAGGACAGCCAGGACGATACCGACCAGGCAGTAAATGTCGACGATGCCGCCGACCAGACCGGCGACGAAGCCGTACACAGGGCCGATTACGGCGATACCGCCGATCAGATTGCCCACCAAGCCCAGAGCCAGAGAGACGACCAGACCGGCAACCAGGTGGATGACGATGCTGATGATCAGAGAGGCGATGTCCTTAGACTTGACGTTGAAAGCGAAGGGGAAGAACTTCTTGAGCATATCCATTGATATACATCTCCTTTTTTGAAATCGTGATTATTATATCATACGTTCACAAAAATGCAAGGAAAGATTGGAATAAAACTAAAATTCCTGCGGAATATGGTAGAATTGCAGAAATACCGGAGCCAAATTGCACCGCAGGCTGTGAGTTCAGAGCAAATGCTCGCCGCCGAAAAAGCCCATGGGCAGTAGCTGGGCAAGGGTTTGGGTTTGAACTAGGCCGGAGCTGTCGGTCATGTGGATGCGAAAATCCGGGCCGCAGAATTCCCCCATGACCTGCCGGCATACGCCGCAGGGGGTGCAAAGATTTGTGATCACGCCGCCCTTGCCGCCGCAGATGGCGATGTCGGTGAAGCGGCGGTGTCCGTCATAAACGGCCTTGAAGAAGGCGGTGCGCTCGGCGCAGTTGGTGGGGCTGTAGGCTGCGTTTTCGATGTTGCAGCCGGTGTAGACCGTGCCGTCGTCGCACAGCAGCGCCGCGCCTACATAGAAACCGGAGTAGGGGGCGTAGGCGTGGCCCATGGCCTCCTTGGCCAAAAACATCAATTGTTCAGGGGTCATATGTAGTCCTCCTTTGGTAAGATAAATGATTGTTTAGCGGTGGGACGTGTTACTTTCTTGTTTCCGAACAAGAAAGTAACCAAAGAAATCGGCATAGGGGAGGCGCTAGTTGCTTCGCAAAAGCGAGCTCCCCTAAGAACCCCTCCCGCAACCTAGGATCTAAGGCGAAGCCCAGAAAC
>JAFTIZ010000036.1 GCA_017456645.1 Oscillospiraceae bacterium
ATAAGCTAAACTGCCTGCCGCCGGCATCCTACCGCAGCTTACTGGAAGCTGCCTAAAAGAAAAACCAGGACCTCATTTCTGAGATCCTGGAGAAACTATTTTGTTTTTTCGTCTGTCTACTTGACAGGGAGCGGTTCAGACGCCGTATCAGGGGATATTATGTTTATTCCGCCAGGGCCCTCTCCAGGGCTTCCACAGCCGTTTCTTCCATGGTGCAGGCCAGATGGTACACGGGGACCGATGCGATCAGATCCTCCAGCAGGTCCATGGCCCGCAGATTGGCAGTCCTGTTCCAGCGGTTCACCGTGATCTGGCTGTAGGCCTGTGAAAAGGCCTTCATGGGTGTCAGCCGGACGGCCCGGTCCTCCGGAGCCTGGGAGAGCATAACGATGGCCCGGATTGGTACATCCCGGTTTTCGCATACGTCACTGCTGCCGCAGACGGGCCAGCCCCGGGCATACCAGCGGCCATCCAGCTTCTGCAGCAGACCCCGGTCGCCGTTGACGGTCTCCGCCCCCCGGTACCGGGCCCAGAGGTTTGCCTGGGTGGTCTTGCCGGTTTCGGAGGGTGCCGAAAACAGGATGGCTGCCCCCTGATATTCCACAAAGGCGCAGTGGAGGATCAGGGCGTCCCGCTGGATCTGCCGCCGCTCCAGGGCCAGGAGAGAGACGAACATCGGGTCGATGTTCATTCCGTCCAGACGGCTGGGATCCAGCAGGATCCGGGCGGCATCCGGGGCCGTTTCCCGGTAACAGGCATAGGGTTCAGGCTGTCCCTTGACGCCGATATAGCGGCATTCCAGCCCGTTCTGCCCCAGCACCAGCAGGTCCTCCCGCCGGGCAGCCGGGCTGCCTGCGGGGGCCGGGAAGCTGTGGGCCAGTTCCACCGTATAGGTATAGACCGGCTCGCTTCCGCCCCGGAATTTCAGAAAATTCTCCGGCACCTTCACCGCCTCCGGACAGATCAGCCGGAAACAGAAATCGCCGATGGTAAAGATCTCATTCACAGGATGCCACCTCCGCTTCCCGCAGGAGCCGCTCGGATTCCGCCGCGTAGCGGCACAGATATTCCGGACGAGCCATGGCATCCCCCGTTTCCAGCTGCGGTGCAGCAGCACAGACCCGGCAGATGGGCCTCAACCGGCATACAGAGCAGTCTGCACAGAAGCGGCAGGCGTTGAATTCCCGGCTCACCTGCTGCCAGGCTGCCTGGAACCCCAGTTCGAAGGCGGGAGCTTCCGGCAGCGTGGTCACCACACAGGCCCGGAGCATTCCCTGCCAATTCACCGTAAAGGAGCATTTCCCTCCGTGGCAGGACACGGCGCAGGGCTCCGGCTGCCGGGGTTCATAACTGTCAATTCGGCGCAATGTGTCCGCCCGGTACTGATGGAACATTTCCTCTCCCATGCCGCCTCGCAGACCCCTGATCCGGGCCACGGCAGCTTCCTCGGGCAGCAGTCTGTTCTGCTGTTCAAAGGGCTGGCTGCGTTCCCGGGCGGCGGGCATGACGTAGGTCTCCGCATGCAGCGGCACGTCCAGCGTCTTCGCCAGCGCCAGCATGGCGGACAGGTCCTCAACGTTGGCGGGGGTGATGGTGGTAGAGATCTTCACATCCACGCCCCGCTGCCGCAGCAGCTTCACGGCTCTAACCACCCGCTCGCAGCCATCGGTGCAGCCGCAGAGTCCTTCGTATGTGACGTCGGACGCGCCGTAAAGGGTGATATTGATGCGGCGGGGCTTGTTACGGGCAAAAAAGTCCGCCCAGTCCTCATCGATGAGGGTAGCGTTGGTGTTGATTGTCAAAATCAGGCCCATCTTCCTCAGGCCCAAATAGATTTCTTTGAAATCAGGATGCAGCAAAGGCTCGCCGCCGGTGAGCAGCAGAAACAGAGTGCCCGCCCGGACCATCTGCCGGCCCAGCGCCAGCCATTCCTCGCCGGTGCGCATCCGTCCCTGGGCCTCCATTTCCGGCCGGGACAGGCGCACATAGCACATTTTACAATTGAGATTACACAACGGCAGCAGCTCCAGGCTGCCAGTAATGGGGATCAGATGCCGTTCCGCCTTCATGATCAGAAACCGTTCCGCAGTAGATGCGCCTTCAAGTGGATCCATGGTATCCCTCCATTCGGATTGAAAAAGGGCCGGGGAAACCCCGGCCCTTTATGCACCTATGTAATTGTAATCAGGACTTGGTAGTCTCCCACTCGTCCTTATTCAGGTTGGCCGTGCAATGGGTGTTCGTGCCGCCCTCGGTCCAAACAATAACATTGATCGGATCACCATAGTTTTCACCATAGTAAGATCTGTACATGTAGCCTTCAGGGAAGTCTTCCTTCGTGCTAGCTTCATGGGTGGCACCGCAGGGGCTGTAGGTTTTCAGACGGCCGCTTCTGGCAGACCAGTCAATATCGTCAGCGGTGTGTGCTACACCATCAGGGCCATTCAGATAGACATGGTAGCTGCTGCGGGAAGATCCAGCGTTGCACTGAAACTTGTAGACCAGATTCTGATCACCACAAGCTGCAACGTAATCGTTAGCCATGAACTGTTCGACCTCAGCCAGAGGCTTGGTCCAAATTCTCTTCTCCATTATTACTCCTCCTTATGAAGTAAACCTAACTCAAAATATGCTGTGATAAACTCGTGAATGTGCTCTGCGATGACGCCGTCAGGGGCCTCGAAGGCCTGCTCCGCTGCTTCCACCGCTTCACTCTCCGTCCGCGCCTGTTCGGAGAAGAACTCCCACAGGAACACCGTTGTTTCGTTAACGGAGATCATACAGTTGTCAAATCTGGGATCGGGAACCTCACCGATGGGAATGAGGACGCTCTCTCCGGCAACGGTGCGCAGGAGAAAATTGTCATTGGTACGCCAGCGAATCTCAGCTGTCTGCTTACTCACAACCGTCACTTCCAATCCGGTAAAATTCACCTTTCTAATAATCGTAAATCATGAATATTGTACCACATCCGCCCCATATGTCAATATGTAATTTTCATATTATTTGTCGCAAAATCAACGAGAATTTATACGAATTCGGGTTAGCAATGCCTATTTTCCTGGAAATACCAGCTGCGTCCCCGACAGGGAAACGGATGGGATGCGATGTGCTTCGGATGGTGACATCGGCAACATCCCCTTCCCTTCTGCACCTCGCCGTATTCTTTTCGGAGCTGCCAGCCAGATTTGAACTGGCCACCCGGTTTCCACGGGATCTCCGATCCAGTGGAAGCCTTACGACTTCGTGATTATAATAGATGACTGCGCCCGCAGGCGCGTGCAAGCGAGCAACCGGGCGCAGCCCGGCTCTTGGCGAGTCGCAGGTCGCCAGTTCACCGAACTCTCAAAACCAAAAAGAAGCCCGTCCTTACGGACGAGCTTCTTTTTGGAGCTGCTAGCCAGATTTGAACTGGCGACCTCATCCTTACCAAGGATGCGCTCTACCGGCTGAGCTATAGCAGCAAAATATGGAGCTGCTAGCCAGATTTGAACTGGCGACCTCATCCTTACCAAGGATGCGCTCTACCGGCTGAGCTATAGCAGCATTTTCCATTCGCACCGGTTGCCCGGCGACTTGCTTATAATACAATATTCCTGTCGATTTGTCAAGAACTATTTTTGTTTTTTCTCAACTTTTTTCAGGTGGGCCAAAGGATGGCAAAAAGGGCGCATCCCTTGCGGGGTGCGCCCTCAGAATGTCTTTAAAGAACCGGTGATTACACCAGCTCGATCACAGCCATCTCAGCAGCATCGCCGCGGCGAGCGCCGGTGCGGGTCACTCTGGTGTAGCCGCCGTTGCGGTCAGCATACTTGGGAGCGATCTCGTTGAACAGCTTGTGAGCGACATCTTCCTTAGTGACGAAAGACAGAGCTCTGCGGTAGTTGTACAGGCCGCCCTTCTTGCCCAGGGTGATCATCTTCTCAACCACGGGCTGGACTTCCTTGGCGCGATAGAAAGTGGTTTCCATCTTGCCGTTCTCCAGCAGGTCGGTGACCTGCTGACGCAGCAGGGCCTTTCTCTGAGTGCTGGTCTTACCCAGCTTACGAGTGCCGAACATGAACGTTTCCTCCTTCTGAAAAGGTTAAAAGCTTAAGCATTAGTTGTTGCTGCCAGAATCCTCGCTGGCCAGGGACAGACCCATCATCTCCAGCTTCTTCTGAACTTCGTCCAGAGACTTCTTGCCCATGTTACGGACCTTCATCATGTCCTCGCCGGTCTTGTTGATCAGATCAGCGACGGTGTTGATGTTGGCGCGCTTCAGGCAGTTGAAGCTGCGGACAGACAGATCCAGCTCATCAATGGTCATGGCCAGCTTGGCATCGGGCCGATCAGCGGTCTTCTCCACCACGGTGGAGGAGGTAGCGACGGAATCAGACAGGTTGGTGAACACAGTCAGATGATCGCTCAGGATCTTGGCGCCGAGGGAAACTGCGTCCTTGGCAGTGATGGTGGAATCGGTCCAGACCTCAAGGGTCAGCTTGTCGAAGTCGGTCTTGTCGCCGACTCGGCAGGGCTCCACCGTGTAATTCACCTTCTTGACAGGGGAATAGATGGAGTCAATGGCGATCACGCCGATGGGCAGCTGGGGATTCTTGTTCCGGTCAGAGGAAACATAGCCCCGGCCCTGGGACAGCGTGAGCTCCATGTTGAAAGTGGCATCAGGACCCAGAGTGCAGATGTGCAGTTCGGGGTTCAGGATCTCGACCTCAGCGTCAGCCTTGATATCGCCGGCAGTGACCTCACAGGGGCCCACAGCGTCGATATGCACGGTCTTGACACCCTGGCAGTGCAGCTTGGTGATGATCCGCTTGACATTCAGGACGATCTCGGTGACATCCTCGGTAACACCGGGGATGGTGGAGAACTCGTGCTGAACGCCCTGGATCTTCACGGAAGTGGCTGCGTAGCCGGGCAGGCTGCTCAGCAGGATCCGGCGCAGGGAGTTGCCCAGAGTCATGCCGTAGCCACGCTCCAGAGGCTCCACGACGTACTTGCCGTAGGAGACATCTTCGGTGTCCAGACAGGTGATGCGAGGCTTTTCAATTTCTACCATGAATCAAACCCTCCTTAACGGTGTGGGGCGTAAACGCCCCACCAGACATACATGCGAACAATATCAGGGGATTGATTACTTGGAGTACAACTCGACGATCAGATGCACAGCGATGTCGAAGTCGATATCCGCCTTGGTGGGCATAGCAATAACCTTACCCTGCAGGGTATTCTTATCGCGGTCCAGCCACTGGGGAGCAGCAACAAATGCGTCAGCTTCCTTCAGAGCCTTGAAGAAGTTGTTGGAAGCGGACTTTTCGGAAACTGCGATGACGTCACCAGTCTTGATCAGGTAGCTGGGGATGTTCACGCGGTTGCCGTTGACAGTGAAATGACCATGGTTCACCAGCTGGCGAGCCTGGCGGCGGGAGTTAGCGAAGCCCAGACGATAAACAACGTTGTCCAGACGGCGCTCGACGAGGGTCAGCAGCTCCTCGCCGGTGTTACCAGCCATACGGGAAGCCTTCTCGTAGTAGTTACGGAACTGCTTCTCCTGGATACCATAAACAAACTTGACCTTCTGCTTCTCGGTCAGCTGAGTAGCGTACTCAGACTTCTTAGCTCTTCTCTGGCCACCGGGGTTCTTGTTGGAAGTCTTGTTGTAACCCATTGCGGCAGGAGAAACGCCCAGAGTTCTGCAACGCTTCAGCACGGGCTGCATATTCTTAGCCATATCGTTAAATTCCTCCTATTGCAAATTAGACGCGGCGGCGCTTGGGGGGACGGCAGCCATTGTGAGGAATGGGAGTGACGTCCTTAATGGAAACGACTTCCAGACCAGCGGACTGCAGGGCGCGGATAGCAGCCTCACGTCCCTGGCCGGGACCCTTGACATAAACCTCAACGGTCTTCAGGCCACAGCCTTCGATGGCTGCCTTGGCGGCAGTCTCAGCAGCAGTCTGTGCTGCGAAGGGAGTGGACTTACGGGAGCCACGGAAGCCCAGACCGCCGGAGGAAGCCCAGGACAGGGCGTTGCCGTTCAGGTCGGTGATGGTCACCATGGTGTTGTTGAAAGAGGAGCGGATATGAGCGGCGCCCTTTTCAACGTTCTTGCGCTCGCGACGGCGCTTAATAACCTTCTTAGTAGCCTTTGCCATTTACATATCCCTCCTTACTTCTTCTTGTTAGCAATGGTCTTCTTGGGACCCTTGCGGGTACGAGCATTGGTCTTGGTGCGCTGGCCGTGAACGGGCAGGCCACGACGGTGGCGCAGGCCACGGTAGCAGCCGATTTCGCTCAGACGCTTGATGTTCATAGCGGTCTCACGGCGCAGGTCACCTTCGATCAGGTAGTGATGCTCAATAGCTTCACGCAGCTGAGCCTCCTGCTCTTCAGTCAGATCCTTGACGCGGATGTCGGGGTCAATACCAGTGACCTCCAGGACCTTGGCAGCACGAGCAGGGCCGATGCCGTAGATATAAGTCAGCGCAACTTCAATACGCTTCTCGCGGGGAAGATCGATACCAGAAATACGTGCCATATTACTTCAGCACCTCCTATTAACCTTGTCTCTGCTTGTGCTTGGGGTTTTCGCAAATTACCATAACGCGACCCTTGCGCTTGATGATCTTACACTTTTCGCACATGGGTTTAACGGACGGTCTTACCTTCATACTGTTTAACCTCCAATGAGTGATAACTCTGTGTCTTACTTGCTTCTCCAGGTGATCCGACCCTGGGTCAGATCATAAGGAGACATTTGAACGGTTACTTTGTCACCGGGCAAGATCTTAATGAAATTCATTCGGAGCTTGCCGGAAATGTGTGCCAGAATGGTGTGACCGTTGCCAATGTCAACAGTGAACATTGCATTCGGCAGTGCATCGACTACGATGCCCTCAATCTCGATTACGTCGTCCTTAGCCAAGTTGTAAACCTCCTCAGGTTGTCGCTTGCATAATTGATTCTTCGTAATTCGCTGTTGAGCACCCTGCCACCGGGGAAACCCCGGCGGTCGCTGGTCTCAGAGCGAAGGACCTCAGAAGTGATCCGGTCCTTATTGCGGATGCGCTCCGGAAGGAGCGGACCCATTCTTAAAGTCCTTCAGTGACGGTGAGTATTTCCGGCTCGCCGTCGGTGATGAGTACAGTATTTTCATAATGGGCCGAGAGCTTGCCGTCAGCAGTGACGGTCGTCCATCCATCCTTGAGAACCTTGACATCATAGGTGCCAACGTTCACCATGGGTTCGATGGCCAGGGTCATACCCCGCAGCAATCTGGGTCCATGTCCGGCGCGCCCGAAATTGGGCACCTCCGGCTCCTCATGCAGCTGCCGTCCCACGCCGTGACCTACGAAGGAACGAACAACTGAAAAACCGTTAGACTCCACATACGTCTGAATGGCGTGGGAGATATCGGACACGCGGTGTCCGGGACGTGCCTGGGCAATGCCTTCGAAAAAGCTCTGCTTCGTCACGTCGATCAGCTTTTGTGCTTCGGCACTGATGGTGCCGCAGGGGAAGGTTGCAGCGCAATCTCCATGAAATCCCTTGTAGAATGCACCCACGTCGATGGACACGATATCGCCTTCCTTCAGGACGTAACCGCCCGGAATTCCGTGGATCACCGTGTTATTGACGCTGATGCAGACGCTTGCAGGGTAGCCGTGATAATTCAGGAACGACGGTTTCGCGCCCTGCGCCACGATGAAATCGTGGACGGCCTTGTCAATCGTCTTGGTGGATACGCCGGGTCTTACCATTTCCCCTGCCAGAGCACGGGCTGCCGCGGTAATTTTACAGGCCTG
>JAFTIZ010000004.1 GCA_017456645.1 Oscillospiraceae bacterium
CATCTTCTGGGGGTTCAGGCCGGGGAAGGCGAAGCACAGCTTGCCGTCGGACTCGACGGTGTAGTCGGTGACGACCAGCTTCTCGCCGTTCAGCTCGAAGACCATGTAGGCATTCTCGAAGCCGGCGGGGACGGTGACGCGGTACTTCAGAACGATGTCATCAGACAGCACAGGAGCAGCGGAGTTGATCTTGAACTGCTTGCTGTCGGTGGCGGTCATGGTGGTGGCCTCGCCGCAGACGGTGCAGGTCAGGGTGTGAACACCATCGGCGTAGGCGTAGGTGTAAGCCTCGTGACCCAGCGCAGACTCACCGGCCTCGGTGTAGCTGTCGCCGCAGACGGTGCAGGTATAGGTGGTGTAACCGGCCTCGGTGCAAGTGGGAGCGGTCACCTTGGAGGTATAACTGTGGCTACACTCGGCAGGAGGAATCATGACATCGATATCTTCGTAACCAATTGCATTCTCACTATTAACATCATCCCACTTCATGTAGTAGCAGATGCCATCATACATACCGCTGGTAATGTCAGGAGTCTGATCGGTATTACCACTGCCATCATCTCTGATACCGCTAATAACGATACCGGCAACGTCGCTGGGGATTTCCAGTGCATAAATATCATAATGCTCATCCGCATCGTAATACTCCATCTCGACACCACGCCAGACAGTATCGGAGGCAATGGAGCTGCCCCAGTAATGCAGCATAATCTCGCTCCACATCCAGTTATTCTGGAAGTAAATGGTCATGGTGTCCTTGCTTTCGGAATCACCGCAACGAGAGCAAGTTCCATTCACATAGTTATGGCCCAACGCAGAAATAGTTTCGGTCTTGGTGTTGCCGCAGTTGGAGCAAGTGTAGGTCTTGACACCCGTCTTGGTGCAGGTTGCAGCAGTAGTCACGCTACCAGCATTCCAACTGTGGCTGGTGCAGGGTTCATTCTCGCCGCAATTGGTGCAGACACCGCTGACGTAGCTGTGACCCAGAGCAGCGATGCTCTCGGTATAGCTGTCGCCGCAAGAACCGCAGGTGTAGGTCTTAACGCCAGCAGTGGTACAGGTAGCAGCAGTAGTAACCTTGGCGGTATAGCTATGGGTGCAGGTAGCATAGGTAGTCCAAGTTCCGTTGGAATAATAATCAGCATCAGAAGGAATGGTCAGATCAGCGGTCTGATAGCCAGTTCCACCGGAGCCGTTATTGAAAATGACATAGGTAGCATCCGCAGGAACTGTGTAGGTGTACACGCCATCGCCCACAGAGGTCATTGTCTTACCGGGCCAAGCCACCATGGAGGTGTTGCTATCGGACCAGTAGTAGACATAGACAGTGCTCCAGCTGCTGGTATTATTGTAGTACAGAACATGATCCGCAGGCTGAGCTGCACCACAAACAGAACAATTGCCACTTACATAGCTGTGACCGGTGGCGGAAATCACTTCAGTCTTGGTGTCGCCGCACTTGGAGCAGGTGTAGTTGACAGAGCCATCGGAGGTGCAGGTTGCAGCGGTGGTGGTGCCGGCAACCCAGCTGTGGCTGCAGGAATTATAGATAACCGCATAACCGCAACCGTTGGTCAGATTACCGGTAATTTTACCGTTGGAAACAGTATAGGTGCTACCGCTGACCTGATCCGTATAGGTACCATTTGCCATTTGGTACACAGGCAGATTGACGCTGGTACTGGAGGAGCCGACATTCACAATGACGATTCCGCTGTCGCCACGCTCAACATAGGCAAAACCATTGGCGTTAGAAACGTACTCACTCTGACCGACAAAGTCATTGTGGAACTTGTTTACCGCAACAACTTCGCTCCAATCCCAACCGGTATTGGTGGAAGCGGTGCCCAGCTTGTTGCTCATGCTGGAGGGACGAGCCAGATACAGCGCCATGGCATCCTGACGTGCAGCGATGAGAGCCCAGGTCTTATTGATGTTCTGGGTGCTGTCGTACTTGGAGGCGCCATCGTCATTGCCGTAGGTATCGTGGGACTCAGCCCACAGGACCAGCTTGTCGGCGGAAACGCCGTTGTCATAGCTGTGGTAGAAGTTGCCGGCGCTACCGCTGTTGATGACGTTCTCACGAACCTTATCGCTCCAGCGGTTGTCGGTGATGCTCATGTACTCGGTATAGTTGGTGAATGCGGTTCCGCCGGTATCGTCCAGCATCTCACCATAAAGATAAATATCAGATTTATAGGATTTGATTCCGTTGATGACGGTAGGCCAGAAATCACTGGCGCAGTAATCTGTATCCTCAGGAACCTCAATGTGCTTAGCAGCATCAAAACGGAAGCCGTCGACACCCACATCCACACACTCCTTCAGGAAGGTCAGAACGTAGTTCTGGATATCCTTATTGGCGGTGTTCAGGTCGGGCAGACCAGCCATGCACAGCTGAGTCACTTCATAGCGGCTGTTCCAGTTGGATGTATTGCGAGAAATATCATGCCAATAGGCGGAGTTATCTCTCAGATAGGAGGGCACGGCAGTGGAAACATTGTTGCCGCCGTTGTCAGCCAAGTGGTTTGCAACCACGTCAACGATGACCTTAATACCCTTCTCCTCAGCAGCCTCGCAAAGGCTCTTCAGTTGGGTCTTAGTACCCAGGGCATTGTTGGTAGCGGTGTTGATCTTGAACTCAGTGGGCTGATAGAAAACCCACCATTTGTTATCGTAAGTGCCATAAGTATCTGTGGTAGATTCCTTAAGGGGCTGAACGGGAGAGGTCTGAACAGCAGTGTAGCCGGCAGCGGCAATTGCGTCCAGATTAGCCTCAATGTTTGCGAAGGACCAGTTCCAGCAGTGCAGAGTAACTGCGTCCTGCATATTGGTGCTGGCAGACTTAACAGAAACGTTACTGTCTGCAGCAAGCACAGATGTAGGCAGCAAAGACAGAACCAGCATCAGCGCAAGCGCAAGGAAAACGATTTTACGAGTCATGCGTTTCATAATATCCTCCTAAAGAAAATATGTCGAGTTGAGGATCAATACCTCCCCAACTTATGCTATTTTACATTATAACAGAAGATACCATAAATGTCTAGCCAAATTTTTAGTAAAATAGCCACCCAGAAATCAATTTCCGGGTGGCTATTTTCAGATTTTGGATATAAGCCAGGTGTTCAGCGCTTCCCTGCCCTCCTCGGACATAGCGAAAGTCTCCGCGCCCTCCAAGTCACTTTTCTCATAGCAGTACAGGCCGTGCCAGTATTCCGCCAAAATCGAGCTGGCCTCAAAATCAACTTCCTTGCCATTGGGCTTCTTTACGACCTTGGGCTGAATGCGAAAACGGAACAGGCCCGCAGAGCCGGTAAAGACGTTATTCATGGCAAAGGTATGCAATGTGGGAATATACAACTCGCTCATATTATTCCTCCATCAGCGCTTCCATCTCATCCAGCAGGCGGCCGAACAGATCCAGAGCCTGATTGACCGGTTCAGGTCTGGTCATATCCACACCTGCACCCTTCAGCAGATCAATGGGGCTGCGGGAGCATCCGCCGGACAGGAAGTCAAGGTAATCACGCACCGCGCTCTCCCCTTCCGTCAGGATCTTCTCAGACAGCGCGATGGCCGCAGAATAGCCCGTAGCATACTGGAATACATAATAATCAAAGTAGAAATGAGGAATCCGCGCCCATTCCACCGCAATCTCGTCATCAACCACCATGTCAGGACCAAAATACAGCTCATTGAGCCGGCGGTACTCAGCACTCAGCACATCAGCGGTAAGGGTCTGCCCCTCTCCCACCATCCGTCCGATGTTCAACTCAAACTCAGCGAACATGGTCTGGCGATACAGTGTGCCCTTGAACTGCTCAAGGAAATGATTGATCAGATATGCCCGTTCCTTCTTATCTGTGGTCTTAGCCAGCAGATGCTGCATCAGAAGAGCCTCATTACAGGTGGATGCCACCTCAGCAACGAAGATCACATACTGGGAGTCAATGTGGTTCTGATGAGCGTTGGACAGATAGGAATGCAGAGCGTGACCCATTTCGTGGGCAAGGGTAAACTGGGCATCCAGAGTGCCGGTGTAGTTAAGCAGCACAAAGGGGTGCACAGGCACACCGGCAGAGTAGGCGCCGGCGCGCTTGCCCTCGTTCTCATAGACATCGATCCAGCGATTTTCAAAAGCTTCCTTCAAAATCGCGCGGTAACCCTCACCCAAGGGAGCCAGGGCATCATAGACCGTCTGCTTTGCCTCGGCAAAGGGGATCTTCTGATCCGCGCCAGGCACCAGTTGGGCATACACATCATAGAAATGCAGCTCATCAACGCCCAGCAGCTTCTTGCGCAGGCGCACATAGCGATGCATCTTGTCCAAATTCTGATGGACGGCATCGATCAGGTTCAGGTACACCGAAGTGGGTACATTGTTCAGATCCAGAGATGCCTCCAGCGCGGAGCTGTAGTTGCGGGCATCGGCAAAGAACTGCAGCTGCTTTCCTTGGGCATTAAGCAGCGAAGCGGCGGTGTTACGGAAATTCTTCAATGTGCCGTAGAGGTTCTCATAGGAACTCTTACGCAGAACACGGTCAGCACCCTCCTGATAGGTGATGAAGGTACTCTGGCTCAAGGGACGGGACTTCCCTTCCCCATCCACCGCATCCGGGAATTTCAGGTCGGCATTGATAAAGGAATTGAAGGTATTAATTGGCGTCTGAGCCATCTCACCGGCGGCAGCCATGAGCTTTTCCTCGGCAGCGGACAAAACGTGAGCCTTGCGGCGACGCAGATCTGTCAGGTAACGGCGAAAGCGCTCCAATTCGGGGCAAGCCTGATAAAAGCCGTCCAAAACCTCCTCAGGAATCGCCATGATCTCTGGGGTTTCAAAGCTGCAAGCCGTATCCAAAGCCACTGCAATGCTCATGAACCGACCGGTCATGCCCTGATAGGTGGCATTTCGAGTATCCTCGTCGCTGCGCCGCATGGCGTAGTTGGCAAGGCTTGCAGCCTTCTTGTTGGTCTGCTCCATGATTTCCAGATAACGCAGCAGAGTCTCAGCATCCTCAGCCAGATGGCCGGCATAGGCTGTCAACACTTCCTTATCCGAATCCAGTGTAGCCAGTTCTTGCTCCCACGCCTCATCGCTGGGGTAAATATCCTCAAGAGCCCAGGTGTCCTCCACCGGAATCTCCTCACGTTTGCGAATGATGTTAAATTCGTCCATATCGATTCCTCCAAAATATTCTCTTTATATAATGTAACACATGGAGCCATAAAATTCAAGGGCACCCCTTGCGGGTGCCCTTAAAATTCATTTCTTCAGATCCGCTGCAATGATCCGCTTCATGGCCTCGATGCCCACCTTGACGGCACCGGAGGTATCCTCCGTCATGGACATATCCAGACCGGCTTTCTCCCGCTCCTGATTCCAGATCACATGGAAGCAACTGCCACAACGGACGCCCAGAGCCGCCGCAACCACAAACAGCGCAGAAGATTCCATTTCGCTGGCCTTGACGCCAAGGCGCTTCCAGCTTTCCCACTTCTGTAAAAGCTCGTAATACACCGGGGATTTTTCCGGGCTGTGCTGACCGTAGAAGGAGTCCTTGCACTGCACCACGCCCACATGTGTGCGGTAGCCCAGATCCTCACCGGCAGCCTTCAATGCTGCGGTGATGTCAAAATCCGCAACAGCCGGGAACTCGATGGGGGCATACTCCAGAGATGTATGTTCAAAACGAATCGCACCGCTGGCCACCACCACGTCACCAGGCTGCACATCCAGAGCGATGCCGCCGCAGGTGCCGATGCGGATGAAGGTATCCGCGCCGATGTTCTTCAGCTCCTCCATAGCGATGGAAGCCGAGGGGCCGCCGATGCCCGTGGAGCAGACGGAAACCTTCTGCCCCAGCAGTGTACCAGTGTAGATATTGTACTCCCGGTTCATACCTACATGGACGGGATTATCGAAGTAGGACGCAATCGATTCGCACCGGCCGGGATCACCGGGCAGGAAAACATATCGGCCAACGTCCCCTTCCTTGCAATGAATATGGAATTGCATACCGATATCTTGCATAACTGTCACCCCTAAGTTTGAAATATATTTAATTATAGCAAAACACAGGGAAAATAGCAACTGTTTTCCATCAAAAGAACGTAACCTGACTGGTTTCCGGCAGGTCGCCAAAAGCGCCGGCGTCCTTAAGCATCTGAATATGGGTCTTAGAAACCTTGGGACAGGCCGCGGCCACCTCCTCAATGGAAATGAACTGCTTGCCTTCCCTGCCCTCCATCAGGCTCCATGCGGCGTTTTCGCCAAGGCCGGAGATCGATACGAAAGGCGGGCGCAGCTTACCATCTTCAATCAGGAATTTGGTTGCATGGCTCTTATAGATATCAATAGGCAGGAAGTCCAGACCGCGCAGGTAGAACTCGTAGACGACCTCCAGCGTAGTCAGCAGATCCTCATCCTTGTCCGTGGCGTTTTCATTATTGTCAATGGCATCCACATGACTCAGAACCGTTTCCATGCCCCGTGTCATCATCACGGCGTCAAAGCCGCCTTTCTGGCTGCGGCGGTAGAAATAAGCCGCATAGAATGCCAGAGGATGATAGACCTTGAACCACGCGATCCGGAAGGCCATCATAACATAGGCCACGGCGTGAGCCTTGGGGAACAGATACTTGATCTTTTTGCAGGAGCCGATGTACCAATCAGGAACGCCTGCGGCCTTCATTTCCTCCTCCGCGCCATCAGGCAGGCCTCTGCCCTTACGGACAGATTCCATGATCTTAAACGCCCGCTTCTCCGGCATTCCGCAGGAGATCAGGTAGATCATGATATCGTCACGGCAGCCGATGGTACCGTCCACCGTGGCAGTCTTGGAGGTGATCAGATCCCGCGCGTTACCCAGCCACACGTCTGTGCCGTGGGTATAGCCGGAGATCCGAACCAGAAAATCGAACTTCTCAGGCATCGTATCCAGCAGAACGCCACGGGTGAAGCGGGTGTTAAACTCAGGAACGGCCACAGCACCGGTGGGGCCGAGAAGTTTGTCGTTCTCATAGCCCAGAACCTTGGAGGAGGTAAAAATAGACATGGTCTTCTTATCATCCAGCGGAATGGTCTTGGCATCCACGCCGGTCATGTCCTCCATCATGCGGATCATGGTGGGGTCATCGTGACCCAGCATATCCAGCTTCAGCAGGTTCTCCTCCATGGAGTGATATTCGAAATGGGTCGTAATCTGATCGGATTTAGGGTCATCCGCAGGATGCTGGACAGGGCAGAAATCCCAGATCTCATTTTCCTGCGGGATAACTACCAGACCGCCGGGGTGCTGGCCGGTGGTACGCCGAACACCCACACAGCCCGTGGCAAGGCGGTTCATTTCCGCGGCGTTGACCGTCCTGCCGCGCTCCTCCATGTATTTTTTGACATAGCCGAATGCGGTCTTGTCGGCCACAGTTCCGATGGTTCCTGCTCGGAAAACATGGGATTTTCCGAACATTTCCGTGCAGTAAGCATGAGCGCGAGCCTGATACTCACCGGAGAAGTTCAGGTCGATATCCGGCACCTTGTCACCGCCGAAGCCAAGGAACGTCTCAAAGGGGATGTTGAAGCCGTCTTTTTCCAGCTTAGTGCCGCATTTGGGACAATCCGCATCGGGCAGATCCGCGCCGCAGTTGAAGCCCTTGGGCACATCCAGAATTGTGTGCTTGCAATCAGGGTTCGGGCAGCGGTAGTGAGGCGGGAAGGAATTAACCTCCGTAATGCCGGACATATAGGCAACAATGGACGAACCGACAGAACCACGGGAGCCCACAAGATAGCCATTCTCCAGAGAGTTCTGCACCAGCCGCTGGGCGGACATGTAGATCACATCATAATGACAGTTGATGATGTCATTGAGCTCCGTTTCCACGCGCTTAACAAACAGCTCAGGCGGATTTTCGCCATACAGCCGGTGGAATTTTCCGTAGACCAGACTCTTCAGATCCTCCACGGAATTTTCAATGGACGGCGCGAACAGATTGTGAGGTACCGGACGGACGGTCTCGCACATATGGGCAATCAGGTTCGGATTGGTAATAACGATTTCCTTCGCCTTTTCCGTGCCAAGATAGCTGAACTCCTTCAGCATTTCATCCGTGGTGCGGAAGTACAGAGGATTATCATTATCCGCATCGTCAAAGCCCTTGGTAGCCAGCAGAATATGCCGGAAGATCTCGTCCTCAGGGTTCAGGAAGTGAACGTCACCGGTGGCAACCACCATCTTACCCATCTCCTGTCCCAGCTCAACGATTTCACGGTTGAACATCCGCAGCTGATCCTCATGGATCGCCATGGGAGGATCGGGGATGGTTTCGCCCTTGCCGGGCTTTCTGGGCAGAAGCATGAAGCGGTTATTGGAGATGGGCTGTACCTCCAAATAATCATAGAAAGAGGCGATGCGCCGCAGCTCTTCCCTACTCTTGCCCATCATCACAGCCTGATACAGCTCATTATTCTCACAGGCAGAGCCGATGATCAGCCCCTCCCGATATTTCATCAGTTCGGACTTAAAAATCCGGGGGTATTTTCTGTAGAATTTCAGATTGGACTCGGAGATCAATCGGTACAGATTCCGAAGACCCATCTGATTTTTGGCAAACAAAACGATGTGCTGACACCGGACAACCTCCTGCCGGTGAACAGGACGCAGAGGCAGCATCTGGGCATTAATGGATTGAATATTTGTAATACCCCGTGCCGCCAGCATTTCAAAAAGCTGACCGGCAATTCTGCCGCAGACCAGAGCGTCATCGCCTGCCCGATGGTGGTTGAAATCAGCCATATCGAACTTCTTTGCCACCACATCCAGCGTAAACTTGCTCAATTCCGGCATCAGGCATTGGGACAATGTCAAGGTATCCACATAGGTCATATCCCACTCGATGCCCAGATCCTCGCAGGCGCGACGGATAAAATTGGCATCAAAATCCGCGTTATGCGCCACAAGAACGCTGTCGCCCACAAATTCGCGGAACTTCGGCAGAACCTCTTCAAGCGCAGGCGCGCCTTCCAGCATAGCATCCGTAATGCCCGTCAGCTTGGCGATCTTGGGATGCAGCTTTCGCTTGGGATCCACAAAGCTTTGAAACCGCTCGATCTCCTTGCCGCCCCGCATACGAACGGCACCGATCTCGATGATGGTATCATGGCGATAAAGACCCGTGGTCTCAAGATCAAAGGCCACGTACTCATCCTCAAGGCTCATATCGGCCTTTCCCTGAACCGCAAGCCGATCATCCACGTCATTGATGTAATAGCCCTCGCAGCCGTAGAGGATCTTGATCGTCTCATCCGTTCCGGCCACCTTGGGTGCGCCCTTCCAATCCTCCACCACGTGCAGCGCATCCGTAAAGGATTGGCAGCAGCCGTGGTCGGTGATGGCAATGGCCTTATGTCCCCACGCCGCCGCCTGCTTAATGGCAGCCTTGGTATCGGTCAGGGCGTCCATATTGCTCATGGTGGTGTGCAGATGCAACTCCACACGCTTGCCATCAGTAGACGTATCCTTGCGCTTGGGCATAGAACCGACCATGATGGAAGTAGGCTTAAGCACCATCTCATTGGTAAAGTTGTCCATCATCAGCCGGCCGAGGATCCGAACCACAGAGCCTTCCTTGACCTTATCCAGAATGGGTTGTGCTTCCCTCTTCTCCATAAACCGGCTGATACGGACGGAAGAAGTATTGTCCGTCACGTCGAACTTAACCACCACGGCATTTCGCTTGGTCAGTTCCTTATGATCAATGGCAAACACCTTGCCCTCAACGATCACGTTGCCCATATTCAGGTCAACATCCTTCATGGCTGTGACCTGACCGCGGAAGGATTTTCCGAAAATGACATCGGTCACGACAGGCGCGGCAGGCTCTTTCTTCGCTTCAGGCGCGGTGGGAAGCTCGCTAATCAATTCCGCCCGCATCCGCTCCATGGCATCAAACAAGGCTTGTCCCTCCAGCGCATTGCCGGCCTCGAAGCGGAAATTTACGTCACAGCTGAAGCGCGCTTTCAGATGTCTGCTAACCGCTGCTGCACTCTTCTCGAGAGCCTTTTTGCCGTTGCCCCGAAGATGAACAACCATATCATTGCCCTGCCACTGCCATTGCGCACCGGCGAGAGAGGCACGCGCCATGGAATCCTGCTCAACAAACAGATCCCGAAGCTCATCGTGGTCGATGGAAAGAATCTCTTCCGGCGGATGGCACACGTGCAGCAGCACGTCGTTCACCTGATACAGCCGAGCGATCTCTCTTTGCGCGCACTCCAGCCAGCTCAGGGGGATGTACTTGAAAGAGAAAGCGGATGTCATGATCGTGCGGCTAACGCAATCCAGATCCGCTCCCACGATATCGATATTCTCCAACGCGGAATGCAACCACGGCTCCGGATGATATTCCCCGAATAAATCAAAAAACTTCAACTGTTCTTCCATATATACCTCATTTTTAGGCAACGTAAGGGCGGAGTCTCTCCGCCCTTACGATCATCACATAGCTTCAATACGTTTCAGCAAAGCCGGCAAAAGCTCATCGTAGGGTAGCTTCTCCACCTGCTCGCCTTTCTCAAAAATCGTTCCCCAACCGTCACCTCCGGCAATGCCGATATCGGCCTCCCTTGCCTCACCGGGGCCGTTGACAATACAGCCCATAACCGCAACGGTAATGGGCTTCTGGCAATCCTTCAACGCCGCATCCACCTGATTAACAAGACCGATCAGGTCGATTCGAGTCCGTCCACAAGTGGGGCAGGAAATGATATTCACGCCTTCCCTGCGCAGACCGGCGGCCTTCAGGATATCCTTGGCGGCATAGACTTCCTCCACCGGATCATCTGTCAGGCTGACCCGGATCGTATCGCCGATACCGTCCAGCAGCAGCGAACCGATACCGAGAGCGGATTTGATCAAACCCTGACGCACAGGGCCGGTTTCAGTAACACCAATGTGAAGCGGATAGTCGCACTTGCTGCGGAACAGACGGGCAGCAGCTACCATGGTAGGCACGGTGGAGGATTTCATGGATACGCAGGTATCATAGAAGCCGAACTTCTCCAGCAGCTCCAGATGCTCAAAGGCGCTCTCCACCAGTGCAGGTGCTGTGGGATGGCCGTACTTTTCCAGCAGCTTTTTATCTAAACTGCCGCCGTTGACACCGATGCGGATAGGAATGTGCTTATCCTGACAAACCTCCACAACAGCCTTTACACGATCCTCACCACCGATATTACCGGGATTGATGCGGATCTTGGCGGCACCGCCCTCAGCAGCGGCAATTGCCAGCTTGTAATCGAAGTGAATATCTGCCACAAGGGGCAGCGGGCTTTCCTTACAGATCTCCGCAAAGCCACGAGCGCCCTCCATATTGGGCACAGCGAGCCGCACGATCTGGCAGCCGGCAGCATGGAGCTGACGGATCTGATCGAGACACGCAGCCACATCGGTGGTTCTGGTGTTGAGCATGGACTGAATGACCACCGGCGCACCGCCGCCGATCTTCACGCCGCCTACATTGATCTGTCTTGTCATGGGAAATCACCCCTTAAAAATAGTAAAGATATCTTTGAACATGATCAGAGCCATCAAACCAAGCAGCAGAATCATACCTGCCGCATGGATATAGCCCTCGTACTTAGGATCGATTTTCTTCTTAGTGATCTTCTGAATGACGGTGGTAAGCACCAGTGCGACCGCTCGTCCGCCGTCCAGCGCAGGAATAGGCAGCAGGTTCATCACACCTAAATTCACCGCAAGGAAGCCACCGAAATAGATCAGGTTCAGCAGTGCGTCCACAAAACTGGGGGCCGTGGTAGCCGCATCGGACATCATGTCCACGATGCCCACAGGGCCGGCCATATCCGACAGCCCCACCTGACCCGAAAGCAGCATCTGCAGACTCAGCCGCACACTGCGAACGTTATCCAACGTCGTGTACCAGATGGCCTTAAGCTTCCGGCCGAAAGTGGCTTCCTGTCCACCCATGCCGATGCCGTAGTGGGTATATTCCTGACCGTCCTCCGTCACGCAGGTATGCGCCATGGGAAGATCGTTAAAGGTGAGCTTCTCGCCGTCACGCAGCACAACGATATCGTGGGTGCCAGTAGAATTCAGGCTCAGCAGCAGAGAGATGTTGGAGGCAGTATACACCCGCTCACCATCGATCTGCAGGATCTCATCACCGACCTGCAGACCATCCTCGCCGTGGAAGGTACAGCACTCAGTAAATTCGGTCAGAACCGGTGTGCCGACCCGCTCAGTGGGAATATAAACAATGGTAAAAAAAACAATACCAATCAGAAAATTCATAGCAGCACCGGCAACCAGAATGATCAGCCGCTTCCACCAGGAAGCCTTCTGAAAGGATCTGGGGTTTTCCGTATCCTGATCCTCACCCTCCATGGCGCAGTAGCCGCCGATAGGAATGCAGCGAATAGAATACAGAGTCTCCCCTTTTTGCTTCTTGTAAATGGCAGGGCCCATGAACATAGAAAACTCATTGACCTGAACGCCAAAGGCCTTGGCGGCCAAAAAATGTCCCAGCTCATGGACAAAGATCAGAATGCTGAACAGTAAAATTGCAAAAATAACGGATACAAAACCAGGCATGAACTATCCTCGCTTGCTTATTTAAAATTTGCCAAAACAGACTGACGGGCCAAGCGGTCCGCCTCCAGAATATCCTCAAGGGTAGGCTCCATCACATTGGGAACCTCTTCCACCGCACGGCTGACCAGCTCGTAGATATCGTAGAAGCCGATCTTATCATCGAGGAACAGCGCAACCGCTTCCTCATTTGCGCCGTTCATCACCGCGCAGGCGGTGCCGCCCATCTTTGCGCAGCGGCGAGCCAGCGCAAGACAAGGGAAGGTTTCCAGATCCGGCTCACAGAAGGTAAGCGAGCCGCATTTGGTCAGATCCAGCGGATCGACAGGGCACGCCATCCGGTCAGGATAAGTCAGCGCCAGCTGAATGGGCAGGCGCATATCAGGCGCGCCCAGCTGAGCCATCACCGCGCCATCTATAAATTCCACAAAGCTATGGGCGATGCTCTGGCGATGGATCACCACATCCACCTGCTCCAGCGGCAGACGGTACAGCCGCATAGCTTCGATGACCTCAAGGCCCTTATTCATCAATGTGGCACAATCGATGGTGATCTTTGCGCCCATCTTCCAGTTGGGATGCTTCAGCGCATCCGCCTTGGTAACAGATCGCAGTTGCTCCGCGGTCATGCCAAAGAAAGGGCCACCGGAGCAGGTCAAAATCAGGCGCTTGATCTGTCTGGGCTCCTTGCAGCCCATAAGGCACTGGAAAATAGCGGAATGCTCGGAGTCTACAGGAATGATCTCAACGCCGTATTTGTCCGCCTCGGCCATGACAAGCTCGCCTGCGCAAACCAGCGTCTCCTTATTGGCAAGGCCGATGCGCTTGCCGGCACGAATGGCAGCGAGGGTGGGCTTCAGACCGACCATGCCCACCACAGCGGTGATGACACAATCAGCGCTTTCCATAGAGGCGGCACGAATCAGCCCCTCCTCCCCCCATGCGACCTCCGTGGGCAGATCAGAAATGGCGGATTTCAAAGCCTCTGCCGTAGCCTCAGTAGCCATAACGGCCAGCTCAGGATGAAACTGGCGGCACTGCTGCGCCATCCGTTCCACACTGGTTCCGGCAGTCAATGCCGCAACTCGAATGCCGTCCATCCGGCTAATGATATCCAGACTTTGACGGCCAATAGAACCGGTAGAGCCTAATATACTAACACATTTAACCATACTTTATCCTTTACACGCAAAAGGCAGCAGAAGTAACAGCACCTCTACCAGCGGAGCCACCAGAATCACAGAATCAAAGCGATCCAGAATGCCGCCGTGACCGGGAATCAGATAACCATAATCCTTGATGCCGGTCTGGCGCTTGATGACAGAGAAGCTCAAATCGCCCATCACGCCACCGAAGGAGCCCAGAACACCATAAAGAACCACGATCAAATAGTTTACTTCAAATCCAAAGCCGAACTGCAAGATCAGGCCGTAAACAACGGTTCCCACCACAGCCAGCGCAACACCGCCCACCAGACCTTCCACAGTTTTCTTGGGGCTGACAATGGGACAAAGCTTATGCTTGCCTAGGGTGACACCCACAAAATAGCCACCCACATCAGAAAGAAACGCAACCACAAAAGGCAGCATGATGAAATACCGCCCATTATCCATGATCGCCGTACGAACCAGAGCCGCAAGCATATACGGCACAACAATACCGGCAACCACACAAATACCCGCCTGAGCGAAGGGAATCTTCGTCTTAGCCAGCAACAGCTCACTGAACAGAGCAACATAGAATGCCAGCATACCGATCAACGCCACCGAATAAGAGCAGCCGAAATAGCACCACAGCGGCACGGCAAAGGCCACGATCATAGTGTACAGCAGCAGCCGCGGGTTGCGCACAAGCCCGGTATTATACAGCAGTTCATTGACTGCGATAGCAGAAAAAGCGGAAACAAACACCGCCAGCACGATCGGAGGAGCCCATAGTGTTACCCAAAACAGCAAAGGCACTAGGATTAATCCGACAACCGTTCTCTTTATCATGATTACTTATGCTCCTCCAAATCGGCGGCTGCGCCGATAAAATTCTTCGATGGCTCTATCCAGATCCTCAGGCTTAAAATCAGGCCAAAGGACATCCATAAACACGAGTTCCGAATAGGCGCTCTGCCAGTTCAGGAAGTTACTGGTCCGCTGTTCCCCGGAGGGGCGGATCACCAGTTCCGGATCGGGCACGCCGGCGGAATCGAGATAGTTTTCAAAATCAGCTTCGGTCAGGCTGTCAGCCGACCGTTTGCCCGCGGCAACATCCCGGGCAAAGTCCATTGCCGCGCGGACGATCTCATCCCGTCCACCATAGTTCAGGCAGAAGTTCACCTGCACCTCACTATAAGCGGAAGAGCGGCTGCTGGCCTCCTCACAAAGACGTCTGAGCTTAGGACTCAGGCGGCTCAGGTCACCGAAAAAGCGGAAGCGAACACCGTTTTTCTCCATATCCTGCAGGGCTTCGACCAGATATCGCTCCAGCAGAACCATCAGACCGGAGATCTCCTCCTCGGAGCGCTTCCAATTCTCCGTGGAAAATGCGTATACAGTCAAATATTTGACGCCGATGGTACGGCAGTAATCAGCAATGCGACGGAAGGTCTCGCTGCCGGCCTTGTGACCGGCTGTACGGGGCAGACCCCGCTGCTTCGCCCAACGGCCGTTTCCGTCCATGATGATCGCAATGTGCTGAGGCACATCCATCTTATTCTTCTCAGACAGCGCCATATCAGCACCTCGCTTCATAATTAATGTATGTCATTACGAGCCGGCTACCATGCCGGCTCGCAATGACAATATGGCTTTTAGATGGCCATTAGTTCCTTTTCCTTGGCAGCCAGAGCCTCGTCGACCTTCTTGATATACTTATCCAGCAGATCCTGCAGATCCTTCTCGGCCTTCTTCTGATCGTCCTCGGTGATCTCGCTGTTCTTCTTCAGCTTCTTTACGTAATCCATGCCGTCACGGCGGATGTTACGCATAGCCACCTTGGCCTCCTCGGCATACTTCTTGACCTGCTTGACCAGCTCCTTACGGCGATCCTCGGTCAGCTGAGGGAAGGTCAGGCGAATGACACGACCGTCATTCTGGGGGTTGATGCCCAGATCGGACATCTGGATAGCCTTGGCGATATCCTTCAGGATCTTGGTATCCCAGGGCTGAATAACCAGGGTGCGTGCATCAGGAGAGGAAATGGTCGCAACGCCGTTCAGGGGCGTTTCACTTCCATAGTATTCCACCGTAATGCGATCCAGAACCTTGGCATTGGCACGGCCTGCGCGGACAGCGCCGAACTCCTCAGACAGATGGTCCAGAGTCTTTTCCATTCTTCTTCCGTATTCCTTAAAATCGACTGCCATGAGATGCGTCCTCCTTAAAATTTGTTTTTAACGGTGGTGCCGATGGCCTCGCCACGAACCACGCGTACAATACTGTTTTCCTCGTCCAGACCGAAGCAGACCATGGTCATATCATTGTCCATAGCCAGAGCCATGGCGGTGATATCCGTAGCCTTCAGGTTGTCCTCCAGCACCTTGGAATAGGTCAGCTGGGAATAGCGGACGGCATTGGGATCTTTCTTGGGGTCGGCGGAGTAGATGGCATCCACATTCTTTGCCATGAGGATCGCATCCGCCTCGATCTCCACGCCACGAAGCACAGCGCCCGTATCTGTAGAGAAGTAGGGATTGCCGGTACCTGCGGCGAACAGAACGACCTTACCCTCGTTTAAGTACCGCTCGGCGGTATCTCTTGTAAAGTATTCCGCAAATTTGTTCATTTCAACAGCGGTCAGAACCCGTGCATCCAGACCGTGCTGACCAAGAACGTCCGCAACGGCAATGGCATTCATCACCGTAGCCAGCATACCCATAGCATCGCCGTGGGAGCGCTGGAGCTTTCCTGCGCCGTTCTTGACGCCGCGCCAGAAGTTGCCGCCGCCGATGACCAGACCCACCTGAACCCCCAGCTCCGCACATTCCTTAATGGAAGCGCAGACGCTGTGCAAAATGGAAAAGTCAAGTCCGGTACCTTCCTTGCCGGCCAGCGCCTCACCGCTGACCTTCAGGAGAATGCGTTTATATTTGATATCGCTCAATGCTTCTCACTCCTTCTTTCATATCTATCCTATTTTAATATAATTCGGGCGAATTGACAACCACAATTTCTCAAAAATCTAAAAATGTTTTCATATTATTCACACCATCCAGTTCCATCCGGGAAAAATGTGCGGCAACTGAGGAATTTTGGTTGCAAAACACAGACCGATGGGTTATAATGAAGTGTAAATTTTAAGCAAGCGAGGTAAAAACGATGGCTGAAATCACCGAAAGCAAAAATTTCATCCACGCATTTATAGACGAGGACATCGCCGAAGGCGGCCGCTACGCCGGCAAGACTGTTCACACCCGGTTCCCTCCGGAGCCCAACGGCTATCTGCACATCGGTCACTGCAAGGCTCTGATCATCGATTTTGGCACTGCCGAGAAGTACGGTGGTCTATGCAACCTGCGTATGGACGACACCAACCCCACCAAGGAAGACGTGGAGTTCGTGGAGGCCATCAAGGAGGACATCCACTGGCTGGGCTTTGACTGGGGCGAGAACTTCTACTACGGCTCCGACTATTTCGAGAAGGACTACGAATACGCCGTTGAGCTGATCAAGAAGGGTCTGGCCTATGTCTGCGAACTGACTCCTGAGCAGGCCAAGGAAATGCGCGGCGACCTGAACACCCCTGCCACCTCCCCCTTCCGGGATCGTCCCATTGAAGAGAGTCTGGATCTGTTCGCCCGGATGCGTGCCGGCGAGTTCGAGGATAATAAGTACACCCTCCGTGCCAAGATCGATCTGGCCTCCGGCAACTTCAATATGCGCGATCCGGTCATTTACCGCATCCGCCATATGCACCATCACCGTCAGGGCGACAAGTGGTGCATCTACCCCATGTACGACTTCGCCCACCCCATTCAGGACGCGCTGGAGGGTATCACCCACAGCCTGTGTTCTCTGGAGTTTGAGAACCATCGCCCCCTGTATAACTGGGTGGTTGAAAATGTGTCCGTTCCCCACCGTCCCCGTCAGATCGAGTTTGCCCGTCTGGGCATCGACCACACTGTGCTGAGTAAGCGTAAGCTCAGAGCCCTGGTGGAGAATGGCTATGTTTCCGGCTGGGACGATCCCCGTATGCCCACCCTGTGCGGTCTGCGCCGCCGTGGCTATACTCCCGCCTCCATTCGTAACTTCTGCGACCGCGTGGGCGTTGCCAAGAGCCCCAACACTATCCCCTACGCATTCCTTGAGTTCTGCCTCCGGGAGGATCTGAACGAAACCGCAAAGCGGGTCATGGCGGTGCTGAAGCCCGTGAAGCTGACCATCACTAACTATCCCGAGGGTCAGAGCGAAACCGTCACCGTGGAGAATAACCCCAACCGTCCCGAGGACGGCACCCGTGAGGTCACCTTCTCCCGCAACCTGTGGATCGAGGCCGACGATTTCCTGGCCGAGCCCATCCCCAAGTATAAGCGTCTGTACCCCGATGGCCCTGAGTGCCGCCTGAAGGGTGCCTACCTGATCAAGTGCACCGGCTGTGTCACCGACGAGAACGGCAACGTGGTGGAGGTTCTGGCCACCTACGATCCCGAGTCCCGTGGCGGTGATCCTTCCGACGGCCGTAAGGTCAAGGGCGCTACTATCCATTGGGTGGACGCCGAAACCGCCGTGGATGCCGAGGTTCGTCAGTACGACAATCTGTTTGACGATCCCGATCCCGATGCCGCCGGCAAGGACTTCCTGGCCTGCCTGAACCCCAACTCTCTGGAGGTTCTCAGCGGCTGTAAGGTGGAAAAGAGTCTGGCAGATGCCAAGGCCGGCGACTCCTTCCAGTTCATGCGTCTGGGCTACTTCTGCCCCGACAGTAAGGATAGCTCCCCCGAGCATCTGGTGTTCAATCGCTCCGTCAGCCTGAAGGACAGCTTCAAGCCCGGCAAATAATATAATCAGCGGCGGCTCATCCGAGCCGCCGCTTTGCTATTCAGTTCACATCCGCAATGTAATCATCACCAACGCGCACATAATCGATATCTTCAACCACAATCGGCACGTCAAACCAACTATAACACGCCGAAGCAACGATGGAATCAGGGTGATACCCGGATTCTCTGGCATCCAGATACGCATTGATCGCCTTGATTACTGTTCCGTCCTTCATTACCAGTTCCACCGGACCGCCGTTGGGGAAAATATACTTATCATTGGGCTGTGTATATTCACATTCCACATCGATCCGCAGCGGTGTGATCGTCACTTTCGAAACCGTAGTGGTAAAATCGAACTTCTCATCGTAATACGTAGCATCCTCCACCTCGATCACCAGCTTGGATTGATCTCGGTTTTCGTCATTGATGGTCACATCGAACTGAAATAATCCCCGGAACAAGGTTTGTTTTTCCTTGCTGACCGTGCTGTGGATATACAAACCCGGAAGTGTCAAAACCTTTTGCCACGGACCATTGAAAATCGTATCGGTTCCATTTTCCTCAAACCGAATAACAAATTCCTTGATATGATCCGTAGGATCTTCATCCGCAAGAGGCGTAACACAGTGGGATACATACATCTGCACCCACTCATCAGACGGATCGCTCCATGCCTTCATAATCGGCAACTGTCCCTGTAAATCGGTAAAGCTGTAATACTGATCCTCATCCAGATCCGGCAAAACAGTACCGATCGGAGCCTCCACCCGCAGGTGCAAATACATGGTGTTGCCATCCGCAATTGCCTTCAGCGTTGTGATGGTAGTGCCGTGACTTGTGACAGACTCGCCAAAGGTCTTGCCGATATCCTCCATCTGCGCCACCTGCTTATCCGACAGCGTGTCACCGAAGAAGCCGCCAAAGAGCCTTCCATCGTTGAACACTGTATCCGCCGCAAAGGCAGTAACCATCAGCGATGTTAATACAGCCGCAATGACCGCAACTCTGAAAATAATTCCGGAATGCCGCTTCTTTCGGGAGATTCCGGCGCGTTCCATGGTCTTTTCTCTTATTTTTGGGGACGAAAGCAAGGGTGCGTTGTTCAGCTCGATGTCATCTACCGCAAGGTCATCCAGCAATTCAGAGATATTCCGTTTCAAAACAGATCCCTCCCTATTAAGTATTCTTTTAGTTTCATTCTGCCGCGGCGAAGTCTGGTTTTGACCGTGGCCTCAGGCATCCGCATTTCCCGGGAAATATCGCTTATAGGCTGTGCATAGTAATAGTGCCGAAGGAAGATCTCCCGATCCCGTGGCGGTAAACTGTCTACCGCCTGCCGCACAAGCAGTGCTTCCTCCCGACGCTCCATTCGTTCCAAAGCGGAGTCATCCGGAAGCTCCAGAACATCCTCCTCCAGCGGCAGGTCATGTCCCGCGCTGCGAAGAGCATTTTTCGCTTTATTTCTGGCCACGGCTCCCAGCCACGCCTTTACCTTTCCGGTTTGCAAATCGTCAGCCTGCTCCCACGCCGCCAAGAATACATCCGAAGCCACTTCCTCCGCATCCTCCACCGTCATGGCAGAACGCAGAATGCTCCAGACAATAGCGGATACATACGGTATGTACCGATCCATCAGGGCTTTCAGGCCATCCGGATCCTTATTTCGCATCAGCCGTATGGCTTTTTCTTCCCTCATTTGTTCCATGCTCCTTAATGAAAGCTGCTTTCACCTATCATATCACAAAAAAAGCTTTTCAGGTTTCACCTGCGGCGAAATTTCTGAAAAGTAAAATCATTGACACCCTATATTATCCACGATATAATCAAGAAAAATGAATGGCGGTGAAGACAATGACGACCATTTCTGAAAACATGACGCACTTTACGGACAATTTATATAAAGACAGCACCCCCATGGCCACAGTTCGCCGCATTCAAGACATTCTGCGGCAAAACGGATTGACCACCACCGAGCATTGGCATGAGGTCAGCGTTCCCTACTGCCACGCCATGAGCGTCCATCTGGACGGCTACACTCTGAAAACCAACGGCAAGGGTCTGAGCCGTGAACTGGCCATGGCCAGCGGCTACGGCGAGTTGATGGAGCGGCTGCAGTTGGGTTTGACCGGCAATACGGAGTACCAGAAATCCAACGTTCGAGCTGACAGAGGTCGGGATACGGTCATGGATGCCCATGACCTTCTGGCAAAGAATCCCGACCGCTACGAAATACTGGCACAGCGATTGGCTCAATGCACGGGCATCAACACTACGCCGGAAGCCATTTTAAAGCGCTTCACAGATCCGAGCGGCAAGATCAGCACCCGGGAATATATACATCTGGGCACCGGCCGGCGGGAATACCTGCCCACCGGCATCGTTCAGCGCATCTACGGCACCAACGGCTGCGCCGCCGGTAACACGGCTGAAGAAGCCCTCGTTCAAGCCATCAGCGAGGTTATGGAGCGGCATCACCAAATGCGCATCATCCATGAAGGTCTGACTCCCCCGGATATTCCCGCGGAATCACTGACCGATTACAAAGCCGCCTGCGCCATAATGGATTTTTTACGCAGCAACGGCTTTAAGGTTCTTGTTAAGGATTGCTCCCTCGGCACCAACTTCCCCGTAGTGTGCGTTTGCCTTATCGACGAGAAAACCGGCCGCTATCACACCCATTTCGGTGCGTTCCCCGTTTTTGAGATCGCTCTTGAGAGAGCGTTGACCGAATCTTTTCAGGGCAGAAATCTTCAGAATGTGGCAAGTTTCCTCAATTTTGAGTTAAAAAAGCCCGGTCAACATTCCTTAATCACAGTTGGAAATGAAGCCTCCTACGGCAGCTGGGAAAAATCTCCCGACTTCTTCTCCGGTACGCCCAGCTATCCCTACAATCCCAACGCCGGCATGCGCGGAGGAAGCAATAAAGAGCTGCTGCGACAATGCGTGGACTTCCTGACCCGGCAGGGTCGCGAGATCCTTGTTCGGGATTACTCCGTTCTGGACTTCCCCACTTATCAAGTCATCATCCCCGGCTTTAGCGAGGTTTTGATCCACCGGCTGCACCAAAACACAGATGACAGCCGCTTTGCAAATGATGCGGCCATGGTGCTTCGAAATCCCGCCAAGGCTCCCCTGCCGGCTTACCTGAGTCTGATCATGCACTTGCAGCAGCTGGATCAGTTAGGCTCCAAGATACGCCAGGCGTACAACTTCCCTGTCTGCGCCCGGCTTTCCGCCCAGCCCGACAGAACCACCGCCGAGAGCCTTATGATCGCTACCCTCTGCTATATTCACTACGCCATGGGTCGAAATGACGAGGTCATCAAGGGTCTCGACCGGCTGCTGGCTCTGACTCAAGACGAAACTACCGGTCAACTGATCTGCCTGCGCCGCTATCTGACCCTCGCAGGCAAGGGCTACGATGCCGATCAGATCCGAGGTATTCTCGAAACCTTCCATCCCGAGTCCGTCACGCAAAGGCTGTATGGCTGTCTTGAAAACAAACGCAATCCTTTCGACGGCTTTGTTCTGCATTGCGATCAGGAGCATTGTGACGGCTGTAAGCTGTACGATACCTGCTTCCAAAAGCGTTCCCGTGCTCTGTCCGCTCTGATTGCCCAAAAGGCCGCCGTGCTGGACACCGATGCCTTCGCCGCCGAAATGGCAAACATCCTGAAATAACAAAACGCCGTACCGGCATGACCGGTACGGCATTTTTCACCCCAAATACAGACGATTATGTTCAACAAATATACAAGCAGCAATTTGTTAATTTTACCATGTTTACAGTAAATGGTAATTATTATATAATTAAATTGAACTTATGGATAAGTTTACGATGAATAAGCAACATTGTCAGGAGGTGCTATCCAAATATGAAACTACTAAAAATCTTTATCTGTATCACAATCGTTGCCGTACTTCTTATGACTTTCCCCGGTAAAGCAGCAAGCTCGAATTTCATCAACTACCATGAACTATTTGTCGAATACACAGAACTGGATGGCATGGCCGCTTCAAAGTACGAAGAATTGGTCTACAGTATATACCTTTACAACCCTGAGCAATTCATAGGTGCCCTAAGCAACGAAGATAATGAAACAATTGTTCATCATTCTCTTAATCTGAGTTACGAGATGTCTAATCCAGAGTCACAGCATGAGGTTTACGAAAGCAGCCTAAACACACAGCTGTCAGATGCTCCGGAAGGCTCTGCGCTTGCCAATACGTTAAAGCTTATGCTCTACGCAGACATGGTATACCAAACCGCAGAGTATAAAAATTCAAATTACCTTCCAGCACTCCGTTCAGCACTTCAAAACGATTCCGAGCTGTTTATCACCGTATTGAACGGGTTTAAAGGTTATTTACCTGAATTAATCGACATGATGACAGGCCAGTTAAGCAACGATGAGTTGGATAAACTCGATAGACAGTTCGCCGACTGCACCTCTTCTGACTGGATCACAGATGACAAAATCGAAACCGTCAATTTTGTCCGTGCCCAAATTGAGGAAATTCGAAATACGCCGCCTTCTGTCACTGAACCAGAGCCTACCGAACCAACAACGCTACCCACTGCACCCCCATCAAACCCAACAGAAGCTGCGCCAGAAATCACACCGCAGGAAGAACCTAATCATTTGCTATGGATCGCAGCAAGCGTGGTGGGCATTGCTTTGATCGTTTTGATCATTATATTGCTGTACCACAAAAAGAAAGCCAAATAAGCAATCACGCCGTACCGGCTTAACCGGTACGGCGTTCCTATTTACTTTTTCTCCTTGATCTGAGCCTGCAGGTGCATACTCAAAACCGCCAGCGAAGTGGCCATATTCTCATGCTGCACAAGGATGTTGGACGGCACCTCCAGATGCGTTGTAGCGAACGTCCAAATAGCCTTAATACCGCAGCTGATCAATTGATCACACACACTTTGCGCATGCTCAGCCGGCACAGTAATGATGCCCATGAGCACCTTATGAGTGCGGCAGAAACTCTCCAGCTGGCTGATGTGGTAAATGGGCTTGCCACCCTCAGACTCAGCAGCAGGCGCCACATCAAAGGCCGCCAGAATGTTCAGGCCGTAGGCCTCGAACCCGCCGTAGCCCAGCAGCGCCTGACCCAGCTTGCCTGCGCCGATGAGCACCGCATCGGTGGTATTGTCATAGCCCAGAAACTGCTCAATATCGTCGATCAGCACCGCTCTGGGATAGCCCAGCTTAGGCCGTCCGCCGTCACAAACCATGGCCAGATCCTTTCTGACCTGCACCTCGCCCATGCCAAGGGCATTGGCAAGAGTCGTGGCGGAAATATAGCTAGAGCCGCCCTCAGGAATGCTTTTCAGATATGCCAGATACCCCGGCAGGCGCTTAAGCACGGATTTAGAGATCTCCTTGCGCTCCATACAGCCGCTTCCTTTCGATACGATTTTTTATCGATATATTTCTATATCGATTTTATCATACCGATTAAGAAAGTCAAGCGCAACTTGTCTGTCGGATCATTTCTTTTCGCAGCCGGAGCATAATACGTTTTTCCAGCCGGGATATGTAGGATTGAGAGATTCCCATTTTCTGCGCCACTTCCTTCTGGGTCAGCTCCTTGCGTCCCTCCAGCCCGAAGCGCATGACCACGATCTCCCGTTCACGCTCCGGCAGCTGGTTCAGCGCCTGCCGCAGCACGCACAGATCCACATCGTCCTCCAGTGGCCGCAGGATCATATCCTCCTCCGTACCCAGAATATCCGAAAGCAGCAGTTCGTTGCCGTCATAATCCATATTAATAGGCTCATCCAAAGATACCTCGGCCTTTTGATTGGCGATCTTGCGAATGTGCATCAGAATCTCGTTCTCGATACACCGGGAGGCATAGGTCGCCAGCTTTATGTTCTTCTCACGGCGGTAGGTATTGATGGCCTTGATCAGCCCAATCGTGCCGATGGAGATCAGATCCTCCAGATTGACCCCCGTATTTTCAAATCGACGGGAGATGTACACAACCAGCCGCAGATTGTGTTCGATGAGCAGCTGCTTCGCGCTTTCGCTGCCCGACTCAAGCGCCTGCAGGGCATCTTCCTCATCCTGTCCTTTCAGCGGTGGAGGCAGCACGTCGCTTCCACCGATGTAATAGATCTCCTGCTTTGGTATCAGCCCGATCCACGCAAAAAAATCTTTAACAAACCCCATCATAATACCCCTCCTGTCAATGCTTCATAGGCCTTCCCCTGCCCCAGCTCATTGGGCGCAAATGCCACCAGGCAGCTGCCCCGTTCCGAACCGAGCTGCACATCCTCAAACCGCTTTACCGGCAGCACGCCGCCGTTGCATCCTACCGCATGAAAAGGGATCAGCCGCAGACCCGGAACCAGCTTCATAGCCGCCAATGGATCCGCCAGTTCCCTCGCCCCGATGTTCAGCAATTTTTGTCCGATGCTTGCTGAAACCACAAGCACCGGCTTCCCCGTCAGCGGATCGGTCAGCATGTTTCCGGTATCGATCAGCGCCGTAAACCTGCATTCACCGATGCGCACCGCAACATACTGCTGTCCTAACCTGCCCCGAAAGCCCAACAGGCACATAGCGCATACCGCTGTCGCCGCTATGACCAGCGTCCAGAAGCTGCCGCCGTTCAGGCTCACAGCCACGCCGCCCAAAGCCATGCTCAGCAGAATGAATACAACACCTCGACGCAAAGCATCCGCACGTACTCCATAGCTGATCACCGCCATGAGCCCCAGCACGATGATGCGCCAAAACGTACCGGCAAGGAACAAAAAACCCGGCAGCACACACATTCCTGCGTACAATCCTCCCAGCGCTGCTGCCGCCGCAGACCGCTTCATTTCCGGAGGATGACCGGACAGACGGTTCGTGCCCACCAGCAGCAGAAAATCTACAAGAAAATTCAGGACGACCAACACATCCAGATATACCGGCACCACCGCTCACCCCCTGTGGCACAAGTGTACCAGCGGCAGGAAAAAAAGTTCGTCGGTTCTGTGGGTGTCACCTTCCGCAAATATCGGTGCAAGCTCCCTTGCAGCGGCAGCAACCAAGCTGGAAACAAAAAAAGCGGCAGCCGAAAACATCGGCTGCCGAACGTTTATGTCGAGGAATTGATCGCATGCTGAACAGAGCGAATATTTTTCTCCGTTTTGCTCCGGGCTGTCATGACCTCATGGCTGCAGCCAAGACACCGCAGCCGCAGATCCGCTCCGGTGCGCAGCACCAGCCACCGCTTTTCCCCGCAGGGATGGGGCTTTTTCATAGTCAAAATATCACCGATTTGAATATCCATAGTAACCTCCGGGAATACGCAGCGCCAAGGCGCCATAAAGTGTTCGAAAAGGGGGTAATCATATGCAGCCATACAGCCCCGAAGGGGTACACGCCGCACCGCCGACCGCGGAAGAATTGCGCCGTGCCGTAGGCACGGGAGAGATCTTTCAGGCTCAATGCCTGAAATGTGACGAATTTCACAACCTGCATCTGGATTTAAAGGATGCGCAAGGCATCATTCCCCGGGAGGAAGCCGCCATGGGCATCCGTGAGGGCAAAACAAAAGAGATCGCCGTTTTATCCCGCGTAGGAAAATGGGTCAGCTTTCAGGTGCTGGGCTTCGACAGCCGTGGCACAGCCATTCTATCCCGCAGAGCGGCGCAGGCCGAAGCAAAAAGCTATTTTCTCAACGCCCTGCGTCCGGGCGATATCATCCCTGCCGTGGTGCAGAACACCGCCCCCTTCGGGGTGTTCTGCGACATTGGCTGCGGCTGTACCGCCCTGATGCGCATTGAGCGATGCTGTATATCCCGCCTGACCACCACCGCTGAGCTGTTCCATCCGGGGCAGCAGATCTTCGCCGCCGTTCTGGGAGTAGACGATGCAGAGGGGCTCATCAATCTGACCGGTCGGGAGCTTTTAGGCACTTGGGAAGAAAACGCAGACCTGTTCCGCCCCGCTCAGACTGTAACCGGCTTCGTGCGCAGTATCATGTCCTACGGTGTATTCGTGGAGCTGACACCAAACCTGTCAGGCCTTGCGGAACTGTCCGTCCCCGTGGCAATCAATGATCCGGTCAGTATTTATATCCGCTCTATCCAGCACGATAAGCATAAGCTGAAGCTGACGGTTCTGGAAAAGCTGAACGAGCCGATTCCACCCCAGCTGAACTATTTCCAGACCTCTGGCCATTTAGAGCAGTGGGAATACTACGCCGGAAGTCCGGCGGTTACTAATTTTTGATGGAATCCCAGTAAGCCTTAGCCGATTGCTCCAGCTTGTTAGGGCCATATTCATAGTAGGTGGTGCCTACCAGCTCGTCGGGCAGGTACTGCTGCTCGACCCAATGATTAGGGAACATATGGGGGTACAGATACCCCTGCTCCCGCTCCATGGTGTAGGTATCGGCGTGCATATTCTGCAGGTGGCGGGGGAAATCTCCGCCCTTGCCTTTGCGTACATCCTCAATAGCGGCATGGATGGCATCGTGACCGGAATTGGATTTAGGGGATGTAGCCATCAAAATCGCGGCATCAGCCAAGGGGAGCTGTGCCTCAGGCATACCCAGTTTCAGAGCCATATCCACCGCTGCATTGACGATGGGGATGATCTGGGGGAACGCAAGTCCCACATCCTCCGCCGCAATGACCATAAGGCGACGGCAGGCGGATTGCATCTGCCCCGCCTCCAGCAGCCGCGCCAGATAATGCACCGCCGCATCGGGATCAGAGCCGCGGATGGATTTTTGCAGAGCCGACAGCAGATCGTAGTGATTATCACCGTCCCGATCCGCTCGCAGCGCGCTCTTCTGGGCGACGACCTTGGCATCGGCCAGAGTCAGGGGCAATGTATCGCCATCGATCACACCGGCGGAGAACAGTACCTCAACAGCATTGATGGCCTTGCGGATGTCACCGCCGCAGGCACCGGCAATGTACTCCAGCGCCCCATCTTCGGGAATCGCCTTAAGCGCCGTCCGTTCCTCCATGTAAGCTACCGCCCGCTGCACAGCCTGCAGGGCGGCAGACGCGGAGATCTGCTTGAACTCAAACACCGTTGAGCGGCTCAAAATGGCGTTAAACACGTAAAAATAGGGATTTTCCGTAGTAGATGCAATGAGGGTGATCTTTCCGTTTTCAATATACTCCAGCAGCGATTGCTGCTGCTTTTTATTAAAGGATTGAATCTCATCCAGATACAGTAGCACGCCGTTGGGAGCCATAAACGTATCCAGCTCCGCTACGATCTGCTTGATATCGGCGGTGGAGGCAGTGGTGGCATTGAGCTTGTACAACGTGCGGTTGGTCTGCTGGGCGATGATGTTCGCAACTGTGGTCTTGCCGGTGCCGCTGGGACCGTAGAAAACCATATTGGGAACCTTGCCGCTGTCGATCAGCCGACGCAGCACCGCGCCCTTGCCCAGAATATGCTCCTGACCGTAAACCTCATCCAATGTCTGCGGACGCAAAAGATCCGCCAGGGGCTGATACATACTCTCTCCTCCTGTTCTTCAAACATATTTTCTATATCATACCATCCCCTGCCGTCTGCGTCAAGCGAACAAAATGCGAAAAAATACTTGCATTTTCCAAATAACTGTGGTAATATCCATTCGATATGCAAATGCGTTGAACGGGCTGTCTGATATCAACGGCACTGCATTAGCGAGAGCGGGATGGTGAAAGCCGCTCGGGTGCGATATCGGGCTTTCTCCCGGGAGCTGCCATCTGAAATGCAAGTAGGAATGGACGGTTGACCCCGTTACAGGTCGCGAGCGTGATTGCGCTTTTAAGCTGCGCCAGAATTGGCGAATCGTGGGTGGTACCGCGGAAGGAATGCCTTTCGTCCCTGTATGTTGGGATGAGAGGTTTATTTTTTTATGGATTTGACATTCAAAACCGAAGAGGGTATCTTCAACTACCGGGTCTGCGCCATTATCATCCACGACGGCGCGCTGCTGACCACCAGGAACAATAAAACCTCTTATTACTATCTCCCCGGTGGCCGGGTAAAGCTTCACGAAACTGCTGATGCCGCCATAGACAGAGAAGTGTTTGAAGAACTGGGCGTCCACGGAAAGATCCTTCGTCCTCTGTGGCTCAATCAAGGTTTTTTCACCGAGGATTTCTCAAAGGAAAGGTTCCACGAAATGTGCCTGTATTATTTGGTCGACATTTCCGAAACAGAGCTTCCCTCCCGGGGAACATACTTCATCCGGTACGAGGGGGATAAGCGTTACTACTACGAATGGATACCCCTAAACCGTTTGAAAGACGAATACCTCTATCCCTTGTTTATCAAAGAAAAGATCCATGATCTGCCGCAAACTCTCACGATCCTGGCAGAATATGAATAAATACATTACCCTAAAAGGAGAATGATACATGAAAGAACAATTAGAGCTGATCAAGCAAAACGCGCTGGCCGCTCTGGAGGCTGCGGCTGACACCGCCGCTCTGGACGAGCAGCGAGTCAAGTGGCTGGGTAAGAAGGGCGAACTGACCGCCGTGCTGAAGATGATGGGCAAGCTGTCCGCTGAGGAGCGCCCCGTCATGGGTCAGCTGGCCAACTCTGTCCGTGCCGAGATCGAGGCCAAGCTGGAGCAGCGCAAGGCTGAGCTCAGCGCTTGCGCTCTGGAGGCCAAGCTGGCTGCCGAAAGCATCGACGTGACCATCCCCGGCAAGGCCGTGGAGCTGGGGCATCAGCACCCCATGAATCAGGTGCTGCAGCAGGTCAAGGACATCTTCGTGGGTCTGGGCTACACCGTTGTGGACGGCCCTGAGGTGGAACTGGCTGATTACAACTTCACCCGTCTGAACATCGAAGAGGGTCACCCCTCCCGTGACCGCAGCGACACCTTCTACTTCAACGATGAAGACAGTGTCCTGCTGCGCACTCAGACCAGCTCCATGCAGATCCGTTTCATGGAGAATAACAAGCCCCCTCTGTGCATGCTGGCTCCCGGCCGTGTGTTCCGCAAGGACGAGGCCGATGCCACCCACTCCCCCATGTTCCACCAGATCGAGGGTCTGGTGGTGGATGAGCACATCACCATGGGCGACCTGAAGGGCGCTCTGATCACCATCATGCGCGCCATCTACGGCGAGGATGCTCAGATGCGCTTCCGCCCCCACCACTTCCCCTTCACCGAGCCCAGCTGCGAAATGGACATGCAGTGCCACAAGTGCCACGGCACCGGCGAGGTTGACGGCAACGTTTGCCCCACCTGCCACGGCGAGGGCTGGATCGAACTGCTGGGCGCAGGCATGGTTCACCCCGACGTTCTGCGTAACTGCGGCATCGACCCCGAGAAGTACTCCGGCTTCGCCTTCGGCATGGGTCTGGAGCGCATGGCTATGGGTCGCCTGAAGATTAACGACCTGCGTCTGATCTTCGACAATAACATCAAATTCCTTGAGCAATTTTAAAGGAGGGACAGATCATGAAACTGAACAGAAAATGGCTGCATGAGGAATTCGTGGATCTTTCCCATGTTTCCGACAAAGAATTCGTTGAAACCATGACCGTTGCCGGTCAGAAGGTCGAAACCTACGAGCGCATGGACGCCGAGATCAAGAACGTCGTGGTAGGCAAGGTGGTTTCCATCGTCCGTCACGAAAACTCCGACCATATGTGGGTCTGTCAGGTGGACGTGGGTCAGGAAGAGCCCGTGCAGATCGTCACCGGTGCACAGAATGTGAAGCAGGGCGATCTGGTTCCCGCCGCTCTGCACAATTCCTATCTGCCCGGCGGCATCCACATCACCAAGGGCAAGCTCCGTGGCGAGAAGTCCAACGGTATGCTCTGCTCCTTTGCGGAATTGGGTCTGACTCAGAACGATCTGCCTGACGCTTATGCCGACGGCATCTGGATTCTGAATGACGAGGACTGTAAGCCCGGCGACGACATCAATCTGGTCATCGGCAACGATGATACCATCGTGGACTTCGAGATCACCAACAATCGTCCCGATTGCTACTCCATCATCGGTCTGGCTCGTGAGGCCGCCGCAGCCTTCGACAAGCCCATGCGTCACCATGAGCCTGTGGTTAAGGGCAGCGATGTGGGCTCTATGTACGAGATGCTGGACGTTGAGGTTCCCGCAGAGAATCTGTGCAACCGCTACTCCTCCCGTATGGTGAAGAACGTCAAGATCGCCCCCTCCCCCAAGTGGCTGCGTCAGCGCCTGCGCGCCAACGGCGTTCGTCCCATTAACAACATCGTTGACATCACCAACTACGTCATGCTGGAGTACGGTCAGCCCATGCACGCCTTCGACTACCGCTACGTCGGTTCCGGCAAGATCGTTGTCCGTGAAGCTACCGAGGGCGAAACCCTGACCACTCTGGACGGCAACGTCCGTCAGCTGAAGCCCGGTATGCTGGTCATCGCTGACGAAAACAAGCCCATTGGCCTTGCCGGCATTATGGGCGGTGAGAACTCCGAAATTCTGGACGATACCACCACCGTTGTCTTCGAGTCCGCCAACTTCAACGGCACCTCCATCCGTCAGACCGCGCTGGCTCTGGGTATGCGTACCGAGTCCTCCGGCAAGTTCGAAAAGAATCTGGATCCCATGATGACCGTTCCTGCTGTGCAGCGTGCCTGCGAGCTGGTAGAGCTGCTCCAGTGCGGCGATGTCATGGACGGCATTATTGATATCATCAATTATGTGCCCTCCCCTAAGACGCTGGAACTGGAGCCTGAGAAGATCAACCGTCTGCTGGGAACCGAGATCAGTGAAGCTGACATGGTCAGCTACCTGAACCGTCTGGAAATCCCCGTGGAGGGTCGAACCATCCACGTTCCCTCCTTCCGCCCCGACCTGAACCTGATGGCTGACATTGCTGAGGAAGTGGGTCGTCTGTACGGCTACAACGAAATTCCCACCACCGCCTTCAAGAACGCCACTCAGGGTGGCTACAGCCCCGAAATGATCATGGAGAACAAGGCAGGCCAGCTGTGCCGCAGCCTTGGCTTCAGCGAGATCATCACTTACTCCTTCGTGTCCCCTGCCATCTTTGACCAGATTCGCCTGCCGGCTGACAGTGTTCTGAGAAACGCCATGCGCATCCAGAACCCTCTGGGCGAGGACACTTCCATCATGCGTACCATTGCCGTACCCTCCATGCTGGACATTCTGGCACGCAACAACGCTTACCACAACAAGAGCGTCAAGCTCTACGAGCTGGCTAAGATTTACCTGCCCACCGAGGGTCAGGTTCTGCCTGAAGAGCCCAAGATGCTGGTTCTGGGCACCTACGGTGAGGGCACTGACTTCTTCACCCTGAAGGGTCAGCTGGAAGCCATTTTCACCGGTCTGCGTGTGAAGAAGGCCACCTACAGCGCCGTTTCCGACAATCCCACCTACCACCCCGGCCGCTGTGCTGTGGTCAGCATTGATGGCGTGGAACTGGGCTATCTGGGTCAGATTCATCCTCTGGTTGCTCAGAACTACGGCATGGATGTGGATGTCTACTGCGCCGAGATCAACTTCACAAAGCTGTTTGACCTGCGCCTGCCTGACGTGACTTACACTCCCCTGCCCAAGTACCCCAGCGTCAGCCGTGACCTGTCGCTGATCTGCGATGAGGCTGTGACCGTTGCTCAGATCGAGGATGTCATCACCGCCGCTGCCGGCAAGCTTCTGCGCTCCGTCAAGCTGTTCGACATCTATCGCGGCAAGGGCGTGGCCGAGGGAAAGAAGAGCATGGCCTTCTCTTTGGAGCTGCGTGCTGACGACCGCACCCTGACGGATGCCGACTCCGAGGGTGTCATCACCAAGGTGCTGACAGCCCTGTCCGAGAAGCTGAATGCTACCCTGCGTTGATAAAAAAATACAAATCGGGGCTTTACACAAACAAAATTTTGGGTTATAATATCCCTAATCTTTATTAGGAGGTCGATACAAATGATGGATAACACCATTAAGTTCACGGTTCCCGGCGATGACAAGCAGGATATGCGCCGCATTCTGCGCACCGTATTCGACGCTCTGAATGAGAAAGGCTATAACCCCATCAATCAGATCGTTGGCTACCTGCTCTCGGAAGATCCCACCTATATCACCAACTACAATAATGCTCGCAGCATGATTGTCAAGCTGGATCGGGACGAGCTTCTGCAGGAATTGGTACGCTGCTACCTGTTTGACAAGAAGTAACTCCGCCAAGAGGCTTTTGCCACGGCAAAAGCCTCTTTCCATTTCATACTCCCCCTCCGTCTTACGATTTCTTCCAGGAAATTAGGAAACCGCTGGAAGACCAACCGGATATGCCCAAATTCGGTTGACAAAGGTGTAACAATCTGTTACCATTCACACACTCTTATGGAAAGGAGGCACCTGATATGGCAGAAGATAAGGTTCTCATGTACAAGGGTCACCCCCTGATGCGCAAGGACAATATGATTTACTATGGCTCCATGGCCGACTCTCACATCGTCATGCTGCAGGTTTTGGAGACCAAGAAGGTTGGCGACACGGATATCGCAACCAAGGTTTCCGTCCAGCTTCAGCTGACCGATCCCGGCGCCAGAAGCCGTGACCGCGTGGTCAAGAAGAGCGAAAAGCCCGGCTTTTACACCGCTCTGGACGTAGGCAGCGTATGGCTCGAACGGGCGCTGGCAGGCAAGTAAGACTTTTTTCACAGTAAGACGGAGGGCAACGTATGAAACGACTTACACGCACGATTCTCACTCTGCTGGCAATTTTTATCTTTATTGGCAGCACAGCCACTGGCGTTTCCGCTAAAAGCGAAACTCTGGTGCAAAATGTGGCAACGGTGGATGCCAGCGCCCTGCGCCTGCGCTCCGCGCCGTCTACCTCAAGCACAACTCTGGCCTATGCTCCACGGGGAGAATATGTGATCATCTACGGCAAGACCGGCCAATGGTATCACGTTGGCTATAACCTGACCGAAGGCTTCATGCATGAAAGCTACCTGACCACTTACACACGAAAGAACGTAGAGCTTGGCTATGGCAGCATATCCGGCAACAAGGTCAATATCCGCTCCGGCCCCGGAACATCTTATTCCTCTGTGGCACGGGCGAACAAGGGCGATCAGGCTTATATCATCGGCTTTAACAATCAGTGGTATAAGGTGATCTACAACACGCACATCGGTTATATTCGCAGCGATTATCTGGATCTGACCGAGATTCCCTACGAAAATCAGGCATCTCAAAATAAGCCCCTGTTCTTCGTAAACGGCAAATCTACCGGAATTACCCCCAGCGCATCCGCTCTGAACGGCACCACTTCCGGCACCGCTCAGCAGATCATTACCAACGCGAAAAAGTATCTGGGCACGCCCTATGTCTGGGGTGGTACCACGCCGAAGGGTTTCGATTGCTCCGGCTATGTTCAGTACGTTTTCCGGCAGAGCGGTATCACCCTGCCCCGTACCACCACCGAGCAATACAAAGTCGGTACCTATGTGGCAAAAAGCAACCTGCAGCCCGGTGATCTTGTGTTCCTGCAGAATACATACCGCGATGGGATCTCCCATGTCGGTATCTATGTTGGCGACGGTAAGATGATCCACGCATCCAGTTCAAAGGGTGTCGTAATCAGCGACCTGAACAACAGCTATTACACGAAGCACTATTACGGTGCCCGTCGTGTGCTCTAAATTCGAAAATTATGACCGGTACCCATGGGGTGCCGGTATTTTTTATGCCTTCGCGGGTAAACTATGAAAAAATCATAGGAGGCTCCCTATGGCAAAACAAAAACGGGGAAAGCAGAGCTTCATTCCCGAAATACAGCCGGTCATCACCGCATGGGCCAGCGTGGCAGGAAAAAAAGAGGGTGAAGGCCCTCTGGGCAAGACCTTCGACGTAGTATGTCAGGACAGCTACTTTGGACAAAAAACCTGGGAGCAGGGCGAAAAACGACTTCAGCAGCTGGCTCTGGAAACCTTAGTGAAAAAAGCAGGTCTGAAGGAAACTCAGCTGGATCTGGTGTATTCGGGCGACCTACTGAACCAGTGCATTGGCTCATCCTTCAGCCTGCGCAATACCGGCATTCCCCATCTGGGGCTGTACGGAGCCTGCTCGACCATGGCGGAAAGCTTGCTGCTGGCAGCTATGACCGTCGGCGGCGGCTATGGGGATCGGGTGGTGGCCATGACCTCCTCCCATTTCGCCTCCTCCGAGCGGCAGTACCGCTTCCCTCTGGGTTACGGCGGACAACGAACCCCCACCGCCCAATGGACAGTTACCGGCTCCGGAGCGGCTCTGGTCTGCGCAGAAGGCAAAGGTCCTGTCATCGAAAGCTGCACTGTTGGAACCGTGCAGGATCTTGGCATCATGGATGCCAACAATATGGGCGCAGCCATGGCACCGGCGGCCTTTAACACTATTCGTGCCCATTTTCGTGATCTGGGCAGCGCACCGGAGGATTATGATCTGATCGTCACCGGCGATCTTGGTCAGATGGGCAAGGAAATGCTTCTGGAGCTTGCCCGTCTTGAGGGACTCAGCCTAGGCGGCAGATTAACGGATTGCGGCACGCTTGTATTCGACAACACCGTTCAGGATGTGCATGCCGGCGGCTCCGGCTGCGGCTGCAGCGCCATCACGTTGTGCGGCGACCTACTGAACAAGCTGGAAAGCGGTAAACTGAAACGGATTTTGTTCTGCGGCACGGGAGCCCTGCTATCCCCCACTTCCACCCAGCAAGGGCTGCCGATTCCCGGCGTGTGTCACGCAGTCTCCATTCTTTCCGGGAGGAATTAACATGGACTATCTGAAAGCATTTCTGGTAGGCGGGACCTTTTGCCTGATCGGTCAGATTCTCATCGACAAAACCAAACTGACACCGGCGCGGATTCTGGTCAGCTATGTTGTCATCGGTGTTCTGCTTAGCGCAGTGGGCATTTATGAGCACATTGTTGATTTCGCAGGTGCCGGAGCAACCGTTCCCCTGACCGGCTTCGGGCACAATATCGCAAAAGGTGTTCGGGAAGCCGTGGACAAGGATGGTTTTATCGGTATTTTCACCGGCGGGTTGAAATCCACCGCCGGCGGCATCACGGCTGCCATTATGGCAGGCCTCATCGCCTCGCTTTTGTTCAAAGCCAAGGATAAATCCTGAAATTCGGGGCAAGATAACCCCACGGCACAGCCGTAAATACAGAGAACTTCGGAGGAAAAGAACATGAATAACAAGAACCAGAATCAGAACAAGCAGACCAACGAGCAGAACCAGAACAGCAACCAGAATCAGAACCAGAACCAGAACAACAGCCAGAACAAGAACTGCCGCTGACTCAAAAGGGCTGCCGCAAAAGCGGCAGCCCTAAATTATAACTCGATCAGACGATCCAGATGAAAGAAATACAGATACTTACCCTTAACATTTTTCTCAAAAATACGGCTGAGGGCATCGGCATAGGCTTCCACCTGAGGCCGATAGCGCAGAGCAGAAGCATCGATCGTGTTCTCCGACACCCGGTCGGTCTTAAAATCTACCACCGTAATGCCGTCAGGCTCCATCAGCGCACAGTCCACAACGCCCTGAAGCAGGATCTTCTCGCCATGAAGTGCCTCATCAAAGGCCTGTCCGTCATCCAGCACCGAGAACTTAAATTCCCGCAGTACATTTTGCGAAGTCCGCAGCTTTTCTCCCAAAGGCGTAGCGAAGAAACGTGCCAGTCGGTCACACTCCACCATTTCCCCCTGCTGCGCAGACAGGAAGCCTTCCTGAACAAGACGGGCAACCTCAGCTTCCAAAGCGGCGGTATCGCCGCAGCATTCAAAGCGGATGTACTGCAGCGCCAGATGGGTCGCGCTGCCTCTGGCCTTGCCCTGAGTAGCCTGCTCCACAAAGGCAGGCTTGCGCCAGGAACGGTGCCAAGGCTTAGGCTCCTGTGCATTTTCCGCTGCCTCCTGATCCTTCACCCTGCCTTTCCGCTGGGTAGCAGTCTGCTTGGAAGGCGCAGCGGTAGCAGCCAAATGAGGATATTGGAATTGCAGCCCCTGAGCCAATCGGCTAACCGCGTCGGCAGGCAAGGTCTGCTCCTGCACAGTGGCCTCACCGCCTGCGGACACCTCCGGTGCCTCCACGACCCGGATCGCCCAGGGATGCTCGGCAGTCTCCACAGCCTCCGGTCTGCCGCCTAAGGCGAACAGCTCCGTCGCCTCGGCTCTATGCAGCGCCGACAGCAGCACCCACTCACCGGGGCAGCTGACCTCACGGATCGACAGTGCCTGACAATCCATATCGCTCTGAATGACCATATTGGTCACTTCTTTTTCCAGATCATCGGAAGAATAGGTCATGATCAGTCGATCTCTGGCACGGGTCATGGCAACATACAGCACACGCATCTCCTCGGACAAGCAATCCGCGGTGGTTATTGCGGAAATGGCACGGCGTGCAACTGTGGGATAGCGGACTCTGCGACCACTGTCAGCCACCAGAATGCCGATGCCCAGCTCCTTATGACACATCACCGGCGCCCGCTTGCTCTCCTGATTGAACTGGCGACCCAGACCACACAGGAAAACCACGGGGAACTCAAGACCTTTGGATTTATGGATGCTCATAATGCCCACGCAGCCGGCGTTGGTGTTTTCCGTCGCGGTCATGAGCCCCTTTTCCTCCATGGCATCCAGATAGTCGAGGAACCGTCCCAGATCCTTCTGACCGCCGGCCTCAAAGGCTGCCGCCAGCTCATAGAAGGTGCGAAGATTGGCTTCCCGAAGGGCACCATCGTTCATGGAGGCAAAAATACTGTCGATTCTCGTTTCGTTGAAAACCGTTTCCAGCACACGGGACACCGTCTCCATCCGCGCCTCACGGCGAAGCTTCGTCAGCAGCGAAAGAAACCTCTGCACTTTCTCGCTATCAGATTTGCGCAAAGCATCGTATACAGAGCTGCCCCGCTTACCGGCGCGAATCGCCGCCAGATCATCGGCAGTAAAGCCGAATACAGGGCTTGCCATAGCCGCCAACAGCGGAATGTCCAGCTGAGGATTATGCACCGCCTGCAAGATCGAGCGCAGCACGCAGATCTCACGGGTCTGCAGCAGATCGCCGCCTCCCGTACCGCCGCAGCGGATGCCTTCCCGCTCCAGCGCCTGCCGGTAGTATTCAGCCACAGAATTGGGGGAACGCAGCAGGATCATGATATCCTCCGGCACGATGGGACGAAGCCCCTCCTTGCCCCGAACCATATGCTTTCCATCCAGTAGCTCCTTGATCCGTCGAGCCACAAAGGCAGCCTCCTCGGGATAGGTGTTCTCCTGAATTTGAACACCGTAGAACTCTACCTCCGCATCGCCCAGAGGCTCATGGGGGACGCCTTCATACAGAGCCTCGTCCGCCCCGTAATACAAGCCGCCCACCTCCGGCGACATACACCGGCGGAACACGCAGTTGGCCGCCGCCAGCACCGCACCGCCGGAGCGGAAGTTGCGGCTGAGCATGACCTTTCTGCCCTGCCCTTCCTGCGCTTGATCCGCAGGAACGAAGGAGGCATACTTTTCCAGAAAGATTCCCGGATCGGCCAGACGGAACTGGTAGATAGACTGCTTCACGTCACCCACAAGGAAACAGTTCTGCCGCTGCTCTGTCAGAGCGCCGTAGATGGCATCCTGCACAGCATTGGAATCCTGGTATTCGTCAACCATGACTTCCCGATACCGGCCGCCGATCTCCCGTGCCACCGCTGTGGGGGCACTTCTGTGCTTACCCAGCAGCAGATCCAGCGCGCGATGCTCAAGATCGCTGAAATCCAGAATGCGCCGGCGGCGCTTGGCAAGATCATATTCCTTGCCGAAGCTACGAACCAGAGCAACCATGCCCCGCACCGCAGCACCGGAACTGGCCAGATCCGCCAGAACCTGCTCCGAAGGGTCGGAGAACGGTCTGAGCGCCCTCTTCACACCGTCTTTGCAGCCGTCGCGAATCGCCTTGAGCCGCAGCTTCAGATCCTCGTCCGTAAAATCCTTTTTAAAGCGCATGGTGCCGTAATCGATATTCTTTCTGGCAACGATCTCATCCCACGTTCTGCTTTCCCGAAGGTGGGTAAGCTGATAGATGGTATCTCGAAGCAGCACGGCGACACTCTCGCCGCCCTCAGCCTCTGCCGCCAGAACCGCACAGCGCTCCATGGCCTTGATCTGAAGATCCAGATATGCGAACAGCTGCTCCATCAAGTATCTGCCCCAAAGGGTCTGGGATACATCATGAAGCCCCTCGGTGTTTACCGCCTGCAGACACGCATCCAGCCATGCCTCAGGATCCAGATGGCAACGGGCGCTGTCATAGACCTTAAGTAAAATCTGAGGCAGCTGCCGGTCATCCCGACCAATGCCCTGTGTATCAACGAAAGCGCAAAAATCCGCATCCTCGCCGGTGGTGTCGTAGGCATTTTCCAGCACCTGCTGCATCACCGCGTCCCGAATCTGGGCGCATTCATTTTCCTCCGCTGTGCGGAAATCCGCGCTCAGATCCAGCCGGTAGGCAAACTGCCGCAAAATCTCACCGCAAAAGGCATGGACAGTAGAGATTGGGGTCATATACAGCCGCTGCAATTGCTGCTGCAGATGCCGATTCTCCGGCTCCTGCGCAATGCGCTCCGACAGCTTGGCCGCAATCTTGCCCCGCAGCTCCGAAGCCGCGGCCTTGGTGTATGTAATGATCAGAAATTCATCGATATTAGCAGGATCCTGAGGATCGGTCAGGTAGCCCATGAGCCGATCCACCAGAACCTTGGTCTTACCTGAGCCGGCAGCGGCGCTGACCAGCAGCTTGCCGCCCCGATTGGTCACAGCCTGCGCCTGCTGGGGCGTTAACTGTTCAGCCATGGGACTTCACCTCCTTATCGATCTCCTCCCAGAACCGCTGGGCGCTCATCGTCTTGTAATTACGCCGACCCTGCACACTTTGCTTGTGGCAGATCGCACCGTAGGGGCAGAAGGCGCAGGCATCGTGGCTGGAGCCTCTTGTATAGGGATTCGCTTCCACCTTGCCCGATGCGATCTCGTCGACCATATTGCCCAGAACCGCGAATACATATTGCCGCAGCTGCTTCAGCTGCTCACGGCTTGCAAGGTCGCCGGTCAACGTGCCATCCTTTTTCCGTTTGCAGTTGAGTCGGGGCATATCCTCCAGCGGATCCATAGCCTCCAGCGACAGTTCGTCTGCAAGAAGCAGACCCCGCCGCTTCCAGTTGGCTCTGCGATCTTTGTTTTCACTTTCCCCTGCGCCGTCCAGATTGACATAGGGCACACGCGCGGGGAAATACTGCACACCGGCAGCGATTCGCCGATCGCCCAGCATTTCCTGCCCCTTCTGCTCCAGAGCGAACAGATACAGCAGCATTTGCAGACCCACGCCATTGAACACGTCGCAGTAATCAAATTCCTTCTTGCCGGTCTTATAATCCACTACGCGGAAATACTTAACACCGGCAACCTCAAAGGTATCCACCCGATCCACAAAGCCCTGCAACACCGCGGTCATTTCCTTCGAAGGAACGCCGATCGCCGGCATTTTGCCGTCCGTACCGAAGTGAAGCTCAAAATCCGCAGGGGCATACTGACCCGCGCTGAGCTCTTCCCACAGTTCCTGAACCACCAGATCCAGTTCCTGCATATTTCTGCGGAAGAGATACTCCGACCGCTGAGAGGTCAGTTGGCTAAAATGCTCTGCCGCATAAGCGTCGGAATGTCTTTTCGCAATGGCAAGGGTATCGTCAAGAGAAACCTGACGGAAACCACCCTTTTCCATAACCTCACGGGCGGTATTTTCCAGAACCGCATGGACATATGTACCGAATTCCGCGGGATCTACCACAGCTTCCTTCCGCTCTCTGGCGCGCAAGCCGTATTTCAGGAAATAAGACAGACGGCATTCCGCCTGACGATCCACCTGCGACGCAGAAAGCGTCAGCTTTTCGCCATACAGCTGCGTAACGTGTTCACGGCTTACTGTTCCCAATTCAAAGCCGCTGCGTCGGCTCAACTCGGCATATTCCTCATCAATGCCAAGCTCACGAGCCTGCGTCTGAGCGCCGTAAGCTCCCAGTACTCCCGCAGCATCCACCCGATCCGCCGTGGGAACCAGCTGCGTGTCGGGTTTGCTTTCTCCGCCGGCCAGCTGCGCCAGCCGCCGGTAGACATAGGAGGGCTGGGCACCGCTGCAGGAAACCGTGATGGTTTCCGATGCGCCGCAGAACACGCCGTAGACCTCCGCAAATTCGTTTTGAATACCCTCCATGGCGCCGCCGGTCAGGGTGATATCCAGCCGACGTAGGGCATCGCGCTCCTGATCCGTCAGAACGCCATTGCTGCCGCCAAAGCCCGGCAGACTTCCCTCCGCCGCACCCAGAACGAACAGATGCTTTTCCCTCTGGCAGCGCATGGACGATACGGAGCCGACGGTCACGGAATCCAGCACAGTGGGAATCGTACCCACGTCATACTGGCTCAGCAGCAGAGTAAACAGCCGCCCGAAGGCCTCGTCATCCCATTGGGTCTGACCAAGCACGTCATACAACTGCTCCAAAGCGGTCAGCAGGATCTCCCAAAGCTGATTGAGTATCTGAGCGCTGCGGTTATCCCCTTCTTCGTTCAGTTCATCCGCCAACTTCATCAACCGCTGAGCAAGGCGAATGTCCTCAAGGAAGGCATACAGCGCCATGACCTGTTCAGACAGCTTCGTCGCCTCACGGAAGCCTTTTTGCAGCCTCTCAAGGGGCTCGATGGCTCTTCGGCGAGCCGTTTCGATGGTGTCCAACGTGCGCTGGGCATGGGAATTCCAGACACCGCTGAGTCCCTCAGGATGGTTTTCAAAGGGCTCCTTCCAGCGATTGCCGCTGATGCCCCAGATGATGGCATAATTCTCCACCAGGTCGCAGACTTCCGCATCCACAGGCGAAAGCACACTGCGAAGATACCGCAGCACAGCCTTCTGCTCGAAGCCCCCCAGCGCCGCCTCCAAGGCGGCAAGCACTGTGGTCACGGCACTTTTATTCAAAATATCCTCCGTACCGGACAAATATACCGGGATTCCCAGCCGGCGGAACACCAGACCGATCACCGGAGCGTAGGCAGCCATATCGCCGCAGACCACGCTGATATCCCGATAGCGGCAGCCGCCGCGCACCAGCTCCATGATCTGCATAGCCGCTGCGCGGCACTCCTGATAGGTAGAATCCGCTGTGTACAGCCGCAGCCGATCCGACACGTTTTCCTCCTGCGGGATCTTGCCCTGAAATAGGTACTGCCGAACCGGAGATAGCGCAATATTTTGCTCCTCGATCACCGTGATCTTCACCGGCACGCCGGCAGCCTTGGCGCACTTAACAATCTGCGCCGCAGTCTCGCCGGCTTTTTCAAAGGCCATAAGACGCGAACTTACCTGATCGCAGTTCAAGCTCACAGTAACCTGAGGCGACTCTTTGATCAAATGCTCCAAAACCGCCATATGCTGACGGGTGAAATCCGGAAAACCGTCTATGTAGAATACCCGCTCACGGGCAAAATCGCTATCTTCCAGCTCCTCAAGAACCCAGTTCATCAGATCCCGGGGATCCCGCTTGCCCTGCGCGCACAGCGCATCGTAGCTTTCCAAAAGCAGCGACAGCTCCTCCAGCTTCTGCGCCAGCGCGCCCTCTGCCTGAGCAGCGGCTCTGCGCAGCTGCTGTGCTGTGATACAGCAGCGCTTAAATTCGTCTACAGCGTTGACCAGCTGAGTCAGAAACTCAGGCTTGGTCTCCACAGCGGCGTAGGCCTTCAGCCGGCTGTGAAGCTGTCGGGCAGCAGCCGCCATAGCAACCACACGACCACCGTTGTCCAGACATTCCATGGCGGCGCTGCCTGCGCTGTCACTAACACGCCGTGCCAGCCGTGTGAAGGACAGAACCTCCGCATACCGGCTGGCGGTATCTCCCGCAGCCTCACACAGCCGCCGCTCCATATCGTGGCTCACGAGCTCAGGAACCAGCAAAATTCTGCCGCCGCGGCGCCGATGCACGTCCTCAGCAATGCGCGCAAGCACGGTATCCGTATTCGCAGTCCAGTCCTTGCCAATGATCAATTCCAGCATAGACCCACCGCCTTTCTCTGTAATAGACCTATTCTATCACAGATTGTGTCCCAAAAAAAGGGTATGATTCACCCTTTCCAAAAGAAATTTTCCAGCCGCCCCCAGACATCCAGCAGAAAAAAACGAACCTCATACTGAGGCTCCCCCGTAATCGCGCCGCTGAGGCTATCGGAAAAGCCTGCACCGGCAGCCGTGTCCTCCACGCCCTCGGATGCGGCAGGGATGCAAAGACTTGGAAATACCACGCACCACCAGTTTCTCCCCTGAGCTTCCCCGATAGTCACACGAAGGGAATCGTAAACGCCGGCAGGCAGCGAAAAGGTATCGTATTCCCGAACAGGAAAGGCTTCCTTCGCCAGCGTCACCTTTGCACGATCCATAAAACCATTGGCCTCCAGCACCGCGTTTGCAGCCTGCTCCAGTTTCTCCAGCTCACCGGACAGTAACCTCTGCGCCTCCTCTTTGCAGGCGGCACCGGCGGTCAGTTTCTCAACCTCCCCAAGCACCGCATCCCGAACCTGCAGTTTCACCGTTTGATCCTCGGTACTGTCAGAATTGGCGACCACGTGCAGCCGCAAAATTTCATCCGATAGCTGCTTTTTATCCGCCGCAATGCTGAGCATGTACACAAATACCGCCAAAACAGCCGCCAGTGCGATCCATTTACCTGCTTTTCTCATAAAAAACACCGTCCATACTGAAATAACTCCAGTATGGACGGTTTTCGGAAAAATTATACAGGCATGGCAATATATACGTTGGGATAATTCTGCCGCAGCATATTGCAGATCACCGCCGCGATCTCAAACTCAGCAACCATGCCAAACACAGCAGAGCCGGAACCAGTCATCTGGTGACCGATTGAGCCGTAGTTGTAGAAAATGGACTTCAGATAATTCAGCTCCAGATGCTCTTCTGTCACCACAGGATCGAACACATTGTACACATTCTGCGCCACCTTGCTCAGGTCGCCGGCCAGCAGCGCGCTTTCCATAGCCTTGTGATCGGGGCGCTTACCAATGGCCGTTTCATCCAGCTTACGGTACAGCTCAGGGGTAGAGCTGGAAAACTCCGGCTTGACCACCACGAAAACGCATTCCGGCATCTTCGGCAAGATTCGCAGCCGCTCTCCCCGACCCTCGCACATAACCGTGCCGCCAACCACGCAGAAGGGTACATCGCTGCCCACCTGCGCACCCAGCTCCGCCAGAGCCAGAATAGAAAGCGGATCACCGAAATGGCGGTTCAAAGCCCGCAGCACAGCCGCCGCATCAGCGCTGCCGCCGCCAAGACCGGCCTGGCTGGGAATGCGCTTGGTAATGCGGATCTCCAGGCCATCAGGATCCTTCTTCATGGTATCGCAGTACAGCTTCGCAGCCTTCCACGCCAGATTGCGCTCGTCACAAGGAATGCCCTCCTTGTCACAGCGCAGCACCCATGGCTTTCCAGTACCTACATCGATCTCAATGTCATCACGCAGAGAAATGGTCTGCATGACGCTCTTCAGATCATGATAGCCATCGGGGCGCTTGCCCAGAACGTCAAGGGTCAGATTGATCTTGGCATAAGCCGGTTCAAACAAAGTTGTCATCGGATCTTTCTTCCTTCCAGATAATATCGTTTTTCACGGGCGTGACCCATAGAGAAGGTCTTTCTCGGCAGTGCGCCGCCGGAAATGACACCACGGAACAGCTGATGCTTTTCCATAGCGGGCAGCAGGAATCCCACAGAACGTTCCTTGCGCGCCAGTTCCTTAACTTCATCATCGCCGTGGATGTAGTCGATCACGCCGGCATTCTCCGACAGCCAGCCATCGAGGAATTCCTGCAGCACCGCCACAGCCAGCTCTGCGCGAGCCTTGTCCAGATATACCGTGCCGCTCTCTTCGCCCATGACCCACTGCACCGGATAGCCACCCTCGGCGCAAACGGCGTTCAGGTCGCTCAGCAGCTTTTTGCCGTCCACATCCATAACAATGCGATGAATGGGGGCAAAAACCAGAGAAGGATCGTGGATATTTTCCAGCTCCACCAGACTGTAACGGGCAGGATGAGCGGAAAGATCCGCATCCGGGTTCGCCGCCTTCAGCGCCTCGTAGCAGCTTTTTGCTGTAGCCAAAGAGTGATTTCCGTCGCCCACAGCCAGCAGCACAGAGCCGTTCAAATCGGCATACTTGCTGTCCACAGTTTCTGCAAAGGCAGTCATGCGTGCGTCAAAATCAGCCGCAGCCTGACCCTGAACCAGCCAGCCGGAAATATGGCCGCCCTGTTCCATCAGATCGAAATCGTAAAGCATAGGCAATGTATCCCGAATTGCGGCAATGGGCTCGATGAGGGTCTTACCGTCATCGTCGCACAGCATCAGCACATGGGGCAGCTCAATGGGCGCATCCTTTCGCACCCGCTGACGGGGCGGAATACGCTCCAGAACAGTCTTTTCCGTGGCACGGATCGCAGATGTGGAGCCTGCGTGATAATCATATTCCTCCAGATCCACCACACCCAGCAGGCCGGGACGGACAGAGCCATCGGCCAAGGTGCGCTCAACATAAATAAAAGAATTGGGATAAAGCGTAAATACCTCTTCGCTCAAATACCGCTCCATAGCGGTGTTGATGTCCTTGACCGTATCCGCCTCGGAGGTTCTGCCCAGCTCTGCTTCCGGCAGTATCAGGTGAATCGTGGAAGGACTCTCCCCTGCGGTCTGCCGAACCCGCTGCCAGTAGGCAGGATCAGAGGTGAACTGGTCGCAGGCGATCACCGCCCATTTTTCCATATCGGCATTGCGCGGAAGCAAAATGTCCGCACTCTTAAAAACACTCATACGAACGTTCCTTTCGAATTTGTTTCCTGTGCCATTATAGCTTAAAACCGAAATAACGTCAATGTAAAAGTATAATTCCGTCGTCTTTGGGAAATCTATCATCGACCCAATCATGAACACGGAGGTAAATCTATGCTTGATACGTTAGCTTTGATTCTTTCCATCATCGGCTGTGCCAACTGGGGACTGGTTGGCATCTTCCAGTTTGACCTTGTAGCGTGGCTGTTTGGCGGTCAGGATGCTCTGCTGAGCCGGATCATTTATACCATCATCGGTCTGGCCGGTCTGTGGTGCATTTCGTTCCTGTTCCGCAGAAGCCGCTGCGGCATTGACGAGGACTAAAAAAGGAGCTGCCAAAGGGCAGCTCCTTTTTCTATGTTTGGTTGGCTCAGCCGCTGACACGGACAAAGATCACAAAGGTAATGCCACCATACTCAGCAGTAATGGTGCAGGTACCCTTCTGAATGCCGGTTACCTGATTGCCGCTAATAGAGCAAACAGTATCATCGGAGAACGTCCACACAACATCATTCACGGGCTTTTCCAGCTCTGCATCCTGAACGATGGTCAATCTGAATTTGCCGTTGACCGTCAGAGATACATCCGCGGAATTAGGCTGGCCGTTATACTGGTAAACGGGCTCAGCGCCGTTGATTCTCAAGAAATACTCCTGAGGGTCAGCGGGAGTATCGGGAGTATCAGGGGTATCCGGCGTGTCAGGCTGATCAGGATCCTCGGTGGGGAAATCGATGGGATCGCCGTTAATGCGAACGATACAGCTGTATGTATTACCGGCATATTCGCAGGAAATAACGATGTGGCCGGTAACGGGCTTGTAGCACGTAATGGTGTTGCCCTCAATCAGAACATAACCGTCCTTGGAGGCGGTCCAGACAACGTTCATCGCCTCGCCGGACTCATCCACGACCTTCAGCGTGAAGGAGCCGCCGGTCTTAAAGGTAGCCTCGCAGGAATAATCGCCGATGGGGTAAGCAGGCTTGGTGCCGTTAAGTCTGAGCTCGTACTTAGTTTCAGCAGGTTCAGAGGGCGTGGTGGGCTGGGAGGGCTCAGCGGGAGTCGTGGGGACATCGGTTCCGTTCAGAACGCAGGAAACGGTGCATTGTTTCATAAAGTCACCGCAGGTGACAGTGATCACCGCCTCGCCGTCACCAACCGCCGTAACGCGACCGGTGGCATCGACCTTGGCAACACTTTCATCGCTGGAAACGAACTTCACTTCATCGGTGGTATCAATGGGCTCTACAGAGAAACTCAGCTGCATGGTACCGCCCTGCTCCACCAGCGTGATCTTGTGATCAACAGACAGAGAGGTGCAAGGCACCCGAACGCCGGTAAATTCCGTAGGCGAGGTGCTGCTCTCGGTGGGAGAAGTGGTAACCACGGGAGTGGTGGGATCGTTGGTTCCGAAAATATCAAAATGTACAATGGCAATGTAACTGGCAACGGCAATGATCGCCAGCAACAGCACCACCACGATCACGATCAGACCACGGTTGGAGGAAGGCTCGTCATCAACGTCATCATAGTCGTAATCATCATAATCTTCCTCTTCCGGCTCCGGCTCGGAGACCCGCACGGGAATCTCAACGGGAACGGGCTGGATTTGCGCAGCCTTCAGGCGCTTGCGCACATTTGCCTTGGAGAAGCGGCCGCCCTTGGTGGGGGTATAGCCATTGCCCTCCTGAGAATCGGATGTATTTCCTGCGGATGTGTGACCGCTGTCCGCACGGGCGCAGCCACAGATCGGACACTGGGCAGCCGTTTCGGGATAGCCAATGCCACAAACATCGCAAATGACTTTTTCCATGTTTGAACCTCCATTCCGGCGCGGAACCTCCACGCCAACATCTTCGTCATTATAGCATCGTTTTCCAAAGAAAACAACTACCCCCAATCACAATTTACAAAAAATTATTGTTAACCGTCCGTGAACAATGCAAAATTTGTCGAAGTTTCCGTATTTTTTGTATTTTCTTGCCCATAGTCCATCTTCCGCCCCGAAAGAACGGAAAAATATCAGAAAGCAGTTGCAATTTTCATCGATCTAATTTATGATATACAGAGTTAACATAAAGGAGGCGATGGAATTGTCAGAGCCTATGCTCGTATCTCCCCTGCTGGACGGCTTTGTCCTCGGCGAGCCCATCAGTGATCACCACGGTGTCCGCTGCTGCCCTGCCATCCGGCAAGGCACCAACGAACGTTACATCGTAAAAATTATTTCCATCCCCGCATCACAAGTCCGGCTGGATGCCCTTCTGCTGACCGGCGCCTGCTCCAATGAGGAACAGGCTCTGGCCTACTTTAAGGAACTGGCCGACGGCGTGATCGGAGAAACAGATATATTGAAGCAGCTGAGCCAGCTGGAGGGCTTCCTGCCCTACACAGGCTTGCAGATCCGGCAGATGGAGGACGGCATCGGTTATGATGTCTATCTCATCAGCCCCTACAAGCAAGCTCTGGATAAGCTGATGGCAACTCAGCCCCTGACACATCTGTCCGCTGTCAATCTGGGTCTGGATCTGTGCGCAGCCCTGACGGTCTGCCGTCGCGCGGGGTATTTGTATGCGGATCTGAAGCCGTCCAACATTTTCCTGACGGAAACCCAGGGCTATCGCATCGGCGACCTTGGTTTCATTCCCATGGCTTCTTTGAAGTTCGCGTCTCTGCCGGAAAAATACCGCAGCAGCTATACCGCCCCTGAGATCACCGACGCAATGTCCAGCCTGAACACCGGCATGGATATTTATGCTCTGGGTCTTGTGCTGTATCAGGCATACAACAACGGTCAGCTTCCCTTCGACGGTGCCGCGCCGGCGGTAGAGCTCCCCACCCCCATGTATGCCGATTATGAGATGGCAGAGATCATTCTCAAGGCCTGCGCTCCCGATCCTGCGGATCGCTGGCAGGATCCTGCCCAGATGGGTCAGGCGCTGGTGGATTATATGCAGCGCAACAGCATCAATGATACCCCCATCATCCCCGCTCCCGTAGTGATTGATGACCCTCAGGAAGAACCGGAGGAAACTTTCCTGTCCGAGGAAGAAAACACCGAAGAACTGGCTGAGCTGCTGGCCATGATACCCGATGAGGTCGAGCCTGCGCAGCTGTCCATGGAGCCCGGCGAGGAAGCATCCCTGGAAGTCACCGAGGAAGTCGCTCCCGAAGCCCCCTCCGCACCTGCTGAAGATGACTGGATCGACTCTGATCAGCTGACCTTCCTAGGAGCAGATGCCGCATCCGATGGTCTGCATGCAACCGGCGTGACCAACGAAGTGGCTCAGATGCTGGCGCAGGCGGACGATCTGATCGCCCATGAGCTGCCGGAGCCTGTTGTTGCTCCCGCTCCCATCGAGGTTGCCGTTCCTCCCCTCGTCACCGACGAGCCGGAGATGGATGAGGAAATCACAGAAGAGATTCCCGTCATCCTTCCCGAACCGGAAGCGGATGCGGAAGAAACCGACGACGCCTCCGCCGAAGATGAGGAAGAAATCCCCTATGATGAGGATGACACATACGCTGAATCTCCCAAGAAAGGCCACCGTTGGATCGCCGCTGCCATTGCCGCGGTGGTGCTGATACTCATCGGCATCGGCGCATACGTATGGTATGATAACTACTATATTCAGAGGGTTTACGCCTTTGAGGTTCAATATCAGGCAGGTCAGATTCATGTCGCCGTAAATGCGGACATCGACAACAGCCTGCTGACCGTTGTCTGTACCGACACCTACGGCAACACCAAGCGCTGCCCCGTTACCAATGGCACCGCTGTCTTCGGCGACCTGAACCCCTCCACGCAGTACCGCCTGCGGCTGGAGATCTCCGGCTTCCACAAGCTTGAGGGCCCCACCTCCGGTGTTTACACCACCCAGGAACAGACCTCTATCGTGGACTTCACCGCCATTTGCGGTCCTGAAGACGGGTCTGTCATTCTGAATTTCTCCGTCTCTGGGCCTGAATGTGACAGCTGGATCATCGCTTACAGCGCCGCCGGTGAAGCGGAACGTACGCAGGAGTTTACCGGTCACATGGTCACGATCTATGACCTGACCCCCGGTGCTGAGTACACCTTCCGCTTCGTACCGCCGGAAGACAAGACCTTTAGCGGCAACACCGAGCTGACCTATACCGCTCAAAACATCCTCTACGCCGAAGATCTGACCATCACTGCCTGCGGCAACGGCTCCCTGACCGTTTCCTGGCAGGCTCCTGCGGAAATGACCGGCAAGCAATGGGTGGTTCGCTGCTACGATCATGCGGGCTATGACAAATCTGTCACCACCTCTGAAACCACCGTGACCTTCACAGATCTAGATCAAAGCAACGGCTACACCATCATAGTCACCGCCGAGGGCATGACCCAGAGTGCCAGCACCTCCGTTTCCGCCGCTCCCGTCACCGTTACCGACTATACCGCCACCGTTATCGATCCGTGGACAATGGATCTTACATGGGAGTTTAGCGGCACAGCGCCTGCCGGAGGCTGGATTCTGCTGTGCAGTGTCAATGGCGGCGAAGCCAATCGCATCAACTGCCCTGAGGCCAAAGCACAAATCACCCTCGCTCCCGGCAGTACATATGTCTTTACAGCTATTGCCGCCGGCGAAACCGATAGCTTTGGCGAATCCTTTACCTACGGCCCCGTAGAGGTAGCAGGTTTTGAAGGGTTCGGCGTTACCGCAGCTAATATGACTCTGTCTTCCGTCCTGCGACCCGACAAAGCAAACTGGAACTACAAAAACCTAAAACAGGAAGACTACAAAACCACTTTCACTTCCGGTGAAAACATCTCCCTTGTAGCCCACCTGAGCACCACCTATGCCACATCCAACACCCCCGTTGACATTACCTACGTGGTGCATCAGTCCAATGGAAGCGCTGTCAGCATTGACAGCCAGAGTATTGCATGGCGCAGTATGTGGTATCAGCGCTACTGCGAGCTGGATCTGCCCGTTGTACCCACTCAGGCCGGCGATTACACCGTTGATCTCTATTTCAGCGGTATGTATGTAGGCTCCGTTTCCTTTACCATTACTTAACCCTCATCAGCCTGCCGTCCATGCGGAAAGCTGAACTACCTTAGGAGGAAACTGATATGATTGAAAATGTATTCAAAGAACTTTCCGCCCTGCCTCAGGTAGAGGCCATCGCTTTGGGTGGCTCCCGCGCAGGCACCCATTTTGACGAGAAGTCCGACTATGATATCTACCTTTACTGCACCGCTCCCGTCACCGAAGCGGAGCGGCGCGCCATTTTGTCCAAATACTGCTCCTATGTGGAATACAGCAATCATTACTGGGAACTGGAGGACAACGGCACCTTCAATGACGGTATCGATTTTGATCTGCTGTTTCGGAATCTGGATGATTTCACTGCCGGTGTTGCACAGGTCGTGGAGCAGTGTCAGCCCTGCAACGCCTATACCACCTGTATGTGGCATAATCTGATCACTTGCAAGATCATTTATGACGCTTCCGGACGGCTGACCGCCGCAAAAGAGCGGTTCAACGTCCCTTACCCCGAACAGTTGAAAAAGAATATTATCGAACGTGGGTGGAATTTACTCCACGCGTCCATGCCTGCTTACGAGCACCAGATCAAAAAAGCCGCCCTGCGAGGCGATCTGGTCAGTGTAAACCACCGTATTGCCGCGTATCTTGAAACCTACTTCGACGTTCTGTTTGCTCTCAACGGCAAGACACACCCCGGCGAAAAACGGCTGGTGCAGCTTTGCAAGGAGGCTTGTCCGATCCTTCCCGATCGGTTTGAGGAAAACCTGAACCGGTTGCTGCAGGATATGTTCTCCTCTCCCGAAAAGCTAGCCAATGATCTGGACACGATCAAGGCAGAGCTTGCTAAAATCCTGTAATTTTTTAGATTTCCTCTTGCAAAAATCCACCACCTGTGGTAGAATGTCCACAGCTAATGTATTCGGAGGCCAATTACTATGGTCAATTCTATCTTTGCCGCACAGTTTTACTTTGGCTACTATTACTTTTTTACCGACAAAAAGTAATAGCGATTTGTGCTGCAATGAATTTACAGAAGCTGTAAATACGTAATTCCAAGCGCCGCACGGATCAAAGCCCGTGCGGCGCTTCTATTATTTAGGAGATGTAATTATGATCGCAGTATTGAAACACGGAACCACCCCCGAGCAGACCGACCATCTGATCGCATGGCTGAAGCGGATGAATCTGGATGTCCACATCTCTCATGGTGCGGAAGTTACCATCCTCGGCCTGATCGGTGACACCAGTCGAGTGGATATGGAGCTGTTGGGAAGTCTGGAGATCGTGGAAGCCGTCAAGCGAGTATCCGAGCCCTTCAAGCAGGCCAACCGCAAGTTCCACCCCGATGACACCGTCATCGAAGTAGGTGACGTGAAGATCGGCGGCGGTAATTTTGTGATGATGGCCGGCCCCTGTTCTGTAGAGTCCGAGGAGCAGATCATTGAGATCGCAAAGGCTGTCAAGGCCTCCGGCGCCAATATTCTGCGCGGCGGCGCGTTCAAACCCCGCACCTCTCCCTATGCTTTCCAGGGCATGCAGGGCAAGGGCATTGAGCTGCTTCTGAAGGCCAAGGCCGAAACCGGCCTGCCCATTGTTACCGAGATCATGAATATCTCTACTCTGGATCTGTTTGCCGACATCGATATTATTCAGGTCGGTGCCCGGAATATGCAGAACTTCGATCTGCTGAAGGAGCTAGGCAAGATCAACAAACCGATCCTCCTGAAGCGCGGTCTTGCCAATACGCTGCAGGAACTGCTGATGAGCGCGGAGTATATTATGAGCGAGGGCAACGAGAACGTGATTCTCTGCGAGCGCGGCATCCGCACCTTCGAGACCGCTACCAGAAATACACTGGATCTTTCCGCAGTTTCCGTGCTCCATGATTTGAGCCACCTGCCGGTCATCGTTGATCCCAGCCATGCCACCGGCAAGGCCAAGCTGGTGCCTCCCATGGCGGCCGCTGCCACCGCTGCCGGTGCCGACGGTCTTATCATTGAAGTCCACAACAACCCCGCCTGCGCATTGTGCGACGGCGCTCAGTCCCTGACTCCCGCTCAGTTTGATGAGCTGAGTAAACGGGTTGCGAAAGTTCGGGAGGCGATCGTATGACCGTTGGTATTCTTGGCCTCGGCCTCATCGGCGGCTCTTTGGCAAGAGCCTATGCCCTTGAGGGTCACCGGGTGCTTTGCAGTGTCCGAAACGAGAATATGCTGGCCTTCGCTATGCTGGCCGGTGCTGTAGATGCCCCCCTGACCCCCGAAAACATGGGTGAATGCGATTTGATCCTTCTGGCCATCTATCCTGACGGCTCCGCATCCTGGCTGGAACAGAACGCCCAATATATCCGCAAAGATGCTTTGGTCATCGATTGCTGCGGTGTCAAGCGGGAGATCTGCCAGCGGTGCTTCCCCGTTGCCAACCGCTATGGCTTTACTTTTATCGGCGGTCACCCCATGGCCGGCACGCAATTCTCCGGCTTTAAATACAGCCGTGCCAACCTCTTTGAGGGTGCCCCCATGGTACTGGTACCGGATCGTTTCGACGATATGGATCTGCTGGATCGGGCGAAAAAGGCGCTGGAGCCCTGCCATTTCGGCTCTTTCTCCGTAACCACCGCGGCAGAGCACGACCGCATGATCGCCTTCACCTCCCAGATGCCCCACATCGTCAGCAACGCCTACATCAAATCCCCCACGGCTCGCAGCCACAAGGGCTTCTCCGCCGGCAGCTACAAGGATCTGACCCGTGTGGCATGGCTCAACGCCCCCATGTGGGCGGAGCTGTTCTTAGAGAATAAAGACAATACTCTATACGAACTGGACACCCTGATCGAAAGCCTGCAGCAGTACCGGCAGGCCATCGCAAACAATGATGAAGCGGCTCTCGTTACCCTTTTGGAGGACGGAAAGCGCTGCAAAGAAGAGGTAGACGGATGAAAACCATTGAAGTGTGCGCATCCAGACGATACGATGTTTGCATCGGCAGCGGATTGCTCCCGATGCTGGGACACTATACAAAAACGGTCTGCAAAGCATCCAAAGTCTGTATCGTCAGCGACAGCAATGTATTCCCTCTCCACGGCCAGACGGCTATGGACAGCCTGATTGCCGCCGGTTTTGAAGCAATTCATTTTGTATTTCCTGCCGGTGAAGAAAGCAAAAGCGGCACAGTTTATCTGCAGCTTCTGAACTTTCTGGCAGAAAACCAGATTACCCGCTCCGATTGCCTTGTTGCCCTTGGCGGCGGTGTTGTGGGCGATCTGACCGGCTTTGCCGCGGCCACTTTCCTGCGGGGCATTCCCTTCATTCAAGTGCCCACTACCCTGCTGGCGGCTGTGGATTCCTCCGTGGGCGGCAAGACCGCTATCGATCTTCCAGCAGGTAAGAATCTATGCGGCGCATTCTATCAGCCCAATCTAGTTCTGTGCGATACCGACACCCTGAACACCCTTCCCGAGGAAATTTTCCTCGACGGCTGCGCCGAGGTCATTAAGTACGCGATTCTCTATGATGCAGCTCTGTTTTCCTACCTGACCGAAACCGGCCCCGATTTTGACCGGGAGACCATCATCGCCCGATGCGTAGAGTTAAAGCGCAACGTGGTCATGGAGGACGAATTTGACACCGGCGCGCGAATGAAGCTCAATCTCGGTCACACCATCGGCCACGGCGTGGAAGCCCAAAGTAATTTTACCATCTCCCACGGCAAGGCCGTTGCCATCGGCATGGCCATCGTGGCACGAGCCGCGGCGGCCATAGGGATCTGTTCCCATGAAACGAAAGAGCAGATCATCGCAATCATTCAGCGGTTCAAGCTCCCCACGCAAACCACTTACAGCGCCGATGCGCTGCTTGCCAGCGCCCTGTCTGACAAAAAGCGCTCCGGCGGCACAGTAAATCTCATTATCCCTGCCGCCATCGGCGATTGCCCCATCGTTCCCACCCCTGTTACCGAACTCAAATCCTTTATTGAAGCAGGTCTTTGATATGGACATTACCATCCAGCCGGGGCTTCTATCCGGCGAAATCCAAGCCATTCCCTCAAAATCCCAAGCCCACCGGCTGCTGATCTGCGCCGCCTTTGCGGACAAGCCCACCACCCTCACCTGCCCGGACACCAATCGGGATATTGAGGCCACAGCGGATTGCCTGAATGCTCTGGGCGCAACCATCAATCGCACCAACGAGGGATATGTTGTTGAGCCGATCCACGAAATCCCCCAGGTGGCGGAGCTGAATTGCTGCGAAAGCGGCTCGACTCTGCGCTTCATGCTGCCCATCGTCGGCGCATTGGGTGTAGATGCCACCTTTTTGATGGCGGGCCGCCTGCCCAAGCGCCCCCTTTCTCCGCTGTGGGAGGAAATGGAGCGCATGGGCTGCACCCTCAGCCGCCCCACAGAAACCACCTTGCGCTGCCACGGCAAGCTGAATAGCGGCGAATATACCATCTCCGGCGGCGTTTCCAGCCAGTTCATCACCGGCTTACTGTTCGCCGCATCCCTTCTGGATGGCAACAGTCGTGTCAACATTACCGGCAAGCTGGAGTCCGCCCCTTATGTAACCATGACTCAGAATGCCATGGCGCTGTTTGGAGTCGATACCGTGGATTTTAGAGCAAAGGGCGGTCAAACCTACCATACCCCCGGCCGCGTAAATGTGGAGGGCGATTGGAGCAACGGTGCCTTCTGGCTGGCAGCACAGGCTTTGGGCAGCGATCTAAAGATCACGAACCTGTCCCCCGACTCCGCTCAGGGCGATCGGGCTGTTGTGGAGCATTTGGCTGCGCTGGAAGGCTGCGCCGTCATCGATGCCACCCACACTCCTGACTTAGTGCCGATCCTTGCCATCACAGCAGGCGCGAAAAACGGCGCGACCTTTGTCAATTGCGCCCGCCTGCGGCTGAAAGAGACCGATCGGCTGGAAACCACAGCCGCCATGATCCGCAATCTTGGCGGCAGCGCCCAGATCAATGGCGACATCCTCACCGTCCACGGCACCGGATATCGAGGCGGCACCGTGGATGCTCTGAACGATCACCGCATTGCCATGTCCGCCGCCATTGCGGCCACAATCTGCAGCGAACCCGTCACGATCCTCAATGCTCACGAGGTCAAAAAATCCTATCCCGGCTTCTGGGAGGACTACAAAAAACTGGGAGGTAATTATGAGCTCTACCTACGGTGAATCCCTGAAATTATCGATTTTTGGCCAATCCCACGGCCCTGCTATCGGCATGACGCTGGACGGCATCCCTGCCGGTCTGCCTGTGGATACAGAAAAGCTCCAGACCTTCCTGAACCGCCGTGCCCCCGGTCAAAACGATTGGTCTACTCCCCGCAAGGAGGAGGATCGTCCTGAATTTTTGGGCGGCATTTTGGACGGCTATACCTGTGGCGCGCCCATAGCCGCGGTGATCTACAACAAAAACACTCGCTCCGTCGATTACGCTAATCTGAAGGATTGTCCCCGCCCCGGTCACGCGGACTACACTGCTCAGATCAAGTACGGCGGCTTTCAGGATGCCGCCGGCGGCGGTCACTTCTCCGGCCGGCTGACCGCGCCCCTGTGCATTGCCGGCGGCCTGTGCAAACAATGGCTGGAGGAAATGGGCATTCGCATCGGGGCGCATATCTACATGATCGCTGGCTGGGAAGATAACAAGTTCAACCCCCTGCAGCCTGAACTTGATGCCATTGATCCTGTTTTCCCCATCATCAACGCCCAATTGGGTGACGAGATGAAGAAACGAATCAATAAAGCCCGCGCTCAGGGCGACAGTGTCGGCGGCATGATCGAATGTGCCATTATCGGCCTGCCTGCCGGTCTGGGTGAGCCCATGTTCGGCGGTGTTGAAAGCAAAATCGCCCAAATTGTTTACGGTATTCCCGCCGTAAAGGGCGTCGAATTCGGAGCCGGCTTAACATTTGCTTATGATCTCGGCAGCGAAATGAACGATGCCTACACCGTTGAAGATGGGCAGATCACCGCCGCGTCCAACTCTGCCGGCGGCATCCTCGGGGGCATCACCACCGGAATGCCCGTGATCTTCCGGGCCATATTCAAGCCCACCCCCTCTATCTCCACGCCCCAGCAAAGCGTATCCCTGAGCCGCATGGAAGAGCAGGAGCTCATCGTCAAGGGGCGCCATGACCCCTGCATCGTGCCCCGTGCCGTTCCCGTGGTGGAGGCCGCCGCGGCCATCGCCATTTATGATTTGATTCTCAGCAACACCCAGACAACCAGGAGGAAGTAACCATGGATATCAAGGAACTGCGCGGCCAGATCGACCAGATCGACGATCAGCTGGTAAAGCTGTTCTGCCAGCGTATGGACGTAGCCGCTCAGGTAGCAGACTACAAACGTGAACACAATTTGCCGATCCTCGTCCCCGCCCGTGAGCGGGAGATTCTGGCGGAGGTTGCACAAAAAGCCGGCCCTGAAATGGCTAACTACTCCCGTGTTCTGTACTCCATGCTCTTCGAGCTGAGCCGCAGCTACCAGAGCAAGCGCAATATGGTGCTTAGCCCCCTGCACGAACGTATTCAGGCGTCCATCGAGAACACCCCTAAACTGTTCCCTCAGGCTCCTATGGTAGCCTGTCAGGGCGTAGAGGGCGCATATTCCCAAATTGCCTGCGAAAAGATCTTCAAAAGCCCCTATATCATGTATTTCAAGAACTTTGAGGGCGTTTTTAATGCCATTGAGCAGGGTATGTGCCAGTACGGCATCCTGCCCATTGAGAACTCCACCGCCGGTTCTGTCAACAAGGTCTACGACCTGATGATCAAGCACAATTTCTCCATCGTCCGCACCTTCCGGCTGAAGGTGGATCATAATCTGCTGGTCAAACCCGGTGCGAAGCTGGAGGACATTAAGGAAATATACTCCCACGAGCAGGCAATCAGCCAATGCTCTTCTTTCCTGAATTCTTTATCCGGAGTGAAGGTCATTCCCGTGGAGAACACCGCCGTTGCCGCACAGCTGGTGGCGCAATCCGACCGCAGCGACGTGGCGGCTTTGAGCAGCCGCTCCTGCGCGGAATTGTACGGTCTTACCTGCATCGCCCCCTCCGTACAGGACAAGGGCAATAACCACACCCGCTTTATCTGCATCAGCCGTGAACTGGAGATTTACCCCGGCTCGGACAAGACCAGTATCATGATGGTTCTCCCCCACCGCCCCGGCGCATTGTACCGGGTGCTGGCACGGCTTTATACCCTTGGCATCAATGTGACCAAGCTGGAATCCCGTCCCATCCCCGATCGGGAATTTGAATTCATGTTCTATTTCGATCTGGAAACCTCCATCTATTCCGAGGAGTTCGTTCAGCTGATGTGCGAGCTTGAAGATCTGAGCGAGGAATTTAAATACTTGGGAAGCTACACCGAGGTGGTTTAAATGAAATGCGGACTCTTGGGTCAAAAGCTGGGGCACAGCTATTCCCCCCAGATTCATAGCCGGTTGGCGTCTTACGAATATGCCCTATATGAAAAGAAGCCGGACGAACTGGAGCAATTTCTGAAATCTGGAGTTTTCACCGGTCTAAATGTTACGATTCCCTACAAGAAATCTGTAATTCCCTATCTTTCGGAGCTTTCTCCCATCGCCCGGCGTCTAGGCGCTGTGAATACCATTGTCCGCCGCGATGGTCGCCTGATCGGTCATAATTCCGATTACTTCGGCTTTCGCTCCATGGTGGAAAAAAGCGGTCTGGCCGTTACCGGCAAGAAAGTCCTCGTCCTCGGCAGCGGCGGCGCATCCAATACCGTCGTGGCTGTGCTGGAGGAACTGGGCGCAAAGGTGATCGTGATCTCCCGAAGCGGTGAGAATAACTATACCAATCTGCATCTGCACGCCGATGCTTCGGTAATCGTCAATGCCACCCCTGTTGGAATGTATCCCAACGTGGGCGTTTCGCCCATAGACTTGAGTCTTTTTCCGATGCTGGAAGGCGTGCTGGATATTGTCTACAATCCCGCCCGTACCCAGCTTTTGCTGGATGCGGAGGATCGTGGCCTTGTGACCATGAACGGCCTTTGGATGCTGGTTGCGCAGGCCAAAGAAAGCGCCGAGTGGTTCAGCGAAGCTTCCATATCTGACGAAAAAATACAGGAAATCCACCGAAAACTTCGTGTTCAGATGGAAAATATCGTACTGATCGGTATGCCCGGCAGCGGCAAGTCCACCGTAGGACAGCTTCTTGCCACAGCTCTCAAAAAAGAATTTGTTGATGCCGATGCCGCCATCGAAGAAAAAGCCGGCATGTCCATTCCGGAGATCTTTGCTCAGCAAGGCGAAGCCGGTTTCCGTGCCATCGAAACGCAAGTATTGAGCGAGCTTGGTAAAAAGTCCGGCCTTGTCATCGCCACCGGCGGCGGCTGTGTCACCAGAGAGGAAAACTATCCGCTGCTGCATCAAAACGGCACGATTTTCTGCCTGAATCGCAGCATCGATGCCCTGCCCACCGAAGGCAGACCCCTCTCTCAGACCGGTAGGCTGGAGCAAATGTATCGGATTCGCAAGCCCATGTATGACCGGTTTGCCGACTTTCAGATCGACAGCAACGGCACACCGGAAGCTGCCGTAAACCAAATCCTGCAAATTTTGGAGGAAATGCCATGAACATTCTGGTCATAAACGGCCCTAATATCAATATGCTCGGCATTCGCGAACCGGTCATCTACGGCAAGCAGACCTTTGCCGATCTGCTGGCGCTGCTGGAAACGACCGCTCAGGAGGAGGGGCTGCACATTGAGCAGTTCCAATCCAACCACGAAGGCGCTATTGTCGATACCATTCAAGCCGCTTACGGAAAATTTGACGGCATCGTCATCAATCCTGCGGCCTATACCCACACCTCCGTTGCCATTCTGGATGCGCTGAAAGCGGTATCCATCCCCGCCGTGGAAGTTCATATTTCCGACGTGGACAGCCGCGAGACCTTCCGCCAGATCTCCTACGCCGGTCTGTACTGCGAAAAGACCATCAAGGGTCAGGGGCTGGACGGCTACCGGCAAGCCATTCTCTATCTCAAGCAAAAATACACATAAATCACACATCTCCGGCTCACCGCCGGAGATGCTTTTTTCGGGTACATTTCCCAATAAAATTACCTTTACATTTCGCCCACTATCCGATATGATATATTCATGAAAAAGTGTGCTTTTACGCTCATTTACATCCCATTCTACGGAGGAAACAACCATGAAAAAACAGATTGCTTTTTCCCTTGTGCTGGCTCTTGTGCTGAGCCTGCTGGCCGGCTGCACCGGTACTGCCGTCGTCTACTACGGCGATTGCACCTGCCCCACCGGCTCCCACACTCCCACTGAACCCACTAACCCTTCCACTCCCCCTGCCGAAGGCGCGGTCAAGACCGGTCTTGCCTTTATTACCAATGTTTCCGAAAGTGCCAGTGGCGTGCAGGCCAAGTATGACGTGACGCTGGTGGCTGTCACCGTGGATGACAAGGGTGTCATCGATCAGTGCATCATCGACAGCATCGGCACCAATGTGACCTTTGACGCAACCGGCACCATCACTGCCGACCTGAACGCCGACATTCTGTCCAAGAACGAGCTGGGCGACAACTACGGCATGGTGCAGTACGGCGGTGCCAAGTACGAATGGTACCAGCAGGCTGCCGCTCTGGCGGACTATGCCGAGGGCAAGACCGTTGAGCAGCTGAAAAACGGCGCTATCGACGAGACCGGCAAGGCTCCCGCCGGCAGCGATCTGGCCTCCACCGCCACCATCTACTTAGGCGGCTATGTGTCCGCCATTGAGGTTGCCGTGAACAACGCCAAGAATCTGGGTGCTCAGGCTGGTGACGAGCTGCGGCTTGCTGCCATTTCTTCCATCGCCAGCAGCACCAGCGCCACCGCAGAAAAGAACGGCACCGCCCAACTGGATGTGGATGTGACCGCTTTGACCGTTAAGGACGGCGTTATCACCAGCTGCTACATCGACTCTGTTCAGGCCAAGGTGACCTTCGATACCACGGGCACCGTCACCTCCGATATCACCGCCGCTGTCAAGACCAAGAACGAGCTGGGCGATAGCTATGGCATGGTCGCCTGGGGCGGTGCCAAGCACGAATGGTACGTTCAGGCCGCTAATTTCGCCAGCTACGTCACCGGCAAGACCGCCGCTGAAGTCGCCGGCATTGCCGTTTCTCAGGGCAAGCCCTCCGATGCTGACCTGTCTGCCGGTGTCACCATCGCCATTGGCGGCTTTCAGGCGCTGATCGCCAAGGCTCTGCAGTAATGAAACGTTACGTTTCTATTCTGCTGCTCATCAGCATCGTGCTGTGTGGCTGTACGGTCACAGTACCAAAGTCTGAACCAAAGCAGTACAATGCCACTTTTCTGACCCTCTTTGACACGGTCACTACTATAGTTGGTCGGGCAGACAGCGAGGCAGAATTTCAATCAAAAGCACAAGCCGTTCATGATGAGCTGCTGCGTTACCATCAGCTCTTCGACATCTACAACGATTACGAGGGAATTACAAACCTAAAATCGGTCAACGATGCCGCGGGCTTTGCTCCCGTTACCGTGGATCCTGCGATCATCGAGCTGCTTCTGGCTTGTAAAACCTATTACAACCTCACCGGCGGTAAGGTCAACGTAGCCATGGGTAGCGTCCTGCGGCTGTGGCATCAGGCAAGAAGCGACAGTATTGACGATCCTGTGAATGCCTATCTGCCAGACGGAAATGCGTTGTCAGCCGCTGCTGAGCATATGGATCTGGATGCCGTCGTTATCGACAAGGAGGCATCTACCGTTTTCATTTCCGATCCCCGTGTCCGTCTGGATGTGGGCGCCATCGCCAAGGGCTGGTCTGTCCAGCAGGTGGCGGAAAACGCCCCAAAGGGGCTGCTCATCAGTGTCGGCGGCAACGTGTGTGCCACCGGCGCAAAGGACGAAACCGGCACGCCGTGGGTAGTTGGTATCCAAAACCCCGACGGCGACAACTATCTGCATACCGTTTATGTCACCGGCGGCTGCGTCGTCACCAGTGGCGATTATCAGCGCTACTTTGTGGTTGACGGCAAGCCCTATCACCACATCATCGACCCCGATACACTGCAGCCCTCTTCCTACTGGCGCAGTGTTACCATCGTATGTGCCGATTCCGGCCTTGCGGATGCCCTTTCCACTGCTCTGTTTCTGATACCGCAGGCCGAAGGCCAGCAACTCCTGAACGAGGCACAGGCTGAAGCCATGTGGGTCAATTCCGAAGGCAACATCTTTTATTCCCCCGGCTTTGAAGCCCTGATCAGAACTTAACCGAGGTGAAATTATGAAAAAACGCCCATTTTTCGGCGGTATTCATCCAAAGTATAACAAAGAAATGTCTTTGGGTGTTACCGATTTCCATATGATCACGCCAAAGCAAGTGGTCATCCCCCTGCTGCAGCACATCGGCGCCCCCTGCCAGAGCCTGGTAGCGGTGGGCGATAAGGTGCTGAAAGGACAAAAGATCGGCGATGGAGAGGGTCTGTGCGTCCCCGTCCACGCCTCCGTTTCCGGCACCGTAGTTGCCATCGAGCCCCGTCCCCATACCAGCGGTCGGATGGTGAATGCCATTGTCATCGACAATGACTGTCAGGATACCGAAATCGAATTTTCTCCCATTACCGCTCCTTTGGAAACTCTGGAGCAGGATCAGATTCTCCACGCCATCCGCGAAGCCGGCATCGTCGGCATGGGCGGCGCAGCTTTCCCCGGCAATGTCAAGGCTCTGTCAGCCATGGGCAATGTAGATACCCTGATCGCCAACGCCTGCGAGTGCGAGCCCTACATCACAGCGGACGATTCTCTTCTGCGCACCACACCGGAGCAGGTGCTGGAGGGCATGACCATCCTGCGCCACGTGTTGAAGCCCAATCGGGTGGTGCTTGCGGTGGAGGACAACAAGGCCGCTGCCATCGAGAAGATCCGCAACATTATTGGCGACTACCCCGGTATCGAGCTGGCCGTTCTGCCTACCCGCTACCCTCAGGGCGCGGAAAAGCAGCTGATTCAGGCACTCACCGGTCGTGAAGTCCAACCGGGTAAGCTGCCCGTCAGTGTAGGCTGTGCAGTGTTCAACGTGTCTACCTACGCCGCAATTTTCCGTGCTGTCCGTTGGGGTAAGCCCCTGACGGAGCGCATCGTTACCATTTCCGGCGAAGCCATCGCCCAGCCCCAGAACTTCATCGTCCGCATCGGCACTCCCTTCCACGACTTGATTGAGGTGGCCGGCGGTTTGAATGAAAAGACAGAGCGAGTCATCAGCGGCGGCCCCATGATGGGCTTCGCCCAGAGCGATCTGTCCGTGCCGGTCATTAAGGCCACCAACTCCATTCTGTGCCTGTTGCGGGATCGCAATGGCGCTGCCGAGAACCCGGTGTGCCTGCGCTGCGGTAAATGCGTAGGAGTCTGCCCCATGCGGCTGCAGCCTCTGTACATGTACCGTTTCGTCAACGCTGGCCGGCTGGACGAAATGAACCGGCTGAACCTGATGGATTGCATTGAATGCGGAAGCTGCGCTTTCACCTGCCCCGGTAAGCTGCCTCTGGTGGAGACCTTCCGCAAAGGTAAACAAATGATAAGGGAGGCCAACGCAAAATGAAACTGACAGTTGCTTCCTCTCCTCATATTCGAGGAAATTTCCGCACGTACCGCATTATGCTGGATGTGGTCATCGCTCTGCTGCCTGCGCTCTTCGTTGGCGTTTGGATGCTGGGCCTGCGGGCGTTGATGGTCACGCTGATCTGCGTGGCCGGCGCTGTGGCCTCTGAATATCTGTACAGTATCATCACTAAGACCCGCAACACGACCCTTGATTGCTCTGCCATCGTCACCGGTCTGCTGCTGGCTATGACGCTCCCCCATACCGTTCCCTACTGGCAGGCGGCTGTGGGCAGTGTGTTCGCCATCATCATCGTTAAGGCTCTGTGCGGTGGTCTGGGTCAGAACATTTTCAATCCCGCACTGGCTGCCCGTGCTTTTCTGATGCTGATCTACCCCGTTGGTCTGACCCGTTACTCCGCTTTGGGCGTAGATGCCGTGTCCGCGGCCACGCCGCTGCACCATATGGTAATGCCTGCGCTGCCGGAGGAGAGCCTGCTGGATATGTTCCTCGGCCGCTGCCCCGGTTCTATCGGTGAGCTGTCTGCCCTGGCGCTGCTGATCGGCGGCGTGTACCTTGTGATCCGCAAGGTCATCTCCATTCGCATTCCCGTAGCGTATCTCGGTTCCGTTGCGGTGCTGACTCTGATTTTCCACAAAGCCGGCTCTCCGCTGGAGTGGATGCTTTACAGCCTGCTGTCCGGCGGTGTCATGCTGGGTGCCATCTTCATGGCCACCGACTATGCCACCTCCCCCGCCACCGCATGGGGACAAATTCTTTACGGCATCGGCTGCGGTGTGCTGACCGTGGTCTTCCGCTACTACGGCATTTTCCCAGAGGGCGTGACCTATGCCATTCTGCTGATGAACGCCCTTGTGTGGGTCATCGACCGCTATACCGCTCCCCGCCGCTTTGGCGTGAAGAAAGGAGGCGTAAAGGCATGAAAAAGGCAATTATCATCCCTGCTTTGACCATTATTTGCGCCGCTCTGGTTCTGTTTGGCCTGACCTTCGGTTTGAAGAACATTGCCGCTGCCAACGCGCAGGCGGAGCATCTGAAGATCATGCAGACCCTGCTACCCGGCAGCGAAGAATTTACCGTAGAGGAATACACCGGTGAGGATGCCAACATCCGCTCCATCCATAAAGCAGCGAACGGCTATGTGATTGAAACCGTCACCGCCGGTTACGCCGGAGATATCACCATGCTGATCGGTGTCAGCACCGAAGGTAAAGTCACCGGGCTGGTGGTGCGTGAACTGAACGAAACCCCCGGTCTGGGCATGAACGCCCTGAATGACCATGTGTTCCTGTCCCAGTTCCTCAACACCTCCGGCGAAGCCGAGGTCGGAACCAATGTGGATGCCATCAGCGGTGCCACCGTCACCTCTAAAGCCATTGCCCGCTGCGTTAACTCCGCTGTGGCCTACGTCACCGGTGCCGATATCGACTCCGGTGCCACATCCTGGGGAGGTTAAGCTATGAAGAATAAAACTTACGTCCTCAATACCGCTCTGGCGGTGGTGGTCACCATTGCGCTGGCCATCTGCGTATGCATCCGTGTCTTCGCTCCCGCGGCAATCATCCCCGAGCTGAATATTCCCAATATCGCTCTGCTGAGCCTGATTGCGGTGCTGGCTGACCATTATTTGGCTCCCGGCGCCAAGCGGTGCTACCTCTGCGCCGCGGTGTTCTCGGCTCTGACCTTCGGTCTGCTACCCTATGTGGCCGGCTTTGCCGCAGGCTTCACGGTGCTGAAGCTGGCGTTGGTTGGTGCTGCCGTATTCACCTTGATTACCTTCCTGTTCTCTTCCGTTCAGGAACGACTGTCCTCCGGCCCTGCCGCCAAGGTCGCTCCCCTGCTGAGCGCCTTCGGCCTGTATCTGGCCTTCCAGATTTTCACTGGCATGATCCTCTGAGATAGAAAAACTCCCCGGAGATAATGAACTGCCCAAGATTTTGCGGACAGTGCAAAAAACTCCGTGTGTAGGCAATATTTAGATTTAAGCGGAGTGGCGCAGCGTCAGCGGCGCCACTCCAGTTTAATTCTGGATTCTTCACTTGTTGTTAGCGGACGGCTGCGAGGTCATCCTTTTTCTTCGGAAGAATTCCTTGCCGCAGATTCTCTTGTCGTTTGTTGTAGGGTCTTACCCAGTCTTTTATCTGTGATTTCTGTAATCCCAGTTCGTCTGCTATTTCTCGCCTTGTTAATCCTGCTGCCCTTAACGATAGAATTACACTTTTGACTTCTTTTACATGTGTATAACTGCGTTTACTCATAACAATACCCCCTGATGTAATTATCCTACATCAGGGGGCGTTTTGTCTATTGTCCAGTTTTACTGGTTCGGTTCACAACGCAGAGGAGTGTTTATTTCATAGCAAGATCAAGCAAAGGTAACCGTAGACTTGATGGTGGCCATGGGATAGGTGCCGAGAATATCCGTAGTCGCACAGATGTTGATCTCCACCGTCTCTCCTGCAGCCAGCTCAATGCTGATAGAGCTTGCGCCTTCCTCCAGAGTAATCATCTGAGGAATGCCATTAGTAACCTTAGTGATGGCAATACCGGCATAAGTACCCTTGGTGGTGCTGTTGACAGTAATGGTCAAAGTTCCGGCAGACGCAGCGGTGAAGGTATAGTACACGCCGTCAGAGTCACCGGACTTCTGCTTGGTGGTCAGAGCGCCGGCTTCCATTTTATGGGGATTTTCCTTGTGTCCCTCGGGATAAGTCAGGCTGACAGCAAAGCTGGCATCCTTGGTGCCCTTATTGCCGATCTGAATAGAGACGGGAACGTTGGTATACTGGGAGTACAGATTTGGAACGGTAACCACGCCGTTCTTTGCCTCGTACTTCTTACCATTGTAAATCACATAGGCATCCTTGCTATTGATGGTCAGAGTCGTATCGTTGACCCGAAGGAGCTCATAGTAAACGATATGATTGGCCTTGACATCGGCATTAAAGTTCAGGGTGCTGCCGATCACAATGGGAGCATCCTTGTTATCCTCTACAGGGCCGGTGGGAGTGGTATCGCCGTTGTTATCGCCGTTGTTATCACCGTTGTTATCACCGTTGTTATCACCGTTATTGTTACCGTTGTTGTCTCCATTGTTGTCGCCGCTACCGCCACCGTTGATATCACCTTCGCCATGGCACAGCAGGAACATCCAGCTTATCTCAGGGTTTAGATTATCAACACCATTGAACAGATAGTTAATGGTGTTCTGGCGGCACCAGCCGTTGCTATCGATGCCCATGGGCAGGATATAATACAGATCCTCGTTCAGGGGGTACACACCGCTGGACTTATCCCGGGCGGTAACATACTGACGCATTACATCTGTGTAATCTTCCTTGAAGAAATCATCCTTACCATTGTCGTACATATAGCGGAATGCAGTAACGCCGGTATCAACCAGATTGCCTTCGTCATCGTAGATGATCTCGCCCACCATAGACATCATGGAAATGCCGTACACAGCCTTTTCCAGCTGTACGTAAACCATAGGGCCGTTGGCGCTGCCCAGATGATAGCAGCGATCCTGCTCGTTAAAGACCAGCTTATATGTATCAGTAGAAGCAGTCACATCAAAAGTCTTCAGCACAGTGCCTGTAGGCAGAGTGAAGTCTGTAATCTCGATCTTGGGCTGATAATTCTTCCAAGGCTCGGTGGTGATGCTCCATGCAGGATCACCGGTACGAGCTACATTCAGGATGATATTAGCGGTGCCATCCACGGCATCAACGCCGATGACAAACACGCTGGTGCCGGTGTTGCCGGTACTGATCATCTCGGGATAGACCGTCAGAGTCAGGACACCATTTTCCACCTCGCCTACGTTTTGAGCCTGAACGAAGTGAGGCCCGCCGTAGTAACCGATTTCGGCAGAACCGCCGGTGGCAGAAATCTGATAAGTACCGCCCTCAGTGGGGGTGAACAGGAAATAGTTACGCTCCTCGGTGTCCAGATCAACGTAAACGCTGCCAACACCAACGTTCAGAGCCTCAAAGCCCATATGCTCACCGGTCACAACAGAATTTGCATACAACGTAGTGGTCTCATCATCAGCCTCATACGCCATGGTGATAGTCAGCTCGGTGGTATCGGCAGACAGCTTGGCCGCAGCGGTGTCATAATGGCACTGCTTGCCACCGGTGGATACGATCTGGATGGTGTAGTCGCCCTTGGGCAGGGTCTTTTCCACCACGCCCTGGGCATTGACAGCGCCCATTACGACCTGTGCGCCGTTCTGCATGAACTTAACAACAACCTTCTCAGTGTAAGGCGCACCGGTTCCATCCACCACAGTCACCTTATAGACAGCATCATTGGAAGGACTCGCGGTATTGTTCTGGCAAGCGCACAGAAGCACCACGGAGCACAGCATCAGAAGACACAGTGCCAGAGCGGAGATACGCTTAAAATTCTTCATATATATCCTCCTATTTTTGACCCATGACAAAGATCAGACGATCTCCTTCAAAGGCTTAATATACTGCTCGCGGCGGCGATCCTTTTCATCTGCATAGGCAGCATCGTTGCCGGCATGAATCTCACGCAGATAATCATAATGATTCTGCAGAATGGATTCATTGTCACGTGCCAGCATCATAACCGCAATGGAGGAGCACTGGTCAGAAGCGCGCTCCAGATAAGTTAGAGCCTCCATAAACACCAGACCCGTATCCACGGAGCAGGCACCGCTCTTAAGGCGCTTGGTGTGGCGGTCACGCAGGATCATAACCATATCGTCAATGACTTCCTCCAGAGGCTCAATGGCCTTGGCGGTGTCGTTGTTATTGGTTTCAAAGGCGATAATGGTGATGTCCAGAATCTCGTTAACAGCGGAGCAGATGATATCCAGCTCCTTCTGAGCCATCTCGGAGAAGGTGGTATTCTCCTTATGCAGCCGCTGACCCAGCTCCACCAGATTGGTGGCATAGTCACCAATGCGCTCAAAATTAGGAACACACTGCATGAGCATATCCACCTGACGATCTTCGGACTCGGTCTCCACAACCTTACTCAAACCGATCAGGAAGCGGTCGGACAGATCCGCAAACTGATCCAGACAATCCTCGTCGGCATCAATATCCGCATTCATGGACTCGTCATAGTTGACCAGCTGCTTGCAGCCCTTGGCGAAATTCTCCTTAGCGATCTTGGCCATGGCAGAAACGGACTTACTGGCCTCAGCAACCGCCACCGTGGGAGAAATATAAAGTTTTTCATCCAGGCCGTACAGCTCGGGATGGCGCTGGGGCTTTTCCTTATCGTCCTTGACGATCAGAGTAGAGATCTTCACCAGCCACCCGGCGAAGGGAATCAGAACGATAGCAGTGATCAGGTTGAATACCGTCTGGAAGTTAGCGATTCCGCCGCTATCGACGGATGCGCTCCAGAATTCAGCACCGAAAACTGCATTTTGTTCCATGATCGTCATAACGATCATAAATATAATTGTACCAATGGTGTTAAAAGCAATATGCACAACACCGGTGCGCTTTGCATCCTTGGAAGTGCCGATAGAACACACCATAGCAGTGGTAACGCAGGTACCCAGATTGATGCCCATGATTACGGGATACGCCATAGAGAATGTGATCACCACGGCATCGGGATCGGTCAAGGCAGCTGCAGCCGTAGCGGCTGCCACTGTCTGCAACATACCAACCGTTGCGGAAGAGCTCTGAACGATTACCGTCAGAACCAGGCCAAACAGAATGCCAAACAGCGGATTCTGCAGGAACACCAGGAAAGATTCGAACACGCTGGTGCCGATCAAGGGCTTAACGCCGTTGGTCATAAGATCCAGACCAATAAACAGTACACCGAAACCGATGCAGATATCGCCGATGGGTTTTGCAGACTTCTTCTTCACGAACATCAGAAGAATAATACCGGCCAGCAGAGCCACGGGAGCCAGCGTATCCGTATCAAACAGCCAAAGCAGCCAGTTATCACCGGCATCAATGGAGCCCAGACGGATGATCTGAGCCGTTACTGTAGTGCCGATATTGGCACCCATCACAATGGACGCCGCCTGCTTCAGGTTCAGCACGCCGGCACCGATCAGCGCAACGGTCAGAACGATGGTTGCCGTTGAACTTTGGATGACCGCGGTGACCAGAGTACCGGTCAACACACCCATGAACACATTGCTCGTTACCTTCTCAAGAACGCGCTTCAAAGCTGCGCCGGAGCTGTTCTTCAGACCGTCGCCCATGACCTCAATACCGTACAGGAACATGGCCAGACCGCCCAACAGCTGAATGATTGCAGTAGCTATCGTCATAAAGAAACTCCTATTTCTTTTTTACGCCCACATTGAGCTATCATAATTATACGGGAAAAACGTCAAATTGTATATACACAAAACGGAAAAATTTCTATACTGTGTATAATTACTTTTTCGTCGCATTACCGATTACTTGGTTCCCGTAGAGCCAAACCCCCCTGCTCCCCTGTCAGAATCGGACAACTCCGCTGCTTCCACATAGAGCGGCGTCAGAACCGGCGTGATGATCATTTGGGCAATGCGCTCGCCATTTTCAATGGTTTGCGCCTGAGATCCATGATTGTGCAGCACCACAACGATCTGACCGCGGTAATCGCTGTCCACCACGCCAACCTTGTTGGCAGGTGCCAGACCGCGCTTACAGGCCAGACCCGAACGGGCGTAGATCAGACCGGCACAGCCCACAGGAACCTCCATAGCGATGCCCGTTGGAATAAACGCGCTCTGCCCGGAGCCAATGGTCACCGGCTCGTCCAGACAGGCGTACAGATCGGCACCGGCAGCCTCTACGCTGCCGTAAGTAGGCAGCTTTGCGCCGGGATGCAGCTTCTTAACTCGAATGGAATTCATCCTTTTAACCCCTTTCCATGGCCCTGCCAGTCTTCCCACAGAACCACACTCCCCTGCTCCAGCGACGCTCTCACGTCGATCAGCCGCTGATTTTCCGAACCGCGGAACCGCAGGGATAGATTTTTCTTTGCTTCAATAAACGGGCCGTCCACAAGAACGTCCAGATAACGCAAAAATTCTCTGGTGACCGCAGGATCACCCAATCTGCCGGGCAAAATATCCCGGTCAAACAGATAGCCGGAAAAGGCCCAGATACTTTTATCGGGATACTGTGCCTTGACCTGACGCAAAAGCTCCACGATCGCACCTTGGTTTTGCGGCTCAAAGGGCTCGCCGCCCAGCAAAGTCAGACCCTTGACATACTCCGGCTTCAGCAGCTGCAGGATCTGTTCCACAGTATCCTGCGTAAAGGGCTGGCCGTAGTCAAAATCCCATGCCACTTCATTAAAGCAGCCCTTGCACCGGTGGGTACAGCCGGAAACGAACAGACTTACCCGAACGCCGGGTCCGTTGGCAATGTCACAATTCTTAATGGTAGCGTAATTCATGCTTCGCCCCGTTTCTTATCCAGCTTGTTCCAGAAGCGGAAGGTCATGGGCCACACCAATCCGGCTGCGAGCACGATTAGGAAATACCGCACCGCACGCCCAACAAACTCACCGAACAGCCAGTTCAGCGGCGTTTTCAAACCAGCTTTCACAGCCAGCACCAAAGCAAGTCCCAGCACGATCTTAATGAGCTGCACCCACCATTTTCCTTCGGTGCTGAAATCCACCCACTTCTTCTCTGCCCAGTAAACGATGACGACACCAACCAGACAACCGATCATGGTATACGCATTATTTGTAGCGGATGCCAGATTATGCTGATCAAAATCAGCCGGGAAGGGATACATCTGCACATACAGCAAATATCCGATACCCACAGCAACCATAGCTCCCAGCAGGATATGAATCGCTTTGTCGCTGCCTCCCATAACAATGGGCTTGAAGCCGATCACCAGCAGAACAGCGCAGGCCGCACCGGCCAGCACGTCATAGGGCGTATGGACACCCACATACATTCGGGAAAAGCCCACCAGCACCGCCAGAACGATGCAAACGCTACGCAGCCAGCGACGCTTTTCTGTAGCAGCGATGGCACCAAAGGTCCCAACCGCGGTGGAGGTATGTCCGCTGGGGAAGCTGTAGCCGGCGGCTGCCTCTCGAGCCTGCTCCAGAATCGTAAATTCCGGATCCAGCACCCATGGTCTGGGCACAGCGCAAACCAGCTTTAAAATCTGATTGACCATTGTGCCCATAAAGCCCACAGCCATCACATAATAGCCCCGCCGCTTATCCACGCACCAGAAAACGATCAGCGCCAGCACAAGAAACGCCGTTTCCTCCCCCAGACGGGTGATCAGCAGCATCAGTTCGTTCAAACCGGGAACACGGATCTTTTCCAGAAGGTATAGCAGCTGCATATCCATTCTCCTCCATTATACTTTATTTCATTATACCAAAGTTTACAGAATTGTAAAGAATAATCACAAAGCTCCCCTGTTGCCGCTCTTGCATTTTCACGGTTTCGGGGTATAATATAGGAAAGTAATTATGAAATGAGGGATCAACTATGTTTTCTCAGGAACCCCGTTGCCTTTACCGCGCCAATCAGCTGGGTGAAGTCATCTGCCAGCTGCGTTTCCCCGAAATTCTGACCATTGCAGCCAATGCGCCGGTGGCTTTTCAGGAAGCCATTCGCCGTGACTTCCCCCAGTACAGCGCCCGTCAGGAAACGCCTGCCCCGAAGATCTCCGGCACCCCCGGAAATCTGAAGCTGGAAAATCAGCCGTCCACCATCAATTATCAGTTCGTTTCCGCAGATGGCGTGTGGCGTGTGAACCTGACCAGCCAGTTCATTTCTCTGGCCTGCAGCCGCTATACCTGCTGGGAGGACTTCGCCAAGAAGCTGGATAAGCCCTTGGTGGCCTTTATCAAAACATATCAGCCTGCCTATTTTGAGCGGGTGGGTCTGCGGTATCTGAATTTTATTTCCCGTAAGGATCTGAAGCTGGAGGGCACACCCTTCAGCGAGCTGTTCAACTCCATTTACTTAGGCCCTCTGGCGGATGAGGAGATCAACGAAGCCGGCTCTGCCCGGTGCAGCATCGACGCGGAGCTGACGATCCGCGGTGGCTGTCGTCTGAAGCTCCACGCCGGACCGGGTCTGATCAAGCGGAACAACCAGCCGGATCAGGAAGTCAAGTTCATCTTCGATCAGGATCTGTTCATGCCCGGCCAGGTGCCGGTTAACATGAGCGCCGGTGCTCTGCAGACTCTTCACAGCCAGGCCTTCAGCATCTTCCGGGGTGCGATCACCGACACACTGCACGATGCCATGGAGCCTGAAGCCATCTAAAGGAGCCCATTGATGTATTATTACTACGGTTTTGACATGACCTACCTGATTCTTGTGCTGCCCTGCGTGATATTTTCCCTGTGGGCCAGCGCACGGGTCAACAGCACCTTCAAGAAGTATTCCAACCAGCTGTCCCAGCGACGGATCACCGGCGCGGACGCAGCCCGTCGGGTGCTGAGTGCCAACGGCGTTCACGGTGTTCGCATTGATCGAGTCAGCGGCAACCTGACGGATCATTACGATCCCAAGACCAACGTGATCCGCCTGTCCGACAGTGTCTACGATTCCTGCTCCACCGCTGCCATCGGTGTGGCCTGCCACGAGGCCGGTCATGCCGTGCAGTACGCGCAGGATTACGCCCCTATCAAGCTCCGCGCCGCCATCATCCCCATTACCAATATCGGCAGTAAGCTGGCCATGCCCCTGATTCTCATCGGCCTGCTGCTGACCTTTATGGAGGATTTCTCCTATTTCTTCGTGTATGCCGGCATTGCCTGCTTCGGCTTATCTTTGGTTTTCCAGCTGGTGACTTTGCCGGTGGAATTTAACGCCAGCCGTCGGGCTATGGAGGCCATCGCTGATACAGATATGCTGACACCTGAGGAGCAAAAAGGTGCCCGCAAGACCCTCACCGCCGCCGCCATGACCTATGTGGCAGCCACGGCTGTGGCGCTGGCTCAGCTTTTGCGGCTGCTTGTGATCTTCGGTGGCAGAGGCAGACGCCGGGACTAATTTAATAAATTTCGCCCCGGGATTGACTTCCGGGGCGTTTTTTTATATAATCTTCAGGATTATAAGGATAAAGAAGGAATTACTCAATGGAACAGCTGCTGAATTTATACGAAACCATGGGCATCTCCCCTGCCGTCTACGCCTACGGCGAGCAGACACTGGAAAAGATCAAGGATCGCTTCGCACAGATCGATAAGGTCGCCGAATACAATCAGGCCAAGGTTCTTGCCGCCATGCAAAAAAACAAGGTGTCCGCCGCCTGCTTTGCCGCCACCACCGGCTACGGCTATGACGATCTGGGTCGTGACAATCTTGAGAAGGTCTATGCCGACGTATTCCACACGGAAGCCGCGCTGGTGCGCCCTCAGATCACCTGCGGCACTCACGCTCTGACCATCGCCCTCAGTGCCAACCTGCTGCCCGGTGACGAGCTGCTCTCCCCTGTTGGTCTACCCTATGATACCCTGCAGGAAGTCATCGGCATCCGTCCCAGCCCCTGCTCCTTGGCTGAGTACGGTGTTACGTATAATCAGGTGGATCTGCTTGATGACGGCAGCTTTGATTACGAAGGCATCCGTGCCGCCATTAACGAGAAGACCAAGCTGATCACCATCCAGCGCTCCAAGGGCTATGCCACCCGCCCCACCTTCTCCGTGACCCAGATCGGCAAGCTGATCTCCTTCTGCAAAGAAATTAAGCCTGATGTGATCGTCATGGTGGATAACTGCTACGGAGAATTTGTGGAAACCATTGAGCCCTCAGATGTGGGTGCGGACATGGTTGTGGGCTCGCTGATCAAAAATCCCGGTGGCGGCCTTGCCCCCATCGGCGGCTATATCGCCGGCACCCGCAAGTGCGTTGACCGCTGCGCCTACCGGCTTTCTGCCCCCGGTCTGGGTCAGGAGGTCGGTGCCAACTTAGGTCTGATGCCCAGCCTGTATCAGGGTTTCTTCCTGTCCCCTACGGTGGTGGCCGGTGCGGAAAAGGGCGCGATCTTCGCTGCCAATCTGTATGAGCCTCTGGGCTTTCAATGCGTTCCCAACGCCACGGAGAGCCGCCACGATATCATTCAAGCTGTTGAATTAGGCAGCGAAGCGGCAATGGTCGCCTTCTGCAAAGGCATTCAGGCTGCAGCTCCCGTGGACAGCTATGTGGATCCCATCCCCGGCGACATGCCCGGCTATGACAGTCAGGTCATCATGGCCGCCGGCGCTTTCGTTCAGGGTTCTACCATGGAGCTGTCTGCCGACGGCCCCATCCGTGAGCCTTACGCCGTCTATTTCCAGGGCGGCCTGACCTGGGCGCACGCCAAGCTGGGCATCCTCATGAGCCTGCAAAAAATGGTGGATGCAGGTCTGGCAACCATCTAAACGCATACGAAAAGGGCGTGCCGTCGGCACGCCCTTAATTATTAAGGCATTTTTACTTGACTTCCGCCCCATTCCACAACGGTAAAGCCTTTACGCATAAAGCCATCAAAGCTTTGCGGCTCTATCTCGATCTCATCATTTACGGAATAGTAAGCCATAAACACACGCAGCAGGCTGTCAGGAGCAGGATCGATATCCAAAACAGCGCCATCCGTATAGGTATTGGTTTGGAATGAGATCACGTTATAGGGATTATCCTGCATCTGCGGCAGCCAATAAACGATAAATTCATTGGCTTCACGGCGAGTCAAACCCTGCTCAGCCAGCACCCACTCCAAAAATTCTGCAGTATCCTCTCCCGCAACGCAGAAGCCTTGAGAGAAATCCCATTCAATATATTGTATTCCCTCCCAATACAGTGCGTAGTATTCCTTGCCATCCGGGAAGATCAGCATGCCGTCAGGATAGGCCGTAAAGTTCGTCCATCCATCCTCTCCATGATCGGGATATGTACAGGTCAACTCGCCCATCAGCGATAGCGTTACAGAGCATTCTATGGGCGTTTCCGGGTACAAATAAATGATGGGCTTCATAGGCATCGCAAGAAAAGAGATCTGATCTGCAATAATTTTTAAATATTCCTTTTCATCATACGGACGTTCTGCCTGAGAAAAATCCACCGCGATGTCATCTCCGACGCACAACATATCCGTCTGATCGGTAATGATATAGATAAATTCTCCCCAGGTATTAATGAACTCGGATTGATACAGTTTTAGAAACACTATATTGGCAGTTAACTTTGCAGCAACCTGACCATATACAAAATCAGGCTCTTCCATAATTACGGGGTAATACGCATCGGAAGGTAATGGTGGATCCACATTGAATTCATCGTCGTCAGGTATCGTCGGCTCCGTACCGGATTCTTCATTCTCAGGAATCGTCGGCTCCACAGTAGGATCTTCATTCGGTTCCACGGTGGGATCCTCATTAGGCTTCGATGGATCTAGAGTCTGTTGATCGTCGATAGGTTTCGACGAAGTCACGCTGGGCAGTTCATTGGTAGGTTGCTTTGGATCCTGTATTTCCATCAGGCAACCGCAGGTTCCAACGCAAATCAGAAGTGACAGAATAATACACCAGAATTTTTTCATGGGTAAACCCTCCTTCTAACTATTGATCAGCATCAACTTTTCCTCTTTCGTCATAGCTTTCACTGCCAGTTCCCGCTTGAGGGCATCGGAATGACTGCCGCACACCTCGGAGTAGACCAGCTCCAGAGGCCCGCGCCCACGGGTGTATTTCGCCCCTTTGCCGCTGCGGTGCGCCTCTAACCGCGCCTCTACATCCGTGGTCACGCCGGTATACAGACTGCCATCACCGCAGCGAAGAATGTATAGATACCAACTTTTATCCATTCTTTTTCCGTTTTCCCAGTAAAGAAAGCATCATATCCAGCATAAACAGCGTCACATTGCCCAAGACCAGCGTAATGACGGTCATGACCAAACCTACATCCTTAAATTCCTCAACCACTTCCGAAAGTCCGAACACATAGATCAGCAGTGAGTACATAACGAAGATCGCCGCGTTGAACAGCGCCAGCTTCCAAAGAAATGCCAGCTTGCGCTTATCCAACCATGGTTTGATGATGGGATAGTAGCCAAGGAATACGAACACCGCCGCAGCCTCCTTATCCGGCCCAAGAAGCACTGATAAAATGGCCACCGCGCCGTACCATGCCCATGCGATCTTGCTTCCTGCGATCTTTAACACGATCATCAGCAGCACAGCGCAGAACATAGGGCAAACATAGGTGGCCAGCGGAATCAACCCGCCCAGACACATGATCACAATGGCAAGGGCGGCCATCACGCCGCCCAGCGCCACATTTTTAGCCGAATTACGCCTCATAATGGCTGTTCGTCTTCAGCAGACCGTACTTAATATCCCACAGCTTCTGGGACAGATCCACATAGTAGGTATGGGGATTGTCAAAGCGCTTGACCTCATCCCACAGCTTATCCACCTGCTCCAAGCAGTAAGCGCGAACCTCCTGCAAGCTGGGGCAGGTATACACCAATTCACCATTTTTGAAGATGGGCACCTGCAGCTCCTTGGCGGTGAAATTGTAAACGGTCTTGGTCTTCCACGTTGCCTCGGGATCAAAGATCTCCATATCCTTGCTGTCATCCACGGTTTCATCGTAGACGCACATATAGTCAGCGATGGCCTTGCCGGTATCGTTACCGAAGAAGCGATAGAGCTTCTTGTAGTGGGGATTGGTGATCTTGCCCACGTTCTCGGAGATCTTGATCTTGGGAATCACAGCGCCATCCTCAGTTTCCACCGCAACCAGCTTATACACGCCTCCGAAAATAGGCTCGGATCTGGCGGTGATCAGCCGCTCGCCCACGCCAAACATATCGATCTTAGCGCCCTGACGCAGCAGATCCTGAATGATGTACTCATCCAGAGAGTTGGACACGGAGATCTCGCACTCGGTCCAGCCGGCATCGTCCAGCATCTTGCGCGCTTTCTGGCTCAGGTAGGCCATGTCGCCGGAATCCAGCCGGATGCCGCACTTGGTAATGCCCATAGGCTTGAGAACCTCATTGAACACACGGATGGCATTAGGCACACCGGACTTCAGGGTATTGTAGGTATCCACTAGCAGGGTCGCGTTATTGGGATACATCTGAACATAAGCCTTGAAAGCCTCATACTCCGTATCGAACATCTGCACCCACGCATGAGCCATGGTACCGCCGGCGTAAACGCCGAACAGCTGGTCGGAAATGGTGCAGGCGGTGCCGTTGCAGCCGCCGATGTAGGCAGCTCTTGCGCCCAGAATCGCCGCGTCCGCACCCTGTGCCCGACGGGAGCCGAACTCAAGCACCTTGCGACCCTCAGCCGCACGGACAACACGGTTGGCCTTGGTGGCGATGAGGCTCTGGTGATTGACACTCAGCAGCAGGAAGGTCTCGATCAGCTGAGCCTGAATGGCAGGGGCACGTACGGTGATGATGGGCTCCTTGGGGAACACGGGAGTGCCCTCGGGAACAGCCCAGATATCGCCGGTAAACTTAAAATCTGCCAGATAAGCAAGGAATTCCTCGCTGAACAGCTTTCTGCCCCGCAGGTATTCGATATCCTCCGGCTCAAACCGCAGTTCCTGAATGTACTCAATGATCTGCTCCAGACCTGCCGCAATGGCGAAACCGCCGCCATCGGGACAACGGCGGTAGAACACATCAAAGTAGGTAATGCGATCCTTGTAGCCATTCTCGAAATAACCGTGAGCCATGGTCAGCTCATAGAAATCGCAAAGCATGGTCAGGTTAATTTTGTCGTAAACCTTCACAGGAATACACCTCTTTCGATAAATTTGTATTTATTATAATCCACCTGACGTAAAATTTCAATCCCTTTCTTGACATATTTGCCGTCATGGGATATATTGAAGCAAAAATAAGGAGGATATACTATGGAAATCACCGTTGGAATGAAGGGCGAAGTATCCACCCTTGTAGAAAAAGAGGATACCGCTGAATATGTAGGCTCCGGCAGCCTGCTGGTCTACGCCACCCCCTGCATGGTCGCCCTGATGGAAGGCGCCGCCTGCGAGGCCATCGCACCGGCTCTGCCCGAGGACAAGACCACCGTAGGTACGGAGCTGAGCATTTCTCACCTGTCTGCAACGCCTGTTGGTCTGGAGGTTCGTGCCGAGGCAGAGGTCACCGCTGTTGACGGCAAGATCATCACCTTCACAGTGACAGCCTATGACGAAGCCGGCAAGATCGGCGAGGGCACCCACAAGCGCTGCGTCATTTCTTCTCAGCGCTTTCTGGATAAGGCTTATTCCAAGCTGTAAATCAAAGCGGCAGGATCGATGTGATCCTACCGCTTTTTGGTTATTGATATTCATTCAAAAGCTGGCGGAAGCGCCGGCGGACAGCCGCCTGCTCCCGGGGAGCATAATAAAAATGGGTGGAATTTCGCAGGCCGTGGATCTCCACGTTTCCGCTCCTGCGCAAAATATCGCAGGAACGGCAGGACACCAGCTCATCTCCCTTCGATTGAAAAGCAATACAGGGCACGGTCAGATATTGGAATAGACCTGATGTGAATTTCATCTCCTGCAGCAGTTCCGCAACTCGCGGCAGCCAGCCGATATACCGCCAGGACATCCAGGTTTGCTGGATGCTGGTGACCTTGGAGGTAGAAGCCTGCACCGGATCTTCCATGTCCAGAAGTCCGTAGCTCAGGCGAATCAAATTCAACGCGCCGGCCGGCTTCACACCAACTCGCAAGGGGCAGTTAATCAGAAAAATGAAGGGAACCTTTTCCGGTCTGCGCAGTGCCATCTGCACCGCAAACAGTGAGCCCATGGAATGCCCCACCGGAATCACCTGCTCATGGGTCTGGCACAGATCATCAAAGATCTTCATAACCTGCTGCTTCCACTTTTCCATGGAACTGCGGGCGAAATCCTCAACCTGCTTTCCGTGGCCATCATAGAGAACGTTGTATACGCTGAATTCCTCCGGAACCAGCCCCTCCAAAGGAAGTACGCTGCGAAAATGCTCCGGTGTTCCGGCGATTCCATGCATAAACAGCACCGCCGTTTTCGCTCCGGGAATGATGCGAACGGTTTGCTCGTGGGTCATAATGCTCCCCCCTTTTCTTTACTATAGCAGAAAATCCCATATAATGCAAGAAAACCAAGGTGCGGCTGCACCTTGGTTTTTGTTTTAGATTTCCTGTCTGCCTTCCAGCGCACGGGAGAGAGTCACCTCATCGGCATACTCCAGCTGGCTGCCCACGCTCATACCATAGGCAAGGCGGGTCACCTTGATCTCCATAGGCCGCAGAAGCCGGGAAATGTACATAGCCGTGGCTTCGCCCTCGGTATCCGGATTTGTGGCCATAATGACCTCACGGACATCGCCTGCCGCCACACGGTGCAGCAACTCACGGATCTTGATATCGTCCTGCGATACATGATTCAAAGGCGAGATCACGCCGTGCAGCACATGGTAAACACCGCCGAACTCACGGCTGCGCTCCATGGCGATCACGTCCTTAGGCTCGGCTACAACGCAGATCTGGCTCTTGTCACGCATATCATCTTCGCAAATGGGGCAAATCTCACGATCCGTCAAATTCTGACACACCGGACAGGTGTGTACGGCTCTTTTAGCCTCCAGAATGGCCTCGGCAAAGCTCTGGGCATCCTCCAACGGCAGGCTCAGCACATGAAACGCAAGCCTCTGGGCGGTCTTGCCGCCGATGCCGGGAAGTCTGCCGAACTGATCCGCCAGATCCTGAAGCGCCGCGGGAAAATACTGCATAGCTCCCCCTTAGAACAAGCCGCCCAAATTCATGCCGCCGGTCAGACGGGACATATTCTGTGCCGCTTCCGCGTCCGCGGTGCGCATGGCCTCATTGACAGCCGCAATGACCATATCCTGCAGCATCTCCACATCATCGGGATCCACTGCCTCAGGATTGATCTCAAGGCCCACCACCTCATGCTTGCCGTTGACGGTGGCGCATACCATACCGCCGCCGGCCTTGGCGGAGTAGGTCTTGTTCTCCTGCTCCTCCTGCATGCGCAGCAGCTCCTGCTGCATCTTCTGAGCCTGCTTCATCATCTGCATCTGGTTCATACCACCGGGCATACCGCCGCGGAAACCACCCTTTGCCATATCAAAAATCTCCTTATTCCTTGATCTTAATAATATCCGAATGCGCCCGGCCGAAGCTGAGCAGCTGTTCCATTTTTCCGTTGTCCTCCGGCTTGGCGTTTTTGTCCACCACGGTGACCTGAACGGGTCTGCCCAAATAAGCGGACACCTTCCGCTGCACAAGCTCCACGATGTTAGGCTTGCTTACCATCTCCTGGGTAAAGCCGTTGGCGCAGCGCAGCACCAGCTTACCGCCCTTCAGAACACCCTGCACCGGCGCATTGGCCGTAGGCGCAAAGAAACCGGACACAGGAGGCTTCAATTCCCGACGAACCGAGGTGGCGATCTCCGTCCAGAAGCCAACAGGCGCAGACTCGTCCGCCTCCTCCATAACAGGAGGCGCATCCTCATCGCCGGGAGCAGGAGGCAATTCCTCTTCCTCCTGAGCTGCCTCCACCGGCTCTGCCGGCGCAGCGACGACATTCACAGCAGAAACCGTAATGCTGCCGCTTTTGATCTGATCTTCCAATCGCGTCAGCCGAGCGTTCAAGCTCTGGGGATCCAGAGAAAGCTCCGGCTGGCACAGCGAAAGGATGCAAAGCTCCGCATCCACACGGCGGCTGGAGCTGCGGCTGAAGGTCGCCAGCGTCTGCTGGATCTCGTTCATCATCCGAACCAGTTCACCGCTGCTGAAGCGCTTTGCAAGTTCCCCTGCCTCCCCCTCTGTGGATACGCCGGAGAGCATGGTAATGCCGGAATTACCGGCAATCTTCACAATCATCAGGTCGCGGGTCAGGCAGGCCAGCTCGTCCAGCATAGCGCTCAGATCCTTACCCTGTGCATACAGGCGGTTAAAAAGCTCCAGTGCCTTAGCCGAGTTGCGGTCTGCAATATAGCCCAGCATCTCAGCGCAGGTCTGCTCACCGGCAATGCCAAGGCAGGCATAGACCCGCTGGGCATTCAGTTCGCCGGTGGTAGCGGAGGCGCACTGATCCAGAAGGCTCAAACCGTCACGCATGCCGCCGTCGGCCAATCGAGCCAGCACACGTGCCGCACTCTCATCCAGATCAATATTCTCCTGATAAGCAACATACTGCAGCCGAGCAGCAATATCCTCCTGACTGATCCGGCGGAAAGAGAAGCGCTGGCACCGGGACAGAATCGTGGCCGGCACCTTATGCAGCTCCGTAGTTGCCAAAATGAACAGCAGATGCTCCGGCGGCTCTTCAATGATTTTCAGCAGCGCATTGAAGGCTGAAATGGACAGCATGTGCACCTCGTCGATGATATACACACGCATTTTCACCTGAGAAGGGGTATAAATGGCGTCATCGCGCAGATCACGGACATTATCAACACCGTTGTTGGAGGCTGCGTCGATCTCCAGCACATCCATGCACGAACCGCTGTCGATTGCACGGCAGGCGGCGCAGCAATTACAAGGATTGCCACCCTGGAGGTTCTCACAGTTGACCGCCTTAGCCAAAATTTTTGCGCAGCTGGTCTTACCCGTACCCCGAGAGCCGGTAAACAGGTACGCATGGCTCAAGTGTCCGGTCTGTAGCTGGGTTTTTAAGGTCTGTGTCACCGCCATCTGACCCGAAACATCATCGAAAGTCTGAGGACGATATTTACGATACAAAGCTTGATAAGTTGACATTGCCCCCATCCTTTCTCACATTTGAGGAAAAAATGACCGGCTCATAACAAGATCGCACACCCACATTTGAACCAGCTGAATGCCCGGAAGCTCCGCAGCCAACTCAGGAACGGCAGCCTCGCGGCACACGAAAGGATCCGCTTAATGCTGCTCGGTTCCCCGCCTGACATGGTTCACGGGTTTCCGTTGCGCAAGACCGTTCCGTCAACGCCACTTACGAAGCGCAGGCGGCACTCAGACAAGCCCGGGTGTGGGAATTCATCCCCGCTATAGCGGATTGCAGGTAACAGGGCACCGCTATCTCCCCGACTAGTGCGACCTTGTTACGAGCCGGTCAGCTTGCAACAAGGTTATTCGATTTACAAATCAGTTCATCTTGCTGTCGATGAAGTCAGCCAGCTCGCCGAAGGTAGTGATCTTCTGATCCTCCATCTCCAGCTCGATGCCCAGCTCATTCTCCAGATCCATGACCATCTCGACCACGTCCAGAGAGTCGATGCCCAGGCTTTCGAAGGTGCTTTCGGGAGTGATCTCGGAAGCATCGATCTCCAGCTGCTTGGCAGCATATGCGACCAGTTTTTCGTACATAATGAATTCCTCCGTAGTTTTCTCTCTTGAGGGTTTGCTTTTAGTATTTTATAGCATCCATGCCGGTTTGTCAATGGGCGTTTTTACAGACTCATGCCCGCCGCATAAGCTGTCGCCCATGCGATTTGCAGGTTGAAGCCGCCGGTGTAGGCATCGCAATCGATGATCTCTCCGGCGAAGTACAGACCCGATACCAGCTTGGATTCCATAGTCTTCGGTTCGATTTCACCCACCTTGATACCGCCGGAGGTGATGATCGCCTCCGCAACGGGGCGCTTACCCGTAATTTCTACAGCAAAACCCTTCAACAGCTCCACCAGAGCCCGCCGCTGCTGCTTATTCAATGAATTTGCCTGCAAGGCAGGATCAATATCCAGCCGTTTCAGTACCACAGGGATCAGGCTGCGGGGCAGAAGATCTGTCAGCGCGTTTTCCATGGATCGGTTTTTGTACAGCTGAAGGTCACGCAGGATGCGGTCGTTGAGCTTACCTTCATCCAAAGCCGGTTTTAGATCGATGACCAGCCGGCAACCCTCCCCTTTCAGGTGCGCGCTGGCACTGAGCACCGTAGGGCCGGACACGCCGAAATGGGTAAACAGCAGTTCACCGAAATCGGAAAACAGCACCTTTCCCTTTCCGCTCAGCAGCTTAACAGACACATTACGCAGACTCAGCCCTTGCAGTTCGGCACAGTCGGGCCCGGCCTCCAGAGGCACAAGAGACCCCTCCGTCGCCGTTACCGTGTGACCCAGCCGGCGGGCTAGCTCATAGCCGTCACCGGTAGAACCGGTGGTAGGATAGGACAATCCGCCGGTGGCCAAAACAACCTTACCGGCGCAAAAAACCTCTTTACCAACCGCTACACCGCTAATCTGCCCATCCTTCGTCAGAATATCCGTGACCCGACCGGTTTGAACCTTGACACCCGACCTGCGCAGTTCCTTTTGCAATGCGTCCAGTATGGATTGGCTGCGATCGCTGACAGGAAAAACCCGGTTGCCGCGCTCGGTCTTCAATGTGCAGCCGCTATCCTCAAAGAACCGCTTGATCCGCTCCGGAGGGCAGGCTGCCATGGCGCTGAAGAGAAAACGTCCGTTGCGCGGCACATTCTGCAGCACCTCGTTTGCATCGCAATCATTGGTCACATTGCACCGACCCTTTCCGGTGATCAGCAGCTTTTTTCCAAGGCGGTCATTGCGTTCCAGCAGCAGGATCTTCTTCCCCTGCCGTGCGGCGGTGATGGCGGTAAACATACCTGCCGGCCCTCCGCCGATAACAATGGCATCATAATTCATACTTTTTCGACTCGCTTTTCATAGACATCGTAATCCGACCAGATGTTTTCCAGCGCATCCAGCCGTTTTGCCAGCTCCACGCTGCGGCGCTTGGTAACGGCCACGATCAGCGCATTGACCACACTCAACGGTGCCACCAAAGAGTCCACAAGGGATACCATATCGCTCTTAGCCAGCAAAACGATGTCGCACTCCTGCGCCAGAGGCGACAGCTTACTGTCCGTCAGGCCGATGACCGTAGCACCGGCGCTTGCGCAGTAGCGAACACCCTTGACCGTGGTGGTACTGTATCGAGGGAAACTGAATGCAATGACTGCGTCATCAGAATTGACACCTACGATCTGCTCAAACATTTCACTGGCACCGGAAGCGGTGACGATCTGCACGTTATCGGAAAGATACCGCAGGTAGTAGCCAAGAAAACTGGCAAGAGGCGAAGCGGAACGCACACCCATGATATACACCCGCTTTGCAGCCACAATGGCATCCACAGCCTTCTGAAAATCCTCACGGCTCAAGGTTTCCTCCGTGCGGCGCAGCTTGTCAGCGTCGGATTGCAGCACCATGGACACGATATCCTGATCGCCAATGCGGTCAGAAGCCACCTCCAGCCGCTGGACAGAAGTCAGACGGTTCAGCACCATCTCCTGCATCGCCTTCTGCATGCTGGGATAACCGTCAAAGCCAAGGCTCACAGCAAAGCGCACCACCGTGGATTCCGAAACACCAACGGTCTTGCCCAGCTTTGCAGCGGTCATAAAAGCAGCCTTATCATATTCTTCCGTGATGTACTGCGCAATGCGACGCTGACCCTTGGAAAAAGACGCACCCGCCTCTTGAAGCAGACCCATAAAATCGCTGTTCATATACGGTACCTCCGTATTGTATTCCTGCCACAATAGTAACAGACGGCCTGCACTTTTGCAAGTACAAGCCGTCAAAATTGCAATTTTATTTTTTTAGGTGGTCGATCTCTTCAGCGGTCAGGTACCGCCATGTACCCTTCTTCAGATCACCAAGGGTCACAGTTCCTTCGGCTATGCGCCGCAGCCGTGTCACGCGCATTCCCGCCGCCTGACACATTCTGCGAATCTGCCGGTTGCGCCCCTCATGGATGGTGATGTACAGATGCGCCGCCTTGCCTTGAGTGCTGAGCAGCTTGACCTTCGGGGCGCGGATGGTATAGCCGTCGATGGTAATGGGCTTTACCAGCCGAACCTCGCCGCCGGGTGCATAATCCGTGACCCATACCTCATAGGTTTTGTTCACTTCCGCCTTGGGATGCATCAAATGATAGGCAAATTCACCGTCATTTGTCAGCAAAAGCAAACCTTCCGAATCCATATCCAGTCGCCCGATGGGATAGACCCGCTGACCGCAATCCACAAGCTCTGTCACATTGGGTCTGCCCTTCTCATCCGACAAAGTGGTCACATAGCCTCTGGGCTTATGCAGCATGATGTACACGTGATCACCGCCGGCGGGAAGCGGCTTCCCATCCAGCGTGATCGTATCCAGTTCGGGGTCTGCAGATTGACCCAACGCGGCCACCTGACCGTTGACGCCGACACGTCCGGCGGTGATCCATTCCTCCGCCTTGCGCCGGGAGCAAAGCCCCCGGGCTGCAAGAATTTTCTGCAAGCGTTCCGTCATCGTTTGATCCTTTCGAGCAGCCGCTCCCAGAAAGGTTTTTTCTGAGGAATGCTCTGCTGTACAGTATTTTCGTAAATAACAGGGATCTTCCCCACTGCCGCATCTCCGATGCAGATGTAGGCGTAGCCTCCCTGATCGCCTTCCTTCACGGGCGCATAAGCAAAACCGGGAGCGGAAAGCAGAATATGCGGTTTTTCATTTTCGGCGATGGAATAGAAAAAATCCTTCGCCGCCAGCACATTGACGCGGCCTTCCTGACCGCCAAAAATCTCAATCGATCCAAGGCATTGTCCCTTCGACAGGATCTGGCAGACCTGATAGCGGGAAAAGCCATCGCTGAGCATGGACGCATGATCTACCCAATCGTTGCCGTCGTTGATGGTCACGGCTACGAGCCGTCGACCCTGCCGCACTGCGCTGGATACAAGAATGCGCCCCGCAGCTCTGGTATAGCCGGTTTTGACTCCGTCTGCCCCCTCCACCTGCCACAGCAGCTTGTTGTGATTGCGCAGAGATCGTCCGGCTGCGTTCACGGTCTTGGTGGAAACGGTCTTGGCGAAAACTGGGTTTTTCATGGCATAGGCGGCCAATAGTGCCAGATCTCTGGCCGTGGAATAATGCTCCGGCGCATCCAAGCCGCTGGGATTGACAAAATGGGTATCCTTCATTCCAAGCAGACGTGCCTTATCATTCATCAGCTCAGCAAAGCCCTCCACCGTGCCGCCGCAGTAGATGGCAAGAGCAACGGCGGCGTCATTTCCGCTGTGGAGCATCATGCCGTACAGCAGCTCCTGCACCGTCAGCACCTCCCCTTCCTTCAGGTAAATGGAGGAGCCTTCGATACCCACGGCCTCTTTGGGAATCTGCATCCGATCCAGCACGTTACATTGCTCGCAGACGATCAGCGCCGTCATGATCTTGGTGGTGCTGGCGATCAGGCTGCGGCTATCCGCATCCTTTTCATAAAGCACCCGACCCGTGGAGGCATCCACTACAATGGCCTTCTGCGCTGAGATGGCTTGTGCGTTGCATGGATAAAGCAGGACGGCAGCCAGCAAGGCAGCCGCCGTCCGCAAGATCTTTCGTTTCATCTATCTCACCCGAAGCCAGTTTGCCCCGGGTGATGCCGGATTATTCGCCCTTTTTCTCCAGCTTGGAGTCGATAAAGCCCACAACCTTTTCCAGCAGATCGGGAACCTGCTCCACGATCCGATCGGCAGTGGTGTTGGCAGGAGTCGCCACGGGCACCATACGGACGTTGCCGTCCTTAACGATCAGAAATGCCATGGGAGTCACCTTCACGCCGCCGCCTGCGCCGCCGCCGAAGGGATTTTCCTGCTTATTGACATTCTTGGAAACAAAATCAGAGCCCGCGCCGCCAAAACCAACGCTGACCTTGGAAACGGGGATAATGGTCACGCCGTCAGGAGTAGTGATGGGGTTGCCGATGACGGAATTTACGTCCACCATCTCACGAATTTTTGCAATGGTATTTTCCAGCATATTGGGAAGTGTCTGGCTCATTTAACTGCACCGCCTTTTCTAGTATTCATAATCTTTAAATACTCCCGCAGGGCACGAATGCCGTAAACCACCGCAAGAGCGATAATTCTTCCTAAAGTAATGGTAATATCCAACCGGGCAATGATCAAAGTCTTGGTGGCAGTGAAGTCGCACTCCACCTCAATATCCCGCTTTTTGATCACAAAGGCCCGATCCAGCAGTGGGATCAGATTGCCCACAGCCGCCCATGCTCTGCCGTAATTGACGGCAAGATCGCAGGGGTCATCCCCTGCCATGATCAGCTTCAGCTCCAACCGGTTCAGCCGCAGCTTCCGTCTGAAATCACCCAGCAGATCCAAAGCTACTTGCACAAGAGGCAGGAAATCCAGAAGGCTGCCGCCCTTTTCCTTCTTTTCTTGGGAAGTCTTTTCGTCGGCAGTTTCTTTGGGTTTTTCCTCTTTTTTAGACTTTTTCTCCTGTTTCGGCTTCTTATCCTTCTTTTCCTTCTTCATGGGAAAGACCGTAAACCGCACAGGGCCGGCGATGATCTTTACCAGCACGCCATCGGCATTGTACTTGACCATAGCGCCAAGGGGAAGGATCGCCAGAAGAAAAATAACAACAAACGCGATCAACCAGCCCATCATTCGCCCTCCTGCTGGGGAACCTCCTCAGGGATCGGCTCGCCGAAATTGATCTTCTCAATGGGCGGCAGCTCTTCCAGAGATTCCAGTCCAAAGGTCCTCAGAAAATCAGGGGTCGTGCGATACTGAATAGGGCGACCGGGCACGTTCAGCCGGCCGGCTTCCTCGATGAGTTTCTTGTTCAGCAGAGCGCCAACAGAGTAAGAACTGTCCACGCCGCGAATCTGCTCAACCATGGCCTTGGTGGCCGGCTGATAGTAAGCGATGATGGTCAGCGCCTCCAGCTGCGAAGAAGACAGCTTAGGAGGCTTGCGAGTCTCCAGCGCCTTGGTCACATAGTCCGCCATCTCGCCGGAGGACACCATCTGGTAACCCTTTTCCAGCTTCAGGATGCGAATACCGCGACGCTCGAAGGCGTAGGTATCTGCCAGCGCATTGGCTGCGGCGATGATCACGTCCTCGTCGGTCTCCAGCGCCATAGAAAGCCGGGCGGTCTCCACCCGTTCTCCGGCAGCAAACAGGATAGCCTCAATGGCACGCTGCAATTCGGTTTGTTCCATCAGGCTTCCTCCTTTTGTTTCTTCATATGATCCAGCAGACGGACATTGGGATTTTCACCTGTGTCATCATCCTCAATAACCACGGAATTGCTCTTGCAAAGATCCAGCACAGAAATAAACGTGGCCACGATCTCAGATCGGGAGCGGTTACCCTTAAACAGATTCTTCAGCCGTTCGATGCCCCGCAGCAGCAGCTGCCGCAGCACCTCACCGGCCTTACGGGACACGGGATACGGCTCCTTACCCACGATGCCCTTGAAGTTCATAGTTGGTGGTGGAAGGGTGCGGTTGTTGCGCTCCGTAATATTATCCAGCGCCTTCAGCAAATCGATGGGCTCATGCTTGTAGCGATAGGTCTGATCCCGACGCAGAGGCTCCGGCTCCTTGGTGAACAGGCACCGGCCGATCTCATTTCGGGGCTCCAGAGTGCCGATAGCCACCCGAATCTGCTCCATAGCTTCCTTGCGGCGGCGCTCGATTAAGCTCTGGCGCAGCAGATCCAACTCGCTTTCCGCCTCGGCCTGCTCTGCCGCGGATAGAAGCATCTTGGTCTTGATCAGCATCAAGTGGGAGGCCATGGTGATAAACTCACTGGCGATCTCCATATCCAGGCGCTTCATTTCCTCTAAGTAGGCCAGATACTGCTCCAAGATTGCGGTAATGGAAACGTCCTGAATCTCTATTTTATTTTTACTCAGCAGCAAAAAGATGACATCCAGCGGACCTTCAAAGTCCTCCATCTCCTCGCTGCGTGTCCGGACGATTCCCTCCAGACGGTATTGCGGCTCAACCATAACGTTCCCTCGGATAAAATGCACATTCTTAGAAGCATTATAACATCACACGAGGCAATATGCAAGTATTTTAACCATTTTTCGAATAAGGCAAACGCGGCAGCCGAAGCTGCCGCGCTAGAGTTACTTACGATAGAAGGTATTGCCGCCGATGAACTCACGAACCAAACTTGTGGGCGGGATCTCATCATCCACATCCGCCTCCAGAACGAAGTTCAGGATCTTCACAACGGCACGGACTTCGTCGTACCAGGGATCCTCAGGCTGCACCGCTGTCAGCAGCGGATAGATGTGCTTTTTCAGAACCGCCAGTTCATATAGTGTGGAACTGTTGAAGATCACATCCGCATTCTCCTGGAACGGATAAATCCACCGCTTTTCGCCCCGCCGCACAGAGTCCCACATGGACATGGTATGCTGTACCGAAGCGCCCCGTCCCTCGAAATCACGAACGATGCGCCGCAACAACCGCAGATAGCTGGTAGGAATCCGGTTGTGGTCATCCAAGTTCAAAGGCAGCAGCGGACTAACGTACATTCTGAAGATCAGATTGCTGTCGATGCCCTCGGGGCTAAGGACGGGATTTAATGCATGGAGGCCTTCCACGATGATGACGGAGTCGGGATCCAGCTTCAGCCGGTGACCGACCCATACACGGCAACCAAGCTTGAAGCTGAAGGTCGGAATCTCTACCTCTTCTCCGCGAAGCAGCTGAGCGATTTGCTCCTTGAACAAATCCGTATCAATGGTGTTGATATGCTCCAGATCCAGCTTGCCGTCGGGGCCGGGGGCGATCTTGTCACGATCCAGATAGTAATCATCCAGACTCATCAATACAGGCTTCTTGCCGTGGACACGCAGTTGGGTCGCCAAACGGTTGGCAGAGGTGGTCTTGCCCGAAGAACTGGGGCCGGCCAGCATGACGGCCTTAGCACCTCTCTGGCAGACCATATCAGCAACCTGAGAATAACGCTTCTCGTGGAGTGCCTCATTGACACGGATCAGCTCACGAATCCGGTCGCTTTCCACCAGCGCGTTCAGATCCGCCACGGTCTCGCATTCCATCAGCTCGCACCATCGCTCACCCTCGTTGAACACACCGAGGAAATGAGGCATATGCTGATAATTGCCCACCCGATCCGGATCCCGATCATCCGGGAACAGGAAAAGGAAGCCATTATCCGCCGGGCGCACATCCCAAACACGGATATAGCCGGTGGAGGGTGCCATTTCGCCGTAGTAATAATCTCGGAAATCATCGTATATGTATTCGTCAAAGTAGTCGGCAGTACGCCATTTCAGAAGACGAGCCTTATCCTCATCTCCCCTGCTTTGGAAATACGCGATAGCATCAGCGGTGCTGACACGGCGGCGCAGAAGCGGTATGTTCTCGCTGATGATCTGCTGGATCTCAGCCTTCAGGCGCTGGGTGCTAAAATCAGGGGCATTGTTTACATCAATATACAGGCCGGGGCCAAGGGTGCAGGTCATTTTCGCCCGGGCATCAGGCCACAGCCGGTGCAAGGCAAGAAATACCACAAACTGCACCGTACGGACATAGGCATCCTTACCGGCGGCATCCGCATAACGAACCAGCTTGATCTCGCCGCCGGAGGCGGCCATGGCGTGGCGGGTGTTGGTGATTTCACCAACCGCGTCCTTCTGCCGCACCGGTATGTAATTCAGGGTAAAGACCTCGCCGGCGATTCGGGCAGCCAAAGGATCCTGCGACAGTTGCTCGCTGACCAAACCTAACTGACGTACCATATCCAGCAGCGATTGACCGGGCTGTGCGATCACTTCGCGTCCATCAATTTTCAGCTTCATAATATATCCTCCTTAATTGCCTTTCTGTTTGTGCAGACGGTAAAGCTGCACCGCGTTGATCAGAACCATACCCGTGTTCAAAAATACCACAGGCCATGTGCCATGAATTGCGCCATAAATAATACTGATCACCGAGCCGGACAAATTCAGCCAACGCAGCTTTGTGACCGACGTCATCATCATAGAGAACAAGATCAGAAATGTTCCCACATATCCAAATATCTCAAGTAAAATGTCCACAGATGGTTCCTCCCCTCGTTTAGAAGATAAAAAATGGCTGACTACCCCTACTTGTGGTAGTCAACCATTTACGGTGGTTCGTAGAAACGCCTGCCCCTATCGCAAGCATATACCAGTTCGTGCCAACAGCACTACTCCAGTATATCAAATATACACAAAAAGTCAAGACCTATTTCGACAGCTTTTGTGTATTATTCCTTTTTGCCGATGGATGTGATGTCATAGGGGGTGGTCTGATAGACGAAATAGTTCAGCCAGTTGGAAAACAGCAGGTTTGCGCTGCTGCGCCAGCGAACGATCGGCTCCTGGGTATCGTCATCATTGGGGAAGTAATTTTCCGGAACATGGATAGGCAGACCCAGATTCTTATCCCGGTCATATTCAGCCTTCAGGGTCAGCGGATCGTACTCGGAGTGGCCGGTGATAAAGATCTGGCGACCCTTCTTGTTGGCAACGGCATACACACCGGCCTCCTTCGAAGAAGCCAAGATTTTCAGACCCGGTACAGCCTCGATATCCTCCCGCAGCACCGTAGTGTGGCGGGAATGGGGTACCCAGAAAATATCGTCAAAGCCACGCATCAGGATAGAGCGCTTATAGTCGGCCTGATGAGGGAACACGCCGAAGAGCTTCTCCGGCAGCTCATGCTTCTGGATGCCGTAGTGGTAGTACAGGCCGGCCTGAGCGCCCCAGCAGATATGGATGGTGCTGTGGACGTTGGTCTTGCTCCACTCCATGATCTCGGTCAGCTCCTGCCAGTAATCCACATCCTCAAAAGCCATATGCTCCACCGGTGCGCCGGTGATGACCATACCATCAAATTTGCGATCCTTCAGCTCCTCAAAACTCTTGTAGAAGGACAGCAAATGATCCTGAGAAATATTCTTCGCCTTATGGGAAGAGGTGTGCATCAGCTCAAGATGCACCTGCAGAGGCGTGTTGCCCAGAAGACGGGAGAACTGAGTCTCCGTAGCGATCTTAGTGGGCATCAGGTTCAAAAGCACGATCTCCAGCGGACGGATGTCCTGCGTAACCGCCCGGGTCTGGGGCATGACAAATATATTCTCCTGATGCAAAATTTCTGCCGCAGGCAGGTCATTAGGAATTCTGATGGGCAAGGTTTTTCCCTCCAAACAGTTGTATTTGAAGGTATTTTAACCGAAAGCAGCCTCTTTGTCAATCATTGTCGGGAGAATACTGCCCCAGCTGCGTGCCGCAATAGTAATGGTATAGAATGTCGACATAGTTGCTACCCGTGGTGGCCATGGCATCCGCGCCGTACTGGCTGAGCCCTACTCGATGGCCGTAGCCGTTGGTGGTAAAGGTAACGGAGGTATCCGTTGTACTGACGGTAAAATCCGTGGAGCGAAGTCCCAGCAACGTGCGCAGCTGAGTTCCCTTGTACAGCTTACCGCCGATACGGATCTGATCAACTCCCCCGCCGACGGTATAGGTCATCGCGCCGAACCAGCTGACCGGTTTTCCCTTCAGACTCACACCTAGCAGCTTCTGAAACTGCGCCGATGTGAAGGTTACGGTCTTGCCGTTATAGGCATCATCCCCCTCAGGGCTTTCGACCACTGTCAGATACGGAAACGCGTTGCCCCATACGGCTTTGGCATCCTCTGTCGTACCGCCTGCGCTGGAAAAGTAGGTAGCCATGATCAGCTTGCCGTCATAGTACAGCACCTCGCCATTCGTTGCCTGAACCGCATCAAATATCTTGTTGACATTGTCCCATGTGCCGCCGTTGCGGATGTAAGCTTCAGGCTCGCAGTAGGATTGGCAGCATTGGTGGCTGGTACATACCGCCCCCTGAGAATGCTTGCTGCCTCCCAGAACACATTTTAGAGTATACGTTCTTGCCGCCACAGCCTGCGCTTTCAGCGCCTCGGTCTCGAAGCTTGCCGGCATCTCTCCCAGTACCACCCGGCAGATATAGTCCTCCAGATCCATTTGCTTCACCGAACCATCGCTTTTCAGCACCGGTACCGTTACCGCAACCGTTTCTGTGAACTCTTGCTCCGGCTGTACCGGCCAGGTCGGTTCGGTCAACTCCACCTCCGGCGGCTGGGCGGATACCTCGGGTATTTTCCATTGTCCTGCGGCCGAGAACAGCAGACCCGGAATTACCGTGCCAAGTGTGAAGGCCTTAATTGCCTGCCGAATGATCGAATTCATATATTTTCCTCCATATCCAGTAGTATTGTTTTCCTGCCGCTCCTTGACATCGATTCCCGTTGCCGTTATAATAAATATAATGTTATGTAAAACGACTGGGAACGGAGCAAGCCTATGAAAAGAGCATTCAGAATTATCGTACCGATCCTGCTGATCATCGCCGTGATACTCAGCATCGGCTGGTACTTTGTAAAATACGATCCGGAGCTGACCCGGGATCTTCTGGTCTGGCAGGCTCGCAACCTTGATGATCGGGGTAACCACGCCCTTGCAACCTGGTTCTATAAAATGGCCTATCAGCAATCCGGAAACGATGAGACTATCGCGCTGGAGCTTGCTGAGCAGTACCGCTCCTCGAAAAACTACACCAAAGCGGAGTTTACCCTATCCAACGCCATTGCAGACGGCGGCAGCGTAGAGCTGTATATCGCCCTTTGCAATATCTATGTGGAGCAGGACAAGCTGCTGGATGCCGTTACTATGCTGGACAATGTTGCCGATCAAACCATCAAGGCACAGCTGGATGCGCTGCGTCCCAAGGCTCCCTCCCCCAGCCACGAGTCCGGCTTCTACAACCAGTACATCTCCGTTTCTTTCTCCGCCCCCGAGGGCACTATTTACCTCACCACCGATGGCTTGTACCCTTCCACCGGCGATCCTTCCTACACTTCTGCCATGGCTCTTTCTGCCGGCGAAACCGTGATTCACGGTCTGACAGTAGGCTCCAACGGCCTTGTCAGCCCCCTTTTCATCGGTTCTTACACCATTTCCGGCGTGGTTGAAGAAGTGACCATCAACGATCCCGCAATCGATCAGACCATTCGCCAGCAGCTGCAGGTGGATAGCGATCATACCCTCTACACCAATGAGCTTTGGAATATCAAAACCCTTACCATTCCCCACGACACCAAGAGCCTGTCCGATCTTTCCAAGCTGCCGTTCCTCGAAACGCTGCTGATTCTGGATCTGGACAGCCCCACCCCCTCCTCCATCGATGCGCTGGATCTGACTCCCCTATCCAAGCTGACGTCGCTGAAGGAGCTTGGCATTGCCAATATGACCATGTCCGCGGAAAACCTGCAGGTCATAGGCGAGCTCCCGGCGCTGACTATGCTATCCATCACCCATTGTGACCTGTCCGGCATCTCACAGCTTGCCGGCGCGACCAAGCTGACCCATCTGGATCTGAGCCGCAATACCATTGGTAATCTTTCTGCCCTTGAGGGAATGACCCAACTGACCAACCTGAACCTCTGCCATAACGCCATTTCCGACGTTTCCTCCATCGGCAAGCTGACTAATCTGACCGTTCTGGATCTATCCTACAATTCCATTACGGATACCGCTCCTCTGGCAAGCTGCACGTTCCTTGTTTCTCTCAAGCTGGCGGGCAACGCCCTGACGGAGCTGGCGGGTGTGGAAAATCTCACCGCTCTGATCGAACTGTCTGTGGCGTTTAACAAGCTTACGGATGTTCAGGTGCTGGAAAACTGCACTGAAATGCTGGAGCTTGACCTTTCCAACAATGAGCTGACTGACATTTCCTTTGTCAGCGCCATGACCAAGCTGATGACCCTGAATTTCTCCCACAATCAGGTGCAAAAGCTGCCCGAATTTAGCATGGATAGTCCTCTGATTGCCATTAAGGGCTCTAATAACAACCTCTCCTCCCTGGACGAGCTTGCAGGCTTGGAAAGCCTGAACTATATCATGATGGACTTCAATGCGGACATCTCCTCTGTCAACGCCCTTGCCGGCTGCTACGCACTTATAGAAGTCAGCGTCTACGGCACCAAGGTGCGGGAAGTAAACGCCCTTACGGACATGGGTGTCATCGTCAAATATCAGCCCATATAAAAAATGGAGCTGTTGCATTCAATGCAACAGCTCCTCTTTTTATTCCATTGAAAGGGATCTGATTTTTTCGCGGATCGCCATCAGGTCATCGAAAGCATCCGGTCGCTTGGAAACATCCCGCAGCAGCGCCGACGGATGGTACGTAGCTGTAAACCAGATGCCGCCTCGCTCCGTCCACGTGCCGTGTTCCCGGGTAATACGGAAATCGGGGCGAATAAGGCGTGTTGCGGCGATGCGCCCAAGACAGACGATGATCTTCGGCTTGATCAGCGCCACCTGATTGCGCAGATAATCGATACAGGCATCCTGCTCGGTCTCCAGAGGATCCCGGTTTTTGGGCGGACGGCATTTGACGATGTTGGCAATATAGCACTTGTTTCGATCGAGATCAATGATCGACAGCATATCGTCCAGCAGCTTGCCCGCGGGGCCAACGAAGGGCTCACCCTTCAGATCCTCCTGCTCACCGGGACCTTCGCCCACGAACAAAATATCCGTCTGCCGGTTTCCTACGCCGAAAACCACGTTATTCCGGGTTTCACAGAGAGCGCATTTGGTGCAATCCATGCACACTCTGTGCAGTTCTTCCCATTGCAGCATATCAGCTCTCCTCTCCGTTGATCAGCTTATGGCGGCGCTCCAACTGGTGCTTTCTGACGAAATGTACGATCAGGAGCACCACGCAGGTCACAATTACGACAGCAAGCAGCGCCACACCGCCGATGATCAGCCAGTTGCGCAGCGTGTCATCCTGAGGCTCTTCCCCACTGGGGATCAAAGCTGTCATATGCTCACCGGGTGCATACACATCGTGCATGACTACCAGATCGCTGACGCCAACGCAAATATCCCGGAACCAAACCTGTACAGTACCAACGATCTGCCCCTTGCACAGCGGAGCGCTGAGCTGCTGATCCTTCAGCACACAGCGAAAACTCACTTCCTCAGCGATGGTGCTGATGGGCAGCGAAGCAAAAACCGTATCCGCAGGGCAAACCGCAACCGCGCTCTCGCCACCGGCTACAGAATACTGCTGCAGCACTTGACCGGACTGCAGCACCTGCCGCACGGAGAACATATTAAAGCCGTGATCCAGCAGCGCTCTGGTTTCCTCGAAGCTGCCGAAGGTCTTAACGGATAAGCCATCCGCCGTGACCGTACCCTGAGCGCTCATGACCACCGTCAAAAACCGCTTTCCGCCGTGCTCCGCAGTGGCGATCAGGCTTCGGTCGGTGGTACTCAGAGCGCCGGTCTTGCCGCCGGTTACCCGGTTGTCGAACTGGGTCTTGACGGACTCCTTGCTCATCAGATAATTGGTGGTAACGATGTAGCGTTCCTTTGCCTTATTGGTGGCAGGAACGGTATAATTCGGAGCGCAGAACAGCTCCGTAAACAGCTCATTTTCCAACGCCTTTGCCGTGATCTTTGCCAGATCCCGGGCGCTGGTGTACTGCCCCTTCTGGGGCAGACCGTTGGAGTTCACAAATTGGGTATTCGTGCAGCCAAGCTCCAACGCCCGCTGGTTCATCAGCTCCACAAACAGCTCCTCGCTGGAGGCAATATGTTCGGCAATGACCACAGCGGCATCATTGGCAGAGCCCACCATCATGCAGTAAAGCAGATCCCTCATGGTGATCTCCTCACCCACCTTCAGACCGGCGGAGACCGAACCGATCAGAGCTGCGGAATGCAGCACCGTGCGGCTCACCGTAACAACAGTATCGGGATCTTCCCGCTCCAGCGCGATCAACGCGGTCATAAGCTTGTTCATGCCCGAAGGATCTACCTGCAGATCCGGATTCCAGGCATAGACCATTGTGCCGCTGTCCAGCTCATACAGAATAGCGGCTTTCGCCGTATCCAGCAGCTTATCATTTCCGTTCAGGGGTGCTTTCGCATCCAAAGATACACACCCCTGCTCTACCTGCGGCGTACCATCAGGAAGTTCTTCGGCAAAAGCGGGAGCTGTCACCCCCAGCAACATGATCATTACAAGGAAAAGCAGACAAAATCTGCGTAAATTTTTCATAAAATCCCTCAATATCCATTCCACGGGCTTGTCCGCCCGATCAAATTCGTGTATAATGTACGCGAGTATTATACCAGCTTTTCAATGCTTAGTCAATGCAGGAGGTCACACCTGATGAAAAAAGCAAGTCTGGTGATGATCACCCTGACACTTGTTTTCTGCGCCTTTGCCGGCGGCTTTTTCCTTGGAAGGAATTTTAATCACAGCCCTGTATCCATTTCGAACGTCACAGAGCCCTCTGCCACGGAAACAGAAGCCTCTGAGCCCGCAGCCACTGAAGAAGTCGATCCCTTCCCCATCGATCTGAACACCGCCACTGCCGAGGAGCTTATGCTGCTGCCCGGCATCGGTGAAGTCCTCGCCAAACGGATCATTGATTACCGGCAGGCCAACGGTCCCTTTGAGAACGTTGCCCAGCTGTGCAACGTCGAAGGTATCGGCGAAAAGAAACTAGAATCCATCTTGGATTACGTCACAATAGGAGGTCAAGGATGAAGATACTGGTCGTAGACGATGAAGCCCTGCTGGTTAAGGGCATTCGGTTCAATTTACAAAACGACGGCTACACGGTCGTCACCGGTTCCAACGGTGTAGAGGCGGTACAGCTTGCGCAGGATCCTGAGGTCTCCTTGATCGTTCTGGACGTTATGATGCCGGAAATGGACGGTCTGACCGCCTGCTCCAAGATCCGAGAGTTTTCCAACGTTCCCATCATCCTTCTCACCGCCAAGAGCGACGATATGGACAAGCTCATGGGCTTTGACAACGGTGCGGATGACTATCTGACCAAACCCTTTAACATTCTTGAGCTGAAGGCCCGGATTCGAGCGCTTCTGCGCCGCTCCGGTTCCGGAAAGCCCTGTGAGACCAAAACTCTAACCATTGGCTCCATCAGCCTAGATCTGGATGCCCGCAACGCCTACCGCGCCGGTGTTCTGGTGGAGCTAACCGCCAAGGAATTTGATGTGATCGAATTTTTGATGCGTAACGCCAACCGTGTCTATTCCCGCGAGGCATTACTGGACTCCATCTGGGCCTACGAATACCGCAGCGATATCCGCACTCTGGATGTTCACATCCGCCGCCTCCGTGAAAAACTGGAGGAAGACCCAGCTAATCCGAAATACATTATGACGAAGTGGGGCGTTGGTTATTATTTCAAAAAGAACTAAATTCCGGCCATATGGCGGTACTCACTTTCGCTACGCCATGGTCTATGTAGCGATCACCTTTATAGCGCTTCTGATCCTGAATTTATACTGCTCCTCCTCCTGCCAGCGGTTGTTCTACGAAAACAAAGAGGATACAATGGTGGAAAAATCCCAGCTTGCAGCCACGGAGATCGGTATGCTCAACGTGCTGACCGAAACCACCGTATCCAACACCGTCAACAAATTCAGCAATCTGAAAGTCACACAACTGCTGGTAACAGATCAGGAAGGCCTTGTGATCTACGATTCCGGCTCCACCCAGTCAGGCACCCCGGTGGAGCTGACTCAAATTACAAAGGCACTGGCAGGCAACGATGTTTTTACATGGAACTACCATGACGGCGTCATGGTTTCCGAGGTTGCCACGCCCATTATGTCCTCCGGTGTCACCGTGGGCTGTATATACATGATGGAGCAGGATGCTCAACAGGGTCAGCTGCTCAAATCCATTCAGATGGTTATTCTTAGTATCACCCTAATTCTTGAGTTGGCTGTTTTCCTGTTCTCCGTTGCATTCTCCCACAGCTTCTCCAAGCGGCTGAACCGGATTATGACCTCCATGCGGATCATTCAGGACGGTGACTTTACCCACAAGGTAACCATGGATGGTAACGACGAACTGACCGTCCTCGGCGACGAATTCAACAATCTGGCCAAACGGCTGCAAACCTCCGAGCATAAGCGGCAGCAGTTTGTTTCCGACGCGTCTCACGAATTGAAGACTCCTCTGGCATCCATCAAGCTCCTGTCCGACTCCATATTGCAAAATGATATGGATATCGAAACTATCCGGGAATTCGTCGGTGACATCGGCGAGGAAGCCGAGCGTCTGACCCGTATGTCCCAAAAGCTGCTGGATCTGACTCGCGGCGAGGATGTTGAAGCCGAGAAAGCTGAAATCAATTACATGGCACCTACCGTGGAACGTGTGGTGCGTATGCTCTCTCCCCACGCAAAGCAATCCCAGCTTGAGCTCATCACCAATCTCGAGTGTGACACCCCCGTCCTGATCCGTGAGGACGATCTGTACCGCATCGTGTTCAATCTGGTTGAAAACGCCATTAAATACAACATTCCCGGTGGAAAAGTAACCGTTTCTCTGGAGCGCACTGAAGAATGGGGCATTCTGAAAGTGTCCGACACGGGCTCCGGCATCCCTGAGGATGCCATCCCACATATTTTCGAGCGATTCTATCGGGTGGACAAAGCACGTTCCCGTGCCTCCGGCGGCAGCGGTCTGGGTCTGTCCATCGTGCGCAACATGGTGCAGCGCAACGAGGGTGAGATCCATGTAGATAGCACCTTCGGTATGGGCACTACCTTCACGTTGAAATTTACCGCCTTTGATACGGAAGATACCATCGAACTGGAGCAATGATATGAAACTGATTTCCTGGAATGTCAACGGTCTTCGAGCCTGCATGAACAAGGGCTTTATGGACACCTTCAACGCCTTAGACGCAGACTTTTTCTGCCTGCAGGAAACCAAGCTGCAGCAAGGGCAGATCCAACTGGACCTGCCCGGCTATGAACAGTATTGGTGCTACGCAGAAAAGAAGGGCTACTCCGGCACCGCTATCTTTACGAAGCGCACGCCCCTGTCCGTGGCTTACGGTCTTGGCGAAGCGGAGCTGGATACGGAAGGCCGGCTCATCACGCTGGAGTACCCTGAGTTTTATCTTGTGACCTGCTATACGCCCAACGCCCAGCGCGGACTCGCCCGCATCGACCACCGGCTGAAATGGGAAGCATCTTTTTGCACCTATCTCATGGGACTGGACAGCAAAAAGCCGGTGGTTCTGTGCGGCGACCTGAACGTAGCCCATCAGGAGATCGACCTGAAAAATCCCGCTTCCAATCGGGGCAACGCCGGCTTCTCCGACGAAGAGCGCAGTGCTTTCACCCGGCTGCTTAATAGCGGCTTTACGGATACCTTCCGCCACCTGTACCCTGATGTGACCGGTGCTTACAGCTGGTGGAGCTATATGTTCAACGCCCGTGCCAACAACGCCGGCTGGCGCATCGACTATTTTCTGATATCCGACCGGATTGCGCCCAGCGTCGCCGATGCCACCATTCATACGGATATCCTCGGCTCGGATCACTGTCCCGTAGGTCTGCTGCTTAATCTGGAATAACCACACCGGCTTGTCCGTTACGAACCTCCAGAAACGCGTTCTGCAATCGGGTCAGATACCCAAATGGCTCCTCCGGATAGACCGGCACGAACTGCCACTCCCCCGTCCGGTGCTTTGGTAGAACTCGGAACTGAAACGCGCCCTTGCCCAGTTTTTTCACCGCCAGTTTTTTTGTCAGGCCAAAGCCATCACCCATAGGAACCAGAATACCCAGATTTTCGTGATGCCCATTGCAGCACACGCTGACACGGCACAGTGTATCCCCCGAAAGCCGGCAGCTGCACCGAAACCGGTAGTAAAGCCCCTGTCGCTCCACCTGCGCCGTGCCTACCACGTCTTTTCCCATGTAAATATCATATTCCCCATCCATAAAAGCTCCCCCCTTGGCACAACCCTATGCGCCAAAGAGGGAGCTTATGTTATACAGTTCGGTTGTCATTCAAGCCAAAGCTCACGGCAATAGCATCGTTCACCAAATGCATATGATCGTCATCCAGCCTGCCCATATGCTCACGCAGGCGGCGCTTGTCGATGGTTCGAATCTGCTCCAGCAGGATCACCGAATCTTTGGATAGACCAACGCTGCCCCCGGCGATATTGATATGGGTGGGAAGCCGTGCCTTCCCTGTCTGGCTGGTAATAGCAGCGGCAATCACCGTGGGAGAATGCCGGTTGCCGGTATCATTCTGCACGATGAGCACCGGCCGGGTACCTCCCTGCTCACTGCCCACCACCGGGGATAGATCCGCGTAAAAAATGTCGCCCCGCTTGACTGTGGTATCCATGTCGCTCACACTCCGATAGAATCATTGCCTGCGCTACCGGATAGACTCCATATGTAACGCGGCTGATACTATTGTCCCACGTACATAGAAGAATTATACGGCACCACAACCAATTTATCCTATGTCCGGTTTGGCGAAATGCTACACAATCCGAAAGTCTTTGACCTCCATCGACAAAAATCTACGGTCTTTATAGAGAATCTCCGCATAAACCGGCAGATCCCCTTCTCCCAGCCAGATCTCCAGATGCAGGGCGTTTTCCTCATAGCTGTCATCGATAGAAAGGCGGATCCGGTCACCGTCCGCTCCGCAGGCCTTCACATACCCACCCCGCAGAGCGCGAACCAGCAGCCAGCCGGCACTGACCGGCGTTACCTGCCCGTCCGCCAGCAATTCAAAGGCCAATGCCTTGTCATCAAAGGTCAGCTTCCCGCCCTCAGCGGAAATGCTGCCGGTGATTCCCGCTATGGTCTGCGGTTCCTCCACGGCAAAGGTCACATTCCCCTGTGCATCGGCTTGACACGCCACGGTGAATGTGTAGGTCTTGTCCGAGAAGTCAGCTGTGACCACCGCCTGAAAACTGCAGCTGGAAGCCGCCAGCAGCTTTGAGCGCAACACCATAGCCCTATCCAGTTCAGAATTGTTCACGCCGCAGCCGGCCAGCAATACGACCAGAGCAAAGATTGAAACGATCCGCCTCATTTGATCCCGCCTTATTTCATAAGTCGCGGAAGCTCCTCCAAAAGGTCAGTAGGCAGCATGCCATACTGCCCCAGCCGCCGGGCGCATCGGTCGCCTGCAGCGCCATGAAGCCATACAGCCGCCGCTGCGGCCTGAATGGGCTCAATCCCCTGCCCCAGCAGGCTCACAAGGATGCCGGCCAGAACGTCGCCGCTGCCGCCCACCGCCATACCGGGGTTTCCGGTGCGATTGCGATAGCAGTTTTTTCCGTCGGTGATCAGGCTTTCATGCCCTTTCAAGACCACGGTGCAGCCCAGCTCCTGAGCCAATGCGCCAGCTGCGGCCGCTCTGTCCTCACCCAACTCACCGGCAAGGCGGATAAATTCTCCGTCATGGGGCGTCAGCACCGTAGGGGCTGTCCTTCCGCGCAGTAAATACCTATGCTTAGCCAACAGATTTATGCCATCGGCATCTATGACCACCGGACGGTCGAACTGGCGCAGTACGGTCTTCAGCGCAGCCAGTGTCCCATTGGATTGCCCCAGACCGGGGCCAATGAGAACCGCATCCATTTTCGGAAGAAGCTGATTGATCTGCTCAACAGCCTCGGCAGCCAGCATTCCATCGCAATCCGGCAACGGAAATACAATAGGCTCCGTCAGCTTTACAGCCTCAATGGCATAGATACTCTCCGGTACGCCCAGATACACCAGCCCTGCGCCGCAGCGCAGGGCGCCCATAGCCGCCAGCGCCGCCGCACCGGTATAGCCACAGCTGCCGCACAGCAGCAAAACCCTGCCGAAATCCCCCTTATGCGCCCAAGGATCCCGATCTGGAAGAATATCCAGCACCGATTGATGGTTCAATTCTTTCATATTCATACCACCCTTTGAAAAAACGGAGCTGAGGATATTCCGCAGCTCCGTTCAATTTTAGTTCGCAGCCTCAATAGCGGCGATGACGCCGTCCACATTGGCGGTATCCATGCTCTCCATCTGACCGTTATCGTAGCTCTCAGCCACCTTGGGATCAATGGGCAGCCGTGCCAGCACCGGCAGACCGAAGGAAGCAGCCACTTCGTCCAAATGGCTCTGGCCAAACACATTGATCTTCTTGCCGCAATCGGGGCACCGGAGATAGGAATAGTTCTCCACAAAGCCCAGCACGGGAATGTGCATCATGTTCGCCATCTTGACCGCCTTGGAAACGATCATGCTCACCAGATCCTGAGGGCTGGTGACGATGACGATACCGTCCACCGGCAGGCTCTGGAACACGGTCAGAGGCACGTCGCCGGTTCCTGGAGGCATATCTACGAACAGATAATCCACATCCTCCCAGATCACATCGGTCCAGAACTGCTTGACAGCACCGGCGATGACCGGGCCACGCCAGACAACGGGATCATTGGGATTATCCAGCAGCAGATTGATGGACATAACCTGAATGCCGCCCTTGCTGAGGGCAGGATAAATGCCATCCTCATTGGCACCCTGGCACTCGTTGACACCGAAGGCCGTTGGTGCGGAAGGGCCGGTGATATCCGCATCCAGAACGCCCACGCGCTTGCCCTTGCGGGACATGGCCACTGCCAGCATGGAAGTGACCGTGGACTTACCCACGCCGCCCTTGCCGGACACAACGGCAATGACTTTCTTTACACTTGCCTTGGGGTTCAGGGTAGCCAGCAGGCTCTCAGCCTTGCGCTCGCTGCAATCACTGCCGCAGCTGCTGCAATTACCATTACAAGAACTCATTTACATTCGCTCCTTTGAAAATTGTCTTTGCTTATTATAGGACTGTTAAAAGGTTGTGTCAACTGTTGAACAGTTCCTCCAATGCCGATTCGTCCAGAATCTCACCGTCGCTCACAAATTTTTCAATTTGTACATCACCGTCACGCATAAATTCCACTTCCCAGCGCCGACCAGGAACGGCGATCTCCACCATGATACTATCACGTACTCTGTTCAGTCGATAATATATATCGTTATCCTCTAGCTTTTGTAAAAAATCCAACAAATTACTCATGATATTTCCTCACAAATCCCAAATACCGGGTGCCCTGGAAGGTCAGGTCGCCGATATCTCCCTCCACCAGCATGCCGTACTCCTGGCCGCTGACGTGAAGCTCCATTCGATCGCCACTTGCAAACTGGAAGGTGGCATAATAGGTGGTGGAAGTGGATGTATGGCCCACATGGCCCGTTCCGTGATGGTGATGATGCCGGGAAACATTGGTGCGCTTGGTGACCACAGTAGCCGGCACAGTCAACCGGGGCGAATGGTTGTTATTATTCCACTCCCTAATCCCCTTCACCGCCGTCACAACGAACACGCCAATCACAAGGAAAAATACCAGAAAAAACATGATTTGAAATAATCCAAATGAAAACATTTCTTATCCCTCCTGGGCTTGCTCCCACTGCTCCATAATATCCATCAGTACCATTTCCGCCTCTTCCTTTTCCGCAAGCAGACGACTCAACTCCTGGTAATCCGCAGCAGCGGCATCGATCTTTTCGTCAAATTCCGCCACGATCTTTTCCTGCTTTTCGATCTCCCGTTCCAGACGGCGGATCAGTTTTTCCTGCTCCTTGGTGCCGCCCTTGGGCTTCTCTTTTTTGGGCTTGGGTGCAGCGGTCACAACGGGCTTTGCCGCCTGCTCATGCTCGATGATAGCGCGATATTTGGCATAACCGCAGGGAAAATCTCTTATCTGTCCATCCTCCAGCAGCCAAATACGTTCAGCAAACTTTTCGATGAAATAGCGGTCATGGGAAACGAACAGCAGCACGCCCTCGAATTCTTCAATGGCCGCCTCAACCCACTCACGGGATGCAATATCCAGATGGTTCGTCGGCTCATCGAGAATCAGCAGATTGATCTTCTCATCCATCAGCATGCACAGCCGAAGACGGGATTGCTCACCGCCGGAAAGGGTGCCCACGGTCTTGAACACATCCTCGCCCTGAAACATAAACGCACCGAGGCGATCCCGCGCCATCTGGGGCGTGCAGTTCTTCTCATAGAGCATGGTATCGTAAAGCGTCCGTTCCGGATGGTTGAATTTAATGATCTGAGGCAGATATCCCCATTTCACTGTAGGGCCGAATTGCAGCTTGCCTTCGCAATCTTCTTCGCCCAGCAGGCACTTGATGAAGGTGGATTTTCCGGTGCCATTGTCGCCAAGCAGAGCGATCCGCTCGCCACCCTCAACATTCAGATTCACATCAGAGAACAACGTCCGCTGGCCGAAAGCCTTGCTAACGTTTTTCATTTTGAATACCACATCGCCGGAAAATTCCTTCTCACCAAAGCTGGCCTTCATGGTCTTTTCCGTCTTGGGCTTCTCCGTCTTTTTTATGCGCTCCATCCGGTGCTGAATGGACATGGCACGGCGGTAGAGGGTGCGATTATTGATACCCCAGCCCTTCATCCGCTCCACAGTATAGCCCAGCTGCTTCAGTTTCGCCTGCTCCTGCTCATACTGCTTCATTTGCAGGTCAAAGCGAGCCTGCTTTTCATCCATATAGAAGGAATAGTTGCCGGAATAAAACTCCGCATGACCATCGGTAATTTCAATGACCCGATCCGCCACCTGATCGATAAAGTAGCGGTCATGGGAGATAGCAAGGACAGTGCCCTTGAAGTTGTTTATATAGTTTTCCAACCATTCCACGCTGCGAAGATCCAGATGGTTGGTGGGCTCATCCAGCAGCAGAATGTCCGTCTTTTCCAGCAGCAAACGTGCAAGGTTCATCCGTGTCTTTTCACCGCCGGACAGGCTGTCAAATTCCTGAACCCGCTGCTCCGCAGTGATGCCCAGACCGTTACAGATCTTGTCCACATCCACGTCTATCTCGTAGCCGCCACCGGATTGGAATCGATTGGTTAGATTGTCATATTCCCGCAGTTGATCGGCGGTAGCGCCGGCCGACATAGCCTGCTCCAGTGCCTCCATTTTCGCCTTGATGTTCATCAGGCCGGTATAGGCCGAGCGCAGCACATCCTCCACAGTATAACCGGCAGGAAATTTGGGAATCTGAGAGATCAGGCCGATACGCTTGTTGGGATTCACATAAACCTGACCGTCATCATAATCCATTTCGCCGGTGAGGATCTTGAACAGAGTGGTCTTACCGCAGCCGTTGCGGCCTACGATTGCCACGCACTCCCCTTCCTGAATATCGAAGGTCAGCCCCTGCAGCAAATTTTCACCAATAACGAAAAACTTTGTTAAGTTGTTGACTGATATATCTACCATGGTGTTACTCCAAATTATCCACAATGGCTGTTAGCTCATCCAAAGTATACAGCACATTCAGTGCCTGCAGCATAGCGTTGGCGCTCATATACTCCGGCAGCTCCAGCTTTTTCAGAAGAGCCAGCCGTTTTGAGCTGCTGTCCTTGCCGCCGGAAAGCCCCAACTCCATCAGATCCTGCTTCGTGATCTGCGCGCAAGCCATTACCGCATCTCCTTCAATGGTTGCGCCGCTGCGGCGCAGAGCATCAAGGATGACATCCCTTGTCATACCCTCAACGCCCAGCTTGCCTTCCTTACCGGGGGCAGACTTACGTCGCTCCTTGCCATAAATATCGGGAATGTAGGCATGCTTCAGCTGTTCGGCGGGGATGCAGCTTTTGATCCGGTTGCGGATCACAAATCCTGCCCCGTCAGAGTCCGTAAACACGATCAATCCCCGCTTCTGTGCAACCCTCCGCAGCAACTCCATTTTCTGCGCATCCTTAAAAATACCAAAGCCGTTGGTTTCAAAAATGGTTGCATCGATGATCTGGCTCAGGGTATTTTTATCGTAGCGACCCTCCACCACGATGGCTTCCTTGATCTTAATCACGGCGAGCCTCCTGCGCAAGTTCCAGAATCAGCAGCTCCAGCAGCCGCTGGGGATCGTCAAAAGAGGTTTTGAGCTTCCGATCCGTTTCCAGCACTAGTTCCGCTGCCTTACGGCAAAACTCCGGACGAAACCGCCGCGCCGCATCCATGGCCTTTTGCGCGGGATAGGGCTTTTGACCGGTGAGCTTCATAAAGTCGCCCACCTGCTTGCCGTTATCCAGCAAAATGCGAGCCACGCTGATACGACGGAAATGAGCGCCAATAGCACCCAAAATTAACGTCGGTTCTTCCTGCAACTTCAGCAGCAGCTGCAGCTTCGCCAGCGCATCGCCGTAGCGGCCGCGCCCCATGGCATCGGTGATTTGAAAGATCACCGCATCCAGTACCGGCTCCGTAACCGCATCGATATCCGTCTTGTGAATATGATCCGCTCCGGAATAGGCACAAATTTTATCGATCTCACCACTCAGGGCTGTCATGGTACCGCCGGTGATCTCCATCAGATACTGGCAAAGCTCCGACGAGATCCGCTTGCCCTTGGCAGCAAAGTGCCGGGTGATCCAGGGAATCAGATCCTTCGGCTCCTGCTTAGCAAACTCAACGATGGTGCCACCACCGACCGCATCCCACAGCTTTGTCAGCCGCTTGTCCGGCTTCCACGCAACCGTCACATAGGTGAAGACCACCGTGCAGTATTCGGGTACATCGGACAAAATTTCCGCAATCTTATTGCGTACATCCTCGGTCAGCTTAAAAAGGTCAATATCATCTACCTGCACCAGCGTATGCTCCGCCATCATGGGCAGATTTTCCACAGCATCCGCAAAGGTTTGCAGATCAAAACTCTCTGCATTCAGGCGGTGATAGTTAAACGACTCTGTCAGATCGTCCAGCAGCAGCTTTCTCAGCTGCTCCAGATAGTGATGCAGCAGAAATGTTTCCTCACCGTGGAAAAAATACAGGTTACCTACAGATTTTGCCCGAAGCGCAGACTTCAGCTCCTGCAGAGCGCCGGTGTCCTGCTCTTTTTTTGCCATGGTGTCACCTCCTGAAAATAATAGTTCCGTCCTCGTCGGTTCTGTATACGAAGCAGCCGATCCGCTCCAGCCGCCCGATCACGTCGGCATGAGGATGGCCGTAATAATTGTCTTTTCCTACGGAGATAAAGGCATACTCCGGCATGGTCGCCGCCAGCAGTTCCTCGCAGGTAGAGGACTTAGAGCCATGGTGACCGGCCACCAATGCATCCAGATCCGGCAGTTCCTTCTCCCTCAGCAGCAGCTTTTCACCCAAACTGCTAAGATCTCCGGTAATCAGTATATCACAGTTTTCATCCCGGAACAAGACACAAAGACCGCTTTCGTTGTCCGAAGTGGATAAAATCGGCGCAAAAACGGTGATCTCCCCCTGTTCCCACTGAACCAGCATATCTTCGTTCACATAGATCTCCCTGCCGCTGCAATACGGCAGGATGGTTTGCAGGATCTCGTCCTCGTCGGCACTGTCCGGCAGGAACACCGCATCCGCGCTCACTCTGCTGAGCAGATATCCCACGCCGCCGGCGTGATCCCGATCGTAATGGGTCACGATCACGCCATCCAGCCGGCTGATTCCCTGAGAAAGCAAGGTTTCCGCAACCAGATCCGCCGCTTCCGCATCCCGATCGCCACCGCAATCCACAAGATATGTCTTGCCATTGGATTGAAGGATGATGCACTGCCCCTGCCCGACATCCAGTACGGTCATGCGTGTATCGTCGGTCAGCGGCTCCATCCACGAAAGCACCAGCGCAAGGCACAAGCCCATCACGCCACAGCAGATCAAAACGAAAGGCTGTCGATTTTTAGACAGCAAGAACACAAATATCAGCAGGTAAACCAGCACCAGCCACAGTACAATGAAAATGCTTTTCGTGTAGACCGCCGCCAGCGGAATGGATGACAGCAGCTTCGCCGCCGTTACCACATAACGGATCAGCCAGCTGACGCACCACGCCAGCAACGCTGCGCCTTGTGTCCAGACAAACGACAGCAGACACACAGCTATGATGCCGTAAAAACAAAAACTCACCACCCACAAAGTGAGCAGATTTGTCACGATGCTGATTAGGCTAACCGCGCCAAAATAGCAAGCCACCAGCGGAGTTGTGAAAAACATGGCGCTTACGGTCACGCCCACGCCGCTGGAAATCCAACTGCGAATGCGGGTCTTGATGTTCTTGCCCTTCCAATCCTTCCAGAAGGAGAATCCGTCGATCCACCCTGTGATGCGCTTAGAAAACAGAAAGATACCAGCCATGCAGCCAACCGACAGCTGAAAGCTGGCCGAAGTGATCACGACCGGGTTCACCGCCAGCATACATATCACCGCAAAGGCCAGCGCCGTCAGCGGATCATACTCCCGATTGAACACCAGCGCCAGCACCATAAGACTCTGCATCAGGCACGCACGGGTCACCGATGGTGTAAAGCCGGCCACCGCAGCGAATAACAGCAGAACCGGGATGCCGATCAGCGCCATCAGATACCGCCGTCTGCCGCAAAGCAGCGCGATCACCGCAAACAGAATTGATACATGAAGTCCTGACACCGCAATTATATGGCTGATGCCGCTGACCTTAAAACTGGTAGTGACTTCATAACTCACATCCGACCGGTCGCCCAGCAACAGAGCCTTGGCAAAGTACGCAGTATCCTCAGGAAACGCCCTGTCCAATGCCGTCAGCAGCCGCTGACGCAGTACAGCGGGAAAGTGGGCATCCGAAATCGAGGGTGCTTCCTCATAAACAGCATCCCCCTTCGGATACGCCAGCAGGAAAATGCCGTTGCCCCGGTGGTAGGTCGGCTCTTCCATCCCGCCGGCTGTATAGCGCAGGCGGAATTCACCGGTCACATGATCACCGGGCAGCAGTTCTTTATGATCCTTCAAATACAGGATCACAGAATAAGGCTTGCCATTTATACTGACACGGGCTTCCACAGCGCTGCCGTAATCCGTTTTGTAGCTGTAGTCCGTAGCCTCAGCATAAAGCTCCAAAATCTGTCCGTCCGTCTGACGAGCATCTCGCAGATACATTGCATCGTAGGCGCAAAACCACCCCATGCCCAGAGCAATTCCCAGAAGCACCGCTGCAAATATGCGAAAGTGCTTCCATTTCCGGATCAAAAACAAGAAAGCGATGCTAAGCACAAGCGCCGCAATTGCTATAGCCCAGTGGCAAAAAACATAGGCACCCAGCGCACAGGCTGCGCCGAAGCCTATGGTAAACCACATCAATTTTCGCATGACGCAGCCCTCCTTTCATAAAAATGGGCACCGCAAAAGCGGTGCCCACATGGATCAATTTACCTTGGATGCGATGAAATCATCCACCAGCGCAAGGGCATTGTCCACCTTGTTAGGATCCTTGCCGCCGCCCATGGCGCTGTCGGGCTTGCCGCCGCCGCTGCCGCCGCAGGCGGTGCAGACCAGCTTCACCAGATCACCGGCCTTGACACCCTTGGCAACAGCATCCTTGCCGCAAACGGCCAGGAAGGTAAGCTTGTCGCCGTTGACAGAAGCCAGAACAGCCGCAACCGTTGCGTCCTTATCCCGCAGCAGATCGCCCATCTGGCGCAGCTTGTTGGCATCCGCACCGGGGATCACAGCGGTCAGAACCTTCAAGCCGCCAATATTGTGGGAGCCGAACAGGAAGCGATCCACCTCACCGGCAGCCTCCTTGGCCTTAAAGCTTTCGATAGCCTTCTTCAGGTTCTTGATTTCCTCCAACTGAGCCTGAATTTTATCCATCAGATCCGCGGGCTTGACCTTCATCTGAGCGCAAGCGGAATAAATCAGCTCACGGTTCTTAGCCATATCGTCCAGGCACTCCTTACCGGTGATGGCAACGATACGGCGCACGCCGGAGGCGACGCTGCCTTCGCTTTCGATGCGGAAGGGGCCGACCTTAGCGGTGTTATCCAGATGGGTACCGCCGCACAGCTCGATGGACCAGCCGCCCATGTTGACCACACGGACAGTATCGCCATACTTCTCGCTGAACAGAGCGGTGGCGCCCATGGCCTTGGCCTCATCAATGGGCATTTCACGGGTCTCGATGTTGTAGCCCTCCAGAACGGCGTTCTGAACAATCTCATCAACCTTCGCCATTTCCTCGGCGGTCACAGCGGAGTAATGGGTAAAGTCAAAGCGAAGACGATCAGGCTCAACCAGGCTGCCCTGCTGATGCACATGGTCTCCCAGCACAGAAACAAGAGCCTTCTGCAGCAGGTGGGTAGCGGAGTGGGCGCGCTTAATGGCGTTGCGGCGCTCCACATCGATGGAGGCGCAGACCAGATCGTCCACCTTGATCATACCGCTGGTCATCTCGCCGTAGTGCAGGTACTTGCCGCCCTTATCCTTCTGAACGTTGTTGACAACAAAGCGGCTGTCGCCTACCAGCATCACACCATGGTCGGCCACCTGACCGCCCATTTCGGCATAGAAAGGAGTCTTATCCAGCACGATGATGCCCTTTTCGCCGCCGGCAATAGAGCCGCTGAGCTCCTCGCCCACGCACACAGCCACAACCTTGGCATCACAAACATTGGTGGTATAGCCCACAAACTCGGTGGGCTTGATCTCCTGACCCAGATCGATGCCGGCCCAGCCCAGATCGCCCATCTTCAGCCGATCCTCACGGGCACGGATACGCTGCTCCTCACGGCAGGCAACGTACTTCTCCATATCCACAGTCATGCCTTCATCTTCCAGCATTTCCACGGTCAGATCCACGGGGAAACCGTAGGTGTCAGACAGCAGGAAGGCGTCCGCACCGGAGAACACTGTAGCACCATTGGTCTTATGCTCAGCCAACTTTTCATTGAAAATGCGCATACCGGTGTCGATGGTCTTGGCGAAGCTCTCCTCCTCGGTCAGCACGGTCTTGACGATATAGTCAGCGCGCTCACGCAGGTAGCCGTAGTGGCTCTCATTCTCCTGAATGACAGTCTCCACCACATCGAACAGGAAGGGTTTCTTCACACCCAGCAGACGGCCGTGACGGGCAGCGCGCCGCAGCAGACGGCGCAGAACATAGCCACGACCCTCATTGGTGGGACGCACACCGTCGGCGATCATAAAGGTGGAAGCACGGATATGATCAGTGATAACACGCAGAGAAACGTCGGTCTTCACGCTCTGGCCGTAGGAAGCACCGGTGATAGCGGTAACCTTGTTGGTGATGTTCATGACCGTATCCACATCGAACAGGCTGTTCACGTCCTGACAGACAACCGCCAGACGCTCCAGACCCATACCGGTGTCAATATTCTTCTGAGCCAGCTCGGTGTAGTTGCCCTGACCGTCGTTGTCGAACTGGGAGAACACGTTGTTCCAGACTTCCATGTAGCGATCGCACTCGCAGCCTACCTTACAATCGGGGCTGCCGCAGCCGTACTTCTCGCCACGGTCATAGTAAACCTCAGAGCAGGGGCCACAGGGGCCGGAGCCATGCTCCCAGAAGTTATCAGACTTACCGAAGCGGAAAATGCGATTGGGAGCCACGCCGATCTCCTTGTTCCAGATCTCGAAGGCCTCATCGTCATTTTCATAAATGGAAGGATACAGCCGGCTCTCCTCCAGACCAACAACTTTGGTCAGGAACTCCCAGCACCAGGCAATCGCCTCATGCTTGAAGTAATCGCCAAAGGAGAAGTTGCCCAGCATCTCAAAATAGGTGCCGTGGCGAGCGGTCTTGCCGATGTTCTCGATATCGCCGGTACGGATGCACTTCTGGCAAGTGCAGACACGGCGGCGAGGCGGCTCAACCTCGCCCTTGAAGTAAGGCTTCATGGGTGCCATGCCGGAGTTGATCAGCAGCAGGGACTGATCATTCTGAGGAATCAGGGAAAAGCTGGGCAGACGAAGATGGCCTTTGCTTTCGAAGTAACTCAGGAACATCTCGCGCAGTTCATTTACGCCATAGGGTTTTGTCATTGGAATTACCTCCACAAAAAATACTAAATAAAAACGTCGCCCCCAAAATATAGGGGCGACGTGAATCGCGGTACCACCCTAATTCGCCTGCTATGCAGGCATCTTAGATGCTCTGTAACGGGAGCTCCCGTCCCGGTCATCCCGGGCTGCTTGGAAGTGGCTTGCAAACGTCCGAACAAAGGGCTTTCACCGCTCCCCTCTCGCTATGGAACCTTCATTTGCTTAGCTTCCGCATCGCTTTTGCATATCCACGATATTTTAACACAAATCAAAAAAAAGTCAACTGTTTTCGTCGGCTTTTCTCCAGGTTGGCCGGAACCAGAATGGAACATCCTTGTCGGGGTTCCAATTACGGATCGCCCGTCCGCCACATTGAGGCAGCGGAGGCAGCTTCTCACCGGGGATCATCACAAGCTCGATCTCCAGACCGTAACGTCCGCTGCGGAAGCGGCAATCAAGGACACTGGTCCACAGCATCAGTTCTCTACCCAGCCGCTCCTCGTATTCATCCACATCCTCGCCGGAATACATATCCATCAGCAGAGCCGACCTACATCCGCAGGCGCAGGGAGTCCGTCTCATTTTGGCGCATTCCGCGGTATGATAGCGCAATTCGGGAGCGCTCTTGGGAGTTACGACCACATATCCGCTTTCGCCGTCAGGCAGAACATTTCCGGCGTTATCGACGATCTCGAAGTCAAACAGATCGTCACGCAAATGAATAACCGCTTCCTTGTTGCAGGTAAAGCCTCCGACCATAGGTCCGCTTCCGGGGCCATAGCAACCCCAGACCTGACAATCCAACCCTTTTTGAATACCTTCTATGATCCAATTCGTGCAACGATAACCAACCGTGATCACGTTGCGGAAATACAAGGGTGTGTAGGTATGTTTGGCAAGCTTCGTCAAACCAAGCACCACAAACGGAGGGGCGGAAATCGCCGTAGCACGGGAACGGAAGGCCAAATGCATCAAGGTCTTCCATCGAAGATCTTCAGGAATCACAGGTTTCACACCGATCTTCATTGCGGCACGTGCCAGCAGATCGCCGATATTTTCCGGCTCATGATTATCGAAGCAAATCATGAACTTATCCCCGGGGCGCAAAAATTTCTTCAGATTCTCCGCAAGGTAATCGATTGTCTGATCCAGCATTTCCGGTAAACGCATAGCGTCTTCCAGGCGTCGCAACCCTTCGATAAACATTTTCGCACCTCCTATCGACATTTGTGTTCATTATACACACATCTAACACAAAATTGCAATAGTTTTTTAGAAAAAACCAAAAAAACGCAAAATTCCCGGACGAAAACCGTCCGGGAATTGTAAGTTTACTTGTACAGAGGGAATTTTTCGCAGATTTCAGCCACAGTAGCGTGAACCTCAGCCTGAGTGCCCTCGAAATCACGGGCGGTCAGACCGATGCAATGAGCGATCTGCTTCATCTCTGCCTCGCCCAGACCGCGGGTTGTAACCGCGGCGGTGCCGATGCGAACACCACTGGTGACAGCGGGCTTCTCAGGATCGTTAGGGATAGCATTCTTGTTCAGGGTGATGTGGTTTGCGTCGCAACGAGTCTGCAGCTCCTTGCCGGTGATGTTCATAGGACGCAGATCCGCCAGCATCAGGTGATTATCGGTGCCGCCGGTGACCAAATCAAAGCCCTCTTCCACCAAAGCGGAAGCCATGGCCTTGGCGTTCTTTACGACATTGTTGGCATAGGTCTTGAATTCAGGCTGCATAGCCTCACCGAAGCAAACAGCCTTGGCAGCGATAACGTGCTCCAGAGGGCCGCCCTGAGTGCCGGGGAAAACTGCAGAGTTCAGCTTCTTGGCGTACTCCTCACGGGCCAGAATCAGGCCGCCACGGGGACCGCGGAGAGTCTTATGGGTGGTGGTGGTGACGATATCGGCATAGGGCACGGGGCTCTGATGAACGCCGCCGGCAACCAGACCGGCAATGTGCGCCATATCCACCATCAGCACTGCGCCAACCTCGTGGGCAATGTCGGCAAAGATGCTGAAATCGATGGCTCTGGGGTAAGCGGAAGCGCCGGCAATGATCAGCTTGGGCTGGCACTGCTTAGCCATATCACGGATCTGATCGTAGTCGATCAGGCCGGTGTCATGGTTGACATCATAGGAAACCACATTATAGTACTTGCCAGAGATGTTGGCAGGGCTGCCGTGGGACAGGTGGCCGCCGTTGGCAAGGCTCATACCCATCATGGTATCGCCGGGCTGCAGCAGAGCCAGCTGTACGGCCATGTTGGCCTGAGCACCGGAGTGTGGCTGAACGTTGGCAAACTCTGCGCCGAACAGCTTCTTGGCACGCTCGATACACAGTGCCTCCAGCTCATCGACGTGCTGGCAGCCGCCGTAGTAGCGCTTGCCAGGCAGGCCCTCGGCATACTTATTGGTCAAAATGGAGCCCATGGCGGCAATGACAGCGGGAGAGGCAAAGTTCTCGGAGGCGATCAGCTCCAGACCGTCCTGCTGGCGAACCAGCTCCTTACCCATCATAGCAGCAATCTCGGGATCAAACTGAGAAACAAATCCGATGGAATCAATGGGTTTTCCGTACATAAATAATTCCTTCTTTCTAATTAATACCAAAAATTGCAGTCCCCACCAAATGAGGACTGCACTTAACATACATGATACACATCTCTGTCCGTTTGCCTGAGAGATTCGGCTTTCGCCTTGCACCTTCGGCACACAACTGAATGTGTTCTCCAGAGAGTCCTCTACCTTCGGTCTGATCCGGGGATTTTCCGAAGGCTTCATAGGGTATTTGGTTTTCTATATGTTAGTATACTTGTTTTTTGCAAAATGTCAACCACCGAGAAAAGTTTTGGAATATTGTACAGCACGCGGTCGAATACAGTGATATTTATGTGTATTTTTATCAAAGACACTTGTCGCTCCTCGAAATCAAAAACACCCTGTCGGCAAAGCCGCCCCGCTCCTCGTGTTTCTTCTGATACACCTGCATCAGTTTCTGCCGACCAACGCCCAGATCCTCCGCCAGAGCGAAGACGACTTCCAGAATATCCGCCAGCTCTTCGGCGTTGTGCGCCTGATGAAATTCCGCGACTTCCTCGTCCAGCTTTTTATCAAGGCATCGGGTGTAATCCTCATCGTCCAGAATGCGGATCACAGGGTTCTCCCCTTTCTGACGAATCAGTTCCGGGATCCGATCACGAACCAGTTTGTTGTAGGTCATTGCTTGCTCCTTTCATAACGTTCGCCGGGCAGCAGCCGCACCACTTCCCCATCCACACGGAACCACAGCGGCGTAACCGAAGGATTGTAAATGCCGCTATCCGTGATCTGCGCCTGCTTCATAGCCCGAAGATACCGAACGATCTGTAAGTGGGTCATGGGCAAAACATCCTCATCCTCCGCAACCCGGCGACAGATCTGCTCCATTTTCTCCCAAAGCTGCGCCGCATCCAGATCATAGGAATGACCTACGATTTGACACAGCGCCAGCTCCTCATCGGTTGCAAAAAAGCCGTCCACAAATGAATCCAATTCCGGCTCCAGATGGAAGATACCACAGCTCCAAAAATAAGGATCCTGCCACGGGAAATAATTATGTGTCAGCTCGGAATTGCGTCCGTATTCAAAGCCGCACTCCTTGACGCATTGATACACTGTTTCATCGTAAAAATGAAAGGGAACGCCAAAGCCTGCCACTTCCCTGCCGAACAGCTCCTCCAGCCGCCGCTTATCCTCACCCATTTCCCAAAGAATCTCCTCCCGGGTTTTGGTGCTGAGATAAGGATGCGTCAACGTATGAGATGCGATCTCATGGCCGTCATACAGATGGCGTACAGCCTCTATGCTCAGCCGCTTGACCACCATGCCGGTTTCATGCACCCATTCAAACTCCTGCTCCATCAGCTGGGAGTTCAGGTTGAACGTACCCTTGATGCCATAGCGGTTCAGCAGCGCCACAAAGCGAACGTCCTGTAAAATGCCATCGTCATAGGTAATATTAAAGGCCTTGGATTTGCCGTTCGGATAACAACGGATGATCATAGCTTCACCTGCTTTCTATCGATGGTTCTATTATACCAAAACCCATGTACAATTCAACAGAAAACCGTATCCCATCAGGAATTATTTGACTTTTTTCTGCACGGGCTTTATAATATAAGTACAAACCAAATACAAGGAGGCGTTATCATGGGTACGAAGATCATCACCATCAGCCGCCAGTTTGGCAGCGGCGGACGCAGCATCGGTCGGGAGGTGGCCGAACGGCTGGGCATCCCGTTTTACGATAAGGAGCTGGTCGAGCAGGTCGCACTAGAGTCCGGTTTCGCCCCTTCCTTCGTAGAGGAAAACGGCGAGCACTCCCCCACTCGCAGCCGTCTGGCTTACGCCTTCTCCCACCAGAGCATCCCGGGGGTCATGAACGGAATGTCCATCGCGGATTTTCTGTGGAGTGTGCAATGTAACGTCATTATGCAGCTGGCGGACAAGGGTCCCTGCGTCATTGTCGGCCGGAACGCGGATTACATTCTGAAGGATCGCAAGGATTGTCTGGACGTTTTCATCCACGCCGATACCGATTTCCGTGCTGACCGCATCGTCCGTCTGTACGGCGAATCCGAAAAGAGTCCCGTGGCTCGTCTGAACGAAAAAGACAAGCGCCGCATGATCAATTATCAGCACTACACCGGCCGGGTCTGGGGTCAAAGCGAGAACTATGACCTCTGCCTGAACAGCGGCGAGCTTGGCATTGAAACCTGCGTTGAGCTGATCGTCGCCGCCGCAACCAAATAACAAAAAAGCATCCGGTGAACACACCGGATGCTTTTCTTATTTCCGTTTTTTGTCCTTAAGGCCGCCGCTGAAGCAGGCCAAACCCAGAATGCCACACAGAGCGGCAGCTTCCAGAATAAATTCGATCAGGCGGAAGCTGAAAATATATCCACCAAGATCAAATACCAGAAAACGCACCACAAAGGTAACGATCAGCACCAGCACCGTCAGGCTCTTGCTGAGCATGCCCCAGCCGATGCCAAGCATGGCCGCACCGCAAAGAACATAGCCCACCACTGCCAGAATGATCCGCAGCACGCTGCCGCCGGAGAAGCTTTGCAGCAGCAAAAGAAGACAGTACCCTGCGCCCATGATGCCGTAAACGTTAGGCAGATCCAGCTTGATGCCACGAATCATCACCATGTAAGCAGCTTCAAGAAGCATGGGCAGGATCAAAAATACGATCAAATTCCACACACCGGCACTTTCCGGACGGGTAAAGCCAAAGAAATATGCGATCCGCAGAAAAAACGCGCAGCCCATCAGTGCCGCCGCGGCGACATGCTGCTTGCTGTCAAAATCCATCCGGTATCGATAGGTTTGCTTCAATGCCATAGCTTACACCTCCCAGCTTTCGTTTATTATACGTCAAGAAGCGGCAAAATGCAACGGTTTTATACACCCACCGCTTCGCCGTCGGAAATACGAATGTTTACGCCATTGACCTCCACATTCTCGTCGGCATTGATCAAAATGTACTTCACTCCGCCGATGATACGGGTCTCGATCAAATCCGTCCGATCAGGCGCGACTTTGATGATCACGTCCGGAGTCTGAACCTCAAAGCGCTTGTTGTCGATGATGTTTTTCGGATGCACATCCGCCTCAAAGCCAAAGGCCTCATCATATTCCACGCTGAACTTTGCCAGACGTTCCTCCGAGACGCCGCAGGAGGACAGCACATCCTTCACATCGTCCTTGCTCACCGTCAAGGCTTCGGGAACCTTGGCCTCCTTGTGCAGCTCAATGCGCTGGCACAGCTGGTCGTGAACCGTCTGCACCACATCCATGCTGCACTCATCCTCCAGCGCCGTAGTCAGCAGCGCCTCGAAGGACTTCTTCTGCTCAGCCGCAGGCTTGGGAATAGGTGTATTGAACACCGCAGCCACAAAATCTTCATGGCTGTCCTTGGGGCTGTGGGTGTAATAGAGCGCATTGTAAATATTCGTAGCCCGATTATCAAAGGCCGGGAACAGAAAGCCCAGCTCCGGCGCGGATACGATATTCAGCATGCCGCCGTCATGGAATTCCTTGGTCTCGGGGATGTAGTGCAGATTGGCCTTGGTCTGCTTAACGGGGCAGATGGCGCACATCAGATAGGTATAGACCTCAGAGGAATTATCCGATTGGGTATCATCATCCTTGCTTTTGAAGGGCACATCGTAGCTGTCGCAGCCCAGCAGGATCAGGTAGCTAGAGTCCAGAGAAACGGTTTCAATGACCTTCTTGTAAAAGTCCATCCGCAGGTTTTCTTCCTTCAGCTTACTTTCCCGCAGCTCCATCAGCAGCTTATGCTCCGGGCTGTCGGCCACCTGAGAGGTCTTGAAGGTGATGTCGATCAGATTTTTTCCCAGCTGGCCGGACAGAGTGCGGCGCAGCAGGGCGAAATATTTATCGGACTCATTTTCCGGCATCATGCCGGTGCTCTGACGGAACTCAGAAATGATCTCTTTATTGTCATTGACGTAGCAGCCAAACAGCGCCGTCATATTGCTGCGATCCCGACGGACTCTACGCCGGATCTCGCCGATTTCCTTGGTATTCATAATATCCTCACAATGAATTGGATTTGCGGCCACGCCGCCTGATGATTATAGCATAGTTCTCCGACGAATGCCACACAAAAATTGACGCACCTGCACGGGTGCGTCAATTTTATCATTCCCACAGACATTTCCAGTTGCGGATAAAGTACTCCACGCCAGAGTAAACCGTGGTAACCACGATCACGCCCACCACGATAGCGCACAGCCATCCAATTGTGGGGAACGCCATCATAAAGCACAGGCCGATCATGGAGCTGGCGGTTTTGACCTTTCCGCTCCAGCCGGCAGCGATCACCACGCCCTTGCCCACAGCCACCAGCCGCAGGCCGGTAACCGCAAACTCACGGGTAAGCACGATCATCAGCGCCCACGCCGGCACCTGCCCCCACTGGCAGAACATAACCATACAGGCGATGGTCAGCAGCTTATCCGCCAGCGGATCCAGAAATTTTCCAAAATCGCTGACCTGATTGTACTTTCTGGCGATCAGACCGTCAACGTAATCTGTCAGGCTAGCCAGAATAAACACACCCAGCGCGATCCACATCCAGTAATTGGGCTGACCGCCGCTCAGATACATGAAAGCCATATACACCGGGATAAACGCCACCCGGATCAATGTGATCTTGCTTGCTAAGGTCATGCTTCATCCTCCACAAGATAGCCCGACAGGTCGCCCTCAACCAGTCCGTCGATGTAAACCGTCACGAAATTGCCTTCGGAAAGATCCTCGTCGCTGGCGATCCATACTCTGCCGTCGATGTCCGGAGAATCGGCGTATGTACGGCCGTAATATTGCTCAAACTCTTCATCAAAGCCATCCACCAGTACCCGAAGGCATCTGCCGATCATGGCTTCATTGTACTCGTCCATGATGCGGGACTGGATGGTCTCGACCATGGCGGCGCGAGCCATGGCGGTCTCGCTGTCGGGATGCTCCATTTCCGCAGCGGGAGTGCCCTCCTCCGGTGAGAACGGGAACGCACCCACCCGCTCCAGCTTCAGTTCCTTTAGGAACAAGCACAGCTCCTCAAACTCCGCCTCTCCCTCACCGGGAAGTCCCGTGATGATGCTGGTGCGAAGAACCAGACCGGGAATGCGGCTGCGCAGCTTGGCAAACAGCTGACGCAGATACGCCCCGTCGCCACGGCGGTTCATGAGGGAAAGAATCTTGCTGTTGCAATGCTGGATGGGAATATCCAGATAATTTACGATCTTGGGCTCCGAGGCAATGACGTCGATGAGATCATCATCGATCTCGTCAGGATATAGATAATGGATCCGAACCCATTCGATGCCATCGATCTGACACATCTGTCGAAGCAGCTGCGGCAGCAGGCGCTGATTTCCCGGCAGGTCAGTGCCGTAGCGGCTGGTATCCTGCGCCACCACGATCAATTCCTTGACACCGCTGGAAGCCAGCAGACGAGCCTCATACAGCACATCATCCATCTGACGGCTGCGGAATTTGCCCCGCAGATAGGGAATCACGCAGTAGGCGCAGCGATTGTCGCAGCCCTCGGCGATTTTGATGAAGGCATAATGTTCAGGAGTGGTGACAATGCGTCCGGTTTCCAGCTCCGGCGCATCGATGGAGCCGAATTTGGATACACTTTCGCCCTCCAACAGCCGGTCGATGGCGGCGACTACATCGCCATAGCTGCCGGTGCCCAGAACACCGTCCACCTCAGGCAGTTCCTCCATGATCTGATCCTGATACCGCTGGGAAAGACAGCCGGTGACCAGAATCTTACCCACACTCCCCTGCTGCTTCAGCTGAGCCGTCATCAAGATAAAGTCGATGGCTTCGGATTTTGCCGAATCGATAAAACCGCAGGTGTTGATGACCACCACATCGCAGCCCTCGATGCCGGCGCAGACCGTATGTCCGGCCTCCTGCACGCGGTACATCATCCGCTCGCAATCCACCTGATTCTTGGCGCAGCCAAGGGAAATAAAACCTATATTAGCCATTCCATTCCTCCTGGAATTCATCGAAATCTAATTGCCGCAAAGCGCTGCGGATGTCGCCGTAGCTATGACCTCTGCGCAGCAGGGCATCAATGGCTCGCTTGCGTGCGCGCTCGTCGGAGTCCGCCGTCAGACGGCTGCGCAGAAAGGACAGGATATTCTCCGTCTGATCCGGATAATCGGCCAGCGCTTCGTCCCAGTATTCCTTGGGTACGCGCTTTTCGTACAGCGCCTGCTTAGCTCTTGCCAGGCCGTAACCCTTGGCGGCGCAGCGGCTGACGATCATCGATGCCGTCTGTCGATCATCTACCAGACGCAGTTCCTCCATCCATGCCACCGCCTCCGCAGCCTGCACGGGATCCTCGCCCTTCTGAATCAGCCGACGCTTCAGATCGTTCTTGGAAACATCGGAGGCCGTTACGATCCGAACCGCCCGCATTTTGGCACTCATCTGACCGGCAGCAGTGCGCAGCGCAGCCATCTCCTGCTCGGTCAGCTCCTGACCGGTATACAGGCAGTGATCCTCTATGGTCTGGCGGTACAGCCGCAGAATGCTGCCGTCGTCAAATTCCACACGGTAACGTCCGACCCCATCGGGTTTCGATGCAAATTTATTAATCCTCATCGTCGAAATCGTCCGCGCTTACAGCCACGGGACGCTCGGCAGCCTTAGCGGTCTTGGGCTCAATGCCCATGAGCTTGCTCATATTTTCACGAACCTTGGCTTCCACCTGCTCAGCAATATCGGGATTGGCCTGCAGGTAAGCCTTCACGCTGTCCTTACCCTGACCGATCCGCTCGTCGCCCATGCTGAACCAGCTGCCGCTCTTCTGGACGATATCCAGCTGTACAGCCAGATCCACCAGTTCGCCCCACTTGCTGATACCCTGACCGTAGTAGATATCGAAGAAGGCCTCACGGAAAGGAGGCGCGACCTTGTTCTTAACAACCTTGACACGGGTCTTGTTGCCGATGACATTGCCGCCTTCCTTGATGGACTCTACACGCCGCACATCCAGACGGATGGAGGAATAGAACTTCAGGGCGTTGCCACCTGTGGTAGTTTCGGGGTTGCCGTACATCACACCGATCTTCATACGAAGCTGGTTGATGAAAATGACCACACAATTGGTCTTGGCGATTGTGCCGGCCAGTTTGCGCAGAGCCTGGCTCATCAGACGAGCCTGCAGACCCACATGAGCATCACCCATCTCGCCCTCGATCTCCGCACGGGGAGTCAGCGCAGCCACGGAGTCCACGACCACGGCATCCACAGCACCGGAGCGCACAAGTGCGTCGGTAATCTCCAGCGCCTGCTCGCCGGTATCGGGCTGGGAAACCAGCAGATTGTCCGTATCCACACCTAGCGCCGCCGCATACACGGGGTCCAGCGCATGCTCGGCATCCACGAAGGCAACTTCTCCGCCCCGCTTCTGAGCCTCTGCCAGAATGTGCAGAGCCAAAGTGGTCTTACCGGAGGACTCAGGGCCATAGATCTCAATGATTCTACCCTTGGGCACACCGCCGATGCCCAGCGCCGCATCCAGCGCCAGAGAGCCGGTGGGAATCGCCTCCACGTTCATCTCAGGACGATCGCCCAGACGCATGACCGTGCCCTTACCAAAATTCTTGTCGATCTGAGACAGAGCAGTCTGCAGAGCCTTCTTCTTATCAGATGCGGGGGTAGGTGCTTCATAGGTCGTCTTTTTCGTTGCCATATTAATCTTCCTTCTTTCCGTATTGGGCCAGTACTGCCCGTTCTCTGTCGTTATAATCTCTGGTTCGTTCCAGAACTGTGTAGCCGTTGGTTTCCAGCAGGCGGCAGATATCGTCGCCTTGGCTGGGATCATATTCAAAACAAAGGTAGCCGCCGCTCTTCAGGGCACGGGTGTAGTTTTTGATGATGGAGCGATAAAAATCCAATCCATCCTCACCGCCGTGGAGCGCCAGATGGGGCTCATAGTCCGCCACGCTGGCAGGCAGCTCTTCCATTTCCTTGGTCGTGATGTAGGGAGGGTTCGATACGATCATATCAAACTTCCCCATGAATGCCGGCGGCGGAGTCAGCGCATCGGCCTGCACGCAGGTCACTCTTCCGCCCAGCTTCTGACGTGTTACATTTCTTTTTGCCACCGACAGCGCATCCTTGGAAATATCCGCCAGTGTCACCTTCGCATCCTTGACCCGATGAGCGATAGCCAGACCGATGCAGCCGGAGCCGGTGCACAGGTCAAGAATCCGGGGCTCCTGATCGAGGAACAGCGCCTTTTTGATAGCCATCGCAGTGACTGCGCAGGTATCGTCACGGGGGATCAGAACGTTAGGATCCACATACAGCGTCATGCCGTAAAACTCCCACTCACCCAGTACGTAGGCAAGGGGCTCGCCGGACAGTAGCCGCTGCACCGCGGCGTCCATAGCCTCGCAGATGGCTTCGCAGGCGTACTTCTCCCGATCCGCCAGAACGGCCTCCCGACTCTTTCCGGAAACGTAGCACAGCAGGTTTCGCGCCAGCAGGCTTGCGGTCTGCTGATCCTCCACTTCCATAAGGCTGCGGCGTGCATCCAGATACAGTTGGGCGTAGGTTTTTACCACCGGTCATCGCCCTCCTTCTCAGGCAGCACCGCCTCTACCGCCGCAATACCCACCTCGATCATGGAATCGTCGGGCTCGTTGGTGGTAAAGTTCTGGAACCACATTCCGGGAGCGGTGAGGATGCGGGTAAACCAATTATCATTTCGACCCACCCAGCGGTTGATCTCATAGGCAATGGCCACCACCAGCGGCAGCAGGAGCAGCTTGTAGGCGATCATCAGCAGCCGGTAACCGAAGGTGCCCTGAATAGCCGCCAGCGCCGGCACCAGAGCCAGCAGCGCAGACGAAGCGATGGAGAACACCAGAATAGACAGCAGCATGACCACAAGCAGGAAGCTGGTACCGCAGCGCGGATGCAGACGGGTCATCTGACGCACATTCTCCACCGTCAAAGGCAGCCCCGCTTCATAGCAGCGAATAGTCTTATGCTCCGCGCCATGGTAGGCAAAGACCCGACGCATCTCACTCATGCGAGACACCAGAATCATGTATCCGGCGAAAATGAGCATACGAATGATACCCTCGATCAAGTTCAGCACCAATGTACTGTTGATCCACTGGTCAAAGAAGCTGCCAATGACCATAGGCAGTAGGAAGAACAGCGCGATAGACATGATCAAACCGAAGGCCACCGCAAAACCCAGCACGACTTTCTGGAACTTCTCGTTGCCCAGCTTTTCTTCTAGCCATTTATCGAATTTAGACGGCTCCTCCTGCGTCTCCTCAGGAGCAAGATCCGCCGATTGCATCAGCGCCTTCACACCGCTGACCTGAGAGTCAAAGAAGCCCACAGCGCCCCGAATCAGAGGCCACGTGGCAAAGGAGCCCTCTTTGTGAACCTTTCTGGGCTTAACCTCCAGCTTCAGACCCTCGGCGGTGCGCACCACGATGGCATCCTTCTCAGGGCCGCGCATCATAATGCCTTCAATGAGAGCCTGACCGCCGATCATTGTTTTAAATTTCTCTTGTGGTTGATCTGTTTTCTTTGCCATATTGTTCCTTTCCTTACTGCGACACAGGCAGGCGCACCGTTACAACCGTACCGCCGCCGGGAGCATTTTCCAATGTCAACGTGCCGCCGTGGAGCTCCACGATCTCGTCGCAGACCGCCAAACCAATGCCGGTGCCGCGAACCTTGGAGCTGCCTTTATAAAATTTCCGTTTTACCAGAGGCAGTTCATCTGCCGGAATGCCGGGGCCATAATCCCGAATGCGGATCACCACTTCCTCGTCCTCAAGACGAATCGCGGCTTCGATGCGCTTGCCTTCACCGCCATGCTTGGCGGCATTATCCAAAATATTCAGGAAAACCTGCCGCATCCGCTTGGGGTCGCAGGGAATCTCCGGAATTTCCTCATCATCCTCGGTCAACTCAAGGGTAATCCCCTCCTGTGCCAAGCGGCTTCCGTACATATATACCGTATCTTCAAATTCGCCACGAATATCAGAAAGCTCTACATTCAAGGTGAACCGTCCGTCCTGAATGCGGGTAAAATCCAACAGTTCCACCACCATTTCCGTCAGGCGATGGGTCTCACGATGGATGATCTTCATGCCACGACGGGTCTGATCATCCAGATCCGGATCCGACAGCAGAGTTTCACTCCAGCCGGTAATCGCCGTCAGAGGGGTGCGCAGCTCATGAGAAAGAGAGGAAATAAAATCCGTCTGCATTTTCTCATTCTGGTTCAGTTTGACTGACAGCTCATTGACCGTGTTCGCCAGCTCGCCGATCTCGTCATTGTAGCGGGTCTGGATCTGAACGCCGTAGCTGCCGCTGGCGATCCGTTTCGCTTTCTGGGTGATCTGCTCCACGGGCACCACGATGGAACGGATAAAATACCGTCCGCTGAACAGCACCGCTCCCAGAATCACCAGAAACGCACCCGCAGCGCACAAGCCGATGGTCAGAATCTGCCGATCCAGCGCTTCTGTGGAGGTAACATACCGCAGCACGCCGATGACCTCACCGCCGCTGTAGACCATGGGGCTGGACACCGCAATGATCCGTTCACCCGTGGCAGGATCCGCACCCACGTAGCTTTCAATGTCCTTGGTCACAAAGGCGTCGGAAATATCCGAGGTAGTAGGTGCCTTGCCGGCCCAATGGCCGTAGGAGGAAACCACCAGCTGCCCCTCGGCATTGATGAACTGCAGTTCCAGAGAGTTTCTATCCTCAAAGGTACGGGTATAGGTGATGCAGGACTGGTAATAATCGTTATAATTCTGGTTCAGATAATCCGTAAAGAAGCTGGCGGTCTCTTCCGCCCGGCGGCGCATATCCGATTCCAGATTGGTATAATAATACGCCGCGAAGACCATAGTCACGACCAGCACGCAAACCAGTCCCATTGCGCAGATAACGCTGACGGTATTGGCAAACCACCGTCTGCTCAGGCCGCTGATCTTGACCTTTGCTCCCTTCTTCTTTTCCCCGATCAGCTTCCCCACTTGTAGCCGAAGCCCCAAACGGTGGTAATGAAGCTGGGATTATTGGGGTTGTCCTCCAACTTGATCCGAAGGCGGCGGATATTTACATCCACGATCTTCAGCTCGCCTTCATATTCCCGACCCCATACGGTTGCCAGAATCTCTTCTCTGGACAGCGCACGACCGGGGTGCTGCATAAACAGCTTGACGATGGCGTACTCCACCTGCGTCAGGCGAATGCGCTCGCCATACTTCTCCAGCGTACGGTTTCGGGTATTGAGAATGAAGGGGCCGTGGCTCAACAGCTCGCTGACCGCCACCGAATCTCCGCGGACACGGCGCACCAGCGCATCCAGCCGAGCCGTCAGCTCTGCCGGAGAGAAGGGCTTGGTCACATAGTCATCGGCGCCGGTCATCAGGCCGGTAACCTTGTCCATCTCCTGCGTCCGTGCGGTGAGCATGATGATACCCATGCGCTTGTTGGATGCGCGAATCCGCCGGCAAACCTCAAAGCCGTCGATATCCGGCAGCATAATATCCAGCACCGCCACATCCACATCGGGATGTTCCTTCAGAATCTCCAGCGCCTCATTGCCGGTGCCGGCCTCCAGAGTCTGGTAACCGGCTCGCTGCAGGTTGATCACAACGAAGCTGCGGATATTCTCTTCATCTTCCAAAATCAGTACCTTTTTCATTTCGACACCTCTTGTGTTTTCCAATCCTGATGGATCAGGTGGAAGCTATTTATCACACTTTCACGGGTAATGCCGTAAGTGGCGGCGCATTCTTCCAGCTCAGCGGCATACAGCGCCGAGTCAGTTTCGTAGATCACGAACCGTTTGCTCTGAACAATCAACTCCTCGCTGCTTGTTCCGGGCATATAATACACCGTCAGCACTTTCTGCTCCAAGCTCAGGTTCTCATCACGCAAATGCAATTCGTAGCCGCCACCCTGCTTCTGTATCGTCACACGTCCGGCCCAGCTGTTATCCATAGTCAAATACCAGCCGCCCAGGAAATCGTGGAATGTGTACAGCTTGTCAATTTCCTTTCCGTCGGGGGTAAGAGAATACCAGCGGATCAAATACTGCATTGAAGATGTGCTTGGGCTGCTGGTAGGCCGCATACTGATCAGCGCCGGCAGCTCCATAATGCCATCCTCGTCGATATCCTCAGCATAGACATTGTACTTTCGCAAGGTACTCTGGCTGGTTCCGGACTCAGCAGAGAAGCTGATGTTGGTAAAGTATCCATCCACCAGAGCAAATACATCCGTGATGATAGCGTTTTCGCCTGCCGCACTGGCTACGAAGACCGCGCTCTGACCTCCCTGGAGTCTGCCGCTGAACACCCGTTTCAGCCGGTCGGCGGATTCGGACAGGCTCAGCTGATTGGAGCGCTCCATGGTATCGCCGGCGTATTGATACAGCTCCGCAAGACCCTTGGCCTCATCGGATTCACCGGGACGCAGCACCATCAGACCGCTGCGTCCGTCCGCATTGAGGTCACAGGTCAAAAATTTTGTATAGTTTGCGCTCATCAGGGAGATGGCTTTTCCGTCCTGAAAGCTGTAAACGCTGACCGAACGTGCCACCTCATTACTGATCTGACAACCCACGATGAGCTCATAGCCGGGTCTGTCATCGATGCGGGCGTACTCCACCACGTCAAAGGCAAATCCATGACTTTGAATGGTATCCGCCAGCACATATTCCCCGTCCTCCATGCGGAAGATCAGGATCTGCAAAGGCTTTTCCGCCACACCCTTGGCGAACAGCAGGTATTCCGGCTCTCCGTCCCCATCCAGATCCGCCATTTGAACCGTTTGCAGGTTCTCACCGGATTGGGGTGCGCAATAATCCCGGCTGCCAAGATTGCGATCGATGGCAGATTGCAGATTGTTATATTCATCCGACCGCTTCGGCACCTGATACAGCGAATCAATGGTCTGCAGAGAGCAGCCGGTCAGAAGCAGCAGCGCAAGCACCAGCAGGGCAATATTCCATTTTCGGCTCACGTTTCCACGCTCCTTCCAACAAATAATTGTACTACATTTCCTACAAAAAGGAAAGCTATTTCACCACAACATTTTCTTTTCCCAGAACTTTTTCCAACTCATTGAGCATACGGCTGTCCAAAGCAGCCTGTGCGCCGCGCATTTTCCGGGTATCGGCAAAGAATACCTTCACCGTGCTGTCGCCGGGGAACATATTCACAATAGCGCGCACCTTGGAATAATTGGGATCCTGCTCACTTTCCAGCTTAAGGTACAGCGTTCCGCTGAGTGTTCTGGGCTGCTCCTTCTCCACCGGCACCGCGTTTTCCGGGGCCTCAGAGAAATCCGTAATGGGTCGGGCACGATTGATGACGATCTGGGGCTCCTTTTCATCCCGAATGGAGAGCCGCCCGGTGATCACCACCGCCCCGTTCTCCTTCAGATAACCGCCGTACTGGCTCAGGACATTGGAAAACGCCAGCATTTCGATGGATGCGGTGTCATCCTCCACAGTCACATAGGCCATCATGGAATTGTTGCGGGTAGTCTTCATCTTAATGGCCTGCACGATGCCGGCAACGGACACGATCTGATCGTCCTGATAGCGGGATTCGTCACCCATCAGCTCAACGATGGGCACCACATGGGTATTGCGCAGATACCGGCGGTAATCGTCCATGGGGTGACCCGAAATATAAATACCGGTGGTCTCCTTCTCCATGGCCATCATATCCGCTTTGTTCAGCTCAGGCAGCTTGGGAATGGAGATGGCCGCCGCTGCGTCATTCTCCTCCAGCATACCGAACAGACCCATCTGGCCGTCCAGATTTCGCTTGCGGGTACTGGATACGCTGTCCATAATGCTGTCGTACACCGCCAGCAGCTCACTGCGGTGATGTCCGAAGCAATCCAAGGCACCGCATTTGATAAAGTTTTCCACGGCTCGCTTGTTCAGCTCGCCCTCGCCCATGCGCTCGATGAAATCCTCCAGAGATCTGAAAGATCCACCCTCCTCGCGCTTGGCAGCAACGGTTCGAATCAGGCCGTGACCCACATTCTTCACCGCACCAAGACCGAAGCGAATGGCATCGCCCTCTACACTGAAATGATCATCGGAGTGATTGATATCCGGCGGAAGCACGGCAATGCCCAGCTCCTTGCACTCAGCAATGTAGCCGGAGATCTTGGTAGCAGAATCCAGAACCGAGGTCATCAGCGCCGCCATGTACTGACGGGGATAATGGCATTTCAGATACGCCGTCTGATAGGAAGCCACGGCATAGCAGACCGCGTGAGCCTTGTTAAAGGCATAGTTTGCGAAGGCAACGATCTCATCGTACAGTGATTGGGCTACCACCTCAGAAATTCCGTTGGCAACACAGCCGGGAATCCCCTTTTCCGCGTCACCGTAGACGAACACCCTTCGCTCCGCCTCGATGACCTTCATCTTTTTCTTGGAAATGGCGCGGCGAATGTTGTCGGCCTGACCCATGGTATAGCCGCCCAGCTGACGGAAGATCTCAATGACCTGCTCCTGATAGACGATGCAACCATAAGTGACCTTCAGGATCGGCTCCAATTCCGGACATTTATAGGTAACTTTCTTGTGATTTAACTTATTTTCGATAAATTTCGGAATAGAATCCATAGGGCCGGGGCGGTACAGCGCCACAATGGCGGTGATATCCTCGATGCTGTCCGCCTTCATGCCCACGCAAACACTGGTCATGCCTGCACTCTCCAGCTGGAACACACCTTGGGTCTTGCCCTCTGCCAGCATACGGAAGGTTTCAGGGTCATTATCCGGCACATTGGCCATAGAAAAATCAGGCTCAAACTTTTGAATCTGCCGCTCCGCATCCCGGATCACCGTCAAATTTCGAAGACCAAGGAAGTCCATCTTGAGCAGACCAAGTTCCTCAATGGTGGTCATGGTATACTGGGTCACGATGGTATCGTCATTGCGCGACAGCGGCACATAAGTGCATACCGGCTCCGCGGTGATCACCACGCCGGCGGCGTGGGTGGAGGTGTTGCGGGGCATTCCCTCTAAGCTCATGGCGGTATCGATGAGGGTTCTGACCCGCTCATCCGTATCGTACATCTCCTTGAGCTTGGGACTGACCTCCAGCGCTTCTTTGAGAGTGATGTGCAAGGTGGTAGGCACCAGCTTCGCCACCACATCGGTCTCCGCGTAAGTAAAATTCAGGGCACGGCCAACGTCACGAATGGCGCCACGTGCCGCCATGGTGCCAAAGGTAGCGATCTGCGCCACGTGATCTGCGCCGTACTTACGCATGACATAGTCAATGACCTCCGGCCGTCTCTCCTGACAGAAGTCCGTATCAAAGTCGGGCATGCTGACACGCTCAGGATTCAAGAACCGCTCGAAAATCAGGGAATACTGCATGGGATCCACTTCCGTGATATGCATACAGTACGCCACGATGGATGCCGCGCCGGAACCACGACCCGGGCCCACGGGGATGCCGTTTTCCTTGGCATAGCGGATAAAATCCCAAACAATCAGATAATAGTTGACATAACCCATACGGCTGATAACGTCGATCTCATATTCCAGCCGCTCCAGATACTTCTCCGGCTGATCGGGATACCGCTCCGCAAAGCCATCCATACACAGCTTACGGAAATACCCCTCATTGGTATACCCCTCCGGCACCGGGAAGGAGGGCAAATGATATTCGTTGAACACAAATTCCAGATTGCACCGGTCGGCGATCCTGACCGTATTGGTAAAGGCCTCATCGCAGTTGGGGAACAGAGCGCGCAGCTCCTCCTCGCTCTTGAGGTAGAATTCCTCGGTCTGGAATTTCATGCGATTTTCGTCATCAACTGTCTTGCCGGTCTGGATGCACAGCAGCACATCCTGCATCCGGGCATCCTCTTTGCGCAGATAATGGGCATCGTTGGTGACCACCAGCGGCAGACCGGTCTCACGGGCAATGCGCATGACGCCCTGATTGACGGGGCGCTGCTCGGCAATGCCGTGATCCTGCAGCTCCAGATAGAAGTTGCCCTCACCAAAAATATCCGCCATTTTCAGGGCATATTCCTTGGCAGAGGCATAGTCCTCCTCCATCAGATACTGAGGAATGGCACCGGCCAAACAGGCCGACAGCGCGATCAAGCCCTCGTGGTGCTTGCTCAGCAGCTCCAGATCCACTCTGGGCTTACCATAAAAACCCTGAATGAACGCCTCGGAAACCATCAGGCACAGATTTTCGTAGCCCTTGCGGTTCTCGCACAGCAGCACCAGATGATAAGGATCATTGTCGATGCCATGGACACGGTCAGCCATGCCCCGGCGGGTCACATAGACCTCGCAGCCGATAATGGGCTTGACGCCCGCGGCCTTGGCGGCCTTATAGAAATCGATACAGCCGTACATCACGCCATGGTCGGTGATCGCCACAGCGGTCTGCCCCAACTCCTTCACCCGATCCATAATACCGCTGATGCGGCAAGCACCGTCAAGGAGGCTGTATTCCGTATGTACATGTAAGTGCGCAAAGCTCATACCGTTGCCTCCTTGGAAATTTGCATCAGTTTTTTTAGCCGGCTGTTCATAGCAGGCTTAGAAATCGGCGGCTCCATCATGGAAGCCAGCTCTGTCAGGGAGCTTTCTGGATTTTCCTCACGAGCTTTTGCCGCCGCCTGCATTTTTTGAGGCAGCCGCTCCAGAACTCCCTTTTCACGCAGCAGTCGGATGGCCGCCAGCTGCTCCTGCGCAGCCTCAACCACCTTGGACGTATTGGCATCGTCGCAATTGCAGCGACGATTGACCTTGTTGTTCAGCTCTTTTTCCAGCTTGGCCTCCATGATGCCCATAGCAGCTACCGGCGCACCGAGAAATGTCAGGCAATCGCTGATCATGTCGCTCTGCTTGAAATACAGCACCTGCCCGCCGCCCCGGGGGGCCATTTTCGGGTAAAAGCCCAGCATCTCTTCCACCAGGGCATAGGTCTCTCTGGCTACGCTATGATGGGTGGTGGCGATTTCAAAATGGTAGCCCTTTTCCGGATCGGTCACAGACCCGCCGGACAGAAACGCACCTCGCAGGAACGCCGCCTTGCAGCAATCATTTTCCACCACCGGCAGGTTCACATGGAGGGAAAGCAAATTGTGGTCAAAACCATATTCCGTCAGAATAATTTCCAGTTTTTCCGGATCATCGATCTGGAACACCAGCTTACCGGGGGATTCCAAACTGGGGAAACTGTCAAATTCCAGATCGAAAGCCTTCAAAAACAGCTTAGGGAGGATATAGCCGAATTCCCGACTCTCAGTAATGATGCGAATGCCATCGGGAGTAAAGCTGTTGCAGAACAGCAAAACGCCAAAGCACTGGGCCAGCGCACAGCACTTCTTATTGGGCACGACCCGGCAGATCTCTGCCTTAGCACCGCCGGAAAAAGACACCGCCATCTCATTTCCTCCCCTCTTCAAATTTTCAGGATTGGATCACCAGATCCGCACCTCCGGCTCCAAACGAATGCCGGACTTTTCAAACACGATATCAGACACCTGCGCCAGCAGTGCCTTCACATCTGCCGCCGTCGCGCCGCCCAGATTGACGGCAAAACCGGCATGCTTGGTGGAGATCGCCGCGCCGCCCACGGCATAGCCCTTCAAGCCCGCCTGATCGATCAGCGCCGCGGCATAGCCGCCAGTGGGACGCTTGAATGCCGAGCCGGCGGAGGGCTTATCCAAAGGCTGGGAAGCGGAACGCTTGCCCATAAGCTCCTTCATCTTCTCACGGATCTCCTCCGTGGGCTTTTCGGACAGCTCAAAATCTGCACAAACCACAATGCCTCCGCACTCCTCTAGAATGCTGTTGCGGTAGGAAAATCCCATTTCTGCATTGGTAAATGTGTGAATATTCCCTTCAAAATCCATAACATCCACACTTTTGCAGACCTGACAAATTTCGCCGCCGTAGGCACCGGCGTTCATGTAAACGCCACCGCCCACCGTGCCGGGAATGCCGTGGGCAAATTCCAGACCCGACAGCCCCAGATTCGCCGCGAACACCGCCGCTCTGGTCATGGTCACGCCGCCGGCCACCCGAATGGTAGTGGCGCCGATCTGCTCCATGCCCCCAAGGCAATCCTTCAGGCAGATGACCAGACCACGAACCCCTTCATCCGGCGCCAGCACATTGGTTCCCGCACCTAAAATAGCAGGTTTGCAGTCCAATAAAGCGGACGTTTTCAGAATACTCGACATTTCCTCCACACTTTTGGGGAAAGCCATCACTTCCACAGCCCCGCCGATCCGGAAGGAGGTGTGGTCGGCCATAGGCTCTTCGAAGCGCAGGTCGACACCGGGCAAATTACTCGCCATTTTCTGCTGAAAATCAGTTAATCCAGTCATAAACGCCTCCGGGCATATCATATCGAATATACTATATCATACCCGAATGGATTATGCAATTGTTACAAATGTGAAATTTTGTTTATCTGAAAAAATTACCCCGGTTCCGCTCTGCGGAACCGGGGTATGAACCATCATCGTGGCCATCGGTATTTCGTTTTCAGTAGGTTCTGAAGTGGAATAAATCCCGGACAGAGCCCATGCACCGATCAGAAACGCCGTCAGAATCAATGACGCTGCCAAAATCAGCAATATTATCGACACCCTTTTGCTCAAATTCCCCACCCTTTCTGTACGAAAAAAGGACAGTCTGCGACTGTCCTTTTTATATTTACTTCTCCACGATCTCCAGAATCTCCATGGGGCAGGCCTTGACGCAGATGCCGCAGGCGATGCATTTGGAAGCGGGATTCTCGGGCTTCAGCACCATGACCTTCATGGGGCAAGCCTCCACGCAGGCGCCACAGCTGACGCACTTCTTCTTGTTGATCATGTACACGCCGGTCTTGGGGTTCTGAGTGATGGCCTCATGCTCGCAGGAGCGCATGCACTTGCCGCACTGGATGCACACATTGGGCTTGGCACCGGCGCCCTTAGCAACGATACGGATGCAGCTAAGATCCTCATCAAACTCCTTGTAGAAAGCCTCAGAGCAAGCCTGAACGCACTGTAGGCAGGCCATGCATTCGGAATTTTTGTTAACAACGAGCTTCTTCATAGTAAAAGAACTCCCCTTCTCATTATTTTCTATCTTATATTATACATACAAAAACAAAAAAATCAACGATAATTTACAAGTTTCGCCACCTACGCTGCAAGTCGGATTTTACCAGCGTAATTGTTCGATTTTTGGCTATACTAGGACTGTATCCAGAGAAAGAGGAGGAAAATTATGAAGAAATTTAGCATTATTGCCCTGACCTTCGTTCTGACCGCAGGGCTCATGACCGCCTGTCGTGCCCCCGCTATGGACGAAACTACCGCGCCTACTACCGCACCGACTACTGCTCCGACTACCGCACCTACCAACGCCACAACTCCTACTACCATGCCCACCATCCCCAGACCTACGGACAATTCCGAATCCACCGAAGGCACCGGCGGTGTGAACACCATGGATCCCACCGAAACCATGCCCGGCAAGAACCGCCGCATGCCTCACCGCCGCTGATTGAGGAGCGCGCGTATGAGTGTGAAAGGCTGGGCATTGACCATGGGCATCGGCGCGGCAGCCGGTGCGGTCGCGATCCTGATGATGCCGAGAACCAACCCCACCCGTCAGCTGGCTGCAAAAGCCGCCAGTAAGGTGGAGGATGCCGCCATGAAGGTCGGCGACAAAATCAGTCAGAAAATCGATATGTGACAAAAAGCTGCGGAAGAAATTCTTCCGCAGCTTTTCTGTATTTACACCTTTTTAAACTGGAAAATGAACGGCGGCTTACCGGGAAAACCGATGATGGCCTGGCCGATACCAAGCCGTGTGATATCCCAATCCTCTACTACATTGGCATCCCGAAGGCTTTCCACGATGCCGCGTCCCTGAACGGAAGCCATGTAAATCTCTTTTTTCCGGTTCACGCCATGAAGTTCACGGATGTACTCCTTGGACTTTCCGTCATTAACACGGAAGCAAATAGAGGTCAGGAAACCGGACAGCAGGCTGCGCGCCCGGTTCTCGCCGTAGTTTTCATAGACCTGATCGATGTTCTGAATACCGATCATAAACTTAACGCCCAGACTTCTGCCGAAGTTCACCGCATCATCCACGTGCTGCAGATTGGGAATCAAGCTGAACTCGTCGGTGATGAAATAGACGCTACCCTCACTCTTTTTGCGGCACAGAGCCTCCTTGATGGCCAGATCGAACAGCAGGCTGTATATAGGCGAAAGCATACTGCCGATGCCCAGATCGTACTCAATGAACACGAACTTGCCGCCCTTATTGCGCACGATATTGCGCATGGAAAGCGTACCCTCCTGCTTGAAGTTGCCGAGAAAGATCTCACGGGACAGCTGCTGCAGCTCGGAGATAACACCCTGCGTCTGGGGGGATCTGTCATCAAAAATGTAGCTGACCATTGCTTTCAGATCATCATGCTGCTTCAGCATCTCACGAATCTCCGCCGTGGGAGAGCCATCCAGAAACGCCCGAAGGGTCTTGTTATTGGCCTTCAGTTCAGGATGTCTTGTAAAATGGGTCAAAATCGCGGAAAACAGATCCTTTGCCGCATTGGGGAAGAACGGCTGATTGGTCTTTTCCAGCTTCTGATGGAACAAAGATTTCGCGATTTCCACGATATTCTCTTCCATGTGCTCGTCATGCTCGATCTCGTTGAACACGTTCCAATAGTCCTTGCCGTTGGGGCCGGTGGCCGTGTGATCGTTGCTGATGACGATATCACCGGGACGGTAGAAGGTGTTGTAAAAATCACCCTTCGTGTCGAAAATGATCATCACATCGTCCTTGGTCATGGAGCTGCGTAGCTGGGAGATGATCTGATTGAAGGTGTTGGTCTTACCGGTGCCGATGCCGCCCAGCAGCATCATGTGTCTGCTCAGCAGATTGGCATCCACGGGCACATATACATCCTTGCCGAACTTGTCCACGCCGATGAAAGCGCAGTTCGGATCTGTGGTGGGATACAAAATCGGGGTTTCCAGCAGTTCATTGCCGTCAAATACTTCTATTTTCTTCATTCTATCCTCCGTTAGTAGCCATAGTAATTATAGTAATCATAATCAGATTCTTGCGATTCGCAGTTGTTTTCAGTTGTAGCTGGTGCCTCTGCCTCAACCTCGATTTCGACGTCAACTTCCATTTCTTCCTCAACTACAACTTCTTCCTCAACTACAACTTCTTCCTCGACTACAGTTTCTTCTTCAACTACGACTTCTTCCTCAACTACGACTTCTTCCTCAACTACAACTTCTTCCTCAACTGTAGTTTCTTCCTCTTGATCATCCACAGAAACCTGCTGTTCAATCGATGTATATTCACCAACAACCTTCACCGGAATCTCGTGTCCTTGCTCTTGCGCCGCCAAAATACGGTGACGGTTATCACCTCCAGCAATATAGGTATCCCCATACTGTGAAACCCTCGGCATATTATTCGGCTCAAAGTACAATTCTGCACACTTGCCGATCTCAGGATCCTTCACAATCGTACTCAAGCTTTCCCCTGCATCCAACCGTTTTTGAACCTCGGGAATGTGAGATGCTAACTCATGATAATCCGCCTTTGTGTGGCCATGGTGGTTCCAAAATTCCTCTCTGGAACTTCCAAAAAGGTCAACATCATGGATGTTTGACGCACTTGTTTTCACAATTTTGGACGAGTCACCAAAGGATTGATACGACAATTTTTTCTGACTTTCCTTGCTCAAATAATCCAAATATTGATCTGTATTGACCTCACCGGCCACATAGCGACCATTAATCAAGTCAATCAAAACATCACTCGTAGGAGTGGTTGTCGTACCCTTACCAAACAAGCCGTTAAAGAAAGATTTTAGACCCATTATTTCGTCCTCCTGAAAAACCAACTGCCGGACAGAGCCTTTAACTCCATCCGGCAGTTTTTTAAGTATTCATTATGCAGTGATTAGTTCTGCCACTTGGAGATACCGAAATCGCCCAGCTTCTGAATGTCGCTGATGATGGCGTTGATCTCACGGATGCAGCGCTCGGCATCGGCAGCAGGGATAACCTCCACATAGCCGGTGTGATCCTCATCCTTGCCGCCGAAGGGGACGACCTTCTTGGGACGGATATCGATAGCATCGCTGGCGGACTTGGTCTTGATGACCAGAACCAGATTAGGCTTAATGGCATGGATGAACAGAGTGAACAGCAGCATCAGCAGCGCAATGAAGCCCAGGAAGGACATCAAGCCACCGAAGAACTCAGCGCCGCCCTTATCGGCATACTTACCGAACTGGCTGACGGTGCTGCCAAAGGACATCAGAGGCATAACGGAGCCACCAAGGCACAGCGCCTTCAGCAGCCACTTCTTCTTCAGCATAACGAAGGGAACGCAGCCGGCAATACCCAGCAGCAGAGTGCCAATGACCACACCGGCAATGCTGTCGTTCATGTTCTTGCCCATAAACAGAGCATTGATCAGCCAAGTGATGACAGCGCCACCAACAGCAGAAGCCAGAATGCCGATCAGCAGGTCGCCGAAGTTGAACACATACTCTCTGCGAGCCTCAACACCGGCCAGCTCATCGATGGCGAACTCGTGCTGCAGAGTGGTTCTGCCGGCCAGGCAACGGCCGGGGGCTCTGAAGATCACGCGCTTATTGGTAACCTGCATCTTGCCCTTAGCCTTGGCGTAAGGGATGCCCAGAATGCGGTTCTGCAGAGTAGCGACCTCGTACTGCTTAACGGGAACCTCGCCCTCATTTGCGCTGATGCACTCAGGAACGATCTGCATATCCTTCTCATAAGCATCGCCCTTGTTCAGCTCAGGGTCACCGATGCCCATATGGTTCTTAACAGACTCCAGAATACCCTTTGCGGAATCAACATTGATCACGGGAGCATTACCTGCACAGGTGCAGGACTCACCTTCCGCCAGCGGCTTGCCGCAGCGGGAGCAAAACTTTGCCATAGATTTTCCTCCTTGAATGTAAATCGACATTTACAGAAGATACCTCTTCCACGAGGATAGGATACCATTTTTTTCGACAAAATGCAACCCTGTATTTAGATATTTTTGAAGAATTTATGAACGAATTCCCCTATTCAAATGTACGCTCCGGCGACGTAAAAAGAACCGGTCAATGCTACTTGACCGGTTCAAAATTTACTTGATTTCCAGCTTTACCGTGCCGTCAACAATGCGCACAGAAATCTGGCTGATGGGATTTTCAAAGCTATCAATAATAGCTTCGCTGATGGGATCCTCCAGCTCCTGCTGAATGGTACGGCGCAGGTTTCTGGCGCCATAGGTCACAGAATAGGCCTTATCCGCAAGGAACTGCCGAAGTTCCTCATCCCAACAAATATCGAGGCCACGGGAAGCCAGATTATCCTTCAGCTCGGAGAGCATAATATCGGCAATGCCAAGGAAATTCTCCTTGCTCAGATGATTGAAGGTGACGATCTCATCCACGCGGTTGATGAACTCAGGCCGCAGGAACTCACGCAGAGCGCCCATGGTCTTATCTTTGACCTGCTCCTGCTGCGTCCGTCCAAATCCCAGACCGGAGATCCGACCCTCAGAGCCGGCGTTGGAGGTCATGACAATGATGGTATTCTCGAAATTCACCAATCTGCCCTGAGCATCGGTGATTCGTCCGTCGTCCAGCACCTGCAGCAGAATGTTCAGCACATCAGGATGCGCCTTTTCGATCTCGTCAAACAGCACCACGGAATAAGGCTTGCGGCGAATCTTCTCTGTCAGCTGGCCGGCCTCATCATAGCCGATGTAACCCGGAGGCGAGCCGATGAGCTTGGAAACCGTGTGCTTTTCCATATACTCCGACATATCCAGGCGGATCAAGGCATCCACGCTGTCGAACAGATCATCCGCCAGCCGCTTTACAAGCTCCGTCTTACCCACGCCGGTGGGACCAACGAAGATGAAGGAGGCAGGCCGTTTCTTGGCGGACAGACCCACTCGGCTGCGGCGGATGGCTCTGGACACAGCGTCCACAGCCTCATCCTGACCGACGATATGCTTCTTCAGCCGGTCAGCCAGACCCTTGATCTGCTCATACTCCTGTGCCTTGATCTTGGAGGCAGGAATCTTTGTCCACAGTTCAATAATCCGAGCCAGATTTTCCATAGTCACCCGGGGCTTGGGCAGCGCTTCGATCCGCTCGATCTCGGCGGCAATGCGCAGCAGCTTGCTGCGGATAGTGGCAAGGCGCTCATAATGCTCGGCTTCCGTATCCTCAGTGAGCATTTTCAGCTCCAGCTCGTAATCATCCCGCTCCTTTTTCAGCTCTGCCAGCTGGCTGATCTCCTTGGTGCGCAGGTTTACATCGGAGCAGGCCTCATCCAGCAGGTCGATGGCCTTATCGGGCAGGAATCGGTCGGTGATATACCGCTCAGAAAGAATGACGCACTGACGGGCGATCTCCGGCGAGATCTCCACGCCGTGATACTCGGAATACGCCTTGGCGATGCCCTGCATGATCAGGCTGGCCTCCTCGATGGTAGGCTCCGCCACGGAAACGGGCTGGAAACGGCGCTCCAGCGCCGCATCCTTTTCGATATGCTTGCGATATTCATTAAAGGTGGTCGCACCGATAACCTGAATCTCGCCACGGGACAGAGCGGGCTTCAGAATATTCGCCGCATTCATAGAACCCTCGGCATCGCCGGCGCCCACCAGATTGTGGACTTCGTCAATGACCAGAATGATATTACCGCACTCCTTGATCTCACCGATCAGACTCTTCATGCGGCTTTCAAACTGACCTCTGAACTGAGTACCGGCCACCAGAGCCGTCAGATCCAGCAAAAACACTTCCTTATCCCGCAGCTTGTAAGGCACATCCCCTGCGGCAATGCGCTGCGCAAGACCCTCGGCGATGGCGGTCTTGCCAACACCGGGCTCACCGATCAGGCAGGGATTGTTCTTCTGGCGGCGGTTCAGAATCTGAATCACACGCTCGGTTTCCACATCCCGGCCGATGACCTTATCCAGCTTGCCCTCACGGGCACGGCCGGTGAGGTTCATGCAATAGCTGTCCAGAAATTTATGCTTTTTGCCCTTCTTTTTCTTGGGTTCATCCCCTTCCGCGTCCTTCTTTCCGGAGCGCTCAGGGGGATTGGCAGGCAGATCGGCACCGCCGCCGAAGAGCTGGTTCAGCAGAGGGAACGTGGCGGTGCGGCTTTCGGCCTCATCGTCATCGCAATCCTCATCGTCACGCTGACCGAACATACTGCTCATCTCGTCGCTCAGCAGATCCAGATCCTCCTCGGACATACCCATCTGCTTGACCGCCTGATCGATCTGGGGAATGCCCAGACTCCGGGCGCATTTGAGGCAGTAGCCCTCATTTAAAGTAACGCCGTTTTCCATTTTGGTAATGAACACAACGGCCACATTTTTCTTGCATTTGCTGCACATTTTCGGCTGCAATTTCAACACTCCTTTACAGGAAAAACAATTTACAAAACCGGCACACACTCAAAATTTTCCACGCCGTCGTCATACCACAGGTGGCTCATGTAAAGGCCACCGGGCGGTACGGTAGGGCCGGCGGCGGTACGGTTGCCGGAATCGAGAATGGCACCAATCTCAGAAGGCTTGATCTTTCCCTCCGCGGCGTAGACCACAGTGCCTGCCATGGCGCGAGCCATGTTATACAGGAAGCCGTTGGCACAGACCCGCAGACGGATCAGGTTCCCTTCCCGCTCAACATGATAATAGTATACGGTGCGCACGGTGGATTTGACATCGGTGCCAACACTTCTGACCGCGGCAAAATCGTGGGTGCCCACGAATTGATCCGCAGCCTCCTGCATGATCTTCTCATCCAGATGCTTTGGGTAGAACCATGCCCGGTTGACGTAGAACGGATCCCGGACACGGGAATTATAAATGGTATAGGTATACTCCTTCCGGGCGCAGGAGCCGATGGCATTGAAGCCGTCATGGACTTCAATGGCCTTGGTCACCACGATATCCACCGGAAGATGGGTATTCAAGGCATAGGGCAGCCGATCCACCGGAATGGAGGAGCTGGTGCGGAAATTAGCCACATAGCACTTGGCGTGGACACCGGCATCGGTGCGGCCGCAGCCGGTCATATGAACCGGATGCCCCACCACCATAGCGGCGGCCTTTTCCATGGTCTCCTGCACGGTGGGCAGATTTTTCTGCATTTGCCAGCCGTGATAGGCTGTGCCCAGATACGTTAAACACAGTGCAATATTACGCATGTTTACCTCACAAACCGAACGTGGCCAGCGTAATTATTCCCGCCAGCAGGATCACACCTACGCAAAAAGCGCCGAAATCGATGCGCTTATAGCGCAGCAGCTTCATCTTCGTGCGACCCTCGCCGCCATGATAGCAGCGGCATTCCATAGCCGTTGCCAACTCGTCAGCACGGCGGAAGGCGCTGATGAACAGCGGAATCAAAATCGGAACCAGCGCCTTGACCCGCTGCATCAGATTTCCGTTCTCGAAATCCGCGCCTCTGGCCTTCTGGGCGGACATAATCTTATCCGTCTCCTCGATCAGGGTGGGGATAAACCGCAGGGCGATGCACATCATCATCGCCAGCTCATGCACCGGCAGCTTGATCTTCTTCAAAGGCGAGAGCAGGCTCTCCAGACCGTCTGTCAGAGCAATGGGCGAAGTGGTATACGTCAGCAGGAAGGTGCCGGTGACCAGCATCAGAATACGGATCATCATCTGCACAGCACGAAGCACGCCCTCCAGCGTGATGGTAATGATCCAGAACTTGACCAGAACCGTATCGCCCGGAGTCATCAACAGATTCAAAATAGCGGTAAACAGTAAAATGATCACCATGGGCTTCATGCCACGAACGATGCTTTTCAGCGGAATCCGGGAAACAGCAATGCAGCCCGCCAGAAACAGGAACATCACGCTGTAGCCGATCCAACCCACCGCCATAAACAGCGCGACGATATACACGATCAGCATGATCAGCTTTGTTCTGGGATCCAGCCGGTGAATAACGGAATTTCCCGGGAAATACTGACCGAGGGTAATGTCTTTAAGCATGGACGTTGCCCCCCTTCAGTTTCTTCAGGGCATCTACAGCCTGCTGGATGGAGTACACCGGCTCTACCGGAAGCCCCATCTTCTTCAGCCGCAGGAACACACGGGTCACATCGGGGATATCCAGCCCCATATGAACCAGCTCCTCCGCACGGCGGAACACCTCATCAGGGGTTCCGTCCATAGCAAGCCGAGAATTATTCATGACCAGCAGCCGCTCCGTCAGACGGGCAACGTCACTCATAGAGTGGCTGACCATCATAATGGTGGCGTTCTTCGCTTTGCGGTAAGCCTGAATGTTCTCCAGAATCCCTTCCCTGCCCACCGGATCCAGACCGGCGGTGGGTTCATCGAGGATCAAAACCTCCGGCTCCATGGCGATCACACCGGCAATGGCCACACGGCGCTTCTGTCCGCCGGACAGATCAAAGGGCGAAACCTTCAGCTGCTCCTCGGTCAGACCGACAAAGCCGGCAGCTTCCCGAACACGGCGGTCGATCTCCTCAGCCTTCAGACCCATATTCTTCGGGCCGAAGGCGATATCCTTATACACGGTTTCCTCAAAAAGCTGATACTCCGGATACTGGAACACCAGACCCACACGAAAACGTGCCTGACGGGTAGTCTTTTTGTCCTTCCAGATATCCACGCCGTCCAGCTCCACAGAGCCAGAGGTGGGCTTCAGGAGTCCGTTCATATGCTGCATCAGCGTGGACTTGCCGGAGCCGGTATGCCCGATGATGCCAATAAACTCTCCCCTCTCCACACTAAAGGACACCTGATCCAAAGCCTTATGCTCGAAGGGTGTTCCCGCGCTGTAAAGATGGGAAAGGTTTTTTATCTGTAAAATAGGTGCCAATGCGTTTTCCTCCTAACGCGTCAAGCCTTCACCTCATTATAAAGTGCCTGCGCGCATTCTTCTGTATCCAGAGCATCCAGCCTCAGAGCGAAGCCATTGCGGTTCAGCTCATAGCAAAGCTCCGTAGTATCCGGAGCCGCAAGGCCAAGCTTATGCAGCAGCTCCACCTGAGAAAACACCTGCCCCGGCGTTCCGTCTGCCGCCACCTGCCCCTTGTGCAGCACCACAACCCGCTGAGCCTTTGCGGCCTCATCCATGTGGTGGGTGATCAGCACGACCGTAATCTGCTTATCACGGTTCAGCTGCATCACAGTATCAATAACCTCCCGCCGACCCTTGGGATCCAGCATGGCAGTAGGCTCATCCAACACGATGCACTTAGGTTCCATGGCGATGACGCCGGCGATGGCGATGCGCTGCTTCTGTCCGCCGGACAGAAGATGGGGCGCATGGGCACGGAATTCATACATACCCACCTGCTTCAGCGCCTGATCCACCCTTTTGCGGATCTCAGGACTGGCAATGCCTAGATTTTCGGGGCCGAAGGCCACGTCTTCTTCTACCACGTTGGCAACGATCTGATTGTCAGGGTTTTGGAACACCATACCCACCGTACGCCGCACGCGAATCAGCAGCTCCTCGTCAGAGGTATCCAGTCCGCCTACATACACCTTGCCGCCGCAGGGCAGCAAAATGGAATTGAAATGCTTGGCAAGGGTGGATTTTCCGCAGCCGTTGCTGCCCAAAATAGCAACAAAGGTGCCCTCTTCAATGCTGAGATTCAGATCCTCAAACACGGTGACACCGGGCGTGTCATCCACGCCCGGGTACTCGTATTTCAAATGTTCAACACGAATCGCTTCGCTCAAATTGATCCCTCCCGATCAGGGTGTCCACCGTCCGGTGGAGCCGCAGGGCAGCATAATTCCGCTGGATTTTACCGGCAGACCCAGCTCGCCCACAGCGGTCTTACCCCCATGTACACCGCCAAATACCACATCGGAGGCATAGCCCACCGCAGAGGGTGCCAGACCCGTGGTGTAGGAATTGATGATGACAAACAGGGGGTTATCCGTCAGCAGCTTGGCAGTTTCCAGCAGGAACGGATAGAAGCTGGTTTCCATCTTCCAGATCTCACCGCTGGGGCCACGTCCGTAGCTGGGCGGATCCATGATAATGCCGTCATAGCGGCGACCACGGCGGATCTCCCGCTGGATAAACTTACCGCAATCATCCACGATCCAGTGGATGGGGCGGTCAGCGAGGCCGGAGGCCTGAGCGTTTTCCTTCGCCCACGCAACCATGCCCTTGCTGGCGTCCACATGATAGACCTCAGCACCGCCGGCAGCCGCTGCCAGCGTGGCACCGCCGGAGTAGGCAAACAGATTCAGCACGCGAATCGGGCGCTTGGCAGCAGCCTGCGCCACGGTATCCCGAATGAAATCCCAGTTGGCAGCCTGCTCCGGAAACACACCGGTGTGCTTGAAGTTCATGGGCTTGACATTGAAGGTCAAGTAATCCTTATACCGGATCTGCCAGCGCTCCGGCAGATTATGATCCGTCCAGCGGCCGCCGCCGGTATTGGAGCGGACGTAACGGGCATCGTAATGCTTCCAGCCCGGATCCATCCGGGGGGTATTCCAAATCACCTGCGGGTCAGGGCGTACCAGCAGGTACTTGCCCCAACGTTCCAGGCGTTCTCCATCGGTGGTGTCAAGGACTTCATAGTCCTTCCACGCATCGGAAATCCAAATCATTTACAAATCTCCTTCAGTTAAAGGGCCAGAGATTATCCCACCAGTTACCGTTGTCCTCGGGAGGCTCGGTGTTGCCGTTATCGGAATTGCCGTTATCGGAATTGCCGTTATCGGAATTGCCATTTCCGGAATTGCCGTTGCCGCTGCCGGGATTATCGACCCAGGGGTTATCTTGCTTGTATTGATCCCACTTTTCCTTGGTGTGCACAGTACACTTCAGGCAGGGATCGGAGCCGTCGGGGTTCAGGTCACCGTCAATGCCGTGGAACGGCTCGGGATCGCCGAAGTTATCCACCTGATAGATATAGTTATCACTCAGATACAGCGCCTGCAGCTTGACCTTCTTGCCCAGAGCCAGCTCGTCGATCATAGCTCGGGTCATCTTGACCAGCGCACGGTTCTCCAGCTTGACCATACCGACCTGCTCGAATTTCTTGCAGTAATCGTTGGCGATGGCTCCGCCCTCAACGCAGTACTCCAGCGAAATGTGAGCATCGCAGCTGTCATCGGGCACATCCTCGGGATATACCAGCACTTTTTCCGTACGATCCGTATCACGAATGTCATGCAAGCAGGCATCGGTAGCCAGCTTACCGCTGTCCAGACAAATGGTGACCTCCACCATCTTATCCGAATCAAACAGCGTAATGTTCTCCTTACCCTCGTGCAGAGGCTCCATGACCTTCTTCCACAGACGGGCGCCGGGGTGCTTAGTGTTGCCCACCAGATTGATCTCGGCGGGGATCTCAAAGCCGCACCACACCGCCGCGGTATAGTAGCCGGTGTAACCGCAGAAATAGCGGTCATTCTTGGAGTTGGTAGTACCGGTCTTACCGCAGACATCGATACCGATACTCTTCAGATCCGCGGCTGTACCGGTACCGGCATCCACCGCCTGATCCAGACAGTAGTTGATATAGTCCACAGATTTTTCGCTAAGGATCTTTTCAGAGGTCTGAGGATTATCAATGATCAGATTGCCCTGAGAGTCATAGACCTTGGTAAAGGTACGACCCTCGCGGTATACGCCCTCATTGGCAAAGGTTGCGTAGGCGCTGGCCATGTCACGGACAGTGGCGCCGATGGTCAGACCACCCAGTGCCAGAGGCGAATAGTCGATATCCGTAGTGCCGTTGGCGCCCTTTTCGATCAGGCCGGACACACGAAACAGCTTTTTAACATAGTTATAGCTGTAACGGGTGCCAATGGCATCCAGAGTGTTGACCGCCACCGCGTTCACAGAGTCCATAATGGAGCTGAGGATGGTACGCTTGTAGGCATACTGACGGCTGGAGTTGTTGGGGTAAGGCTTGACGGTGCCGTCATCCTCTTCGGTGTAGCGCAGAGGCATATCCTTAATAACCGTAGCGGGGCTGAAGCCGCCAATCTCAAAGGCGGGAGCATACACGCTCAAAGGCTTAATGGAAGAACCCACCTGCCGCTCCGCGTCCGTCGCCATGTTAAAGGCATCGAAAACGACCTTCTCACCCACGCCGCCGGACATAGCCACGATGTCGCCGGTGCGGTTGTCGATAACGATGATACCAGACTGGAGCTGCTGACCGCCACGGGTCTCCGGAATCTGCGTCAGATCCGTATAGACCTTATCCACCTGATTCTGAACCTCCATGTCCAGGGTGGTATAGATATGGTAGCCGCCCCGCTGGATCAGCTGGCGGTACAGTTCCTTCTCCTGCTTGCCCATTTCATCCCAAACCCGTCCGTCCTTCTCGGCCAGGGCACCGGCCACATCCTCCAGAACCGTGTCCACAAACCAGGAATACACGGTGCTGGAAGCATAATCGGTTACACGGATCTGCTCGTTACATTCGGGACAGAAATATTTATTGTCCTTGGACACCAGAGTTGACACGATGCCCTTGTAGCCGCAAACATCGTTGCCACAGTATGCCATCCGGTCGCCGGCTTCGATACCGCTCTTGAACACGATTTCCTGCGCCAGAGCCGCCTGATATTCCTCCTCGGTCAGATAGCCCTCATTGCGCATCATCCACAGAGTATTCTCCTTGCGGATGTTGTTGCGCTCCTTACCGCTGAGCAGCTCGCCCTTATAGGTAAAGGTATCCGTATAGGGGGAGAAAATGGAAGGGTTGTTGGTGATGCTGATCAGCGATGCGCATTCTGCGGTGGTCAGGTTGCACAGCTCCTTGCCGAAGTAATGGGCAGCTGCACTCTTAACACCGTTTTTGCGGTCACCGAAGTAGATCATATTCAGGTACCATTCCATAATGGTTTCCTTGTTGTACCGGCGTTCAAAGTCTTGCGCCTTGAATATCTCCACCACCTTACGCCGAACAGTGACGGAATTGTCGCCGGTCATATTTTTGACCAGCTGCTGGGTGATGGTAGAGCCGCCGGCGTCGCCGGAGCCAAAGAACATACCGGCGCAGGCCTTCACCGTGGTGATCCAGTCAACGCCCTGATGCTCATAGAAACGCTTATCCTCGATGGCCACAGCCGCATTGACAAGATCCTTGGGAATCTCGTCGAAGGAGGCCCAGTCACGGTCGCTGGAGGCATAGATCTGCTGCAGCTCCTGAATATTGCCCTCGCTATCGACATAGTGGATAAAGGACGTTTCGTCCATATCATAATTTTCCATGACCATCTCGGAATCCGGCAGGATATCATCCTGCAGATAGTCACCCAGAATGCCCACGAACACGAAGCCGCAGACCACAACGATCAGCAGCACCGTAGCCAGAGCGCCTACGGCGATCTTCAAAACGCCGAATACCGCCAGCCAGATCTTGTACAGGGTATCCGGAATCCAATGAGGCTTCCAGGATTGGCGGGGCTCCTTCTTTTTCGTAGTTTTCTTTTTCTGTTCTGCCATATCAAAAATACCTCCATCACAGCAGCCATACACAGGCCGGAACGGGAACAGTTAAGCATAGTATACATTACTAGTCGTAACATTATAGCATACCCGAACCAAAAGCGAAAGACCCAAAATGTAAACAATTCGAGAAATTCCTGTCCTTTCTACATTAATATATATAATATCGCACCGACCGGCCTGAAATATGTACCTTCTGCTGCGAATGTCGCGCAGCAAAGCGGACATACTAACGGCAAAGGAGGGATAAAATGAAAAAGAAACATCTGTCCGGCCTGCTGTGCCTTGCTCTGACGGCAGTCTACCTGTTGGGAATCCATGAAGGCAAGGTAGCCCTGTGGCGGGGCGACGATCCGGAGCCTTTAAAGGTATTCCCCTACAGCGCCTCTTCCCTGCCCGAGGATGCCCGCAAGCAGCTGGAGGCCGGGGTCACCGCCAATTCTCTCAAGGAGCTGCGTCAACTGGTGGAGGACTACCTTTCCTGAGCCGCCATTTTACCTCTTGATTCCGCTTTGTAAAGATGGTACAATACTCCTGCAAAAATACAGTACCCATCGGGAGGTTTTATCATTATGGAGAATGAATACGGTTCCGATTTTATGACCATCGTGGATGAGGATGGCACCGAATACGAGCTGGAGGTTCTGTCCAGCCTGGATTACAACGGCTTTACCTATCTGGCCGTGGTTCCCGCCGGCGGTGAGGAGGAAGGCGACCTGCAGGTAAGCATCCTCAAATCCGTGGAAGAAGACGGTGAGCCCATCCTCTGCGCCATCGAAGACGAAGCCGAACTGGAAGCCGTCTATGAGCTGATCATGGAAGAGCTCTACGAAGAGGACGAGGAATAAGCAACATCTTTCCTGCTTGGTGCGTGTTGTGTCCTTTTGGACCCACATTTTATAATTGGGAAGTTAGACTTCCTGCCCGGTTTGCAGGCCTCCCGCCCACGCTTTGACGATGGGTGGACGTTGGAAGCAGTTAAGGACAGGAGCGGCATCCCACCTGCCGTTTCGTGCAGGTCACATCGGATGCACACGGCCAAAGCGGGTCAAGGGCATGGGGAGCTTCGGCTCCCCATGTTTCTTTTTATCAAAATCCATAAGGATAATTTGTAAACTTTTTATAATTTTTGTGGATTTGGCAAGAATGCCACTTGAAACTCTGTAACAAATCGGTTATAATGCTCAGGTCTATGCGTCAAACTCATTGGCGTAGCAACCAATAGCATATAAACGAGAGGAATTGATTACCATGAGTGCATCCAGCAAGAAGAAGCTCCGCAAGGAGCAGAATGCTGCCGCCATGACCGAAAAGCAGCAGGCGGCTGCAAAAGAAGCAAAGAAAATGAAAGCCTACACCATTACCTTCTGGGTGGTTCTGGCTCTGTGCGTGGCTCTGGTGGCCGGTGTTGCCCTGAAGGCTCCCGTTACCGGTGTTATGGCTCGCATGACCACCGCTCTGGTGGTGGGCGACCATGATGTGAGTGCCGTCGAACTGAACTACTTCTACATCGACGCGATCAATGAATACGTCAACCAGTATGGCAGCTGGCTGAGCTACATGGGCCTGAGCACCTCCAAGCCCCTGAGCTCCCAGACCTACGACAAGGAAACCGGCGCCACCTGGGCCGATAATTTCCTGGATCAGGCCATCGAGAGTGCTAAGAACACCTACGCTCTGTATGATGCCGCTGTCGCAGCCAATCACACCCTGAGCGATGAGGAAAAGGAGTCCATGCAGTCCCTGTACGACAACATGGACGTGTACGCCAAGTACTATAACTACAACAATGCCAACGATTACATCGCCGCCGTTTACGGCAGCGGTGCCAACACCGAAACCTACAAGGCTTACTACGAGGTTGTGGTCATGGCCAGCTCCTACTACGCCGCCTATACCGAAGATCTGAAGGACAGCTACGACGATGTGGCTCTGCGTAAGTTCGAGGGCGACGAGACCTACAAGTACAACTCCTACTCCTACGCCTCTCATTACCTGAACCTGGATAAGTTCAAGTTCGGTGGCGAAAAGCAGTCCGACGGCACCATGAAGTACTCCGATGCCGAGCTGAAGGCCGCTGAGGAATACATCGAGCGCGTTGCCAAGGAACTGGCCAATGCCGAGAACAATACCGTTGAGAAGCTGAACGAGGCCATTAAGGCCATGGAAAAGCAGCTGGCTCTGGATAAGGCCGCTGCCGAGAAGAAGGACACCACTACCGAGGAAAAGTCCGCTCCCGCAGTTCAGACTGAGACCGAGCCTTCCACCGACACCACCGAGCCTTCTACTGATTCTACCGAGCCTTCCACTGATCTCAGCACCCCCTCCACCGATACCGATAACAAGGGCGAGGAGAAGGAAGAGGAGACGGAGGAAGAGGAAGATACCACCACCTACTCCAAGGCTACCGAGACAGAGGATCAGCTGTATTCCAAGATCAACAGCCTGCTGCAGGAGTGGATCCGCAATGCCGACCGTAAGGAAGGCGACATCACCTTCATCAAGTCCACCAGCAAGTCCACCGACGCCGACGGCAAGGAGACCGAGACCCTGAAGGGCTACTACATTGTCCTGTACAAGGGCTCCATTGACAACAAGTACGCTCTGGCCAACGTCCGTCACATTCTGGTGAAGTTCGAGGGCGGCACCACCGACAAGACCACCGGTCAGACCACCTACTCCGAGGTCGAGAAGAACAAGGCTAAGGATGAGGCTGAGAAGATCTACAACGATTGGCTGAAGGGCGACAAGACCGAGGACAGCTTCGCTGCTCTGGCCAAGGAGAAGACCGATGACGGCAACGGTGATGAGGGCGGTCTGTACGAGGACGTTTACCCCGGCCAGATGGTCGACACCTTCAACGACTGGTGCTTTGACGAGAAGCGTGAGGCCGGCGACCACGGCATCGTCGTGACCGAATACGGCTACCACATCATGTTCTACTCCGGCGACAGCGAGACCAACTACCGTGACTACATGGTCACCAATGACAAGCTGACCGCCGACATGGAGGAATGGCAGTCGAAGCTGATCGAAGCTACTTCCCTGACCGAGAAGAACACCAAGTTCGTTAACAAGAACTATATCATCAGCGCCAGCACCGGCACCTCCGCCTGATATATGAATAACCATCGCCTCCTGTGCAGATACTGTCACAGGAGGCGATTTTTTATGAAAAAAACCAATTTGATATCCACATTGGCAGGCGCCGCAGCCGGATGCATCAACGGCCTGTTCGGCGCCGGTGGCGGCATGGTTCTTGTGCCCATTCTGAACACAAGCAATGCATTTTCAGCAGAGGAGATTTTTTCCTCCTCCATCGCGATCATCCTGCCAATTTGTATGGTGTCCCTGCTGACCGGCTCAGGCGGCAATCTACCCTGGCAGGATGCGTGGCCATTCCTCGCCGGCGGCATTCCCGGCGGTCTGCTGGCCGGACTTCTGGGAAAACGGATACCCACAGTATGGCTGCACCGGTTTCTCGGAGCCATGATTCTGTACGGAGGTTTTCGGTATTTATGCTAGATAGCATTCCGTCTTCCATAGCCGTAGGCACTGTGCTGGGTTTTCTCACCGGTCTTGGCACCGGCGGCGGAAGCCTTCTGGTGCTGTGGCTGACGCTGGTTTTGCATATGGAGGCTGCACAGGCCAGACTCATCAATCTCATGTTCTTTGTTCCCGCCGCCCTGATCGCCACCTTCGTCCATTGGCACCAAGACAGAATCCCGTGGCGAAAGATCCTGCTGCCGGTGATAGCCGGCTGCGTCAGTGCCGCCGTCTTTACCATCTGGGCACAAAAAATGAACACCGAGAGCCTGCAAAAACTCTTCGGTGTTCTGTTGATCGGGATTGGATGCAAGGAGTTGTTTTACCGACCCCGGAAAGCCAAATAGCCTTCCAGAATCAGAGACGCGGCTACGGCATCCACGGTATTTTTGCGTTTTTTGCCGTGATAATTGTGCTGCGAGAGGATATTGTGCGCCTCAACCGTAGTACGGCGCTCATCCCAGTGCGCCACCGGCAGGCCTGTAACCTCCCGCAGCCGGTCGGCAAACTGGCGGCAAAGCTCCGCCCGGGCACCCTCGGTGCCATCCATATTCTTAGGCAGACCCACAACGATCTCCCCTACTCCGTTTTCCGAAACCAGCCGGCGGATCTCCTCCAGCGTCTTATCCTGATTCCGGCTGTGGATCACATAGGTGGAGCCTACGATGCTGCACAGCAGATCCGAGATGGCAATGCCGGTTCGGGCATCGCCGTAATCAACCGCCAAGATTTTCATTCGTATCACCCTTTCTGTTTTTCACAATTATATACTACAAATGCAAAAAAGGAAAGACGAAATTTCTCCGGCTTTCAAATGAGCCAATCCGATGTTTATAAGCTTAATATATGAACGTACCCATCGTTCGTGTATATATCACTTACCGCTGCAATTGATTGCCTGAAATCCCCCTTGCAAACTGACAGCCTTCGTGGTACAATGTTCCAGTAAATAAACCATAAAGCTTGAAAGGGCGGATTAATTTGAAAAGAATTTTTGCATTGTTGCTTACATTTGCGGTTTTGTTCAGCTTTGCGGGCTGCCAGAAGGAACCCGCGGGAGAAACTACTGGCACCACAGCCCCCTCCTCTCCGACCCAGACACCTACAAATCCTGACCCTACCAATCCTACAAATCCTGCACAGCCTGATCCCACCACCCCCACGGAAAAGCCCGTGGATGAGATTACCAGGGACAATTGGGGTTATCAGGAGGGCTGCCCCGCAGATAATGGTAACTCGAGGCTATTTTCTATTAATTTCCCCACTGGCGGTGCGTGCAGCGAACCTCGTGGTCTAGTTGGCGGTGAAGTTGACGGCACAATGCAAATCGTTATGGGGGAGGATGAGGATTCTCCTGACATAAGCAATATTTCAGAGGTGTTCCCGGCCTATTTTGACCAATTACAAAGCATCCTAGAAAGCTTTTACGGCATGCGATCGAGCAATTGGGAACTGACCCTTAATGGAAATGCTCCCACGAAGGTCGGCGAATACAATATGCACACTTTCACAGGAACGATTTCTTTCGATTATTACCAAAAAGGCACTACTCACTATGAGTACACTTTCCTAGCCTATGCGACAAAAATGAACTCCAATGGTGCCTATGTATGTTGGGTGGTATATGATATTTCCGAAGACCAATCCAAAGGCGATCTGGTCGCTGAAAACGCCCTAAATATGGCCAAAACCTTCTGGGAAAAAGAGTAACAACGAAGATTATAAGAATCTAAGCGAAAATATAACCCTAACTTGACGCGAATCACAATACCCAGGAGGTTACTCCTGGGTATTTCACTGCAACCTATATACGATAGATTATTATACACAAGATATAGCCTTATATGGTCGTCATCTCCAAGGAGTGCGAATTTAATTTTTCATACTCTGAACAATACGTTATCTATTCAAAATCCCAACCGCATACGTCAGATATCCCGCAAAGGTCAGCCACAGCAGATATGGCACCTGCAGCCATGCCGCCAGCGGCTTGACCTGATAGAAGGTGACGATCATCCACGCTACCAGCAGCCATAGCAGCAGCAACCAGATAAACGCAAATCCAAAGGCCTGCAAATTGAAGAAGATCAAACTCCAGAAGAAATTCACCACCAGCTGCGCCACAAACAGATTCAGCCCCCTGCGCCGCAGAGCAGACTCCGGTGACAGCCAGATCATGGCCGCGCTGATCCCCATCAGCCCATACAAAATACCCCACACCACAGGAAACAGCCACATAGGCGGCGACAGCGGCGGCTGCGTAACCGTTTGGCTGTACACCTCCATACCGCCCCGGCTCAGCAAGCCGGACAAAATTCCTACAGCCTCCGCGATGACGATCCATACTGCATATACCTTCAAATTTCGTTTCATATCCCATCCCTCCTTGTACATTTAGGATATGCCCCGGCGCAAACGGCTCATGCGGGAAAATTTCTGCCATTTTGGTTCAATTTTTGGCAAAAAAGGTGTTGACTATTGGCACCCCCTGTGGTAGAATGACTCTACCTGTGAAAAAGGGCTTATTTTTTGCGCCCATTTTTCAGCCCCGGAGCGGCAGTTGTAGTTGGCCGCTTGCTAAATTTTTCATAGCCGGGGTGATACAGGGAGGCAAATTTAAGGAGGTGCCGTTATGCGCGTTAAAGTCACTTTGAGATGCTCCGAGTGCAAGCAGAGAAACTACAATTCCATGAAGAACAAGAAGAATGACCCCGACCGTCTCGAAATGAAGAAGTATTGCAGATTCTGCAAGAAGCACACCACCCACAACGAGACCAAGTAAGGAGGCCCCAAAATGGCAGAAGTCAAAAAGGAAAACTGGTTCAAAAGAACCTGGGGCAAGGTCTGCAAGTACTTCCGTGAGCTCCGCAGTGAGCTGAAGAAGGTCGTTTGGCCCACCCCTCAGCAGGTACTCAAGAACACCCTGATCGTCGTCGCCTGCGTGATCGTTGTCGGCGCTTTCATCTGGCTGTTCGACTATGTGGCTCAGTTCGGTATCACCGCGCTGATCAGTGGCATCAACTCTCTCAAAGGGTAATTTGCCATGGCAGAGACTGCAAAGTGGTATGTCGTTCATACCTACTCCGGTTATGAAAACACTGTAAAAGCCACCATCGAGAAGACCGTCGAGAGCCGTCACCTGCAGGATGTGATCCTGGCAGTGTCCATCCCTCTCGAGACCGTTACCGAGATCACCGAGTCCGGCGTCAGCAAGACTTACGACCGCAAGCTCTTCCCCGGTTACGTTCTGGTTAAGATGGTTTACAGTGATGACACTTGGCATGTCATCAAGGATGTCCGCGGTGTAACCGGCTTCGTGGGCTCCTCCAGCAACGACCCCACTCCCCTGTCCGAAGAAGAAGTTTACGCCATGGGCGTTGAGAAGAAGGAGATCATCGTCAATTACAATGTTGGCGATACCGTCCGGATCCTCGACGGTCCTCTGACGTCCTTCACCGGTACCGTGGAGAGTATTGAGGTCGACAAGAACGCTGTCAACGTGATCGTATCCATGTTTGGCCGCGAGACCTCCGTCGAGTTTGAGCTCGACCAGATCGAGGTCGTATCCCAGTAAACGCATCGGGTCGGTTCATCCGGCCGGAACGTGGGAGGGGTTCGATAACCCCGCAAAACATGCGCAGTAAGCGCATCATCACCACATTTTATTCAGGAGGTGCTTATCATGGCACAGAAAGTCACTGGTATTATCAAACTGCAGATCAACGCCGCTAAGGCTACTGCTTCTCCCCCTGTAGGCCCTGCTCTGGGTCAGCACGGTGTTAACATCGCTGCTTTTATCAAGGAATTCAACGCCCGCACCAAGGACATGGAGGGCTACAAGATTCCCGTCGTCATCACGGTCTACGCTGACCGCAGCTTCACCTTCATCACCAAGACTCCCCCCACTCCCCTGCTGGTCCTGAAGGCCATCGGTCTGGAGAGTGGCTCCGGCGTCCCCAACAAGCAGAAGGTCGGCACCATCACCAAGGCCCAGATCACTGAGATCGCCAAGACCAAGATGCCCGATCTGAACTGCAACACCCTGGAAGCTGCTGAGACCCAGGTTGCCGGCACCTGCCGCTCCATGGGCATCGCTGTTGTCGACTAATTGATAATTGCTGTCCGGGCAACGACCCGGAAATGTGGGAGGATTATTCCGCATCACCACTATATAGGAGGATAACAAAGTGTTTAGAGGCAAAAAGTATCAGGAGAGCGCGAAGCTGATCGACCGCTCCCTTCAGTATGATCCCACCGAGGCCCTGGAACTGGTTGTCAAGGGTTCCTCTGCTAAGTTCGACGAGACCGTCGAACTGCACATCAAGCTGGGCGTTGACTCCCGTCACGCTGACCAGCAGGTCCGTGGTGCAGTTGTTCTGCCCAACGGTACCGGTAAGACCGCCCGCGTGCTGGTCTTCACCAAGGACGCTAAGGTTGACGAGGCCCTGGCTGCCGGCGCTGACTATGTCGGCGGCATGGAGCTGGTGGAGAAGATCACCAAGGAGAACTGGTTCGAGTTCGACGTGGTCGTCGCTTCTCCCGACATGATGGGTGTCGTTGGCCGTCTGGGTAAGGTTCTGGGCCCCAAGGGTCTGATGCCCTCCCCCAAGGCTGGCACCGTGACTCCCAACGTCGGCTCCGCCGTCAAGGAGATCAAGGCCGGTAAGGTCGAGTACCGTCTGGACAAGACCAACATCATCCACTGCCCCATCGGTAAGGTTTCCTTCGGTGCTGAGAAGCTGACCGAGAACATGGACACCCTGATGAAGGCTGTCGTTAAGGCTAAGCCCGCCGCTGCCAAGGGTCAGTATATCCGTTCCTGCACCGTAGCTTCCACCATGGGTCCCGGTGTTAAGGTCTCCACCGTCAAGTACGGTAACTAATAATCGCATAAATCGCCCGGAAGCAGAACTTCCGGGCGATTTTAATATAATTAACTAACAGGGATTTCGGACTCTGTTCCAGCTGATGATAGGTACTCGTGAAGTTCTTCCTTCATTTCCGGAACAACAGCAACCACCAACTCCGCAAAGTTTTCAGCGGTAAAGGCATTACTACAGTTCGTCACCAGTTCAAAAGAATGCTGTTTCAAGCTCTCCTCCGCTGTATCCCTGAGCATCAAAGCGCGAAACGGGTCGCAATTTTCCAGCATATAATCCTTCCATTCCCCACCCGTCATTCGTACAGCACTAAAGTGTCTAAATTCGTTTTCCGGACTTTCTAAGGTCATCTCAATCAATTCATAGTCGGAATACTCATTCCACAGCGCAGGATCGAAGTCATCCAACGCAATCGCATGGGATGGATTAGACGATGAAGGGTTGGTCGCTGTAGGCTTCACCTTCTGGCAGGCAGTCAGGCAGAGCAAACAAATCATTGTCATAATTAGAATTACGTTCTTCATGGATTACCCTCCATTTGTTCCATATTGATCTTTATACAAAAATATAGCATAATTTCCGATAGATATCAAGGAATTAGTCGCAGTATTTCCACATTGTTGATAATATAAAAATCTAAATTATTTCACATTTTATGCTTGACAAATCCAATTTACTTTGCTATCATATAGCAGTTGCCAGAGACAGCAGGTGACCAAAGGGTCGTAAATCCTGCCGAGGTGCGCTGAATACACTATTTCTGCGTGTCTTTCTGTCTATTGGCAGAAGGACATTTTTTATTTTCGGAGGTGAAAATTATGCCCAACGCAAAGGTTCTTGAGAGCAAGAAGGCAGTCGTTGAAAACCTGACCGGCAAGATCCAGGAAGCTACTTCCGTTGTCTTCGTCGATTACAAGGGCATCACTGTCGCTCAGGACACCGAGCTGCGTAAGCAGTTCCGCGAGGCCGGCGTCGAGTACACCGTCGTTAAGAACACCCTGACCAATTTCGCTGCTAAGAATGCAGGTTATGACTTCAGCTCTGTTCTGAACGGTACCACCGCTATGGCTTCCACCACCGGCGACCCCATCGCCCCTGCTCGTATCGTCTGCGAGTTCGCCAAGAAGAACAAGCTGAAGACCCTGTCCATCAAGGGTGGCATCGTCGAAGGCAGCGTTCTGTCCGCTGAGGATCTGAACGGCTTCGGTGAACTGCCCAGCAAGAATGCCCTGGTCGCTTCTGTCCTGGGTACCTTCCTGGCCCCCATTTCCAGCCTGGCCTTCGTCCTGGATCAGATCCGTATCCAGAAGGACGGCGGCGCTCCTGCAGAAGCTGCAGAAGCCTAATTCATTCGTAAATCAACCAAACACACAAATTATTCTAACAATTTAGGAGGAACATTATCATGGCTAGTGAAAAGATCACTGCTCTCGTTGAAGAAGTTAAGACTCTGACCGTTCTGGAGCTGTCCGAGCTGGTCCACACCCTGGAAGATGTTTTCGGCGTTTCCGCCGCTGCTGCCGCTGTTGCCGCTCCCGCTGCCGGCGCTGCCGCTGCTGAGGTCGAGGAGAAGACCGAGTTCGACGTCATCCTGAAGTCCGCTGGCGCTTCCAAGCTGAACGTCATCAAGGTTGTCCGTGCCGCTACCGGCCTGGGCCTGAAGGACGCCAAGGATCTGGTCGACAACTGCCCC